>CAWHKI010000186.1:0-27686 GCA_963829765.1 uncultured Isosphaeraceae bacterium | reverse complement strand
TTGTGTCCTGTACTTGGCACCTACGTATTGCTCACGTCAGTACTCGGCGTTCCACAAATTGCTTCAATTCTTGCGCGATGGAGTCGTAACCAAGAGGGTTGAGAAGTGGTTCCTCGAAGCCGCTCCAGCGTACAACGCTCTTCTCGTTGCAGAACATTCGCCAGCGAAAGAAGGTACTCCTGCGGCGGATCGAAAGTTCTTCAACATAAACGCCCTTTTCTATTCTATCTTCCCAAAAGTGATGAAACGTATTGACGTCAATCGATTCGCTTTTTCGGCTCACTGCATCCGTAACCTCGCTACGCGATAGCCACCCGTCCTTGTTGAGCGTGCAATTCTGGTATATCTCCCGGCAGATAATGTTCGTGAAGTAGGGGTTGCCGTCTGTCCAGCGATATATTTCCTCGACGGAGTCGTTCGAGTACTCGATGTGAGGAGCGACGGGCTTCCGGATTAGTTCGATGAAGTCGTTCCAATGCTGTTGCTTGTCGAAGTAATCCAAAGTGAGGACGGTCCACTTGTTAAGCTGCGACCCGGACGCAAGGATGTGACCGATGTTCTCCCCTCCGACGATAACCAACCCGACCCTCGGCTTGTTGCTGGTGCTCCTAACTGCAGAAAAGGTGTTTTCAATCGGCCCTCTCTTGTACACTTCAACCGGAAGGCCGTCGAACTCGTCTAGCACGATGAGGAATCTCTTATTCGGTTCCAGGTCAAGTAGGTCGTCCAGGAATTGCCCGACGAACGGAGTTAGCGATTCCGTAAATGCCGGCGTCTCCAGCCGCTCACCGTGCCGGCTCAGCCGCTTCAGCTTCCTGCAAGATTTCACTTCCCAGGCTCTGGATAGTGCCAATGGCGGAGGGTTGGGTATAATTGCCGTCGAGGTAAACGGCCTCGATGTCTGGTTCTGTCGACTTAGCCTCCTTGATGAGTTCGTTTGCCAACGACGTCTTTCCTACCCGCTTCTGGCCGTGAACGATGGCGGATCCCATGCTCTGCGTGATGACCGCCTGGTAGGCTTCTGCAGATCTGCGGTCCTACCAATAAATGGCCGATTCCCGACTGCCTCGATGGCGTCCAGGCTGTAGGGGTCTCTCCTGGACAGCACCTCCCAATTTATGCTTTGTTGCTGCGAGTCGAGAATCCCTTCTTTCACCTCTGTTCGCTTCAGAACCGTCGTAGTTGCTCCATCGAATAGTCGCGATGTATGAGAGCGAGGTGCCCGGCTCCGCGACCTCCACCGGCACTTCAACGTCGTACGTAGTCACGTCCATGTCGGTGAAGGTACGTGTTGCCTCGGAAGGGGTCACCTCGGGGCCGAAACAGAATGACAGATCGACGAGCGGAGCCGGTCCCGGGCCTTTGTTTACGAGTAGGAATTTTAGCTTGGTCGCTACTCGGCTCAGTGGCAGAGGGTACTTTTTGGGATACTCCGTGACTTCGATCTCCGCTGGTTTTGTCGCGTCGGAATTCTCGTAATACCTCCGCGCGACGGTACCTGCTACATGGAACAGCGGAACCATATATCGTTTCGCGTAAAATGTCCCAAAGGCATTGAGTTCGGTGACGGCCTCATCGACCAATTGGAGGCAGCTGGGGATGACGTCATTCAGACGATTACCGGGAGCCCGCCGGAGTTCGTCCAGCAGAGTAAAGAGGGAGTGTATTCTGGTCTTCGCGAAACCTCGGGGTAGGAAGGGCTCGAGGACGGCGTGGACAGCTTTGCGGTTCATCGCTTTCTGAACGGAGGCATGCAACGAGCAAAATATGTGAATATCGGTCGAAGCGGCGGACTCTTCGACGGCTAGCAAGAGTTCGGTGACCTGCTCGCCGGCGACCTTGAGTTTGTCGAGTTGGTCCGGATAATCGAGACCGGCTTCGATACGGATCTCCCTGCATAGATCTGGCATCGTTTGGAGGAGGACCGCTATGAGCCGGGTGATCGTCTCCCCTAGGTACTTGCGCCCGTCCCCGGCATTTCCGACGCCAGGCAGGCAAAGGCATCGCAAGATCATGGAACCGATCAATCGACGGTCCAAGCCCTTCCCCGCGGCATGCTGGAACTGGGCCAACTCGACCTCCGCCCTGCTACTGGTCTTCGGCCAGAAGACCCGGTAAATCTTGGCGAGGTCGTAGTTCGTATCTTTGTCTGAGACCGCGATTGCCGAAAGAGCCCAATCTACCGCCTCCGGGAGCCTGTTATGCTCGTGGCAATAATCCAGCATCGCTTCGCAGTGCTTTATTTCGTGCTCCTTCTTTGTCGAGGCTCTAGACGCAAGCTCATAAGCATGTAGCCAATCTGGACCGGCATCCGAGGAATATGGCGCACCCCTATAGTCCCCGTAGATATCATTCCCGGCCATGACAAGCCGCTGAAGTTCCCAAAGAGTGACCATGGAGCTAGATCCCATTACATGAATCGCATGACATGCCGATATTGCCACCACACCGTCCGACCATTCGATCACTTCACTCGGCGAGGTGGTCGGCTGATGCAGCTCGCGATGCATCAAATCCCCATCATACGGGAGCCGCGCGGGACTTCAACGTTCCCCGAACAGATCTCAGGAGTTCCGGGGACACCATACCGGAGTTCCGGGGACAGAGTTCCGGGGAAACCATACCGAATTCCAAAGCTTAACTTGAGGCTTCCGGCGAGCAGAGTTCCGGGGACACCATACCGAATTCCAAAGCTTAACTGTGAAGCTTCCTTTGAGCGTGCCGCCGGAGTCATTAGACCAAATGGACATAATGTCCGCCTGAGCTTCCCGGGGAGCGATTGCTGCCGAGGTCAGCAGGAAAAGCTTGGCGACGATCCCGTGAGAGAGCGACACGCCGCACTGACGGGGTCCGCGTTGCGAGTGCTCGCGGGACGATTTGCACGTAATCGCAAATCGGTTTTTCATCGGTCATCCCTTTTGTAAGTGGTGCGAACACGTCAGATTTCAGAGCGACTCCGCGTTTCGGCCCCAGGGTTTCTGGATGTCGGTGATCAGGCGGCCTTCCTTGAAGATCGAGACCGTTCCGGTCGATTGGGAGACGCAAAGCGCGATCGCCTGGGTCATCACGGTAATGCCGGCCGCGGCCTGGTGCCGCGTTCCAGGCCCTGGGGTAGTTTCTCGTCGAGCTTGCTTCTGGGGGCCAGATCGCGCCCGGCCGCGAGGATGACGCCATCGCCGCGAATGACAAAGGCGCCATCGATCGCGGAAAACTCCTTGATCGTTTCTTCCAACCGGGGGTCGAGGATATTGCCCTCGTTTTCGGGATAGCCGTGAAACGGGTTGATCACGAGCTGGTGGCTCTGCGCCAGCACGTGATCGCTGTCGCCGATGACGAACAACGTACCGACGGGGCGGCCCTCTCGTCCTTCCACACCCAGTTCGCCGGCCAAGGTCAAGACGCGTTCGAAGACGGTCGGAGTGACGTCGTCCGGCAATGGGTCGGCCGTAGATGCCGAAAAAAGTTCGATCTCGGTCCCCATGTCGAGCACCATGATCGTGTCGAGCATCTCGGATTGGTCGACGCCGGTGAGACACAGGATGCGATCACCGGCATGCACAAGACGTTCGGCCGCCACCAGCAAGATGGCGACCTTGATCTGCCCAGTGCGGGTCATGGCGATGTCGGGAAGGCTGACGACCGTGCAGAGATCTTTCCAATCATCAGGCGCGCGGAAGCCCGGGCGACGGGAGACCAGGATCACCCGAAACCCGACGTCCTGGATCAAGTCTGACAGGTCGGAATCGGCTTCGACGACGTCCGCGTGCAATAAGATGACCTTCGCGCCGACCTCGCGCGATCAGGTGTGCGTGACGGACCATGCTTCTGGTTAATATCTTCACGTGTCGTCGACTTTAAGGATGGCCGGGGTCATGAGGCGGTTGGGCCGCGGATCTCGACACCGAGCGGAACTCGACCGCCATCTGGAGAACTCCGAAATCGTCTAGCTGCTTCTCCTCGGCGGCCATGCCCGTGAGTTCCAGCCGGATGGTGTTTTTGCCTTTGCGCAGCACCTCAACGGGGACCGGGATCGCCACGCGTTCGGGTGCGATGTTGTTTGTCTTGATATAACGGTTCAGGTAATCGATGCGTTTGCCGTTGATGGCGATGTAGGTTCTTAGCTCGCCATCGCGAATGCGTTGGGAATAGGTCGGGTCGCTGTTTTCGCCGACGACCTGAACGACATCCATGACGAGAAAGCAGGGGTTGTCGGGGACCGCGGCCAGCTCGATCGTTCGCTCGAGCAGGCCCCCTTCCGGCTGCGGCGGGTCAAGCGGGTCGGTCTTGGAAAACTCGTCTCCCAGGTGATGCGCGGCCGGGTCGACGACGAGCCGCCGCCCTTGCCCTTGCAGGACCAGTTCGCGGACGAGCTCCAGCGGAATCGACAACACCCCGGCGTATGGCGTCGCCAAGTTGACGGCCTGGTCGGAGACGGAAATGAGAGCTCCTTCGGCAAAATCGCGGTTTTCGGGATCGCCGTCAGGGGCCGAACGCCAATCGAGCCGCACCAGTAGCCCTTCAATGGGTTCGCCCTTGGCTGGCGTACGGCGAAAGTACAGGCCGGAAACGTCGCGCCAGGACAGAGATATAGGCTCATTGTCAACGGTCATCATCACCCGGTCGCCGTCCGCCTGTCTGATCGTGCCGAAGAATTGATCGCCGACGACGAGCCGGGCTTCATCTTGGGTAACATCGATCTCGAAGCTGTCCGGCGGCTCCGCGAAGCGGATCAGTTGCAAGTCGTCGAAGTAGCCCGCCAGCCCCTTTTGTGACGTTTCCTGCGCTGACGGGGAACTCGCCAACCGGATCGCGACCAGCGAGCCATCGGTCCCCTTGCCGTGTGCCAACTCCTTGCCATCGACGGATGCCTCGGTCTGGGAAGGGCCGAACCTGAGCGAGAAGCGGTGCCACCCGGGCGTGCGGGCGAGACGTTGCACGGCCAGACCGGCCGGTGACTCGAGGGCGAGGCTCTCTTCCGACCACCCAAGCACGGCGCGCACGACGGACAACTCGGAGGCCCCTTGAAATGTCAATTCGATCGACCACTGTTGGCCGGCCACAACCGTCCCGTCGTCGTGAAACGCCACGTCGAACCGGCCGGTTGGCGTCGGCTCGCTCAGCTTATGAACCAACGACGCGCCTCCTGATGGTAGGCGCAGACTGTGCTTGTCGGTGAGATGCGGCTGCGTGACCACTTCGGGGTTTCCGGTCATTGACCACCGCGAACGATCGAGCGTTTCGAATCCGTCGATGAGCACTCGCGACTCGCCGCGGCGCTGGACGACTGACTGTACCCCAGGCCGCGGCAGCGTGACTTCGCCAGGTTGCCAGCTCACCCCCAGCCGAACACTTGTTTCTGTGATACCGCGCAAAGACCCAGCGAGTCGCAGTGACCGGCCGATCAAAACGCGAAACGGCGGCGGGCTCACAAGGGAGGTCGGACCGGAACCGTTAAAGTGGATGGTTGATCCGATTTCAAGCGGAAGAAGAGCGGACGAATGTGACGGAATAAAGCCGAACCCGGTCCGACTGTCCCCGGCAAGATGTCCGGAAACCTTCTGACCGCCGGGACGCTCCAGGGACTCGACCGGCGCTTGGCCCCACGCCGGGCTGACGGCGAGTGGGGCCAACAGCCCAAGGGAAACGGCAAGGGCGCCCATCGCTTGCATGGTATGCCTGCGGTTCTTTTTTGAGTGTCGATTCATCCATTTGATCTTACGACGATTCCGGAGTACCGAGCAAGCTAGCCTGCGCACGTTTCTCGAACTCGGCGCGCCCAAGCCCCCCCGCTGCCTAACGGGCAGCGCGTCTCTGACACGCCGCGCCGAACGCCAACGCGGCTCGCCGCCAAAGCCATACTAACCCGAAGCGCCAGCGAGGGTTGCCGCGAGTCACTCGCGGCGCCGGCATGCGTCCCCTCGCTGGCGCGTCGGGTTGGTATCACCGCTAGCGGAGCTAGTAGGATCGATCCGCTTGTCTTCGCCTTCTCTCGGGTGGTGTTCGGGCAGAAGTGTCGCGCCTTTCCAGGCGATCTTCGGAACGTGCTCGCCACTTCCCAGGTGACTCGCCGGAATGGAGTGATACCCTGGGATAACGATCAACCGCCGTCATCGTGTCGCGCGGGGGTCGTGCTCAGTGATTCTCAGTTCCACAGGAGCCATTGTCATGCTGTTGAGCCAATCGATCGTTTTCGGGCGAGGGATGTGGCTATGCCTGTTTCTCCAGATTCTCGCGTCGCATCTCTTTATGTCTCGGGCCGACGGGCAGGAGAAAACGGAGAGGCCGATGCGGATCATTGTCTTTGGGGCCCATCCGGACGATTGCGAATTGGAAGCCGGGGGCACGGCCGCGAGGTGGTCGAAGCATGGTTATCAGGTCAAGTTCGTAAGCGTGACCAACGGCGACATCGGACACTATCAGATGGCCGGCGCCATGCTCGCGCGACGTCGCACCGACGAGGTCAAGAAATGTGCGCAGATCCTGGGAATCGAAACCGAGGTCCTCGATATCCACGACGGCGAGTTGCTGCCTTCGCTGGAGAATCGGCGGCTCATCACCCGCGCGATTCGCCAGTGGAAAGCCGATGTCGTGATCGCACCTCGTCCCAACGATTATCACCCGGATCATCGATACACCGGGATTCTGGTCCAGGATGCGGCTTTCATGGTCATCGTGCCCAGCTTTTGCCCGGACGTACCGGCCTTGAGAAAAAATCCCGTTTTTCTCTACACGGAGGACGATTTCAAAAAGCCGAACCCCTTCTCGCCCGACGTGGTCGTCCCCATTGATCCGGTTTTTGACGTCAAAGTCGCCTGCATTGATGCACTTGAATCGCAATTCTATGAGTGGAATCCGTGGCTTTTCGGCTATCTCGGCGACGTGCCCAAGGAAAAGGCTGCCCGTCTCGAATGGATGCGCGAGCGCATGGCCAAGCGCTACGGCTCACTGGCTGACCGGTTCCGCACCAAGCTCATTGAGCTCTTGGGCGAGGAGAACGGCAAGGCTGTCAAGTATGCCGAGGGCTTCGAGATCTGCGAATATGGCTCTCAACCGACGCCGGAAGATCTCAGGAAGATCTTCCCGTTCTTCGACAAAAAGTAGGGGCTGGGCGGGCCCGGGCTCCCTGTGCTGGACGTGACTCGAGAAGGCCCTCACCAACGAAGGGGGCGGGTTCCCTGGGCTTTATGCCCTGAGGGAGCCGGTCCCCCAATGGACTAAGATCGACCACACGGGATCAGAGAGGCGGTGTCGTTGCTTGATCGGGCCCAGCGCAGCGGCGGAGGTGGTCTTTGTCGAAGTAGACGACCTCAACTTTGTGATCGACGTGATTGAACGGAATCGGGTAGTCCGACCAATACAACTCGTCGTAATAGACCGTGCACTTGTAGTGACAGTGAACCAATTGGCACGGGCCGGCGAGCGGGTAGACCTTGCACGGGTCGATCTTCTCACCGATCTTTTCGATCAAGATCCGGACGTTATTGCGCTGGGTTTCATAGAATACCGAGCAGCCGTTCTTGAACTTGGGCACTTTGTTCCACACCTCTTCCTCGCTAGGCGGGTCGAGGCAGGCCGCGGGGGCGAACTCGGTCGGGATTGGGTCGAGAATGGGCACCTTGTTGCGCTCTTCGCGCTTGATGTCCTCTTCGAGACGTTGCTGCTGCGATGGGAAGATCGGAAACGGGAACGACCAGCCCGTGACGTGCAACGGCGAGATGTTTCGCGCCACGTAGTCGAGGCCGCATCCAACATTGCTGATGGAAACCCAGGCTAGTAAAGCACCCGCCAAGAGACTGCGAACCCAACGTGGGGTGAGCGGGCTGTGGTGCCGCGCGGATCGGAACATTTTCTTCTCCCCTCCTTGGGAACGTGCGCGAAACCGCCGGGGGGCCTCTTGCCCCTCCGGCCTTTGGAAGCCGGCGTTGCCTACAGGAGCTGACGGACGGATCAAACCGGCGTTTCGTCGCAGTCAGACGACCGGTCCACGAGTCTAGTTATCGAACACGAGCCGCTGAGCGAGTGAGAAATTTCTGGATTGCGTTGACAATTCTTGGGGAAGGCTCGTAATCCCGCGACTCAAGGGCGCCAGCCTGACAATCCCCAGATCGGCGTTCGGCACGCTCATTCTTTCAGCCCATTCTTTCGCATAATGGCCGGTCGTCATCCACGGCCCGGCTAAAGCCAATACCGATGAAATATCGGTAAACTGAAGGCAAGAAAGGGGTTGGTTCTCGTTCCCACGCTCCCGCGTGGGAATGCCCTCTTCGACGCTCTGCGTTGGCAGGAGGTCACGCCGCACCTGGGAAACCGCTGGGACGCAGAGCGCCCGAAAGTGGGTTCCCACGCGGGAGCGTGGGAACCAGACGATCCCAAATCTGGTCTTTACTCGTGGTTAAAGCTAATTCAACGGTGTTGCGGCTAAAGCTCACCAAAACTAGACAAAATAAGCCGGCTGGAGGCGAGAGGCTTCCAGCCGGCTGGGGATCGGTCGTCATCAACGTGGTGATCAGCAACACTCAGTAGGCAAACAGACCAAACGGGTACGGGGTGAAGAACGGCCGTGTATAGTGTTTCTTGAAATCGAGCCACCACACGCCGTCATCCCAGCGGAGAGTGACGGCTCGCCAGTCTTGGGGAACTTCCGGATAGGGATAGAACGGTCCGATATTCGGCCAAGCCTGCCAGGGGTAAGCGGTCGGATAGCCGACCGCCGAAAAGTTGGGATAAGGAGCATAGCTGGGCCACGCGTAATTAGGGTAGCCGGGCTGAGCGGCCTGTGTCGCGCACCGCCATGCCAGCCGGCCCTTCCGGGACCGGTCCGCCATCGCTGATGGGACCACCGCTGATCGGGCCGCCGTTGATCATGCCGCCGTTGCTCATGCCCCCATTGGTCATGCCCCCGTTCATCGGGGCTCCCCCACCACCTCCGTAGATGATATCACCCCCGAATTGGTCGCCGTTTCGGCTCGCGCCATATGCGAGCGCGGGGTTCGGCTGGTACTGGGCGGGATTGGATTGATACTGCACCGTACGAATAGAACGATCCTGCGAGACCCTCAATTGATCGACCACGCTTCGCACACCGGCAACATATCGCGTGCGAGCCAGTGCTTCGGCCTTTTGCGCGGGGGTTTCGAGTTCGCCGGTTAACGTGACCACTCCATCGCGAGCTTGAATCTCAATGCGATGACCAGCGAGACCGCGGCTTGCGCGAAGTGTGCCGGCCACGGAGTCGGCGGTTAACTGGTCTGGCGCTTGGCACCGAACCCTGGGCCAGCGCCGACGTACTTAGGGCAGCCAGCAGACCAAGCGCGGTTGAAATCCGTTTCAGATCAACCATCATGGGCTAGTCCTTTTCCCGCGTGGATCCGACTCGACCACAGGGCGAACGGCGTGCGGGACGCATCGTTCGGGGCAGAGAATGGTCCACCGTAACGGTATGTTTCGGCTTATTGGTTCCAAACGTCGCCGTAACTATGGATGCTGTTTTGGAGGCGGTCAAATCATGTCAAAAAAAATCGGGGCCGATTAGCCCCGATGCGACGAATTCAATCGTTTGGAAGAAGATAACGCCGACGACCGTGCGGTTCACGCCGCAAGTTCCGGCTCATTCGTCACGCATGGAAGCACCGGCTCGGTCTTCTCGATCGTGCCGTTCCCTATGGTCAAACCGATCAAGAGAATCGTCATCGTTCCGCCGGCGAACAAGGCGAATTCCGAATCATGGCGCCCACACAAGGCACCCGCGATGCCGAGGCCAAAGAGCGCAATGATGGACCCAACTTGTCCTCGAGACGACCAAGGGGTCGAGCGCGGCGCGAGTCGATTGAGACAAAGTCCCATGACGCCGCAAACCTGAAACAACATCACCAGAATTTCAAATACGGCGCAGACATTCGCCGGCAAACTAACGGCCATACAGGCTCCTTCCGTGGTTCCTGCGTGGGACATGTGAAATGAGTGAAGTCCGAGCGCGACACGGTCTCGCTTGTCAGCGCAGATCGCAACAGTCGCTCGATTTGCCCTGGAAGCACATTCCGGACCAACTCCAGTTAAATCTTAAGAAAACCGAGAATGTCGGCACTTCAAGACCAGAACTTGAGAAAAAACCGCCGCGGCCGCAAAAAAGTGTGGCGCGTGGTGGAAATGTTACAGCAATCGATGCGTCATTCTTACACTCTCGCGGCATCATGCTCTACTGCGCACACTCATGAGCTGCGATGATGTGCATACTCGGCCCGGCAGCGAATGGACGGGGCAAACCGATCAACCCACGGGGCTATCCTGGGTTTTCGGTGACGACCGGGTGAGGCCGGCCGACAGCCAATGGGTCTAAGGACGTCTGCGACCGGGATTACGCCTCATTGTCCCGAGCGACTTGAATTCCATCGGGCCCGCGACATCCAGGACGCCCCACCCTTTCTTCTCGAGCCGCGTGGTGACCTTTCTTTGGATGTAGGCGCCGTTCGTTCCGGCCTTTCGCAAGATGACGTCGACACGGCGGGTGCTCCTGGGAGGGTTCTCCGAAGCGATCGTGTAGCCTTCGAGCGCCTGTGCCAGTTGGTCCAACTCGGATTCGGAAAGGGTCGAGTCGAGTATTTTTTTGAAAAGGTCACGGTTCTTGGCGGAGCCCTCTTCGATCGAAGCAGCGCAGAGCGCGGTGGACGCGTTGAGCCGATCGAGGTCCTTCGCCTTGAGTGCGTTCAGAAACGCTTTAACGGCCCCTTGAGGGGTGTGGAGGTTGGCGGGCTCGTGATCACGGTTTAATTCAGCGGGGCGACCGGGGCCGCCTGGGGCGGGTGGGCCACCGGGCGTGCCTGGGCCACCGGGCGTGCCTGGGCCACCGGGCGTGCCTGGCTTGCTCGCGGCCGGTGCGGGCCCGGTGCCTGCGGGCGCGGGTGCGCCAGGCCCTGTGGCGGGCTTGGCGGGGGCCGCGGCTTTCGCTGCTGGCGTCGCGGGGCCTGTTGAACCGCCGGCACCCGTCTGCGCACCGGGGGCTGCCGGACCGGTTGTCGAGGGGGCGTTTTGCGAAGGAGCGGGTGCTGCGTCACCGGCGGGAGAGGTTGATCGCCCCGCCGAGGGTTCGGCCGCGCCGGCAGAAGGACCAGTCGCCATGGCCAGCATTTCGGCCGTGCCCGAGCTGCCCTTGCCGCCCTCAGGTTTCTTAGTATCAGACGCTGTCTCTGGTTTCGGAGGACCGCTCTGAGCCGCCGACGGTTGCGAGGGCTTCGTCACTTGGGCAGTGGCCGGCGGTTGCGCGGTGCCTCTTCGGCCTTCGCGGTTTCGTCTGACTTAGCGACCTCTGCTTCCTCAGTCGGAGCGGGAGCCGGGGATTCGGCGGGCGCGGCATCGGCGGCTGGCACGCCCTCTGTCGCTGCCTGACCCTCACTGCTCGCGCCGGGCCTACCGCCACAACCGGTCACCGCAAAACACGCCCCGGCAATGCCGAGGCAAGCCAACCAGGTCGTCCAAGGCTTCATGGCTCCGCGTTCCTTTCCGAGTCAGTCTTCATTGAATCGTCGGAGATGACATGAGGAATACAGCCCGGCTCGGGCCAATGCCCTCAACCCTCGATTCTATTGACGATTATGACCGCGGCGCACGCTACTTGGAAGAGAGCCAAGCTCGAAACCGTTCCGTTTTCGCCCAATGAACCGGACAATATTAATCGCTGAATTCATGACATGTAGTAGACTTTGGTGCCTAGCCCCTTGCTCGCCGAGAGCGCAGACGTCTATGATGGTTTTGGTCTTTCTGGAATTTTCGCCGCCTGAATGTCGCTTGTGGGAACCTTATCCATGGCCTCGCAACAACGAACCATTCTCCTCGTCGACGACGATCATGAAATCGTGGACTCGATGCGACACAGTGCTGGAAAGTAAGGGATTTCGAGTTCTGGCGGCCCGCGACGGCAATGCCGGCCTGATGATCGCCGAGCGAGAAGTTCCCGACTTGCTGATACTCGACATGATGATGCCCAAAAAGAGCGGGTTTCTGGTCCTGGAGAAGCTCAGAAGCCGGCCGGGTGGGATGATACCGACGATCATGATCACGGGCAACGAAGGGAGCCGGCATCGCGCCTACGCGGAAATGCTGGGGGTGTGCGAATACATCCGAAAGCCCTTCGCCATGGAAAAACTGGTCCGGGCTGTCGAAAAAGTCCTTGGTGTCAAGTCACGCCCCGGTGAAGTCGGCGACGAGTAATCTTAGTTTTTAGCGGCGGCCGATGGGCCCGGCGGGCGCGTGGCCGATGGGGCAGGGGGGGGCGTGGGCCCCGCGGCGGTCGGCATGCTGGCATCGGGCACCACGCCGATCATTTCGGTGACATCAAACGGGTCGACGGTAGCGTCGCTCTGGGCAAGGCGCAGACAATCCTTGAATGGCAAGTCGTCCGGCACGGGAACCTGAAGTTGTTTGAGGGCGCAGCACATCGCGCTGCACGATATGGCCGGTGTCTTGCTTGTTTAGCTCGTCGTCTCGATAATTGGGGAAGTCATTCATGACGGTCTTCCAGAGCTCGAGCCCCTTTTTGAACTTTGCCGCGGCCGTGGGGAAATCACCCGTCTTGTAGGCCCTGGTCGCTTCGTAAAAGAGCTCGCGCGAGCACGCCCCCCGTCGTCGCTTCGGCCTCGCACCGGTCTTTCCAGTAGCGGTAATTCATCTGATCAGACCAGCGCTGCGTCCAATAGATCTTGTTTTCAGGCATCTGCTTGAAACGCTCAGGGTGCATGATGTCGTCAAGCTGAACTTTGTCTCTCACCATTTTGCCATCACGCAGTATTTCGTTGTGTGATATGAAGACATAATGTCCAAAAATGTCCCATTCGGTCCATGCATCGGACCATTCCGCCTTGGCTTTTTCGCCAAAAGTGGCGCGAACCCCATAAATGCTCATTTTCTCGAGCGAGCTCGCGTAGCGTGATTGAGCATGCGCGGGCATCGAGCGGAACGCGATGTCGTCGGCGCGTCCCTTTCGTTGCGGCGTCGGATCGACGTAGCGGACATCATTGCCCGTGCCAGAGCTGAGACGATTGGCCCCGGAATCAACGAGCTTGATCGCCTTCGAGAACCAGCCGTAACCCAGCTTGAAGTTGTCATTGCCAACGACAGGTTGGTCGCTTTTGGGGTCGTCATAGGTCTTGAAGCTCTCGTCTTCGTCGTCACGGAACAGCCGGCGGAGGATGATCGATTCGTCGGAAAAGCCCAATTTATGGTAATAAAACCAGGCCGTATCCCAGATCAGGTCGGGGGACCGCCTGTTCTTCTTGACGCCTTCCTGAACGAATTTGATCCCCTGCTTGATCCATGTGTACTTATCTTCTGGAGCGTCCCACTCGACCGAGACGTTGTAGGCCAGGTTCCATCCCTGAAAAGTCCAGATCGAAAGGAAATGGGGCTGAAGCTTGGTGATCAGTTCGACCGTGGTGTCGAGCCGGTCCCAGTCGTGATCTTTCTTGTATTCGTCGGCGCGGATCCAGAGCAGGTCGGCGACGATGCCGCGGAAGCCTCCCAGCAAGAACAGCTTCATCATGAAACTGCCGGTGTCGATCTGGCCGATGGCCGCCTCGCCCAGATCACGGTTTTTCTTTTCGGTCTGGAGCCAGGAGGTGTAGGGGAACATGACCCCGAAAAGAGCGACGATCAACAGGCCGTGGATGAGCTTCTTGTTGAAATTGGGCGAGGAGTTCACGCGGCGACCTCCCGGTTCTTCAAAATCAGATAACCAGCGAATGAAAACGGCAACGCGTAAGCCAGGGCCAACAACGTATTGAGCCCGATTGTCCGCCAGCTCACCATAAAACCGTCGGCCACCATGTTGCTCACATCGAGTGCCTGAAAGTTAGGGACCAGGTAGACGATCATCGACATCACGGGCATGACGAGCGAATCGAGCGTTTTGGCGAGCACCACGCCGGCTGTCGGGGCGAGTTCCGACATCTGGTTGTCGTGGGTGAGAATTCGAATGAGCGACTCGAACGGGCCCCCGCCCAGAATGGCCTGGCGGGAGAAGTCGACCAGGAAGGCAAAAGCCAATTGCCCCGCGACGAAGAAGGCGATGGTAGTCAAGAGGGCCACCGGCCAGCTCAAGAACGTGCCGGCGCAGACGCCGATCGCGGTCAAAACCATGGCTTGGAGCCAGACGCCAAAAAGGCCCTTCATGAAGTTGAAACCGAAGTTTCCCGACGGTTCCAGGAGATAGAGGTCGCTCTCGGCCATCCCCAAGTACTGCGTGGGGGAGAGGCAGCGGATCTCGATTCGCAGCGCGCCCCCCGATCCGGCCAGGATCCCGGCCGGGATCAGCACGCGGTTGGTGTAGTATTCCTTGATCGGAAACACGTCCCCCTCGAACTCCTGGCCCGTACGGGGGTTGATCGCCTGAATTTCCGCGTAGACCGGCTCGCCGACCTTCCCTTTGGTGGTCCGATAAACGTTGAAGGTCATTTCGACCGTGATCGGCTTCGACGCCAGGGCCACGGCCTGGCCGCGCAGCGCCTGCGCCTTCTTTTGATCGCCGGCACTTGTGGCCTGGGCAGCCTCTGCCTTGAGATCTTCAGAGCGTTTCACAAGGCCGTCGTATTCCGACCGGGCCCGGTCCAGTTCGATCTGATTACGCGCGATGGCCGCGTCGATCTTGGCCAGCGTGGCCGCGGGTATGTTCGGCTTGGCCTTCTCTCGTTTGGCGGTTTCGATTTGCGCGGAGAGGTCGTAGACGCGGTCAAGTTGCCATTCGATCGTGTTGGCAGCGAGAAAATCGTCGACGGGAATGCGACGGTTGAGCAACCGCGGGGCCCGGCCCGGCGGGGTAAACGGATCGGGCACCACTCCGTAACTCCAGATCGCCGTTGACGGGGTCGCGCCTTCAATATGGCTACGCGGCTCCTTCATACGCCCCTGCTCCGCGCCCACGTCGATCCCCACCGCGTGCGGCGTGCCTCGAGAATCGAGGAAAGAGAGCGAGCCTTTGATGGGCACGCGAGCCGACATTCGAGTACGGAGCTGGTCGGCCTGTTCCATCAGGACCTTGAAGTCGTTCATGCGACCTTCCTTGCTCGCCTTCAGCGCCAATTTGTCGGTCGCCTCGATCGTGTTCCCAACGGTCCGCCAGAGGTATAAAAGGCTGATGCCACCGAAAGCGGCCACCAGCAGTGTGACCAGCGCCATGGTGCCGATCATCCGGCCCCAGATCAGTTCGAGTCGCCGAACGGGCTTGGAGACCACCGTGTAAATCGTCTGCTGCTGGATGTCCGTCGGTATAGAGAGGGGCGTCAGGATCGTGACCATCGCGGTCAAGAGCACCGAGCAAAGCAAGCTGAGCGTGCTCACATAAAGCCGGCCCATCTCCGCGACTCGCGGGGGCTGCAAGAACCAGTGCGTGAACGCCAGGACCAACAAGAAAACGGTCACGACCACCCAGGGCGCCCACATCCGCCGGTTGGACTCGTAGATGCTCAGCCGAGCGATCGAGTACAGCCGGCGGCCACGGACGGCGATCATCTCGACGAGCAGGAGAACCGCGACCCGCGCGAGCACCACGAAGCCCATATAGGTGACGCCGATCCGCACGCCGTAGAAAAGTCCGTCGCTCCATCCAGGGGCCGTCCGGAGCGGCGCCTGCATGACAAACTGCAAAACGAGCGGCAGGAAGCCCGCTCCGTAAAGGTACAGCCCCGCGGCCACGCCCAAACCGAGCACCACATGGATTCCGAGATAAACCGCGGCGTCAAGCCCTTGGCCGAATCGCCGGATTGTTCGAGCAAGTCCGAACTCGGCCCAGATGACGTAGAAGACCACCATCGTCAAGACCAGCAGCGTGCTGACCGAGACCGAGCCAATCGAATAAACCGGCAGCCGCTTGACCGACTCCAGAACGCGGATCATGACGCTCAGCGGCGTCAAGACAAGAGCGGCCAGCCCGAAATAGTCAAACCAGCGACCCGTGCCGAGTGCCCGCTGCTTGACTCCGGTCAGCAGCCAGGCGGTGACCCAGCATAGGAGGCCGACGAGACCGAGCGCCTTCACCCAGGTCAGTATTCCTCCCATCAGGTCGCCGGATGTGACAGTTGGGTCGCTCCAGAGGATGAACCACAACAATCGCACCAGGGTCTGGGGGTTGAACGGCGGCGCGGGGGCCACGGGCGCCGGGGCCCTGCGCCAGAAGAGAGGTAACGAGAAAAGCAGAGCGGACATCGGTGAAGGCGCTCCTGGTCATGCGGTGCAAGTCAAACTTCGCAACGAGACGAACGTCCCGACGATCAATGACGCGTCAGGGTTTCGACCTTGATCCCGCCAGTTCACCCTCCGGCGCGGCGGTCGGACGGCCCTTATCGTGTGCCACTTTGCGGCGACCGGGATGCAGCTCGCTCTCCTGCACGATTCGCAAGAACAGCTCTTCGAGCGTGGTTGTCGGGTGATCGACCGTCACATCGTCGCCGCCATGGCGTTGAATCACGTCTTTGATTTCCTCGATCGCCGAAGAACTAAGGTTGCGAGCTCTGATCTGGGTGACGTCCTGAACGGTCAATAGCTCACTGACGCGACCGATTTCCTTCAGCTCGCCCCGATGCAGGATGGCGATGCGGTCGCAGATGTCTTGCATGTCCGCCAGGAGGTGCCCGGAAAGCACAATCGTCTTGCCTTGCTCGCGCAGCTCACGAATCAAGTGCTTGATCTCCGAGGTCCCGATCGGGTCGAGGCCGGAGGTGGGCTCGTCCAGCAAAATCAGCTCCGGGTTGTTGATGAGTGCCTGTGCCAATCCAATGCGGCGCTGCATGCCCTTAGAGTACTCGCGAAGCTGGCGGTGCTTGGCCGATGTCAGCCCGACCATGTCGATCAACTGGCTCACGCGTTTCTTGCGTTCCGAGGATGACATCTTGAACAGGCGCCCATAAAAGTGCAGGGTCTCTTCCGCGTTCAAGAATTTGTAGAGATACGACTCTTCGGGAAGATAGCCGATCCGTTCGTTCTTGGAGACATTGGTCGTCGGCTCGTTAAAGATCAGGGCCTCGCCCTCGGTCGCGAACAGCAGCCCGAGGAGCAGCTTGATTGTCGTGGTCTTTCCCGAGCCATTGGGGCCCAGTAATCCGAAGATTTCTCCGCGATAAACTTCGAGGTCGAGCGCCTTGACCGCCTGCACTTTAGGACGGCCCCAAAAGTCGCGGTAGACTTTGGTCAGGTTCCGAATCTCGATGACGACTTCATGACTCATTACACGGGCGCTTTTTATTCATGATGAAAACGCGAACGTCAGCGACAACTCGGGCCGGCGAACGGTCAAAATGATCCGCCGCGATGCAAGTCGCGGCAAAACTGAATGCGACGATGAGAATCATTGCTCGAATGGAGCCGCATGCTTGTGGCCCGCTCGCACCGGAATCACACAGCGAGGACGTTTCGCGGACCGAGGACACAAAACCATCAGCACCCTTGCCCCCCGCGTTGCTACGCTCGAAAGGCTCAAATGGTTCGGTTAATCCCCGGCTTACCGTCTGTCCGTCGGCTCATTCCCCGGATCACAGCCTGTGCCGCGTAGACCCAAGTCGCGCTTCGACGTTTTCAATGCTAAAAGACCTGGACAGTTTTGACAACAACCTGAACACTTGAGCCGCAATTCGGACGTAAGCCGGCGGGGCATCCCGAGGCGGGCGTTGCACTCCAGTCGGGACGATCGGCCGCAGGGTGGCGGACACCGTCGCCCGCGTCGCCCCGCCCACGGCCGACCGCCGCGACAAAATGGCGCTTTTTGGCAGCTTTTCCGCCTGGCTCCGTCTCAGAACAGCAATCAGCTACCTGGGTTAGGGCAATTGGGCCCGTCGGCAGCGACGTTCGCGTCCACGGCGGGCGAAAGCTGGTCGTTTTTGGGGGCCGACAGCGTAGGCCGCGGAACGAACAGGGCACCGCCGGCACCGGCCCAGCATGATCATTGCCGATTCCCTTCATAGATGGCAGATAGGTGGCATAGGTGGCGGCGTCTGCACGCGTGCCACTTCCGGGCTTGGCGTGCCGCCTATGGGAGCTACGCCCGCCAGGACCGTCGGCATCAGCCCTCGAAGGTTGCGCCGGCCTTCGAAGATTGCACGTAGCTTCGCGGTCGCGTAGCCAGCCCAGCGCGGTTGGAACGTTTCGGGGGGTAGTTCTTGCAGCTTCTTCCGCCGGCCCCGCTGATCGGGCATCGGCACCAAGAGGTCGAAGTTCGTCTGAGATTTGACCTTGTCCAGCAGTTCGACCGTGAAGTGCTCGGCATCGGCCAGTACCAGCGTCTGTCCGGGCTGCGTATCGAGGATGTCGGCGGCTAACCGGAGTAATTCCTCCGCGGCGTCGGAGGCCGTGCGCGCCGAGGTACCCGTCGTGAAACAGACTGGCTGGTGAGTATCGGCGTCCAGCACGAAGAAGGTTTGCGCAGTCTTGATCGGGCGTATGGCTTCGTCGAGGCGGTGGCGCCGCATGTGGCGCTTACTGAAGCTGCGAACGCGATGGGGATCGATGGCCAATACCCGGCCTTGAAAATGGCCCGAGGCGCGACGCACCTTGCCCAAAGCGACCTGCAAACGCTGGCTGTCAGCGACAGTTCGGGCCCCGAGAAGCTCGTGGACCGCCATGTCGCTGGCGAGGAAGGGGAGGCCATTGACCAACTCGAAGATTTGTTGGTTCAAGCTGCGGCGCAGTCGCAAGCCCGTGATGCAAAGGGCCGCCTCGTTGATCAGTTGCATGGCCAGACGCGGTTCGACGTACTCGGGGCGTTTCATGGTCCAGCCGCACACCAGGTCCCAGGCCCCCAGGCGTAGTAATTCGGGGACAAGCAGCCACAAGCCGGCCAGGTTTCCCGTGACCTTGTCGGCGAGGAATTGCCGCACGCCAGTCTCGATGCTCCGGGGGTCGCAAGGTATGGGCTTGGTGCGTTTCGTGGTGGTCTGTGCCTCGACGGTGGACTCAGGATTGGGGACGGTAGCGATAGAGTTTTTTTTTGAAGGCCGTACTCCTCGATGACGCGGACCACACTACGAGTGCTGACCATGAAGCCGGCTTGGCGGAGCTTCTGTGCGATGACGTCGACCGTGGCGTCGGGATCGAGGAAGCGGTGACGGATGACCTGGCGAACGACTTCGTCGGTGCGGACATAGTTGCGTTTGGGGCCGGGCTTGTGGCCTTGGAGTCCCGCGCTTCCCTGTTCACGATAGAGTTTGAGGAGCTGAAAATATCGCTGCTTGCTCAGGTCGAACTTCGCGGCGGCCTTGGCGGCACCGAGCCCTTCGCATTGGCCTTCAATGATCATGGCCAGGCGGGAGACGACGAGGTCATCGGCAAGAACGGGGATCTCCCCGGCGGGGCCGATGATGCGGTGGGCGGGCAAGTCGAACTGCATGGGATGGTCCTCCAAGAGAAAGCTAGGGGGGGCGAGCGGCGGTGTTGGTATCGACACCCTGACAGGATAACAGCGGGGAGCGGACGAGTCTAATAGATTGTGGCGTGTTATTTGCTAGATATGCGGACGATAAGGCTAATTATAAGGTTCAGAAAACGCCATAAACTATTAGACCGGTATGGCGAAAAAAAGCCGGCGCGGTGGCCTGGACTTCAAAAACCTGCTAATCAATTAGGGCCGAAAAATCGCTGTTAAATAGCGGCCACAACGACGAGAAAAACCGCCTCCGCAAGTCGCTGCTGCCCGACCATTGCTACGTCATGGACCGCTGGTACGCTCAGTTTACACTTTGGAACGAGATCGTGGCCTCGAATAGCAGCTACGTCTGCCGGATCCGTGATAACAGCAACCTCGATCGGATCATTGAAGAGCGACCCGTTTCAGGGACGGCCGTGGCAGCGGGAGTTGTCCGCGACATCATTGTGGACATCGGTGCGACCAGCAAGCGCGACGCTCGGCCCAATCATCGAGTGCGCGTGATCCTGGTGAAATGCGAGCCGCACACCAAGCGCGGTGGCCGCAAGGGAGGCTCGGGCGGTCCCTCCAGCGACGGCATGCTCCGAATCGCTACAAACCTTCTCGACGTGCCCGCTGAGATCATAGCTGATATTTATAAACACAGATGGACAATTGAGCTTTTCTTCCGGTTTTTCAAGCACGTGCTGGGTTGTCGGCGTTTGCTCAGCACGCACAAAGAGGGGATCGAGATTCAGGCCTACTGTGCGATTATCGCTTGTCTGTTGATCAGTCTTTGGACGGGGCGAAAGCCGACCCTGCGCAGTTATGAGATGGTCTGCCTGTACTTCATGGGCTGGGCGACGCTTGAGGAGCTAATCGAGCATATTGCGAAACTGAAACCCGCGACCAAATGAGCCCGCGGCTCGCGCTTAACAGCCAGCGGCGTTCGCTGCTGCGCGGGGATGGCGAGAGACGGCCCTGCCTTTGCGGGTCCCGCCCCAAATAGAGCTGAAAGCCCTTCAGGAACCGCCTTCAACGAAGGTCGCAACGGTGTTTGAGAGCGAATCCCGCCCCAAATAGAACTACAAACCGAGCTCGGTTATCGAGATCACATCGCTCAACAAATGGCGTGCCGAACACGATTGGCGCCCGACATTTTCCTCGCCCTTTGGCGCACAAGAAAGTTGGCTGACATAGAAGCAGCGAGACTATGCTTGTGGAACCTGCTGGTGGACCGCGGCTTCATCAACGGCCGTGAAATCGGCGGGCTGAATGGCCAAAACACGGAGGCCAGTGCAGCACGCTCCGCCCCACGATGGCGACCCCGGCCCCGCGAACCCCCGCCCCGGGATACCCCGCCGGCTTACATCTGAATTGCAGTATCCGCTGCAATGTTCTTGTTTCTCCTGTCACAACCAGGTTATCCTTGTACTGAACAAATTCCGCGATTTCGACGTCTGGCACCACAGATTATTAATGGGAGCGAACACGATGAGACAATGGACAAAACCCACCTTCGAACCCTTCGACGCGAACGCTGAGTGTACGGCCTACGCGGGGGCGGAAGATGCCAGGGCTTTCTCTCGGAAATCGGCGAGCGTCGGGCGACGAGAGGCCCCGGCGATGGAGCCGACGGCCGAAATCTTTATGCGGGGATTACCGCCGTCTTGCGCGAACCGGTAGGTTTTCTCTCAATCCACACCGTCAATACGCACGACCTCCGGAACGGCCGGACCGACGGACTTTGGCGGCGCGGTCTTTTGCCGCTTCGCCGAGTTTTGCGGGATGATCCTGATGCGAGTGAGGCTTTTGGGGACTGCGGCCGGCGGAGGGTTTCCCCAATGGAATTGTGGCTGTTTTAACTGCCAGGAGGTCAGGTCCGGCACGGGGCGTGCGTCGGCTCGCTTGCAATCCTGCGTCGCAATCAGCGCCAACGGGCGCGAATGGTTCCTGGTCGGTGCTTCGCCGGACATACCGGCGCAAATCGAATCGTTTCCCCCGCTGCGGCGCGATGGGTTGATGCGCGGCAGGGCCGTGGAAGGCATCTTGCTCACCGTCGCGGATCTTGACCACGTTCTCGGGTTGTTCATGCTCCGCGAAGGAGGCGACCTCCGAATCCATGCCACGACGGCGGTGCGCCGCGCTCTGTGCGACGGCCTCAGACTAGACGAAGTTCTTAGCAGTTACTGCTGCATCGAATGGAGCGTCCCGCCGGAGCGGCTCGACGTGTTGCCGTGTCGCGACGGTCGACCGAGCGGGCTTCTCTTTGAGGCTTTCCCCGCGCCGGGCAAGCCGCCAAAGTATCTTGAAGGCCGGGTCGACCCAGGCCCTGGCGACTGCATCGGCTATCTCATTGAAGACCAGGAATCGCGCGGCCGGTTGGCTGTGCTGCCCGGGGCGGCCACTCTTGGTGAGCACGTGCTCAAGCGGTTGGAAAGTTGCGACGCGGTGCTGCTCGACGGGACGTTCTGGTCCGAGCACGAGTTGGCCGCGCTGGGCGTGAACGCCGCCTCCGCCTCCAAGATGGGCCACCTGCCGGTTGGGGGAGCAGACGGTAGTCTGCGCCAGTTCGCTCAGCTCCCGGCTCGCCGAAAAATCTACTTGCATATTAATAACACGAACCCTATACTTCTCGACGACTCGCCCCAGCGCCGGGAGGTCGATGCCTCTGGCGTTGTAGTCGGCTGGGACGGGCTCGAGTTCGAACTTTGAACCAGCGGCACGGGGCTGCGTTCGCCTTGTGAAAGGAACCGATCGACTTGGTAGACGCCGGCCAGTCTTCCTGGGAACGCGACGAGTTCCTCGACCAATTGCGTAGTGTCGGGCGACGCGCGTATCACGATAAGCACCCGTTCCACCTCGCGATGAACGAAGGGCTCCTCACGCCATCACAGATCCGCGGCTGGGTGGCGAACCGGTTCCATTACCAGAAGAACATCCCGATCAAGGACGCCACCATCCTCGCGAATTGTCCCGACCACGAGGTCCGCAGAGGTTGGGTCAGGCGCATTCTCGTCCACGACGGCCAGCGTCCAGGCGAGGGGGGCATCGAGGCTTGGCTACGCCTGGGGGAGGCCGTCGGGCTGGCCCGAAGCGACCTGCTGGACGAGCGGCTGGTGTTGCCCGCCGTTCGTGCGGCCGTGGAGTCGTACGTGCGGCTCGCCCGGGATGAGCCCTGGCCGGTCGCGGTCGCCTCGTCGCTCACCGAGCTCTTCGTCCCGGACCTGATGGCCGAACGGATCCGGGCCTTCGAACGGTATTACACCTGGGTGCCCGACTGGGGGCTTCAGTATTTCCGGTCACGCCTGACGCAGGCGGTGATTGACTCGGAGGAAGGGCTCGAATTGACATTGACCCGGTGTACCACCCGTGTCTTGCAGGAGCGCGCCGTGGCAGCGCTCGAGCGGAAATGCGGGATCCTTTGGTCGGTGCTAGATGCCATCATGGCGGCCTATGGCGCAGGCCCGGTCGAACCTTCCCTTGCCGACGACGCCAGGGCTCGGGTGGTGTCAACGAGTGGAGGCCCGTCGTGATCGCGATCATCGCCCCCTCGCCCATCGATGCACTCGCGCGCCCTTGCCTGGCCGAAGGGGTGGTTATTCATCGGCGCCGCCGCGACAGCCGGGCGGCGCTTCTCTGGCCCGAGGGGGGGGTCTGGCTCGACGAGACGGGCGCGGCCATCCTGGGCCTCTGCGACGGCCGACGAAGCGTAAACGAGATCGCATCGATCCTGGGCAAGACGTATGATGCCCCCGTCGAGGTTTTGTGCAACGATATCGTCGATTCGCTGCAAAGCTTGTCTGCAACGACTCGCTCGCCCGACACCTCGGGTTCTTCCGGGCTGAGTGACGCCCCCGTCACCGACCCGGCCCCGCTCGGTTTGCTAGCCGAGCTGACGCACCGCTGTCCTCTGCGCTGCCCGTACTGCTCTAACCCCTTAAAGTATGACCGTGTCGATGACGAGCTCTCCACCGAGGAGTGGGGCAGAGTGTTCGAAGAGGCCGCGGAACTGGGCGTGCTTCATGCCCTGCTGTCTGGAGGCGAGCCGCTCCTCCGTACTGATTTGGCGGAGCTCATCGCTGCCGCTGGCGGGGCAGGGCTCTATACAAACCTGATTACCAGCGGGCTCGGGCTCACGCCGCGGCGGGCCGAAGAAATCAAGTTCGCCGGGATTGACAGTGTTCAGATCAGCTTTCAATCCGATGAGTTGGGCCTGGCTGATCGAATCGCCGGCGTGACGGCCCACGCCGCGAAGCTCGAGGCTGCTCGATGGGTGCGGGCACTCGGCCTGCCCCTGACAATCAATGTGGTGATTCACCGCCAAAACATCGACCGGGTCGAGGAGATCATTCGACTCGCCGAGGCATTGGGGGCCCATCGCCTCGAGTTGGCGAATGTCCAATTCTACGGTTGGGCGTACCAGAACCAGGGCCGCCTGTTGCCAGAACTCGCCCAGGTCCGGCGCGCCGAGTCGATCGCCGCGGAGGCTGGAGACCGCCTGCACGGCCGGATGACCATCCTCTATGTCCGCCCTGATTACTTCGGCGACCGTCCCAAGGACTGTATGGGCGGGTGGGGGCGCCGATACCTTACGGTCAACCCGGTTGGCGACGTATTGCCCTGTCCGACGGCTGGAGCCATCCCAGGCCTGCGCTTCGACAATGTCCGGTTTTGGTCGCTCGATGGAATCTGGCGCGAGTCGGACGCGTTCAACCGCTTCCGAGGGACCGGCTGGATGCCCGAGCCCTGCCGCAGTTGCGACCGCCGTGAGGTGGACTTCGGCGGGTGCCGATGCCAAGCCGCCTTGCTCACAGGCGACGCCGCTTCCACCGACCCCGCTTGCTCGCTCTCGCCACACCGTGAAACGCTGGACCGCATCGTGAGATCACCCCGCTCAGACTCGCTGCCGTTCGTCTACCGCGAAGGGCCCGGCCCGCGGTCATCGCGCCACGGGTGATACGAATTGGCGAAATCAATCCGTTCGCCGGCACTCGGATGGCTGGCCCGAAAGATCTTGTAGAACAGTCCGGGGCGAGGATTGCCCAGGTTTTCCGTCAGCAATTTGACGTGCGCGGTGCCGGCGGCATGATTGGTCCTCGTCAAATCGAGAGCGTAACGGTCGGCCTCGTGCTCTTGGTGACGGCTGTAAGCGAGCGCCGCGGGGCTAAGGACCAAGAACGTCGCTTCGAGTAACATCATCATGAGCGGCACCGAGGCGATATCGGCGAGCTGATCAAAGCCGAGACGGTCGTGATAGCGGCGGACGAGCCAGCGGCCGACTCGGTCGACCAGGAAAAGCCCGACAAACGTGAGAATCGAAGACATCAGTATCGATCGAACCACATGGCCCAGAGCATAATGTCCCATTTCGTGGCCCATTACGACAAGGAGTTCGCGTTCATTGAGCTTCTTGATCAATGTGTCCCAAAGGACGATGCGCTTGCTTTGCCAAAAGCCCGTGACGTACGCATTGACGGCATTCGTGTCCGCGCTTTTATTCACCTCGAAAACCCGGCTTCCCTCGATCCCGGACCGGCTCGCCAGGGCCAATATCGACCGCTCCAGCTCTTTGTCGTTCATGGGGCCGAACTTGTTAAACAGCGGGTCATAAAAAACGGGCACGACCAACATCGTGATAAACAGAAACGGCACAGAGAGCATCGCCGCGTATAACCACCACCGCCGCGGGCTGCGAGCCAGAAGCAGATAAGGCACCCATACAAGCGCGAACGCAATCGCCATGTCGACCCCGAGACGAATGACCGAGTGTCGCAACCAACGACTCAGAGTTTGATTCGACAGCCCATAGGCATGCTGGCGGACGAATCCCTGGTAATACGACAATGGAAAATCGATCACATACATGATCGCTAGCAGCATGATCATGTAGAGACCCACGGTGAAGAACCAGCGACCCCCGAGTCGTCGCGCCACGTTTCTGAGCCGGCCCGAGAGACCGGAGAAAGCAAGCGCGCCGGGAACGATCAAGGCCCACAATCGGTTGATCACCCAAAGCACGTTGCCGCTCCGGTAATACTGCATCGCCGTGGTGGTGGGCGCCGGGACGGAAACGGGGGTGAGGTCGTCGGCCTCGGTTACCTTGGCGTCGCCATGCTCGTTCGGAGTGAGAATGCCCGCGTCGCGAGAACGGCCCCAGGCCGTCGTGAACACCAGTATGTAGATAAAAACAAGTAGCGTGAGAATATGGGCAGATCGAGCGTACATTGGCGCCCGACGGCCAACGGCACTTCCTGGGACAATTTGATCGCTAGGCATGGCTCTCTATTCACTCGATGCGATGGGATGGGCGATCGCCGCCGGCCGCGGCATCGGCGGCGAGGGGCTTGAAGTAAACGTACAGCGCGACCAGGGCCGCGCACAAAAGCGCGCTAACACCCCAGCCGCTCATGGCCGCGTAACGCGTCCGCACCAGCTCTCCCTCTATGGCGGCGACTTTCTTGCCGTCGGCACTCTCGAAGTATGGGGTCATCTGATCGAGTTTTTCCTTTTGCTGCTGGTTGGACGCTTCGAGCCTGGCATTCCGCTCGCGAAGTTTCGGGGCATCATTCGCGTCTTTGTCGGCACGAGCGAGGTCTTTCTTGGCGGCCTCAAGATCGGCGGAGAGATTCGCCACGCGCGTATCGAGCTCTCGGGCACGCCCGGCCAGCGTTTCGTTGATCGTGCGCTGCACGCCGAGTTGGCGCTCGGCGTCTTCGCGGGCCTTGAAGGCTTTCTCATAAAGCGAGTCGAACCCGACCGGCTTTTCACCGGCCACCTTCTCCAACACCATGTCACCCACAAGGCGCTGATTGGCCGCCGATTGTTCGACCAGACGCGACAGCGTCGTCAGTGAATCGGTTTGTTCCTGGATGCGGCCGTGGATCTGGTAGAGCCAGAACGCCAAGGCCATGAGGAGCATGCCGAGGGCCGTGCCTAAGAGCCCAAAGACCGCCCCGATCTGAACCCTTTCGAGCGGGTTTGTCACATCACGATGAATCGCAGGTCGACTGAGCATGTTGATCAGCTCCGCCTCGAGACGAGGAGAGAAAGTTCCGCCGGAGTTCGTTTCGGAATTGGGCAGTTGTTCCAGGTCGTTGACCAGCCGGGCGAGTGCGAGCCGATCGGCGCGATCGGCGACCAAGTAGTAGCCGCCGACCTGGGCGATCGCCCCATGACGCCACTGAAAGAACCCACGCGTCTGGTTGATCGGGTCGACCACATAAGCCACCTGAAGGGGCTGCGCGAAGAAATTCTGGTGAATGAATAGGTCATGGTGCGAGAGAAAAATCCCAAAACTGGGATGCGTGTGATACCAGCCGACGATGTCGAAATCGGGAAACTTCAGGTCGCGTTGCCGCGTGATTTCTTCCCATGAGTCGTGAGTGTACGTGAAGCTGGCCTGCGTGTTGGCGTAGTGCTTGGCTTCGAGCCAGTGGGAAATCCAAACAAACGGTTGGCCCGTCTGGTGGTCGAGGCATTCCTTGCCAATCAAGATGCCCCCCAGCTCAACGGTGGTATCGGACAAAGCATGGCGTTCGATGGCATCGGCGGCGCGGTGATCGAGAAAGATCGGCAGGTCCGCCACGCCGGGCACTTCGTAGGCCAGACACGCGAACTTCCGGTCGCGGTCCGGCCGCTGCCGCCGCTCGGGCTCGCGAACCGACATCTCGCCGAAGGTGATCTCGTCGCCGCTCAATCGCCTAGTCCCCACCCCGTGTCGCGCTCTCCACGGTCCAAGGCCAGGAGAAAGAATCCCGACTCGGCCGCTCCATCGACCCTCACAATATCGTAAGGGGGAATTCCCACACGGGAAAGCGGTTCGGCCTCGAGTGGCGAACCCGCCTCGACGACGCTCACAAACTCGGGGCGGGCCGAGTCATTGCACTGTGGACAGATCGCCTCCGACGCCTTGACCCTGACACGCGGCCGCATCACCTCGCCTCGCCAGGAACAGCGCGGGCAGTCGACCGCGACCACCAGCTCGCGGTCCAGCACCAGGCTCAAAGGCCCGCGCAATCGCGGCCCGACGGCATTGAAAAGCTCGTGCACCGTGTTTGTCCGGCCGAGCGGCAGCTCGATCGGCTCGGGATAGGTTTCGTGGCTCAGACAATCGTCGCGGAACGGCAAGCGCGTTGAATAAAACTGATTGGCAACTCCATTGAAGACCAAAGCCGTGCCCGCCGCGACGGGCATGCCGTGCAATAGCTTGAGTGCTTCTTGGACTTCGAGGGCCGCCATCATCGAGGCGATCGTCGGCGCCGTCGGCACCTTACCGGCGGAAATCTGGTCACGCGAAAGGAGAGGGCAG
>CAWHKI010000185.1:0-27369 GCA_963829765.1 uncultured Isosphaeraceae bacterium | reverse complement strand
TTCGATCACTTGGTGAGCGGCGCTCTCGTGTTCTTGTTCCCAGCGTGTCAGACGAGACCGTTTATCTCTTTGTCTTGTTCTCGAGTAGTACGATCGTCTGGTGAGCATCGCGCGGGGTTCTTGTTCCCGGCGCGTTGAGAAGACCGTTTGTCTCTCTGTCTTGTTCTCGAGAAGCGATCGACTGGCAAGCAAGCGTCTTGTTCTTGGTGTTTTTCCCATGATCGCGGTGCACTGGTAAGCGCCGTTTAATTCGTGTATTGATAGTGCTTGGTGAATACATCCGTTTTCGTCTCGTCCTCGATGAGCTGGGCTATCTGCCCATCGACAAGCGTAGCGCCGATTTGTTGTTCCAGGTTGTCGCCGTCCGTTATGAGTTTGGATCGATCGTGATTACCACGAACCGAGCCTTCCGGGAATGGGGCAAACTCTTTGATGTGGACAACACCCTGGCCACGGCCTTGATCGACCGGCTGATTAATCACGGGGTGGGCATCGTTATTCAAGGAGACAGTTCTCGCATGAAAGATAAAGATCCTGATTCGCCCGACGAGTGACTGAAGGCGGTACGTCAACGTTCGGATCGGGTGTTCGATGCGAAGTGAGTTAGTTTTGGCGTGAATGGCGGGGATCGTCCAGCCAACCCTCGAGCAAGCCCAGCCATTGTGCTGGGTGATTCGAGCGGCCGGTTCCTTGAAGAGCGGGCTCGCGTTGGCCCCAGGCTCTGATCCAGAATCCGCGAGCAGCTCCCTGCGGGGGGCTTCGACTTGGCGGTCTGGTCATCCTGTTTGTGGCCCGTGGCGGTCCGTGGCGAGGAATTGGCGGTGGCCCCGTCCACCACGCCGAGCTCAACCAGCTCGAGCGCCTGGGCGGCCCGTCCGTTCCAAGCTTTGCCACGCCCAACTGCTGGCTCGATTTGACTCCGCGTTTTTCGCAACGTGCCGAGCGACGTGGGTGTGCGCGCCGACCACGTCGTACCCTGTCCAGCCACCAAGTGCGCTGCCGTCCTGTTGATCGAAAATGACTCCATTTCGCGGATCGGTCCCACCTTCGCCCGTCGTGCCGAGAGGCTGCCCCATCGCCAATCCTCGGCTCGTTCAACTAAGTTGGCCCGCAGCGCGTTGCGCTCGACATAGCGGCACACCGTCAGGAAATTGTCGTCCGATTCCACCGGGAATGACTTGAACCGGCCCTGGTAGAGGTGGCCGGTGCCGGCGGTGCGGTGGTGGGCGTGCCAGCGCTGGGTGTGCGTCACGGTGAGCCACCGCATGAACTGGGATAGGTCACCATCCTCACGCGGCCAGAGCAGGAGGTGAAAATGGTTGGGCATTAGGCAGTAGGCCAGCAGCCGCATTTCGTGTCGCACCACGGCTTGGGCGAGGATGCGCTCGAACGCGGCATGATCCTCGTCAGTCTCAAAGATAGGCAGGCGTGCATTGGCGCGGTTGAGGGTGTGGTAGACAAGGCCGCCCTCCGCCGCTCGTCGCGGTCTTGGCATGTAGTGAGGATAATGGATCATGCTCCGAATGTCAATAACGGTTCCTGACCCCTTTCTCCTGACCCCTTTCTCGGTTCCTGACCCCTTTCTCTGACCCCTTTCTCCCTTTCTCCTTTCTCTGCCCTCCCTCGGTTCCTGACCCCTTTCTCTGACCCCTTTCTGCAATCCGGTTCCTGACCCCTTTCTGCAATCCTGACCCCTTTCTGCAATACCGTCATCTTTCGACTCGTTCCGAAATCCAGAGCTCCGGAAAATATACGGCGCGAAGGGGATAAACTGCTGCACCACGGCGCCGATCGAGTTTGCGTGACTGAGGAAATCTCAATGCCTGACAAGTGACACAAGGAATCCGTCACCTCCGAAAAGGCTCTTCCGTCGGGTGTCATGGGGCGGAAGGCGGCATGCAATTTGGTCTTCGACTTCAGGTGCTTGGCCCCGCCCTCCAAAAAATGGGGGCAAATTGGGGGCAGTATTGCCCACGCGAACGCGACATGCGTACAATGCGATCGAAGCGTGGTTTTCCTTTAACACTCACCGTTTCAAACGTTTGCGACGTGAATGCAATGCGAGTCGAATGCCAGCAAAACGCCACCCTTTTAGATTCGAAATCCTAGGCCCCAAGTCTTATCGAAGTCGCGAATTCAAGAGGAGTTGTGGCAAGAGCCGTGGCCTCTTTCCCGTTTCAGGGGAAAAACAGGGGAAACGGTTGGGGTAACGTCGCAGTCGCGTCGCCAGCTTCAACGGTACCTTTTCGTGGAGGGAACGACGCTATGGCCTCGCTTGAGAAACGCTACGACGGCCGTTACCGCATCGTCTACTGCTGGCAGGGGGCACGGCGCTACCGTTCACTCGGTAGAATCCCCGAGCGGGACGCACGGTCCTGCCTGGACCGGCTTGAGGTGAGCCTACGGTTCGTCGACCGCGGGCTGTTAGTGATCCCGCCGGACGCCGATCTCGGGCGGTTCCTCGATTCGGAGGGCAAGCTGAACGGGAAGCCGCCCGTTTCAACAGCGGTCTGAAAGACGGGCCATTTCCGTGGCATCCGTTGAACCGTCCCTATAACCTGATCTTGCTCCGATCCGCTCGCTCATCGCGGCTCGAACGAGTCCGTACACTTTGCAAGAGGTTCACCGTGAAATCGCGTCATTACCCGCGCGTCATTTGCTCACTCCGCGTTGAAGAGCTGGAGAGGCGCTTGACGCCGGCTCCGGTGGTCCTGCAACCGGATTTGCAAATAACCAACATTGGCGCCGCCAGCGACGGTCCCCCTGCACAGATGGTTTTCGGGCCCGACGGCCGGCTCTATATGACTTTGGCCAATTTCAGCGGGCCCAACGCCGCCAGCGTCGAGAGCTTCGCCTACAGCCCCACCGGCGGGCTTTGCGACGAGCGTACCGAGGTCTCGACAGGAGGCGCCCTCGGCATCGGCTTCGGCCCCGTCAGCCTCGGAGTCTACGGCCAGCCGGGTGTGCAGACGGTCACCGGCATGTACTTGACCGACACCGCACGCACCATCGATGGCAATGACGTTTCGAACCTGCGCGTGTTGACCCAGGATCAGAATGGGGTCTGGGGTGGACCCAACGGCGGCACCGACACGATCATAGTCCAGAACATCCCCGCTGGCTGGCACCAGGCGGACCAGATCATCATCAAAGAGAATGCGGACGGCACCTCCACGCTCTACGTGGGCATCGGTGTGCGCACCGAGGACGGTGCCCTGAGCTATCCCAATCCCGGCGATGCCCGCGACATGGCGTATGGCGGCACTATCTCCGAAATCCTCGATCTCAAGCAGGTCAACGGCCTGGTCACCGATTCGGCCGGCTTTGGCCTGACGGGTGTTGCCACCAGCAATAGCGACCCCGACTATTCCAACGCCGGCCCATATACCTCGACGGCCGTCAACAAGCTAATCGTTCAGTCTTCCGGCGTGCGCAATCCATTTGGCCTGGCCCTGGACGGCTCCGGCAACCTGTGGTTCACCAACAATTTCAATCGCTCGCAATCAGACGGGACCTTCAACGGCACCATCGACCCGTCCACTGGGCTACTCTACGGCATCACCACCGGCGACCCGGCCCCTGGCCCGGACCTGGCGAACAATGCCTATGACCAGTTCTTCGAGGATGCGCCACTGGCCGATTATGGCTACAACAACTCCAACTGGCGGAACGACGCCGCGGATGACAATCCCTCGGTGACCTCCGAGGCGGCCATCGAAGCTGGATTCTTCAATTTCGCCGAGCACGGCGTCCGCTCCACCACCTTCGACAACCTGGTCGCGCCGCCTGGCGGCTTCGCCGAGTACAACGAGTCTGACATCGACCATATCCAGGGTCTGGGGCCCATGCTTCGGCCGACGGAGTTGCCTTCTACACGGGCACCACGTTCCCGGCCACCTACCAGGGCGACGCGTTCATCGCCCGCTATAACAGCACCGTCACCGACTCCACCGGCCATTCCATCACCTACGACGACTTGGTGACCGTCGATCCAACGACGGGCAACGTCCGCATCATCGCCGATGATTTTGATAATCCTCTCGCCGTGCTTTATGACGGCAGCGGCAACATGCTCATCGCCGATTACGGCGACTCGGCCATTTACCGTCTCAGTGCTGCACCACCGCCGGTCGCGACCCAACCACCGCCCGGCGTTGTGGCCGGGAGTACGTTCGGGCTCACGGTCGATAAGATCAACGCGCAGAATCAGCTTGATACCTCTTACAACGGCACCGTGACGCTGTCGCTCGCGAACAATCCCGGCAACAGCACGTTGGGTGGCACGCTGACCGTCCAGGCCGTGAACGGCGTGGCCACATTCTCCGGCTTGACGATCAGCAACCCGGGCCTGGACTACACGTTCGACGTGTCTGCCACGGGCGCCTTTCCCATCACGACCTCGAGGATTGACGTGGCCGGTTACCAACTGGTCGTCAACGGCCCCAACGAGAATCTAGTTTGGTTTGGCACCACGGGCAGCGACCAGGTGCAGTTCACGCAGACGGATACGGATACGGTCCAGATCACCGTGAGCGAGTTAGCCGGAACCCTGACCAGTTTCACGACAACCATCACGGGCGTGACCGGGAGCGTCGTGGCGAACGAGTATGATGTCGCCGGCGATGCGGACGTGGTGGACGGCAGCGGCCTCACCACGATCCCCAGCGTGATCACCGTGGGTAACGGCAACGACACGGTGATCGGAGGCGGAGGTGCCAATACGATCGTCGCGGGCAATGGCAACAATACCATCTATGGCAATGGGATTGGCAACAGTCAAATTGGGAAGGCGGAGGACCCAAGCAACACCATTACCGTCGGCAACGGTAACAACATCATCTACGGGAACTATAGCGGTTCCGGATATCAAGGCGGGAATAATACCATCACGGCCGGCGGCGGCAACAACACGATCTATGGCAACTATGGTAATGGCGATGGTGCCGAGGGGAGCAACAATACCATTACCGTCGGCAACGGCAACAACGTCATCTACGGCAACGATGGCAATTGCGATGGCGATGGTGCCGAGGGGGGAAACAACACCATCGTCGCCGGCAATGGCGACGACACCATCTACGGCAACATGGGTGGCAACGACCCGAAGCACAAAGGTGGCAGCAACTTCATCGAGGTGGGCAATGGCAGCGACACCATTTATGGAAACTTCGGCGGCGACGGCGGCGAAGGAGGCAATAACACCCTCCTCACCGGAAGCGGCCAAGACACCATTTACGGCAATTTCGGTGGCGACGGTGGCGAGGGAGGCAATAACCTGATCGTGGCCGGTGGGGGCAACGACACGATCTACGCCCACTGTGCCATCCCAGTAGGCAGCAGCACGAGCGGTACAACCGCCGAGGGCCGCGAACTCATCATCGGCGGCACGGGTGCCGACACGGTTTACGGCTGGCCAGCGGGGTATACCTTGGGCAGCAATACCGGCGACCTCTTCATTGGCGGGACGACCAACCTCAGCTTAACCGCGCTCGATGCGGTGTTGGCGGAGTGGTCGTCATCAGACAGTTACGCCACGCGGGTGGCCGACCTGAGCGGCGCCAACGGCCCTGTGGCCGCGAACGGCGGCAACTACCTGATCTCGGGAACAACTGTGTTTGGCAGCGCGGCGGTCGATCAGATCTTTGGTACGGTCGGCTCAGACGACGACTGGTACCTGGTTACCAGTGACGACGTGCTGAACAACGTCAACCCGAACGAAGTCGCGTTGATTGCTCCGCTGGTCCAAATACAACAGAAGGCTCCGAATTCCGTCGCGGGCGGTTAAGACTTAGAACGGATACGGAGACAACTCGAACTTTGAACAGAAGGCAACAAAGGTCACGAAGAATGTAAAGAGGGCACAGTTGATGTTGTGGATTGGCACATTTGTGTTAGGCTCAGCTTCCCACTTTGTTGCCATCGCTTGCTCGGCAGTACCGAGAGCGGCCAACCCGGCAGCGATCTTCGCACCGCACACACGTTAGCGACGCTCACGGATGACGGCCTCGGAGAGGGGCTCCCCTCGGACCGGAATGGCCTGGCGATTCTAATAAGGGGTCAGCTCAGCGATCGGCGGCTTGATCTCGCTGATGATGCCGGCCTCGAAGAGGCGACGCTGCATCTCCAGGCTGCTCGGCTCGTCACGGCAGAGAAGCTGGCCGACCCGTCGCTAGGAGCGGTTGTCGTTACCGTCGGGCCGGGCAAGACGGCACGAGCGGTGGTCGTCGATTTTCGCCTGCCGGGACACTTACCGCGACCGACTCGCTGGGGACCTGAATGTGATCCGCAGCTCCGTCGGCGCGTTGATCGTCGCGTCGAGCCACAGCGTGTGCCCGTCCCACGCATAACGATCGGCGTCGATCGCCCCGCCCGCCAGCGTAACGTTCGCAATGGCACTCGAAGCGTTCTCAAATTCGAACACCGGGTTTATACACCGAGTGCCTGGCTTGATCGTGATTTCGACTTCGTTCGAGAGCACTTCAAACCGAATCGCCCGGCGCTCGGCGGCATAGGCCGAGAATTGGAGGCGAGCACCACGAATATCGAGAGACGGCGGCATGGCGAAACTCTTAGCCCAATCGACGAGCCGCCCGTCACTCGCATCACTCGCCCCAATGAGCCACGCCCATTTTCGCACCGACATTCGCCTCGATCGACCCAGTGTGTCGATCGTGAATACATCCGCTGATTCCAGCGGTTGCGGGCGGCGCCCGGCCCAGCTCATGACGCTGTTGTGGGTCGGCGTCACGTAAATGCGGTCGTCGATCGTGCGCCCCGTTGAGTTTCCCCTCGCCAGCGGCCAATGGCTTCCCCAATAACACGGAGTGACCATCTGGTTTTTATCGAAAAGGGCGCGAAAACGACCGCCGGCAACTGGGTTTCGTTCGCGTTGAAGTATACCGCTGAGAGCTTTTCGTTCTTGCCGAACCGCAGGCGGTACAGGGCCGGTGCTTGCTTGCTCTCGCCCGGCCGTTCCGCCGGTTCGGGGGCGGTCGGGTTCGGAAACCGAAAACGACGTTTGCGGCCGTCAAGGTAAAGAGCATCGACCGGGTCATCCGGTAACACTTCGAACGGATAAGCGTCCTGCGGCGTCAGGATGATGAATTCGCTGAGCTCGTAATCGTTTTTCGGGTCAGCCTTCAAGTTAACGACCCGCGTCCCGAAGCCATCGGGATAGAAGTAGTAATCCTCGACGGCCTCGTCACCCCACACCTTGTACTCGAAATCCGTTGACTGATACGACCAGCGCACATGAACGCGGGCACGCGTCGACTCGACGATTTCGACGCGGCTATAGCGCAGCTCTTTGTCCATGAGCGGCTCGACACAATCGACGGCCCCTTGAGGCTGAGAGATGATCTCGGCCCATTCATAGCAGGCACCGGTATTGTGAAGGCCCGCCCAAAATGGGATATACGAAGAACCTCGCCAGAAGACGAACCGCCCTCCATTGGGTAACCAGACGACGATGTCGCGAAGCTCGGGCTTCCAGCCGTCTTCGTAACGCATGCTCGAGAACTTTCCTGTACCCGGCTGGCGCACGGAGATCGGCGCGTCGTACCGCAGCCGCTCGTACGTGGCGCCGAATCGCGGCGGGCGGCGGGGATTTCGCACGAGCATCACGGGAATCGCCTTGCGCCAGAGCTCGCCGCCGGCGCCATCCTCCACGACGATCGAGAGCACATCGCGGTCGCCGTCTGGCGGGGCATCGGGCAGCTTGAGCGCCATTCGCTTTTTTTCGCCCGCGCAAGGGCATACGGGAGGTCGCCACTCGCTTGGGCGCCGCATCGAACCACGCCTTCGCTTGCGCTCTCGGCAACTCGCGGGTGCGGCTGATCGCGGCGATCTCGATGGTTCCCCCCTGCCCCGGGCCCAAAAGTAACCAGCCCGCGGGAACGAGAATCGTTCCGAGGTCGACGGGGTTCTTGATCATGTCGGGTTGAGCGACCGCCTCGGCCTCAAAAACCGGGACATGGATGGCCTGACGGGCCAATTCGATCGGCGGAGCGGATTCATCTCTCTTGGCCAGCAGAACCAGCTCGTCGACGGTGACGGCCCCGTCGAGCGGCACGCGGGCGAAGTACGGGGGCTTTTTTGAGAAATGCACTGCTTGCGTGGAAACGAGCTTTTGCCGCGCGAAGGCTTCGATCATGTAACCCGCGGGTTCGGGCGGCGTGTCGGTTTCGACGACAGCCGCGATCGGCTGCCCGACGCGTTCGAGCCCAAACGGCGGCCGCCATGGGTGGCCTGTCGCGAGGGCAAGCGAAAAGCAGAGGAACGATCCGCCGAGATCGCGGCGGTCGACACCCGCGCGGTCACTGCGAGCACAACCATGGCGATTGTAACGATAGCCTTCGCCTTCAACATCAGCTCCTTCACCGTCCGGAATTCGACGCCGCGGGCTCATCTGGGAGATTGGAAACGACTGCCGGTCTGTCAGACATTCATGATTCTTCGGGCCGCCGCGCTGATCCGGCCAGGGTCAGGTCGATACGCATCTTCCAGGACTGGCGTGAAAGGCACGGGCACGTCGGCCGAGGCCACTGCGCACTACGGGCGCCAAGAGACTGTCGCCGAACCGTTCGGTGATCCCCGCGGCGATCTCGGCGCTCACACCGCCGGTCTTGGGCCCCTCTTCCACGACGACGACTCGCCCGGTTTTTTTCACGGATGCTCCAATCGTTTCGTAGTCGATAGGCGCCAGGCTACGGACGTCGATCACTTCAGCGTCGATACCCTCCACCGCGAGAAGGTCCGCGGCCTGGCGCGCGAAATGAGCCATCAACAGCCAGGCGAGAATGGTCACATGCGACCCTGGCCGCCGAACCGCGGCTCGATCGAGCGGGACGGTGTAATCATGCTCGGGAATCTCGCTGGTCGCGTCGACGGCCCCGGGCTCGGTGCGCGCGCCTTTGGAACCGTAGAGCAGCTTGTGCTCGAAGATCAACACGGGGTTATCGTCACGGACGGCCGACTTGAGTATGCCTTTGGCATCATAAGCATTGGAGACCGCCACGACCTTGATCCCTGGCACGCCGGTGAAGTAGCGCTCCATGCTCTGCGCGTGCTGCGACCCGCGGCCCGTCGCGCCAATCGGGGCCCGCATCACGACGGGAACCTTGATCGTGCCTCCCGACATATAGCGCAACTTGGCCGCGTTGTTGACGATCTGGTCCATGGCCAGAAAGAGAAAGTCGCCGTACTGTACGTCGACGATCGGCCGCATTCCCATGATGGCCGCGCCGACGGCCGCACCGAAGAAACCCAGCTCGGCGATCGGGGTGTTGAGCATTCGATCGGGAAATTCCTGTTCCAGTCCCAGGGTCACGGTGAACGCTCCCCCCATCCGCCGGGAACGCCGATATCCTCACCCAGGCAAAAGACCGCGGGATCGCGCCGCATTTCCTCGGCGATGCCTTCGCGTAATGATTCGGCGATGCTGAGTTGTCGCATGGTGCGCCCTCGATACGCAAGAACCGATCCTCACGAACCGCGCAGCAGATCGTCCCAGTCGTGAAGGTCGGGCTCGAGGATTCGCGCGCTGAGAGTTTCGAGACGCTCGACGTTTTGGATTGCTTCCAAGGCGGCCGCGATCGTCGGGCTCGGCTCGCCGAATCGTTTGGTCCCTTGAAGGCGGAGGATTCGTTGAGCTTCTTGGAGTCGGCCCAAGTTCTCGCCCTCCTGACGGCCTTCCCTATGGCCCTCCCTCAATATTTTCTGATACGTCGTGGATTCCGTCATGATTTCTATCCCCTCGAAGAACTGGTCAGACAATTCATCCTCGTAACGCAGGCCCATGAGCAGATACGAGACGGCGAACAACTTAGCGGCACGGGATCGCGACTCCCCTCCAATCCGCTCCTTCATCCGCTGAACCACGCTTGGCAGGTCGCTCCGGTTCACGTTAGTGAGCGGAGCAAGCCGGACCAATGCGACACTCGCATTCAGATACAGGTCGGGATCTTCCTCCCAGAGCCGTAGCAGTTTGTAATTATAGCGGTTTGTTTGGAATCCGTCCGGTAATTTGCGTTCATACGATCCCGTCAGGCGCGGGGAATTCGCCTCCTTACGCAAGAGGACAACCACGGTGAGAACGGGCAGATTGTGCCGGTAGTCGAGCGCGACCTGGCGATACCAAAGCGTCCGAACCAGGCTCGATTCGTGATAGGACTGCAATTCGATGTCGACGAGATAAGGCTCGGGATCCGAAACGTGGATAACTTTGTCGGCGGAGGCGGTCAGGGTTGTGATATCGGAATCGATCACATCGACCGTTCCGGCGAACGTGATTCCACATCGCCCCAGCACGGCGGGCGGGTCATCCCAAACCAGCTCCTTCGTGGCCACGTCAAACGGGTTGAAGTTCACGGGCAATCTCCAGTCAGGACATCGTCGTCAAGCAAGCACATCGGTCGTCAGCTCCTCGACGGACGGCATCGGCTGCTGTCGCGCCAGCTCGACGGCGGCCTGGAAATTCCGCTGGGCTTCGGCTCGCATGTCCTCGAGCTCGGACGCTCGGGCGAGGCCGCGTTCGACCAAGAGCCGGCCCAGGCGGTCGATTGGGTCGCGGGCGAACCAGGCCTCGCGTTCTTCCTTCGCCTGATAGTGGCACGCGTCGCGCCGGGAGTGGCCAGTGCGGCGATAGGTCAAGAGCTCGAGCAAAACCGGGCCCCGGCCCTGCCGACAGTCCGCCACGGCTGAGCGGGCCGCCTCGTAAACAGCCAGAACGTCGTTGCCATCGACCGTTTTTCCTTTGATGCCGTAGGCCGCCCCTCGATCGGCGATTCGGGGGTTGCGCATCACGAGGTCGACCCGCGTTGACGCTCCGTACAAATTGTTCTCACAGACAAACAGGGCGGGAAGGTCCCAGATGGCGGCGAGGTTGACCCCCTCGTGAAACGCCCCTTCGGCGACCGCACCATCGCCGAAGAAACACGCGACAATTCCCGAGCGTTTTTGCATCTTAAGCGCCAGGGCCATTCCTGCGGCTAGTGGGATCCCTCCCCCCACAATGGCGATCCCCGGCACCATGCCCTTCTCCATGTCTCCGACGTGCATGGAACCTCCCTTGCCTCGGCAGCAGCCCGTGCTAGCACCGAAGAGCTCGAAGAGAAGACTCTCGGGCGAGAGCCCCTTGGCAAGAGCGTGTCCGTGACCGCGAAACGTTGAGGTGATCGTGTCGGTCGGCTCAAGCGCCGCGCAAACACCCACGGCTGTCGCCTCCTGTCCCTGGCACTGGTGGATCGTCCCGGGCATCGCTCCCTCAAGGAACAGGAACTTCACTCCGTCCTCAAACTCGCGGATCAATACCATCCGTCGGTACAGTTCGAGGAGGAATTCGCGCGAGTAATCCGCCGAGGCGACGGAGCCTGCCCCAGATTCCATGCGCGCTTGCCGGTTCTTCTCGAAAAACGAAACACGCGGGCCGACGGTCGCCACTGACGGGGCATTCGACCGTTCGGGTGAAGACGCTACATCGCCGGCCGCGGCCATGCCCTTTTTCGCCTGGTGCGCGACCGGCTTGGTCCGTTGTGCGTCATGGGCGGCGAACATTGCGATGACCTCGCCGGCCGCGGCCTCGCCCCCCGCGGGAACGTTGATCATCTCAAGCGTGCCGGTCACGGGCGACTCGAGCTCAATGATCGACTTGTCGGTCTCGACTTCCAGGAGTGGCTGACCGCGCTCGACCGGCTGACCGACCTCGGCCAGCCACTTTACGACTTTGATCGTGTCGTCAACCGTGCCCAGGTCGGGCATTCGCATCGGCACTTCGATCATTTATCGGCCCCCACCAGGTGCAGCCTGGCCGCGGCAGCCAAGCAGCTCGATTCGCTCGAGGACGGCATCGCGCACCGCGAGCCGGCCGGCTAGCAACACATCTTCCGGTCCCCCCATACCCAACAGGCGATGGGGATCGACCGAGTCGCGGCCAAGCGCCCTTCGGACCGCGTTCAAGTACCGCTGTTTAAGATAGGTGCCGAAATTGACCTTGGCCACCCCCAGCGCAATCGCCTTCCTCAGCGAGTCGGCCGAGATCCCCGTTCCACCATGAAGGACCAGAGGCACGGGAACTCGCCGGTGGATCTCCTCCAGCAGCTTCAGGTCCAGACCGCGCTGGCCGCGCGTCTGAATGTGAACATTGCCGACGCTGACGGCCAGCAAGTCAATGCCCGTGGCGGCAACAAATTCGGCCGCGCCTGCCGGATCGGTGACAGTTCCTCCCGCTGGCGCTGCGCCTTCCGTCGCGGCCCCGCACGGAAGCTCGCCCAGCTCTCCCTCCACGGCAACGCCTCGCTCGTGGGCCACTCGGGTGATCGTGGCAACACGACGGACATATTCGGCGTGCGGAGCGGCCGGCTCGGCAAGCATCACCAGGTTGAAACCCGCATCGATCGCCTTCAACACCCAGTCGTCGCGTGGGCATTCATTGAAGATCAAGCCGCAAGGCACGGACGACGACTCGGCGGCGGCGCGACCGAGCGCCGCGTAAAGTTCCAGCCGTTCCGGGTTCGCTCGTGGACCGGACAAAAAGGCACCGTTGAAGCCCACGATGATCGGTGAAGCAGTCGCTTCAGCGGCATCCACGACGCCTTGCAGCGATTCCAGGTTCCAGCTTTCGAAATAGCCGACGGCGTAGCCCATGGAGGCCGCCCGCTCCATCATTCCGCCGATCGCTTCCAGGGGCATGCGCAGCCTCCACATCGTCGCCGGCCCGAAAGAGTGGGACTCCCGCCCCCGTCAGCCAAGACGTGCTCTCGGATTCGAATCAACCTTACACGGCCCCACATGGCAGTTCAACCTTGGCCGCAAGCCGCTCAGCCACGGGCCAAAAGAACTGATCATCTGGGCGAGCCGACGACACCTTCTCGGGAACTCGTCGATATTGGAAGAACTCTACTGTCGCTCGGCAGCCGCTCGCTCCACGGCCTTCGCCAGCTCCGCGTCCGACGGATTGATCATCACCTCGTTGTCGATTCGGATCACCGGCATCTTGCGAACACCGTTGTTGAGATTGGCAATATAGGCGTTGAGCTCCGGACTTTCGTCTAGGTCCTTGAACTCGTAAGGAAACTCGTGCTTATCCAGCAATTGCATCGCTCGTATCGTGTCGGCGCAATTCTTGGACCCGTAAATCGAAATGTTCGGCTGTTTCATTGGGTTCTTCTTTCTCATGCTCCAACGATCGTCGTCTTCGGTTTTCCTTGGCGCCGCTCAGGTTTTCAATGCTTTCGCGACACAGAGACCGCCTCGGGCTCGGTCACGGTCTCGATCGTATCGCACACCAAGCTGGCGATCATCCATCGTAGCGGCACGCGAAGAAGGTGCGCCTGGTCTTGCAGCACGTCCAGAAGTTCATCAGAAAGCATTACGCATATTTCCGATTGGTTTCGCATCATTCACCTCCGTCGAGACCTACTACGCAACAACCGTGCCAAGCCCGTGGGAAAGCTGTGAAAAACGGGTCGGGGCTGGGTGCTGGTCCTTGAGCGGAAACTGGGTCATCGCTGTTGATCAAGACCCGGCGGGTGGAACCATCATTGACCGCGGCTGTAGCATTTTGCTATTGTTCCGAACTATGCCAAGAACAGCGCGAGTGGCTCCCGGCGGGCACATTTATCATGTTCTGAACCGATCGGTCGGGAAAACGCGGCTCTTTAGCCGCGACGCCGATTTCGAGGCGTTTCAGCGACTCATCATCGAGGCCCACCAGCGACACCCGATCCGCATCCTTTGCTACGCACTCTTGCCCAACCACTGGCACTTCGTGGTCTGGCCCCGCAAAGAGGGGGAGCTGGCGGATTTCTTCCGATGGCTGACGCACACCCACGCCATACGGCGGAAACGTTCACACCGAAAAGCGGGACTAGGCCGAGTGTACCAGGCTCGGTACAAGAGCTTCCTTGTCCAGCGTGATGAAATCCTATTGACGCTGCTGCGGCATGTCGAGCGTGCGCCTCTGGCGGCTGGTTTGGTTGAGAAGGCCCAACTTTGGCCGTTCAGCAGTTTGTGGTGCGGACCCACGGCGATCAGACGATCAAGTCGGTACTCACGGCTTGGCCGGTCGAGCGTCCGTCGAACTGGACGGCTCGGGTCAACACCCCGCTGTCGGCGCAGGACCTCGAGCGCGTGCGGGTGAGCATTGAGCGAAGCCGCCCGTTTGGTAACGACGACTGGGTGAGACGGACGGTCAGCCGGTTCGGATTGGAGCACACCGTTCGTCCCGAGGGCCGGCCGAGAAAGCACGGTTAGCCAGCTCTACGTGTTGAACAGCCCCTGAAAAACCACCTGTTATCGCCGTTCAGAAAGCTCGGATCGCCCGGATCGGCACAAGCAGCCAGCCGACGCCCGGCAGGTAGACCGTTACGATCCGCCCTCTTTACTTCGACCTCAACGATTCCAGATATGCCAACATCGAGGAGAAGTCGCGGATCGTGAGCGCGTTGGCCAGGCCGGTGGGCATGATCGAGACCTGACCGTTCACGCGGGCGTCGATGTCTTTCTTGGCCACGATGAACAATCGCGCTTGGCCGTCCCGCAGCTCGACCTCGTCGGCCGACTCGCGGACGACAAATCCCTCAAGGTACGGCCGTCGGTGACGGCGATCTTTTGCGGCTCGAAGCCCTGGGCAATCTTGGCGCTTGGTTTCAGGATCGATTCGGTCAGTTCGGCACGCTTGTAACGGTCGGCAATGCCGAGCAACGGCGGCCCCTTCGGGGCCTGACCGGGGGCGACCGTGTGGCAGGCGATGCACCCCTGCGCTGGAAGAGTCGCTCGCCCAGTTTCGCGTCGCCCTTTTCCGTTGCCGCGGCGGCGAGGACCGACTCGAAGGGGATCGAGGCAATTTTGGGCCCCCGGTCCGCTCCGCCCATGTCGTCGTCGAGGTTCAACCGCGCCGCCGCGAAGGCCGCCGCTTCCTTCACTTCGCGATGCTCATCCTTCAAGTAGTTCCGAACCTGAAAGGCATAGTTCACCGCGTCAGTCCGGCCGATCGTTCGCAGCAAGCTAGCGGCGCCGCGCGGAGTGCTCCACGCAGACTCAATCGCTCGCTCCGCGTTCAACCTGGCCTTCGCCGGTGTGTTGGGGTTCGTTTCAAGGGCGAGCAGCACGGCATAACCCAGCTCGCGAAACGCAGGATCTTCCTCGCTGGCGAGTCTCCGGAACTCGCCGACTCGCCGCGCATGGCCGGCGTCGTGGACGTATTCCCGCCAAACGTCGACCAGCGCTGAAGGGAGCTTATCCTGGCGTCCGATCGCGGCGAGCACACGACTCGCCAACTGGCGTTGATGGCGGACCAGGCCCGACACAATCCTGGCGCGAAGTGCTGGTGCTTCTTGATCGGATACCGCCATGCTTTCGAGAAAGCGGCTCGGTGCGTTCGGGCAGCGACCGCCGGGTGATGACCAGGTCGATGATTGCCATCCGAGCCGATGGCTCGAGAGTGGCCAGGTCAATGTCGATGGCTGACGCTCCTTCGATTTCGACCTTGTTTCGCATGAGTTCGACCGTGAACTCGCTGGCGGAATGCGAGTCAGCGTGCTTCAGCGCTTCGCCGAGTGCTCGTTCGATCTTGCTCGTCAGGGCCCACGTGATGGGCTTGTAATAGGGGCCGCTTGTATCCGGACGGGTCGTCCACCAGTCGCCGACGTAGTCGGCCTCGCGGTGGTCCAGCCGGCACAGCGCCGGAACGCCAGGCGGCGGGTGGCGGCATCGCGTGAGGTCGCGAGCTTGGCGATCAGGCCGTCGACGGCCTGAGAGGAGTGCATCTCTTGGAGGGCTCGCGCCGCCCCGGGGCCAGCGTCGGTGTGGAGAGGCGAGGCTGTCAGGCAGGCCGTTGCGGCATTTAAAGCCGCCAGGGCCTTGACCGCCACGTGAGCGACGAGCGGGTCGCCGTCGGCCGTCCGGCGACGAGGCCCTCGGCCCCCTCGGCCTTGCCCAATCGGCCCAGGCCCACGACCGCCTGAAGTCGGACTCGGGGATTGGAATCCGTCAGACCGTCGACAAACGGTTGCGTGGGAATGGATGCCGCATCCTCCTTGCGATCCGCGAAGGCACGCAGGGCGAACTCGCGCACCGTGGGATCGCGCGGCCAGCTTCACGAGCGTACCGATCGACTCGCGTCCCAGAAGCTGTTCGAGCGCGAAAATCGCCGCGACACGCGGCGCCAGCGGGCCGTCGGCACTTGCCAATGCCTCCAGACTTCTCATCGACGGCGGGTTGCTTGCCCCGGCGCAGGATCTCACGCTGCGCGGCGACACGAAGGACCTGGCTCGGTGCGGCGAGGTAAGCGACAAGCGGTCCGATCGGCGCGCGGCCTTGAGGTTGGGAAACGGCGGGTGCGTGTCACCGGCTTGGGTGAGGCGGATGATGTAACCAACGTTGGGCCCCGCGTAGGTGAACGTCGCGCCTCGCCACGATGAAATGAAGATCCGTGATTGGCCGTCGATGTCGATGTCAGTCGGCCGCGGCAGCATGACGAACGGCTCTTGGCCGGCCTTGAAGCCGGCCCCTTGGGCCGCCAGCGGATGCCGAAAGACCGCTTCGCGGCCCCACTCGCAGGTGTAGAGTGCATGGCCATAAGGCGCGGGCAAGGCCGGGCTCGTCGACGTAAAGCGAGCCGGTCGGCGAGCCGCCGCCATAGTCGGCGAGGGGCTGGACGATTTCATCGGCGAAGTTCTTGAACAGCGACGGATACCCGAAATGCCCGGTCGATACCACGTGGCTGAGCCGCACGTCCCAACCATCGCCGTCGTTGGTGTTGTCGCGAGTGAACAGGTTCATATAAGGATCGATCGCGACGTCATAAATATTCCGCTGCCCGCGCGAAATGACCTCGAGGCCCGTGCCGTCAGTACGGACGCGGACCACGCCGCCGCCGCGGAACGGGAACGCCGTGCCATCCTTGCCGACCGCCTTCTTGAACCCATAATCGCCAACGGCTATGTAAATGTAGCCGTCGATTCCCAGGCGGATCCGTTGGTGGTGTGGTCGGCACCGCGAAACTTCAAGTCAAAGCCGATCCCCTTGACGAGCGTCTCGGCGCGGTCGGCCACGCCGTCGCCATTGTCGTCGTGATAAGCCGTCAAATCGGGCGGGTGAAGCACGTAGAGAGTGCCCGCGTCGAAGATGACACCGCGGGGGCTATCCATAGAGGCGAACACGTTGAACTTGTCCGCTTTGCCGTCACCGTCGACATCGATGCACCTGACGATCCGCCCGCGGCCTCGTTTGGCGTCGAGCGAGCCATTTTCGTCGACGCCGACGTACAACTCGCCGGTCGGGGCCGCCGCCAGACAGGTCGGATAGCTGATGTCGGGCGGTCGCGCGAACACGGTCACGTCGAACCCACGAGGGGCCCGGACCGCGTCGAGCAGGGCGTCGGTACCGGCTCGCTTGAGCGGCCGCGCTGGCGTTTGGGTCGTCGTCGCCGCTACTTTGTTGGCTCCATAAACCTGAACCTCGCGGATGCTGGCCCAGGCGCCTTCTCTTAATCTGGTGGTCGTCACACGGACGTACCGAACACCTCTGGCGAGAAACTCGTGCGTCCGGTCCTGATCGCGCTCGGGGCTCTTGGTTTGGTCCGAGAGCATCACCCACGACTTGCCGTCTTCGGAGCCCTCAACCGTGTACCGGTAATCGACATTATCCTGCTCCCAGACGATGCGGATTCCGGTCACGTCCTCGGGCTTGGCGAGGTCGACCTGCCACCATTGCGGGCTGCTCGGGCCGTCCGCGCACCATCGCGTCGCGGGATCACCATCGACGGCCGCCGCCGGCGAGTGGTCGGGGCTTTGCGTGGACGATGTCGTCGCCGGCTTCCCTTTCGAGAGGTCTTCCGGAACCACCACGTCCGGGTCCCTCAGGTATCGGTCATTCAGTTTGTCCACTGCCCAGAGCAAGCCGCGGGTGACCAGGTCGAGGTAGCGTGGGTCGCCGACGGTGGCACTATTATGGCCCAGCGTTGTACCGAAAACCTTGGTCTTGCCGTTGTAGGTGTTGGTCCAGGTCACAATCGTCTCCACGCGTCCCTGCTTGCCCCGGGCGAGTGCGCTCGCCGTCGGCTCGAGCTTGCCGGCGGCGTTGTTATAGAGCTCTTCATTGACGGTCGTCCAGTCGCTCAGAGGCTTGGTGATGGGGCTGTCGCGGTCAACGTAACGCACGGCGATCGGCTGCTGCGGACCGTGGCCGGTGCTGATCAGGCCCGTGAACTGCATCCACGGGGTGGCGATTCTCCGGTTCCAGCCAGGGGTACGGTAACAATGCATGGCGCAGTGAAGGACGACACCCGGAAGGCCATTTTTGTGGGGCTTCAAGATCGTGTCGATCGTGGCCATGTCGTTGACGTCGGAAGAACACTCGTCGTGGACGACGACATCGAAGCCGTTTGCCCAGTCGGGGTTGTCGTACACCGGGTTTTTGTGGCGGGTGGTCGTGTCGGGATCGTAGGCGACCGTCCACTTGACGTGAGCCCGTCGCGTGATGCCCCGGGTCAGAATATCCTTTTGGTGCGCATAGTCATGGCAGCACCCGCCGAGCACCAAAAGCGCCCGAATGGGCTTGGGCGGGTCGTCGGCCCTTGCCAATGGCGCCGACCCCGCCAGCAAACACGGAAGGGCGAACACCAATCCTGCCCATCTTTTCATCATAGAACCTCGCTTTTTCTCAGAAGAATGGCCTTCCGGCGGCGGAGCGCCGGGGCATTTCGTGGAAAGTTGACGTCGGAACAGGACCATCGCCTGGTTTCTCGATACCCCGACGCGGTATCCCGGCTGCACGGATCGTCTCTATATTAGTGCCCCCCGAATATCTCGTCGAAGGGCGGAACGTTTGATTTCCGGATTTTGCTGCACTCATGCGACCTTGCCTGATCCTGTATTCTTTGATGCTTATTCATTGAAATGGCACTTTTTGGCGCGAAAGGGCACGGTTTGGGCGGGGCCCCATCTCAGAACTCCATTCGGAAACGACGGGTTAGGACAATTCGGCGAGGGGGCGGGTACACTCGCGTTCAGGGCACGAAAAACGGGCCGCCGCAAGGGGCCATTGGCGCCTTCGTGGGGGCATGAACGCCCCCAGAGCGAGCTCAGGTAATTGTGAATCGGCATTTGCTAGAACCCGCCATCCGCCACCCATCACCCGCCACCCGCCACCCATCACCCGCCGCCAGCGTAAGCGAGCTCAGCCCAACGTGAATCTGCAAGTGAAGCCACAACGAATCACGAAACGGCGAAATGACGTCGCGCTTCCGTGATCTCCGCGGACGCACGTTCCCAGGGCTGGTGTATGCTCCTGCCAACCAACTCGACCTGATGGTCGCCACTCGCTCGCGATTCGGCGGCGAGCACTCGGCGCAATTTTCCCAGTCCTTCTACCTTACAATATAACACGGTTTGCAAATTTCGTGAATGCACCTATCCAGTTTGCCGCGCAATTTTCAATCATAACCTATTTTTCTGGATAAAGTTAAAGAGTTTTCCGAAATTTTTGTTCGCGATCATTGCGCACGGTTCGATCATCCTGACGAAGCCGAGCACACATGCGTGCGAGTTATTATTCGCTCCCCGGACCTCAGCTCGACTGAGCTTGATTGTCCCGTCGTGACCTGCCGCCGCGAGAATCGGCTTATGCGGATGGAATGCCCGGCGGCCGATGCTTGTACCCCACCAACAGTTGGTTCATCCAAGCCGCGTGAGCGGCGAAATCATAAAGGCCGGGGTGTAAACCCCGGCACCGACAAGCTGCGCACGATACCTCGCTGGCCACAAAAACGGTGCGTGACGCAACTGCTTCCGTACGTGTGACTTCCGCGTGTCGGCCCTACAAGCGGAATTTTCGCCGAGCCGTAAGTCTATGCAACCATTAATGTTCCGCGTGTCAGCAGGATAATCGGCACGACCGGAAAAATTACCGTAAAACACTGCTGAATAACATGTTATGGCGTGTCAGCAGAATAATCGGAAAATTCAGAAAAAATGACGGAAGCCTTGATTTTTAAATGGGTTACAGCGTGTCAGCCCGATTATCGCTACAATCGGTCAAAATCCACTCGATTCGGGTCATTTTGCCCCTCACCGCTTCGCCGCCAGCCGAGCGAAGCCGCGCGCCCCGGCCGTTTACCGGGTCTGACCCCGCGGATGACCCGCGGACGTGGTCGAGGCCGATCCGGAGGCCCGCTTGCTCCCCGCCGACCTGGCTGAACAACATAATCATCGCGCCGACGGCAAGCCTCGCGCATGAAACCAGTTTTCGCCGACGCCTTCTTGATCACGCCTTCACGCGCGGCTGGGCCTCTTCGAGCGTCGCCCAGACAAGGCGTGGAGCCTCACCGACTGCGTCTCCTTCGTCGTCATGACCGATCGCGGCCTGACCGACGCCCTCACCGGCGATCACCACTTCGAGCAAGCCGGCTTCCGTGCCTTGTTGCGCCAAGGCTGACAACTGGCAGAAGTCGCCCATGTAGCTTCAAGCGCGAGACCCCCGCGAGGTCCGACCCCCGCGAGAAATCAGGTCCGACGCCCGTGACGACCCCCGCGAGAAACCCTCGACCGCTCAGCGGCTCGCCCGGCTCCGCCAGAGCGTCACGGCCCCGCTGTGATCGGCGGCGGCCAGGATCGAGCCATCGGGGCTGAAGGCCACCGAGTTGACACGGGCCTTGCAGTCGGTCAAGCAGAGTAGCTCCTGGCCGGTTCGCGCGTCCCAGACGCGGACTGTCCCGTCCATGCTTCCCGACGCGAGCGAGCGCCCGTCCGGCGAAACGGCCACGGCTTCGACGTTCATGGTATGGCCGGAAAGGCTCTGGGGCGGGCGATCCGAGGCAACGTCCCAAGTTTTGATCGAGCCCCCAAAGAGGCCCGCGGTCAGATGCGTTCCATCGGGCGAATAGGCGAGCCCGTGGACCTCGGCACCGGCCTCGATCGTTCGGGCCTTCCAGGTCGCGAGGTCGTGAAGGATGATCCGCCCATCGAGATCCCCGGAAGCGACAATGGTTCCATTCGGACTGAAAGCGACGCACGCGGCCTTGTTCGCGTGCTCCGAGATGACCACAGTGGGCTTGCCCGTGTTCGAGCCCCATAGCATTAACTTGCCATCGTCGCCGACGGAGGCAACGCTTTGGCTATCGGGATGGAAAGCCACCTCACGGACATAGGCGGTGTGCCCACACAGTGTGAACTTCCGCCGGCCGGTCGCCAGGTCCCAGAGGATCACCGAAGTCTTGCGTTCGAAGCTGCCGCTGGCCAGCATGCGACCATCCGCGGAAAAGGCGATCGAGGACACCATCGCTCCATGCCCGCGCAACACAGCCGTCTCTCGCCCGCTTGCCACGTCCCAGAGGCGAATAAGTTGGTCGTCGCCCGCGGAGGCCAGCGTTCGGCCATCGGGTGAGAAGGCGACCGACCAGGCTTCCTTTGGGGCGTGCCCGCGGAAAGTTTGTGGGCTGTGAGGCGAGTTCAGGTGCCAGACTCGGATCTTCCCGTGGAGTTCACCAAAAACCAACGCCTCGCCGTCGGGTGTGAACGTCATCGAGTGCAGATCGCGGAGCGGCACAAGGTCGAACGCGAACTCCCCTCGACCCGTCGCCAATTCGAGTACCTCAAGGCGACTCGCCTTTTCATTCCAGATCGCCAGTCGGCGGCCATCGGCGCTGAAAGCAGCGGGGTCGAAGGCCCCTTTGTGCACGACGATGTCCGTTTCGAGCCGCCTAGACATGGCGGGAACCAAGGCGTCAGGTAACCGCTTCAACCGCTCGTTCCCCACGGAAATAATTTTCATTGATCGTAGGTGAATCGAAAACTACGATTGCCGTCCCCTGTGTGTTGATGCGGCCGAGTGCGAAACGCCGGTTCCACGCCACGCCGTACGCAGCGAAAGAACCGTCGCCGAATCCGACTACGGCCAATTTCTTGTCCCGTGTTCCGGCGACTCCTCGCGGTGGGCGTTCGACCCAGGATCGCTTCCACGCGACGAGCGACTCCAGGCGATTCGGCGTGTCGTCATCAAGACGATCAGCAAGATCTTGTAGTCTTTGATCCGTAAGTTCGTCCGCGATTGCCTTGGCATCGTTTGAGCCGACAAACGGCATTTCGCCGGCCACGCCCGTGATATCGAAACCCACGAGAGGAAGTCCCAATTGTCCAAGACCTCGGCGGACGGCGGCCACGCTCCGGCCGTTCCTTGTAAAAAGCAGCGAAGACACCCCATCGGAACCCGTCTGCTCGAGCTTTCCACGGAGTCGTCCCGTTGGAACATCCCAAAGCAGGCACTCACCATTCGTAAATGTTGACGAGACAAGAGAGCGACCATCCGGGCTGAACAAGAGGTGCTGAAGCCGCTTCCCTCCCCTCCCCGCGAGTTTCCGCGAGTTTCCGGACGTAAGGTCCCAAAGTCTGATTTCTCCGCCCTCGTCGCCCGACGCGAGGGTGTGGCGGTCTGGTGCCACGGCCAAAGCCCAAACCGCTACGACGTGGCCCTCCAACAACTGGAAGCGGTCGCGAACGAATCGATTGAGGAAAGACCAGGCGAAACCGCGGTCACCCGAGGTCTCCAGCTGTGGGCCCGCGGCATCGAGCAAGCGCCGAGCCACCTCGAAGTTTTTGGCTAAGGTAGCCTGCTGCGCGCTGAAGACCTGATGCCCCCCGAATTGGCGCCGGACCAAGTAAGCATGGGCCTCGGCTCGGCCCTTTTGGTTATTGGCCTCGTGATGCTCTCATCGGCTTGAATGGCCTTCAGGCGAAGCTGCTCGTTGACCTGGCCGAGTCGGCTGTCATGCCAGAGCAGCCCCGCGACTCCAGCGCACGCTGCCAACACCAAGGCCGCTACCAGCGCGGCCACGGTGGGTCGGCGTCGCGCCCACCGCCAGCCGCGCTCCCAAACGGCCACGGGGCGAGCGAGGATTGGCCGGCCGCCGAGAAACCGTTCCAGGTCTTCGGCCAGTGCCGCTGCTTCAGGATAGCGCTGCTCCGGCGCTTGGCCAGGCACTTCAAGCAGATCGTTTCCAGGTCGCGGGCTATGCCGGGCCGAAGCTGTCGGGGTGCGGCGGGCTGATCGTTTACCACCTTGCTCAGCGTGTCGAGATCGTTTTTTCCAGCAAAAGGCGGCCGGCCGGTCAAAATCTGGTAGAGGATGGCACCCAGGCCATAGACATCGGTGGCCGGGCCGATGTCGGCTCGTCGCGATTCGGCCTGTTCGGGAGCCATGTAAGAAGGCGAGCCGGCGGCGCCACCCGAATGGCTCTCATCTCCCTCGATCTCACGCAGCTTGGCCAGGCCGAAGTCGCAGATCCGGGGTAGCCACGACTCGAGCGGGACTTTTTCCCATGCCGCATGGTCCAGCATTTCTCCGTGCTTATCCGGGGCTTGCAGCAAGACGTTGGCCGGCTTGAGGTCGCGGTGCAGGATTCGCCGCTGGTGGGCGTGTTCGATCGCGTGGGCCAATGTCGCGACCAATCGGGCCCCCCACCGCGGGGGCGCTTTCGCCCGGCTGTGCCGCAGCCATTGTTCCAGGCTCGGCCCGGCGACGTAGGTCGAGACGATGTAGCCCAGCGGCCCGATCACACCGGCTTCGAGCGAGGGAACCAGGTTGGGATGATCCAATCGCGATGACGCCCGCGACTCCCGCACAAATCGCCGCCATCCGTCGTCGCCGGAAAGAATCTCGATCCTCGGGACTTTGAGTGCCACCCGGCGGCCCGTCATCGGGTCTTCGGCCAGGAAGACGACCCCAAATCCGCCGTGGCCGAGCTCGCCCAGGATCGTGAATCGTCCCAGTTTGCGGGGGCGTTCCGCCGGGGTGCTTTCTTCGGGCGGCCAAACTTCGTCGAGACGGCGGACACATTCTTCAATGTCGCTCGCCGACGCCGGCTCGTCATCCTCGATCGGCTCATCGCAGAAACGCCAGCCGGTCGCGCTATTGCAGTCCAGGGCTTGTGAGGATGTTTGGTCCGGCGTGCCGTCACTGCGGGTCATAGTCCGGTCCTAGCTCCTTCCTGAGCCGGCCCAGCTCGCGACCAAAGCTTGCGCGGCCTCATCGGTGATCCCTCGACGCCGACCGATCTCTTCGAACGGCAACTTGTCTTGGTGGTGCTCGATTACCACCTCACGATAGTGATCGGGTAAATGGGATAGGGCCTCGAGCAGGGCTTCCTTACGCTCGCGACGCGCCAGCTCGCGACTGGGCGTCTCGCTGTTATCCACTGGCCCGAGCACCCATTCCTGGTTGACACACACCTCACGCTGGATTTCGCGCTTGCCGGTCGCCGCATATCGTCGGCGGTGATTGGCCAGTTGCCGGAGCAAAATGGTCCGGAGCCAACCTCGCCACTCGTCGACGGAGTGGCCTCGAAAACTTTCGAAGGCGCCTCGCCCGAATGAAGGTGTCTTGAACGAGATCCGAGGCCCCTCCCTTCGATTGAAAGGCGGGCTTGATCTGCGTGTTGGCCACGAGGAGCAGATAGTCTCGAAACGAGAGCATTACCTGCCCCAGAGCCTCTTTGTCTCCGCGTCGGGCCGCTTCGATCCATGACTGCAAGGTGAATTGCGAGGGACCGCCGGCCACGCCGTCGCAAGATCCTTCTTTTGTCATCATGAGCCACCTCCATGAAGAATTGCTCAAGGGACGTGATAATAAGAGCTGCAGGTCGCCCTGTCAATCAGTCACTGCCACGCCATCGCCAGCCCGCTACACCAACAGATTCTGGCGAACGCCCAGCAAATCGCCGTAGAGAGATCGCAGTCTACGTTGGACATACCAACCCGACGCGCCAGCGAGGGGACTGCCGACGGAACTCTCGCTGGCGAGTCGGGTTGGTATCAGTCGCCGCCCAAGAGCGCCGGAATCCGAGGGCGCAATCTCGCCATCCTATGCCGCCCAACGGCATTCTGAGAAATTCCGCGGAAGGCGCGTCCGGTCGCTTGGCGGATGGTGTCTAGTACCGTAGAGTCACCCAGCCCAAGAGAGAAGCATGGTTCGTCGAGGCGTCCGATCCCGTTGAGCAACTGACTTAGGACGACCTTGTTACTTCACGGGGCAGGCACCTCGATTCTCATTGGTGAGAAATCCGGGCCAGCCGCCTCAAGCCTTGTCCTGGTCGAAAACCATCGGGAGTCGGCTGAAATCTGCGGCAATGGCGCGATCGCAACCCTGACGATGGAACACGGATCATGAAGACTCGATGAACTCGAGAGTGATAACAACGATCGTTTGAGCGACGAGCAGTGCGTCGGGCCCAGGCGTGAAATCTGGAAACGCTTCATGGTTGGATTCAATCCGCCTACCCTCACGGTCAGAAGCGTTAAGCGGCGCCAACCCGTTGGATAATTTCGCGTTTGTTACCGCCAAGAATGCTTCTAGATCTGAATAACAGATTGCGAAACTGGCCGTGCGACATCATCGGACGGAAACAGGCTAGCGCCTGGACTTCAAGGAGGAGAGGTACGCATTATGGTCGAAATACGTCGACTGGGTCGGTCAGGTGGGCCCTCGTCAGAATCTCGCCGATGTCGAAGCCGACGGCTCCGGAGAATGAATCCGGCCATCGAGGGCCTGGAGGATCGGATCGTGCTTTCCACGATCACGTGGAACAGCACCGACCATCCGACCGGGGGAAGCTGGGACACGGCGTCGAATTGGGTCGGCGGTGTCGTGCCCACGTCGACTGAGGATGCCGTCATCGATTTGACTTCCACCGGCACGGTGACGCTCAGCACCGGAGTCACCGACACGGTCAACAGCGTCACGACCAATGCGAACACGAGTCTCAGCATCGGCAGCGATACGCTATCTATCGCCACGGCATCCACGATCGGCGGCGAACTGACGTTGACGGGCGGGACCCTGACCGGCGCTGGCACGCTCACGGTCGACGGGGCGATCGACCTGGACCGGCGGGACGATGTCGGGCACGGGCACGACCAACGCCGACGGCGGGCTGACCCTCGGCGGCACGACGCACCAACACCACCTACGAGGAATACCTCTCCGGCCGGACGCTGGACAATTACGGCGCCGCCACCCTCGCCGGCACTTACAACAACAATGGGTTGTTCTTCTCCGGCGGCGCCATGCTCAACAACGAGGCCGGTGCCAGCTTCAGCATCATCAACGACTCGCAGATCTACACCAGCGGCGGGTCGCCCGCGGGCGGCACGATCGACAACCAGGGGACCTTCGCCAAGACCGCCGGCACCGGCAACAGCGTCGTCAGCATCTACGACAACAGCGGGGCGGTCGCGTTCGATCAGAGCGGATCGGGAACTGTCAGGCCGCAGTCGGGCACGCTCAGCCTCAACGGCGGCGGCGTCATTTTCCGGGACGTCGTCCAGCCTGGCTCACCTCCGGGACCACGCTCGCGTTCAGCGGCGGCACATTCACGATCACGGGTGTCAACGCCAGCGGCACCGGCACGCTCGCCGGTCAACGGCGCGCGCCGTCACCTTCACCAACGGCCTGACCGCTCCGCCACGCTCAACATCAGCTCCGGTACACTCACCATCAACGGGGCCTCAACGGTCGCGACTCTTGACCATGTCCGGCGGCACCCTCAGCGGCACCGCCACGCTCACCGTCACGGGACGACGACCTGGACCGGCGGAACGATGTCGGGCACGGGCACCACCAACGCCGACGGCGGGCTGACGATTGGCGGGACGGCGGACCAACACCACTACGAGGAGTACCTCTCCGGCTGGACGCTGGACAACTACGGCGCCGCCACCCTCGCCGGCACCTACGACAACAGCGGGCTGTTCTTCACCGGCGGCGCCGCGCTCAACAACGAGGCCGGTGCCAGCTTCAGCATCATCAACGATCGCCGATCTGGACCTACGGCGGCTCGCCCAGCGGGCGGGACGATCAATGAACCAGGGGACCTTCGCCAAGACCGGCGGCACCGGCAACAGCGTCGTGGGCATGTCACTACAACGGCGGGGGCCGTCGCGTTCGATCAGAGCGGCTCCGGCACCGTCGCCGCCGAGTCGGGCACCCTCACCTCGAACGGCGGTGGCACCTTCTCGGGACGGGCATCCCAGCCGATCTCGGCCGCCGCCGACCACGCTGGCCTTCACGGCGGGACCTTCACCATCGCCGCGGCCAATGTGGGTGGATCCCGGCACCGGTGACCATCGCCGGCTAGGTGGCCCGTGACCGTCAGCAGTGGCCTGACCGGTTCGGGCACCCTGGCGATCAGCTCGGGCACGCTCACGCTCGACGGCACCTCCTCGGTAGCGACGCTGGACGAGAGCGGCGGCACAGCTCGCAGGGCTCAGGGCACGCTCACCGTCACCGGGACTCACCACCTGGACCGGCGGGCGATGGCGGCAGCGGCACCACCGTCGCCGATGGCGGAGCAATACGTACGCGTCGGCGCCGGCAACAGTA
>CAWHKI010000184.1:0-4969 GCA_963829765.1 uncultured Isosphaeraceae bacterium | reverse complement strand
GCCCCCCGGAAATTGGTCCAGTCGAAATGGGAGTCTCCGGGTAGAGTAAGCCCTGGAGGAACCCATGAAAAGGCGAAGGAACGCCGACGAGGTCGCGCGATCACTCCGTGAAGCCGACCGCGATCTGGCCAAAGGACTGACCGTCTCTGACATCTGTCGCAAGCAAGGCATCGCCGAGACGACTTATTATCGTTGGCGACAACGACACGCACCCGGCCAAGTCGATACCGATCGCCGGTGCCGCGAGTTGGAGCTCGAGGTTGACCGCCTCAAGAGGTTGGTGGCCGAGTTGCTCCTCGACAAAACGATGCTTCAGGACATCGCAAAAAAAAAGTGGTGACGCCTGACCAACAGCGGGCCGCCGCAGATTACCTCGACGAGAAGTACGGCGTATCCCAGCGGCGAATCAGCCGCGTCATGGGCCGGTCTCGATCAGGCCTGCGATACGATCGGAAGCGCCGAGCTGACGAGCCCGCCTTGACTCGGGAGATCAAACGGTTGGCGCGGCGCCATCCTCGCTACGGATACCGACTGATCCACGCGCTTCTGGTACGCGGGGGCTGGGCGGTCAACCTCAAACGTGTCCGGCGGCTCTGGATCAGCCTGGGGCTGAAACGGCCCTTGAGACTGAGAAAACCCAGGAAACTGGGCCCAAAGCCTGGCACCAGTGCCAATAGCTGTACCCAGCAACCGGCCCGGTGCAAGAACGACGTCTGGACCTGTGACTTCATTCATGATCGGACCGCGAGCGGTCGTCCTCTCAAGTGGTTGACCCTCGTGGACGAATATACTCGTGAGTGCCTGTGCTGCACGTGGACGAGTCGATAGCCGGACCCGATGTGCGCCGGATCATTGCCCGGGTCATTGGTCGTCGCGGAGTGCCGACTCGCATCAGGAGCGACAATGGATCGGAGTTCATTTGTGAAGCGTTGGTGAACTGGCTGCCGCGTGTGGGAACTAGGCCGATCCCGGTGGCCGCGGGAAGCCCCTGGGAGAATGGCTATATCGAATCGTTCCACAGTCGGCTGCGTGACGAGTTCCTGGAGCGGGTAGAATTCGAGGATGTCGCGGATGCTCGAGCGAAGGCGTTCTGGTACCGGCGGGAATATAACGCGGTCCGGCCTCACAGCTCACTGGGATACGCGACGCCGAAAGAGTTCAGCGCGGCCTGTGACAAGAAGGGCACCACCCGGAATACAATGATTAAATCTGATGTTCATATTTAGCTCTCCCTAGCGGTCTCCCATTTGGGGTGGACCAAAAAACGGGGGGCAGCCCAGTCCAGGTACGGCTGCCCCCGATCTCCCAAAGCTTGACGCTGCCGTCCCTGCTCGTGGTAGCCAGGCTACGGCCGTCTCGTGAAAACGCCGTTGACCAAAGCCTGTCCTGCCCACTGGCAATGCGATCCATCGCGCCGGACGCCAGTTCCCAAAGGTGAATGATACCGTTCTTATCTACCGCGGTTAGGGATCCATCATGGGGCGCGAACGCAACCGACTCAATTTCACCATGGCGCCTCGGGGCAACCGCGCCCTTCAGTTGCCAGCCCGCAGTCTCCCAACATTTGATTCCGCAACTCTTGTTAGCCGTCACCAAGCTTTTTCCATCGTGGGAGAAGGCAACACAATTGACTTGCCCCGAGTCCCCCTCGAGTCGAGTTAGCTCTCGCAGATCGGTCATGCTCCAGATGACCGCGGGCTCGCCGCCGATCGAAAACGTACGCCCGTCGGGCGAGATCGCCATCGACTGAAGAGTTCCGTTCTTGACCGGAATGAGCCTACTTGCCGCAAGGTTTCGGCGTCCCATAGGATTACTCCGCCTTTTCGTGGCGCAAGAGACAATCCGCCTGCCGTCGGGTGTGAAAAAGCGGCGACGACGCGGTCCCGGCGCCCAGGGCTGTTGACAGTTTCATTCTAGGCGGGTAGGAAAAGATTGTGGCGGAATGGAGGCCCTGTTTTACAAGGAGTTACTGCAAGGAGGCATCGCATGGACGCGCATGTTGCCGCAAGTCTTCTTTCCTTTCTTGCCGATGTTCCCGATCCTCGCAGTCGGCACGGTCGGCGACATTCCCTGTCAGCCATTCTCGCATTGGTGTGTTGCGCCGTCATGTGCGGGGCAAAGAGTTACGCGGCGATTGCGCAATGGGGGCAGGACCACGATATCGCGTTGATGCACCAGCTTGGCTTCACGCGCAAACCTCCGAAGTTAGGCGGCATCCGCAAGGTTCTGATGGCTTTGAACTTGAAAGCCTTTGAGCAGGCACTCACCCGATGGGCTGAAACGCTATTGGGTCGACCAATCGTGGATGAGCTCTCGCCGCCTCAGGCTCTCGCCCTCGACGGCAAGGCGGTTCGTGGCAGCTTTGATGGCCTCGAAAAGGCTGTGCACCGCTCTCTTTGTTGGCCCATGAATCGGGGCTGACGCTGGCCCAGACAGCCGTTCCTAACGGCGGCGAGAACAAGACCAACGAGCATAAGACAGCCCTGCGGTTGCTCGAACGAATGGTTCTCAAGGGGCGATTGATCACCGGCGACGCCATGTTCTGCCAACGCGATCTTTCCCAGCAGGTCATTGATGCGGAGGGTCACTACTTTTGGTTCGTGAAAGAGAACCAACCGACGCTTCTCCAGGACATCAAGGCAGCATTCGCCCCTTCAGTGGAAGGGGCTTTTTCCCCCTCGGCAGCAAAAAATCTGGGAAAGCGAGCAGGACACGACAACGACCCTCGACAAGGGGCATGGCCGTGTTGAACGTCGCACGCTGACAGCGACGACTGCGCTGAATAACTATCTGGATTGGCCCGGTGTCGCCCAAGTCGGACAGGTTGAGAGCGTGGTGCAGCGGGACGGGGGGTCTCAAGCGAGACCCGCTACTTCATCACCAGCGCCGCGAGGAGCTTGCGGCGAGGTCAGTTGCTCCAATGGGCACGAGGCCACTGGTCGATCGAGAATCGTTGCCATTACGTGCGTGACGTCACGTTCGGGGAGGATGCAAGCCGGGTCCGAAAGGGTTCCGGTCCCCAAGTGATGGCCGCCATCCGAAATGCCGCGATCGGCTTCCTCCGATTCACAGGCGCGACGAATATCGCCGAGATAACCCGTCGTAACGGTTCCCAAGTCGAAAAGCTCTTCGGGGGGGGGAGGGGGGAGAGGGGGGGAAGGGGGGGGGAGGGAGAGGGATGGGAGAAGAGGAGGGGGGGGTGGGATGGTTTGATCAGAGAGCCAAACTGGGTATCTTCAAAAAGTGAAAGGCCCTGCCCTGTGCCCTTTGAGGGTTGATTTATTTTGGCCGGTCGTGGCATCCCAGAGTTTGACAGTCTCGTCATCGCTGGCGGTCGCAAGCGTTCGCCCGTCCGGCGAAAACGAAACGCTATTGATCTCATCGCTGTGCCCGACGAGGGACAAACGGAGGGCTCGGGATGCAAAGTCCCACAGCCGGACCGTTTTGTCGTGGCCAGCGGTTGCGAGGGTTGTGCCGTCCGGCGAGAACGAGGCACTATAGACGTCGCCCTGGTGCCCCGTCAGTTCTTCCGGGCCGGGCGCCGACAGAGGCGGTGGAAGTAATGCCAGGCGAAGCCTCGAGGTCTTCCTCGCCTGGCGACGGGCGATAACGATCGAGAAGCTTTAGCGCGTGCACCGGCCGGTTTTCCGCCTAGAGCTGACTGGCGAGCTTCACGTCATGGACGTATTGCCGTCGCCGTTCCGTGCGTCCACATGCGCCTGACCTCATCACGCAACCGCGCCGCGGTCTGCCGCGCCCGCGTCGCACCCATCAGGCCCAGCGCGGCCCATGAGCAGAAACAGCAGCATAGCTCCGCGCCTGCCATCGCGCTCGATGCCGATGGTGCCGACACCACCGCCACGCCCGCTCGGCGTGACCCGCAGGCCGAGCCAGGATCGGTCGGCCTTCTCAACCAGCGCCCGAGATCTTCAGCGATCGCCAGCGCCGAACCATAACGCCGAGCGGGCTCCTTTTCCAGGCATTTCAGCAGATCGTCTCGAGATCCGGCGATCGATCGATTGCCTGATGTGCTGGGGTTTCTGGCGTCTTTCCTTTGACCTGCTCGAGGGTTTGAGTGGTGTCTCTCCCCTTACGTGGGCGGCCGGTGAGGATCGCGTACAAGATCGCCCCCAGGCCGTGGATGTCGGCCGCTTTCGTCACCGTTCCTTTGCCGCCCCGTGGCTTGTTCTGGCGACATGTACGCAGGGTGCCCCAGCATGTGGCTGGTTGCGGTGAGCTCGCTGTCGCCTTGCACACGATGGGCTAGGCCAAATCGGCCACGAGCGGCTGGCCCTGGTCGTCGATCAGGATGTTGGACGGTTTCAGGTCGCGGTGGAGATTCCACGCTCGTGGGCATGGTGGACTGCGAGGAGACCGTTGCCATCAACCGGGCGCCGCCTGGGGGTCGTCGCGATATTCTCTCACGCTTTTCCGCCAGGTTACCGCCTCGACAGTTTCATGCTGAAAAAACTACAACCGCGTTCTTCGCCAACCTCGTAGATCGGCACGATATGAGGATGGTCGAGGTCCGCGATCGCCTGGGCCTCGATCTGCAATCGCCGGGCGTCGTCCTGAGAGGCACTTGCGCCTGTGCGGATCACCTTGACGGCGACAATTCGATTCAGGCTCCGTTGCTTTGCCCGGTAGATCACTCCCATCCCGCCGCGGGCGATTTCGTTCAAGAGCTCGTAATCACCGATCAAGCGGTTGTCGTCGGGCACGAAACCGAGGGGCATGTTCTCGTTGGTCGTCGAAAGCACCGCGGCAAGCTCGGCCGACTCAAGGCCGCATTCCCAAAGGGCGCGGCCAGGTCGTGGACGCTACCGCGGCGAAGAACTCGGCCAGATCGCCGGCGAGGTCGGGGTGATCGGCGAGCAACGTCTGGGCGGTCGGGCGCGGCACCCGTCTCGGCCGGCTTCGGAATACGACGCGAGCACTTCATGAAGCCGTTGCTCGCGATCGCCCATGT
>CAWHKI010000183.1:0-29848 GCA_963829765.1 uncultured Isosphaeraceae bacterium | reverse complement strand
GGCAGCGTCATCCCCATGGTGAAGAACTCGGGCGGCGAGAGAACCAGCCCGGCGTGGGACGCGAATCTACTCGGCGCCTTTCCGAGAACAACGACTCAAGTTGTTCTTAGCGAGATGCTTCCGATCAGCACCGGCAGATTGAGATTCTCAAAGCGGCGGGTTACTTGCCCGCGCCCTATTGTGCCAAGTCATTGTGATAAAATAAGTTGCAATGAAACAAGTGTGGGCGGCGGAAATTGCACCCGCGTCCCCATTTTCACAAATCATTGCTCAAATTGTGGTTACGACTTGGCGTCCCGTGCCTGGCCGGAACATGGCCGGGAGGATGACGCACTCCGGGAGCTGGTCGCAATCTGGCACCGCCTGACCCTTCCGTCAGGGACGCAATCACGGTCCTGGGCGAGGTGGATAAGTGGTCCATTTCACACTGAACGGTGGGGTTAGATCCGATGCCTACTGCCGGCTCTGTGTCGTTATTTGACCGAGGGCCTGAGATGTTCGCGTTGCTCAACATCGAGTCGCTTAAATTTGGTCACCGGCGCGCGGCGAGGCCAATCGCGTCGCGGTGCGAAAAGCGATGCCGCCTCGAAGCGGGATTGCCGAACGCCCGAACCATGCAAGGCGTCTACGGCTGGAGCCTCGAGAGTGGCGACCAGGTGGGACGGTTGATCCTACGGCTATTGTGAGACGACCCCGTTGACCCGCCGACCGCGACCGCTTATTTTCAGGTGTAGTACGTATGTCGTAGAGACATTGCACTCGCCGTGAGGTCGGCTCATGAAAACTCGGAGATGGATTTGGTACTGGGTGGCTGCATTACTTGCGACCTCGGCAATACTGGGTTTCGCCGGCGCTTATGTTTTTCTCCCTCCGCCGAAGGGTTCGCTGGCAGAGGTAAAGTGGGAGTACGACCGGGGCGCTGCGAGGATCGAAGCCCGCTACAACCAAGCCAAGTCGGAAGCGGAACGTCAGGCCATCAACGAGGAGAGCAGGGACCTGATTCGCTCGGCCTTTCACCGAGCCCAGGCATGGGCCGCCGCGCACCCGAGTGACCCCGGAGTGATCGATGCCTTGACCTGGCCGGTTCTCCACGTGGTGGTAGGTTATTACTTCTGGCTGGACAACGAAATCGAACGCACCTACGACCTCCTGACCCAGAACAAAGCGTTCGAGGGCGACCGAATCGGTTTGCTCTGTGCGTTTGCATATGGGACAACTAGTTCGAGTCCCGCGGCCAAGCGGTTTCTCCTAACGGCGCTCGAACAGAGCTCAAGCAAGACGATCCGCGGCATCTCTTGCCTGTCGCTGGGACGCCACTATACGCGACTTGCGAGCATCCGCCGATCGCTCGACGACCCGCTGCTCAGGGACCTCGCCGTCAAGGCTCACTCGCCCACTCCGCGCGGTTTCCTCGATCAAATCAAACAGGTCGATCCCGCGGCGCTTGATCGCGAGGCCGAGGTGTATTTCGATCGCGTAGTCGATGAGTTCGGCGATGTCACGGTCCCCAAGCGCCGCCCGCAGACGCCGTTGGGCGAGATCGCGAATGGTGAGTTATTCAAGCTGCGCAACCTCGTCGTGGGTAAAGTGGCGCAGGAGATCGAGGGCCAAGACCTCGACGGGCGGACCATCCGCCTCAGCGACTTCCGAGGCAAGGTCGTCGCCCTTGCTTTCTGGGCCACCTGGTGCGGCCCATGTATGTACAACGTCCGCAAAGAGCGCGAGCTGGTGCGGCGGCTCGAGAAGAAGCCGTTCGTCCTGCTCGGCATCAATGCAGATGCCGACCGCGGCACAGCGAAGAGCAGCGCCGCGAAAGAGCACATCACCTGGCAGTCATGGTGGGATGGCCAGAATGGCCCGATTGCAAAGCGATGGGGAGTGTCGAGCTGGCCCACGCATTATGTGCTCGATCCCCAAGGGATCATCCGCTACAAAAACCCTCAGGGCGATCATTTCTACCAAGCGATCGACCGCGTCGTCGCGGAGGCGGAAGCCGGGGCGAAGTAAGGTCGGACTGGAACAGCGTGCCAAATCGACGCGCACATGACTGCAACCCTATTGCGCAAAGGGCGTTCCGCCAATCCCCATGGATCCTGAATTCCGGCGAGAAGCGAAGGCCGCGGGAAACTTACCCGCGTCCCTCATAGACGTAAACCACTGCAATCAAGTGGGTTCCAATACGCGAAGTAGAGGCGGCGGGAATTGCACCCGCGGCCCTGTTTACGTAACACTTTGTCCTAAATGTGGTTGCGGCACGACGCTCAGTGGCTGGCCGGAAATGGGCCGCGAGGCTGAGGCACTCCGGGAGTTGGTCGCAAGCTGGCACTGCCTGACGCCTTCCGTCAGGGCCGCGATCATCGATCTGATTCCGTGAGGGTGAGAGTTTGCACCGGGGCCAACCGTCAAACTACCGCGGGCTCTCCTTTGCCGATCGTCTTGGCGCGAGGGTGCAATTAGAATGTCGTCCGCGTTCACGGGCCAAAAAATCGCGACCGTGCTTCCGTCGCCCGCTGATCTTGTAGCCCGACTCTGATTTAGACTTCGCTACCGTAGGGTATACAAGTGAGCGACCGAAAACCAAAGCAAAAGCTGATACCGCGAAGCCCAAAAACAAAGGCTGACACCGCGAAGCCCCAGAGCGACCGAAAACCATCTCGGGAGAACTCCGTGCCTGATTTTGAACATGGACTCGATTTTCGCAGTCTTGATGATGCCGTCGCCTATGCGCGACGGTGCCTGTCAGCGGGCTATGATCGGACCGGCAATTGGGACCTGGCTCAGACATGTCGCCATTTGACGGACTGGCTGCGTGCGCCGCTCGAAGGGCCGCCGCCCATGCCGTGGTTGATGAGGCTACCGATGGCGATCATTCGGCTCACGTTGGGACCTAGAATTCTGAAACAGTTTCTGGGCAACCGCCGACTTCCCATCGGCATGGGTACAATCGACGCAACCGTCCATCCGCCAGAATCAAACGCGAATGCAGCGGTCGCAGCATTTGCCGCGATGGTGGCGCAATTCAACTCTCACACCGGCCCGCTCATGCGCCCATCTCCATTGTTCAACAGGCTTGAGCGAGAGCAGACGCTGGACTTGCAGATTGTTCACTGCATGCACCACTTTGGTCACCTCAAGCCGCACTCGGGAATTGTTGCGGACACAGCAGAGAACCTCGCGCAATGACATTCGGTCGACCTGAAGGCTGACCTGCGGTTGGACCGCAAGGAATCCGCGCTACGGGACACCGACGCCGTGATCGTGCCCGGCAAGAGCGGCGAGAGCGAGCTCATCCGGCGAGTTGCCAGCAAAGACGCCAGCGAGGTGATGCCAACCGCAACCAGCCCTTCGATCGTTTCGTGATTGAGCAGATCGCCGGCGACCTCCTCCCCGCGGCCAGCCTCGACCAGAGGATCGCCACCGGCTTCTGCCGAAATAACCGGACCAAAAGCACGGGATGAATATGACAAAAACATTACCTCGGTGATGGTGATGGCTGACCGTCCCACGCCGCGTGACACGTTCGTGCTGACACGAGGCCGTTACGACATGCCCGACACCAGGTCAAACGAGCGCCAACCAACACGCCCCTCCAGGCCCTTGCGCTCTTGAACGACGTCACCTACGTCGAGGCCGCGCGCCAACTGGCGCAGCTCGCATTAACGCAGGCGGGCTCCAGCCCTGAGGAGCGGATCACCTTTGCGTTCCGCCGGGCGCTGGCGCGGATGCCGACGCCCCGAGAGCTAGGCGTTCTACGACGCGGGCTCGAGCGGTACCGCAAGGATTTCGAGGCAGACAAGGACGCCGCGACGAAACTCATCCGCCATGGCGAGAGCCCGACCGACCCGAAAACCGATCCAGTCTTACTGGCCGCCTATGCGGCGACCGCTAGCGTCATTCTCAACCTGGGCGAAACGATCACCCTCGAGTGAGGCGTTCCCTCCGCCTTTCTCTGGATCAGGCGGGGGAGGTTTCGGGAATATATCAGGATTTGGGCGGCGTCTTGCGTCAGGAGGTTTCCCGAGGTGACAGCACTGGCGAGCGCCCGGGCGGGTCGGAAAACCCGATGACCCTTTCCGAGGAAGTGGTTTCGTTGTTTCTTGTCACCGACTAGCAGAGCTGTTAGTTGACGTAAGTATTGGAGACGGCAGGAATTGCACCCGCGGCCCAGATTTCGCAACGAATTCCGGCACTTGCGGTTACGGAAACCGCTCATACCGCTGGTCGGAAATGGGTCGGGAGGCCGAGTCACTCCGCGAGGTGATCGACAGTTGGCCAAGTTTGCCTTCGCATATCGTCCAGGCGATCCTCGCCCTCGCGTGTACGGCAGAGGGTTGACTCGGGATGATTTGTCGTGACAACGTCGGGCAGGAATGCTATCCTTTAACTTCTGGAAAAGTGACAAGGAGGAATTGCCATGCCGGGACGTTCGACGCGGACCGCCAAGCTTGACCTTCGGCTTTCGCCGGAAGCCAAGCAGAAACTTCAGACTGCCGCTGAGTCCGCGGGCCGGACAGTCAGCGAATTCGTGCTGGAGAGCGCACTAGTGCGCGCTGATGAAACCCTAGCGGACCGGACCCGTTTCGGCCTCGATGCCGACCGCTGGAAGGCGTTCATGGAAGCGCTCGACGCCCCTGTCCGTGAAATCCCCCGCCTCGGCCGCCTGCTCAAGGAACCGAGCGTCTTTGAGCACGGCGATTGACGATGGCCGATCCGCTACGGATCGAGAAGCTCCGGGCCGATCACGCTGTTTCCGGCTTCGACTGCGGACAGGAGGAGCTGAACCGCTTCCTCTCGCGATTCGCCCTGGTCAACCTTCGCGCAGGTGCCGCTCAAACCTACGTAGCGCTTTCCGGGGAGACCGTTGTCGGTTACTACTCGCTGGCGGTGGGCGAAGTGGCTTATCAGGACGCGCCCGAACGAGCTGACCAAGGGCCTGGCCCGCCATGCCGTGCCGATCATGCTGCTCGCCCGGCTCGCGGTCAGTAGCGGATCGCAAGGCCAAAGGATCGGTGCGGGTCTGCTCAAGGATGCGATGCTGCGGACACTCCACGCCGCCGACATCGCCGGCATCCGCGCCCTGGCGGTCCACGCCAAGGACGAAAACGCCCGCCGGTTCTATGAGCATTTCGGATTCATTCCGTCGCCAACGGACGCCCTCCACCTTTACCTGCTGGTCAAAGAAATCAAGCGCCTCGCTGGCAACAGCCCCAGCGCATAGCCGACACCGTTGGAACCGAACCACCGCATCAGTCTCCAGCGGCAAAAGCCGCTGTCGGCCCGGAACGTGAATTTGACATCAAACCAGGCCCGACGGAGACGCCAGACCAGGGTCAGAGGACATGCAGCGCAACTTCATGGACCAGCCCAGGTTTTGCAGCCGCTCGCGCACGGTCGCGACCCACTGAGGATCCGAGAGCCGCCACTGAACCCACTCTTCGGCGACAGGGATCGGCCGACGTGACTTATCCCGAGGCGGAAACAGCCGTCCCCAGCGTCGGACGACCTCGTCATCCGACCAGCCTTGAGCGACTTCGGAATCAAGTCGCAACAGCTAATGCAGATGGTTATTCATGACGGAGAAGCCACCGACGGCCACCGCGAAAATTCCGGCGAGTTCCTCGAGTCGCTTCTCGATCCACTCCTTGCGATTGTGGTCTCCGTTTCCCAGCAACCACGCGCGGCGAACACAGCGCGTCACGCAGTGATATCAGCGGGTAATGGCCACATCAACTAATTGCGCTCGAGCGATCGCCATCGCCAATACCCCTCGGGATGTATCAGAACTGTACGCCGTGCCAGTAGCCCCGTCCAGGTCGTTTTCCCTCTTCGTCGCCAAAAATCAACGTGGCCATCGATTGCGTTGCCCGGTAGCGACGGAAAGGCTTCGCGGTGCGCTTGCCCGTCCTTCTCCCCCGATGCGGTACCCGAGTCCGAGAAGCTCCAGCCAAGCGATTGGGTGCCGGACGAGCTCGCAAACGAACCAGTTAGGACACGAGTGACGCTTAGCATAAACTACAATACGCAAATGACTTGTGTCGCGAACTTGAGGCGCAAGTGCATGTCCTTTCACCCCCACCTATGTCGGTTTGCGCAAAATCCGATCATGACTTATTGCTCTGGAGCGATTTAAAATTTTTTCCAAATTTTTTCTTCGCGATCATTGTGCGCGCTGCTAAAATGCGGGGAATCGACCATTCGTCAGCGAACTGATCAGTCCATGGAGCATTCACAATGACGTCTCGTTTCCTCGCCCTAGCTCTGGCTGTCCTTTCCCTTCTCGGCGTCGGCGAGTACGAGCCGAAGCCAGGTGACAAGGCTCACCTTCATTTTGGCGAATCCTTCGAGACGTCAATCCCTGCGGCTCCGACCCTAGCTATCTTCGAGTTGATGCTCAAGGAGGTGGCCACGACGGGGGACAAAGCCCTCGAAAAGCTCTCCGTGGATGACACGATTTGGGGCGTCGAGAATTATGTGGCCGTCGAGGTCGTCAAGGTCGACACCGGCAACGACTTGGCGGTCGAGGTGCGAATCCTCGACGGGGTGTACGAGAACCGAACAGCCTTCGTTCTTCGGAGCCATGTCTCCGGCGGGCCGCTGCCGGTCGAGCCGTTTCCAGAGCACGGCTACAGCTTCAAGGAAAAACGTAAGATTATGACGGCGTGGCTCCGGATGAGCTATGTGGTGGACAGTCTGCCGGAAGAACAGCGCAAGGCGGACGACGGCGCCGCCTTCCTGAAGGCCCAAGAGGCGCTTTTCAAGCGGCTCAAGCTGACACAAGATCAAGCAAAAGCCATCATGGCCGAAATCTTGGTGAAGAAAGTCCATATTGGCAAAGAGCTGATCGAGAATAACCCTCAAGCCGAGCACTACGTCGTGGCTCCCTCGCCTGAGTTGAGCCCTGATCCCAATTACATCCCCAAGATCGGCGACGAGGCGTATCTTTACATCAAGGCTGTTTACAGCAAAGGCGAAGCGCCGTGAGCACATAGATGTCTCGGTCTGCTCCGATTATTTCGCCTTAGAGAGTACGAGAAAGCCATCGCGGCGCGAGACCGTGAAGGCTATCGGGAATTGAAACAACGGGCAAACTCGCCAACACCCGTACTGGCACAAAGGTCAGGGTTATTGAGTTCCACAAGTTCCCCGACAACGACGATGAATTCATCCGCGACGCATGCGAGGTGCGGATTTTGGATGGACCACTTAAAGGCAAGAAGGTTTGGGCATTGGTCACTAACGTCGTCGCGCTTGATCTCAAATGACATACTTCCGGCTGGACGCGGCGACTTTACGCCAGTCTTGAAGCGGGGCGGCTGATTCTCCGATCAATCCTCGCTCTCGATTCTGAGCTTGGGCAGTTTCCGGTCGAGGATGTCCGCGGCGTTCACGGAGACGGAGTACTTGGCGATTGATCGCGGTGAGTTCCAGTCGTTCAAACACGGCGTCGGGCAAGCTCGCTAGTCTGCGGCCGTGGGTCTTCTCTCTCCCGGCTCGACCCGCCCGCCGTGGGAAGCAAAGGGTCATTGATGTGGAGTTCAGCCAACCGTGAGAACGACGTCGATCATGTGCAACCGATGCGGGGCCGTCATTGTCGGCGGTCATTCCATCATCGAGCTCAAGGCGGGGGCCTTGGCGACTCGCCACGATGAGCCGATTGACCGATCTCCGATTGTGCCGAGCGGTTCGCGGACTGGCTCCGCGGGCCGCGGGAAGATACGAGCGTGCGACTTGCTGGCCAGCGGGTTGGGGCTCGATGACGGGGGTGGATGATACCCCCCAGTCATAGCTACCCTAGCAAATGCAAAGGAGGTGCTGGACGGACCAACGGGATCGGCGATAATATCCGGATCGTCGTGCCCACTGGCAAGAGATTGGTGAAATGGTGGTCTATGGAGGCCGATTCATGGCGACTGGGGGTTCATTCTCGTCTGCCTCCACGTCCGTAGAGGACCTGAAGGCAGCACAGGTTGCTCGAAATCCTGAGAAGCAAAACAACTGCTGGATACCGGTCACTATGCCGGGGCGATTTTGCAAGGTCACTTAGCTGTTGAAATCGCACTGAAGGTTTACATTTGCAGGAAGAATAACCATAAGCATCTTCCAAAGCCGTACCAGAAGCACGACCTAAAGGAATTGCTATGTGCGGCCGGCTGGTTTGAATACGCGGTAAAGGGTGCGAACAATCCGAATAATACTGAGGGCTCGGTCTTCAGCAGTCATGGTGGAACCCGACCGCCACTCATATGGACAACTGGGAGATCGTGCTCCAGTTCAGCGAATCCGATATCGTTACTCTGATATACATGAATCCATCGATTATTAGTAAAGAGGTAGCAGAGCGACACTATCGCTGGTTAACCTCGCGCCTACCGGTGTAATCCTATGGTTGAGCCACCAACAATGAAACAGCAGTCAGAGCGAATCATAAAGGCTCTGTGCCGCTTTGCGGCGAATTCCGGCTGGAACGACTCCGACTGCCGTATCCTTGCGCGAGTACGGCAGCCGCACGGCATTTACATTAAGATTTGCACGGATAAATGTAGTTGGCCTCGCCCGGTCGTCATGAGCAATATCCAAGATGCCGTTAATCGTGCCCTCACTGGGCTCACTGGGTCAGAGCCCGGGACACCAAGCCATCGTGTCGCTTGAGACGCTCGCTGATGCGGAGGACACGAGGCTTCTTTCGTCCCTTGGCTTTCGCGACATGACAGTAAGCCTCAAGTCTTTTCTCGCGTGATCCATTCCCCCTCGCCTTTCGTTGCCCGTGGTCGTAGAATGCCCTTGCCTACCCATGGGTGGTGTTCGGCCAACCAGCAGAATGCCGGCCCCGTGCGGCTGTTGCCAGCAACCGCGCGGGGTTTTCAGTCGGGCCGATCCGAGTGAGTGTCGACCGTTACTGACCGTGCCCTGATGCGCTGGCTTTCTTAGCAACAACTAGCGGACAATACATGGGTGTCTTGGGCCGACAAACTTCATGCGACTAGAGCAGATCAAATGTTCGACGGAAGAGCATTACCAAAACGCGCATTTTACCTTCTATCGCGTCTTCCCGTTTCGTATGGAGTGAACATCTTGACTGTACGCGCGACGCGTAGAGTACTGTAGGCATCTTGCTACCGATACTGTAGGTGCCGATACCTACCATCCCAGAAGCACCCCATAAAGGGGTGCTACCAGAAGAGCACGCGACCCGAAGGGGTGGCGCTCGAAGATTCAGATCATGAATCACGGACGGCGGCGGTCGGGATTGCGCTTCCCAAAACCGCAAAGACGATTGAGCGAGATGGTACCGCCAACCAGTCCCTGGCGGCACCGCTGGCGCGGTGCCGCCAGACGGGGTCCTTGGCGGCACCGCTGGCGCGGTGCCGCCAGACGGGGTCAACCCTTGTTTTTTGTTTTTCGGTCTATGTGAAGCGGATCCTCAGCGCACGTGGACCAGCCCGGGGGCGGCATGCTCGCCGGAAGGTCCCGCTCGCCGCAGTCCAGGGGGCAAGGAGCAGTCTAGCGCGTGCCACCCCGTGCGTCGAGGAAGTACACGCACCAGCGCTGCCACGTCGGCGACAACAGCGACAAGGGTGGCAACGGGACCCAGGTGCCCTTCTTCGACCGAGGCACGAACATGCATGCCCTTTGGGATTCCGGCACGATTGAGAGAGTCAGCAGGTCAGAGGCGTTCTGGCTGGCTGATCTCGGCCAACTCGACTGCCCCAGGCCCGCCAAGACGAGGAGTCCAAAAGGGTGGAGAGGGCGGCGCGGACTGTGCCTGCCCCGCCCTGGGCGGACAATTGGGGCGGGAACTCCTCGCCGACAAGCGCGACTCCTGATCACCTGGCCCCAGTCGTCGAGCGGCTGGGGTTCAATCGATCGAACTGGGTGGAACCTGTACGCGGCTTCGGTCGAATGTTCAAGCAGGCGGCGGGCCGATCGAGATCGCTCGTCGATGCCGCGGCACGCCGTTCGCAGCGCTGGTTCCAGGGCAAGGCGGCGGCTCGAACCGCCTTTGTGTAGGCCACTGGCTCAACATCGAGCCGTCAAATCTCCATTACGCTTTCACTCGAAGAGCGTGGTCGGCTCGCTGCCCGGCGCCGTCTCGGCAGGACGAGCCGTTCAACGCCGATTTTCAGGCAATCCGGTATGCGTACAATCGAACGTTCTTTAAATGGAAGCGCAGGCAAATCGGCCGACCCTTGAGTTGGGCGAGCGATTGGGTCTCCTTCCAGCGGATCGGCTGTTCTACGCCGTCGGCGGAGATCGGTACACAGGCGTTGCCGCTGAAGCCGGGGTGTGGCTGCCGCTTCTCATCGAGAACTTCGACCATCAACTGGCCAAAGTCGGCCTTTGCGTTGACTTGCAATTCGCTCCCCGCGAAGCGGAACGGCTTGGTGGTCAGTTGCCCGCCGTCAAACCCGGCCGCCACGGAGGCGAAGCCGTCCAGACGAAGCGTCGCCAGCCCGAGCCCGCCGGCCTGATCCGTGGTGTCTTTACCCACATAGGGTGTATGCCGGTTGGCTGTGTGACGGTAGTAGAAGTAGAGCTTGCTTCCGACGCGGATCGGCGGGGCGCCGGTCAAGCGAAGGTTGTACCGGTCCCATTCGCCGACATCCCCGACGCCAATCAACGGCTGGCCGGTGTCGACGCGCTCCCAGACCTCGCCATCGCGACTGGTGATCAGCCAGACGTCCATCAGCGTATTCGTCTTGTCCAGCGAATTGAGATAACTTAACTGTCCGAGGTAATGGTTTCCGTAGACGAACCCCATATGGTTGTAGAGCGAACCCCGGTCCCGTGGCTTCATGGAGATTGCCGGGGGTGTCCAGGTCACGAAATCCTCGCTCACGCTGAACATACGGTTGGGGCTCCGCCGCAGAAAGGCCACGTACCGCTTCTTGCGCGTGTCGACCATCATGGCCTGGGCGTCGCCGATCGGGCCGAGGTCGTTCGTCCCGGGGCGCGGATGAAAATGAATGATCGGCTCGGGCGAGTGGTTCCAGTGAATTCCGTCCGGCGACGACATGGAATAGATGCCGCTCATCGGTCCGTTCCAGTCGTAGCTGGACCAGCCGATCGCCTTGTAGCGCCGCTCGGGGTTAGGATCGAATGGGTCCTTGTGGAGCGATTCCCAATGGCAGTGGCCGTTGAGGTGGTCGTCGCCGATGACCACGTTGTTCTCCTTGGTCCCGAACGCCTCGTGTATCCCGAGCGCGGGCGATCCCAGTGGACGCCATCGCGCGATGTCGCATAGCACAGGACATGACAGGGCGAAGGCGAGCCGGGAATCGACTCCTTCTGGCGTCCGGAATCTCCGCCGTACCAGGCCTTGAAGATTCTCTCTTCCTGATCGTAGATGATCGAGCCCCACGTCCCCCTCTCGGTCTCCCACGGTTTGACCTTGCGGATCACAGGATTCTCGGGATGTTTTTCGACTGAGTGGTAGGTGCGCCGGACGTTCTGCAGGGCATCGACCCATTCGTAGTCGACAAACAACCGGACCAGCCCCGCGCCGATCAACGGAGCCGAATTCGCGGCGATTTCAGCGGCTGAATCCACTCGGATCGTCGCGGCCTGGGGTACGACAAGCGCCCCGCCACGACTGAGCCAACCTTCAGGAAATCCCGCCGGGAAGCAAGCGGCGACTCGCTATCGGAGGATAAGCACTCATCGCCGTGGGACGCGGCACTCTTGGTCAGAAGCGGTTCGCGCACCGTTGCTGCGATTGAATCAGATGCGGTTGCGTTCGATGCAGACATCGCGTCTCCTTTGGGACCTGTGGGCCAGGAAACGCCAGTCTAACCAGCGTGCTACGGCGTAACAAGAAACCGAAGACCGACCCACGAGCGGCTCTGAACTTCGCTCGCCATGATCTTATGACCTCGAACCGAAGTAGAACCCGACAACCGCGGCCAGAATGTGCTCAACTCCCAGGTGGCCAAGACGGACCCGTACGGGCAAGAGTTCGTCGACAAGGTTCGTCGGGAATAGCACGACGATGTGGTTCCACACCAGAATCACCAGGAACCCGGCGGCAGCCATTGAGATTATGGCTCGCACATCCTCGATTATCCGCGGAGTGTAGTGGCCTCGGTCTCTCCACCAAGTTGCAATCGTGTTTAGAGCCACACCGGCCAAGAAACCTCCGACTAACAGGAGGGTCACGACTCCCGGATTGTCGTCCAAGGCAGTCAATCGTCCTCGCCGAAACAGCAGCACGGCTACCGCGACGCTACCGACGACAAGAAAGAGGCGAACGCTCCCGCGCGGCAGGTACAGCGGTGGGGGCCCTGGCTCTTCAGCGGGTCCAGACCGACGGCGAGCAGCAAAGTAGTGGCCCATGATGACGAAAAGGAGGTCTCGGAGGTAGTCCGGCACTTCCTGGTTCGGCCTGACGAGAAGCAGGCCCCACATGGTGACAAAGATCACGACCGCAAGCAAAGCCCGGACACTACCTGCTGGCAACCCAAGCGCGTGTAGGCGACGCCAATCGATATGGGATTGAGAATTTGCGGTTTCGATGTCCATGCAAGTCTCCATTAACGTATCTCTTACACCATCTCTTTTGCAGGCTATTCGCTTTTGCCGGCCGAATATGGCAGCTACCCCGATATACAATCTGAAGTCTTACCACGCAGTTCTGTGCACTGATGGAGGCATGAGTCTCGCTCGCGTCAAAAGGTATCCAGGGCGTTCATTTCGGGAGCAGTACCTGGGGTTCCGGGGACACCATACCTAACTCGGGCCCGGTTGCCGATACGCGTCCCGGAATGGAGGGTCTTCGGCAGTGCGACCCGGGACTGGCGCAAGGTATGCCCGTATCGAAGTGGGCCCTTGTCGGGCCAGTCGGACGAAATTGAGTGCTCTTCGGCTTCGTCAGCATCAAGAATCGGCCGTCGTCGGATATTGGCCGGGAGTTCGGTGGCGATGTCCCCGAATTGGGACGAAAATCGAACTAGGGCCATTCTGAGAAAAACGACTCAAATTGTTCTTGGCAAGACGCTTACGTTCAGCCTTGACAGCTTGCGATTCTCACGGCGGCGGGTTACTTACCCGCGTCCCTGGCATCCGCAAGTCCTTGCAATTAAACGAGTTCCACCACGAGAATTGGAGGCGGCGGGAATTGCGCCCGCGTCCCGTGAGTCTTCTCCACGGCCTCTGTGCGCGTTTCCGATGACTTTTCTTCCTGCGGCCATCGTGACGCCGCCAAGATTGTTACCGCAGGCTCACCGTGCGACCGAACTATCGCTGGCGGAACATTGAATTGCACCGCGACGCGTCCCAAATCGTTTGGCCCACGAGGACGCTATAGGCACTTGCGCAACGCGGTCCTTCGGATCCCGCAGGCTCCACAGGCACGGCGTATTCGTGACTTCCGAGCGAAGCAGTAAAAAGCGTCTGGCTGACCGCGACACACGAAACTTCTTGATACCGAATTGCCGAACCGTCGGCAAGCAGTGCAATCCCCCAGAGGATGAGAGCCCGGCTCGTGGGGCGCACAGAATAGCCATGACTCAAGCCGGCGAAGCGCCGTACGCAAACGGCGAGGCGCCGTACGCAAACGGTGAGGGGGGCCAGCCATTTGCGTTGTGACGAAAGTCTTTTCCGGTCCACCACTTAAGAATGACGCCAACGCAAACGACGCAAATCCGCAGACGTCCCGGGGAGGCAGCGAAGTCGGTGCGGCGAGCGTCACAGTCCACCAACAGGTGCGGAAAGGGCCGGGAGTCAACAGCGCTCGGGGCAGAGCGGCAGCGGGCTCGCCGATTGTTCGGCCAGTCGCCTCGCATCCTCAGGTTGTGCGCCCAAAGCGGTGAGTGTGTGTGCCGGTCGGCATCAAGAACGGTGCAACCAGCTTTCTCCCAGGATCGCCGTGGTGACGTCGGCGAGTGCCGTGGCCGCGTGCGGACCTGAGGACTGAGGACCTGCCCCGGAATGCCCAGTGCATGTCCTCTTTCAGCCGCAAACGAGGCAAACGGCGGCGCAACGGAATCTGAAACTTGGCATCCATCGTCGGGGTATGGGCAAAGGGTGAATCCGGCGCGGGAGTGGTGGCCGTTTGCCGGGGACGCATCAAAAAGACATATCGCTAAAGGAGCAACGTCGTGGGACGCAGGTCTATGTATCGATTAGGCTTACTCTGCGGCGTCGCCGCCCTGACTTCAACGATGAATCTGCTGGGTGCCGAGAAGCGAGTGCCCACTTATCACAAAGATGTGGCGCAGGATCCTTCAAAAGAACTGTCAGGAGTGCCACCGTCCCAATCAGGTCGCGCCGTTTGCGTTGCTTACCTATGATCAAGCTCGCAAGCGGGCTTCCGACCTGGCGCACGTGACCGCCGAACGAGTCATGCCCCCCTGGCCTGCCGCGACCAATTTTGGCGGCCCGTTCGCCGATTCGCGGGTCATGAATGACGAAGAGATCGCCACGCTTCAGGCATGGGTTGAGGCCGAGTGTCCGGAGGGAGATCCGAAAGACACACCTGCTCCTCGCACCTTTTCTTCCGAATGGCTGCTGGGCGAGCCCGACCTGACGCTGACTATGGCTGAGCCGTACACCGTGGACGCCAAGGGCAAGGATGATTTTCGCGTTTTTGTGCTTAAGACCAACCTGCCCGACGATCGGTGGATCCGCGCCGTCGACTTCCAGCCGGGCAACCGCACGGTGGTGCACCACATCATCGCGGCCGTCGATACGTCCCATCGGGGTCGCGAGCTGGATGCTGCTGAACCGGGACCGGGCTACTACAATTCCGGCGGATTTGGCGATGGGGTGCCATTAACCGCGTTTCTGCCCATTTGGACTCCGGGGGCGAAGCCAAAGTACTGCCTCGAGGGGACGGGATACGGGCTGCCCAAAGGTTCCGACATCCTGATCCAGGTCCATTACCACAAGAGCGGTAAGACCGAAACTGATGTTACTAAGGTCGGCCTTTATCTCTCGAAGAAGCCGTTAGCACGCAAGGTCCATACCGGTGTCATTTTTCCGAACCTCTCCGTGCAACAGGCGATGACCGTGCAGAAGAAGGCCGCCGCGGCGAAAAAGGCTGGCAAGCGCATCAGCATGTTCGAATTACTCGGCGAGGTGCTGATGATCCCAGCGGGCGAGACGAACTATGAGGTTAAGGCATCGACGAAACTCGGGGCCGGCGTTATGGTCCGGCCGCTCAGTCGCGACATTCTTCTCACGTCCGTCATGCCTCATATGCATTGGCTGGGTAAGGATTTTACGTTCACGGCTGTCTTGCCCGACGGCAAAACCCGTATCCCTTTGATCAAGGTCGATCACTGGAATTTTAATTGGCAAGGCACGTATGCCTTCAAGGAGCCAATCCGCATACCCAAGGGCTCATGGTTCGAGGTGCTCGCCCACTTCGACAATTCTGACGGCAACCCCGCCAACCAGAACAAGCCGGCCAAGCTGGTTCACTGGGGCGAGGGCACCGGTGAAGAGATGTGCCTCGGCATCTACGAGTGGGTAGCCGTCGAAGGTGACCGGGAGCCGTCGCGGTTTCAGGCCTTCATGCCCTAACGCCGCTCTACTCGTTGGAATGAACACCGCGAGAGAACCCGCGGCCACGGCATATTCATGACTTCCGAGCGAAACCGCAAAAGCCTCTGGCTGACCGCGACACGCGAAACTTCTTGATACCACTAACGATCGTCTTCGCGACCATCGAGCAACGCCACGAGCATGCCGATGCGGTACGGCGTCTGCCGCTCGCACAGGTGGTCGATCTGCTCCTCTTAAAATCGTCCCTTCTGTCGGACTCGGCATCTCGACCGGCCGCACCTCAGTTTTCCGTCAGGAAGAAATGTCTTTGATCTGAATCTGATACTCGGTCTTCAAGTGCCGGATCGCGTTGGCCACGGCGGACTCATACTGATTGGAGTAGGTCAGGGTCAGGTTCGGGAGATCAATCTCGACCGGACACTGGCGCTCCAGAAGCACGGAGTGGAGCTTGTCTAGTAACACGCGATCTGGACACACCAGTTGCACCCGCGTCATACGGGTCAGCGTAACGCTTGGTTTGGGCTCACGCGGCTTCTCCCGACCCGCCGATCTCTTGGGAAAACGGGTTCGCGCGCTTTTGGGCAGCGGCGCAAAAGCCTGGTCGCCGTGCTTGATTCTCACCGGCATGAGTTCCCGGCGTTCCAACTCGCCGAAAAGTTTGTCGGGAGAGCGGACCAGGCGGATTCCCTCGGCAACGTGCTCGACCGTGAACAGATCGTCCGCCGGCGCGTCCTGCTCCCCTTCCAGCACGGAACAATTCACGTACAGCACGAATTTCTCACCGTGCTCCGACCAGGCAGATAGTTCGTGACCAACGTTTGCCGGCAGCTCGCCGCGGCACAGCCCCCGTAACAAGCCGGCTGCGTCCAGGTCGGGAGAGTCGGCCCGGGCGGCCGCGACCTTCTGTTTGGTCAGCCTCAAGACGATGGACGTGCCTTCCGACACCATTTCGCAAAGTGGCGCAAGCTGGGCGAGCACGCCCGCCGGGTACGTTTCCGCGATCACGTGGACATCGAAGTTTGGAGTCACAGTGACCTGCGGTTCGGCGATGCGCCCTCGAGGGCACGGCGCAACCGATCGCTGACGCGGAAGGCTTGCAGACAGCCCAGCGGTGGATAAATGGCCCTGGGAGGCTTCCGTGCATACGACAGGCTTTCGAGCATCGGACGTGAAGACGCAGCCTGGTTCGGTAGCCCTCGGTTCTTGCAAATGGCCCGGATGTCGGTTTCGGCCAGCACCTCATGGCACATTTGGTGAAGCATTTCCGTTTGATTCACGAGACAGCTCCGTTCGTGCTCTTCCTCTTTTCCCAGCAGTCGATTTTAGCGAAAGTGGCGACCCGATTTGAACTCGGTAACTCATCGTGCGGCCGGTCTATCGCCGGCTGAATAGTGAATTGCACTGCGACGCGTGCCAAATCGTCTTGTCCAGAAGGACGCTATAGGCACGTGCGCAACGCGGTCCTTGGGATTCCCCCAGGCTCCGCAGGCACGGCATATTCGTGACTTCCGAGCGAAACCGCAAAAAGCGTCTGGCTGACCGCGACACCTGAAACTTCTTGATAGCGAATTGCCGAACCGTCGGCAAGCGGTGCGGGTTCGTCTCCTCGGCTGGCACCACAGCAAGTTCTGGCGCAAGACGAAGATTCGAGAAACTCATCATAACTATCATCCCCCAGAGGATGAGAGACCTGCTCGTGGGGCGCACAAAAGAGCCATGACTCAAGCCGGCGAAGCGCCGTACGCAAACGGCGAGGCGCCGTACGCAAACGGCGAGCGGGCCAGCAATTTTGCGTTGTGACGCAAGTCTTTTCTAGTCCACTACTTAAGAATGGCCACAACGCAAACAACGCAAACAACGCAAATCCGCTGAGGTCCCGGGGAGGCGGCGAAGGCGATGCGGCGAGCGTCTCCTTCCGCTTGCCCGGAGGGACGGTTTGTTTATCCCGATGTAGCGGACCGGTCGTTTTTCCTGCGATCAATCTCTCGTCCATCTGCCGGGCGACGCGGCGGACTCCAGAGATTTGCCGCGATGGAGACTCGGATTGCTGGGATCAATCGTCGTGACGTGCCGGACAAGAAAACTGAGATGATCCGGTTAAACTGTCATAAGTAGCGTCCCACCGGGGACTGGAGACCAGCTCGCGGGGTGCAAGACAATCACCGTGACGCAAAACGCCAACCGATGGACGCAAACGGCGAGAGGGCCGGCAATTTGCGTCACGGCGCAAGTCATTTCCGGTCAACCATTTAAAAATGGGTGTGACGCAAATGACGCAAATGACGCAAATCCGCGGACCTTGCGGGCCGGCCGGCGGCGAGGGGGCGGGGCACAATCCGGGCGTCGTTCGTCTGACGCAAAATCGCGGATTTCCCTGCCCGGCGGCGGTGTTACGGGGCGAGGCTTTGAGGTGTGGCGCAGGGCAAAAGACGCACAGGGACCGCGTGGAACACTTGCCTCGGGGAGCATAGAGGGAGAGAAAGGAGAAACGCTCGCCGAGCGGCAGAATGATCGGTTGTTTGATCAATGACACATTTGGCCGACGCATCAGGATTCCATGCCGTATCCATGCTCGTCGACGCGCCGTCTTCTATCGTTTCGTGAGAGAACTGTCACGGCATCCGAAGATCGGCGATCGCGAGACACGACGGGGGTATGCGGTCATGCCCAAACCATTCGACGCCACGACGCGCCCGCTGATCGAGCTCGATCCCGCCGCGTGGCTGCGGTTCCTGCACATTACCCCTGTTCGTGCTTCTCAGCCTCGCGCGAGAGAAAACGAGGGCTGTGCGATGTGTTCCGAGGAACCTGCCCCGGAATTGGGGTAGTGTCAAACGGCAAAATGAGTTAGAAACCTTCGCTCTCCCTCCCAACGGATTGGGTAGAATCATCATGAACCATGCCTATCGCATATTGATCTTGATGGCCGGCTCGGCTCTCTTGCTGGGCTGGGTGATCAAGCATTCGGAGCCGAGCTCGAATTTAGGGCTGCGCGACATTCGCCAGGCCGAGCAGTTCGATCGGGGCGCGTGGCAAGACGGGCTTACCCGCGGGATCGATCATCCGCTGCACCCCCTCTTGATCGTGGCCGCGCACGACCTTCTCGGTGGCGACGGGCCGGGTTCATGGCAGCGCGCGGCACTTTTGCTTTGCTTCGCGAGCGGTATTCTGCTGGTCATTCCCATCTACCTGTTGGCGCTCGAAGTCTTTGGCACAGGGACAGCGTGGCTGGCATGCCTAGTGACAGTCGCCAATCCAATCATGGGTTCCATCGTCTTGAACGTGCTCTCGGAGAGCACGTTTTTGCTCTGGTGGACATTCGGATTGTGGGCCGCCGTACGGTTCTTGCGGGAAGGGAGGTTTTTCTGGCTGCCGCTGGCCACTGGCTTAGGAGCGCTCGCGTACCTGACCCGTCCCGAAGGGATGCTTTTGCCGATGGCGCTTGCGGCGAGCTTGTTGATCTTGCCTTTCTCTCGGGCGACCCGTATCCATTGGCCCCGATGGTGGCGAGCTCTTGCGTTTCTTGTAGGGGGGCTGGTGTTTCTGGTCGGGCCTTACATCGCGCTCAAGGGAGGCCTGGGAACCAAACCGGCAATTGCGCGGGTGCTGGGCCTAGAGCCCCAGGCGCCCCCCTGGCCCCGGAGCGCGAAGCTCCTCTTTCCCCTGGTCAGACAGTGAGCCAGACGTACCGAGTCGCCGCAATCCGAGTGATCGAGGTCTTGCCTGACAGCGTGACCGCTCCCCTTTTTCCATTCGCACTCGTGGGGCTTTTCATGGCCGCGCGAAACCCGGCCCGCGCGCGGGCGGCGCTGTTCCTGGCGATCGTGCTGGCTGCCTCCGCGGTCGGGCTCGTGCGGCTCTACACGACAGCGGGATACTGCTCGCCCCGGCACGCCCTCGTACCGGGCATGCTTCTGGCATTGGCGGCCGCTCATGCGATCAGCGAAATCATACGCAGGATCAGAATCCCCGGTCGATGGCTGGGCTCTTCGACCGCGAGCCTCCGGCCCGGCCCAGCCGTCTGGGCCGTTGTCGTTGCGGTTTTGGTCATTGTCCCCAATATGCGTGGTCTCGGACCGATCAATGCCGGCCCTTACTCCGTGTATCACGAGACGGGCGAATGGCTCGCACGCAATGCGGTTGGCAACGAGCAGGTGCTCGACCTGACCGACTGGTCGCTCTATTTCAGCCGGCGACCCGGCTACAGCTTCGCAGACCTCTTCGAGGCCCCGGTGGGCCCTCGTACGCGCTGGGTCGTCGTGCGTGAAGGACAGATCGACGGTTCGCAGCCCTATTGCCAGGTGTTACGCGAGTTGATTGGCAATCGTCAGCCGGTCGCGCAATATCCGCCGGCGGCAACACCCAATCAGATAAAGATTGAAATATACGATCGGCAATTACCCGAAACTCGGACGGCGGCCGCCGGGGTCGGGGGCAACGTGGAAACATTGCGGCGGTGAAAATCCGGCGAAATCCCAGCCGCGGCGGCCGCCGCGGCAAGAAAACCCCTCGACCAACGAGCGGGCTTTTCGCGTTCGGAAAGGACCAACACGCTTGACCCCCTTGCAGCACGCCACCCGGATCGGACTTCTGATGGTCGCGGCGGGGGCGTTACTTGGCTGGGTTGTCCGCCACAGCGAACCCACCTTTGCCGACGGCCTTCGCTACATTCATCAAGCCGAGCGGATCGAGCGTGAAGGGGTGCTCGACGGCCTTTTCAGCGGTGCCGACCACCCGCTCCATCCGCTGGGTGTCGCCGTGACGCATCGTCTGTGTGGCGGTGCCACACCGGCCTCGTGGCAACACGCGGCACTGGTGCTCTCGTCCACCTGTGCCGTCCTTTTGATGATCCCCGTCTATCTGTTGGCCCTTGAACTTTTTGGCGAACACGCCGCCTGGCTGGCCTGCTTGCTGACGGCCGTCAACCCGGTTGTCGACGATATTGTCGTCAACGTCTTGTCCGAGAGTACTTTTCTGCTCTGGTGGACATTCGGCCTCTGGTGTGGGGCCCGGTTCCTGCGCGAGGGCCGGCTGTCGTGGCTCCTCCCGGCGATCTGTCTGGGAGGGCTGGCGTATTTGACCCGCCCCGAAGGGATGCTCTTGCCCGCCGCGCTGGCGGCGACCTTGCTGGTCTCACCCCTCTCGCGCGCGACCCGAATCGCATGGCCGAGGTGGTGGTGCGCCCTGGCTTTGATGGCGGCCGGACCGGCGATCCTGGCCGGACCGTACGTGGCACTCAAAGGGGGAGTCGGTACCAAGCCGGGCATTGCTCGCGTCCTCGGCCTGGCACCCGAGGCGAAGCCCTTGGACCTGGAGCGGGGCAAGCCGGTCCCCGCCGGCCAATCGACCTTGCGCACCTACCGACTGGCGACGGTCCGCATGGTCAAGGCATTCCGTGTCGGCGTCACCGCCCCGCTCTTCCCGTTGGCTCTCTTCGGGCTGGTCCTGGCGATGCGACGCCCGGCCAGCGTGCGGGCCGTGCTATTCCTGGCAATCGTGCTCGCCGCCTCGGCTTTCGCGCTGGTGCGGCTGCACGCGACCGGAGGTTACTGCACCGCACGCCACGGCTTGATACCGGGCCTGCTGCTCACCCTGACGGCCGCTTTTTCCATCACCTGGCTGATGCGGAAGATCTCGGTCTCCAGCCGATGGTTCGGCCTCGCGCGGGCACATCTGCCGTTACGACCAATCGTTCGGGCGGTTGTGGTCGTGTCTTTGCTTGCGATGAGTCTCAAAAGCCAGGACCTGGGACCGTTCAATCACGGCCCCTACTCCGTCTATCGCGCGGCTGGCGATTGGCTCAGCCACCATACCGCCAAGGGCGAACGAGTGCTGGACTTGACGGGCTGGCCGCTTTATTTCAGCACGCTCAGTGGGTACGGTTTCGCCAACGTCTATCAAGCTCCCGCCGACCCCACCATCCGTTGGATCGTCGTCCGCCAGCCGCACATCGAGGGGCATTGGTATTACAGCGGCGTCATCCGCGATTTAATTGGCGGCCGCGCTCCGGTCGCGATCGTCCCTCCCCGGGCAAGCCCTAACCAGGTGCAGATCCTCATTTATGATCGGCTTGCTCGGTCGCCGCAGATGGCGGCAACGCCCGAGCGGTCAGGAGCTACGAGCATGGCCCGTTAGTTTATAATAGCGCACCTTGCACCAACCAAGCTGCTTGGCGTGAACGGTGGGAGGAAACATGCGTGTCGTGTCTCTACTGGCCAGTGGCACGGAGATTGTCGTCGGCCTCGGTTTAGGCGATTGGCTGGTCGGCCGGTCGCACGAATGCGACAATCCCGCCTGGGTAAAAGCGTTGCCCGTTTGCACGCAACCGGCGTTTGATATCAACATGTCGAGCCGTCAGATCGACACGGAAGTGCGCCGGCGAGTGAAAGCCGGTGAGCCGCTCTATCACGTTGACACGGCTTTGATCAATTCACTCAAGCCGGACCTGCTGATCGCACAAGATCATTGCGAGGTGTGCGCGGTCACGCCGACGGACGTCGCGCGTGCTGGATGCGTCGTCGCGGGGCGACAGGTGCTGGCGATCTCGGCCAGCAGCGTGCAAGACATTCATGACGGCATCTTCTCGATCGGCCGCGCGCTCGCGTGCGAACAGGAGGCGGCGAACCTCGTGGCCGCGATGAAAGACCGCATCGGCGCGGTCCATAACGCGGTCAAGCATCGTCGCGCGCAACGCTCGTCGCTCTTGAGTGGACGGCCCCGGCGTTCGCGATGGGCAACTGGTCCCCAGAGCTGATCGAGGCGGCCAACGGCCGGCTCTTGTTGGGCGGTAAAGGAGAACACTCAAGCGCCGTCGACTGGCAGCAAGTGCTCGATGCCGATCCTGAATGGTTAATTGTTGCTCCTTGCGGTTTCGACCTGGAACGGACGACGCGTGAGGCGCCGATGCTTGAAGCGCACCCGGGCTGGCGCGACTTGCGAGCGGTCCGTCAGGGGCAGGTGGTGCTGGCGGACGGCAATCGGTATTTCAACCGATCCGGCACCACGATCGTCCAGACCGTCGAGATTTTGGCGGAAATTCTCCACGGATATCGAGCCGGATACGAGAGCAGGGCCTGGGTGAACTACTCCAAGCTGCGGCAATGGGAGCTGATCCGGCAGCGGCACGCGGCCGCTTGTGCCAGTAATCGCCCCTCTTATGCCGATCCGGTCACCGGATACGATGTTTTCACCGCCGATTTTTTGCTGAACCGCGGCTATTGCTGCGGTAACCTTTGCCGTCATTGTCCGTATCCCGACGACGTAAGGCACTTTCAGCCGGGCCTAGAAGGCTCGCTGGGAAGGTGATTGGATTGGCTCGCCTTGGAACCGCCGACCAACTCCGAATATCAACGAATACCAGGCAAAGTGGCACGGGGCGAGGTCGATACAATTGGGCCGCCGCGGCATGTGTGACCGCGCTCGTCAACACGCACCGGCTGGGCGGCCTTCGATGACTTCTTGCCAGATTGGAGGCATGTCGCTATAAGCAGCCTGGTATGTCGATTCAAGCGGCGCGTTCACGTAGCGATCCGGCCGCAAGAACAGCGGCATGTCCGCAAGGGGACTGCCGACGGCCAGATGCTCGAGGTAGATTTCGACCTGTGGTCCGGCGAACCGGCGAGCGCAAACAGCAGAACGTGCCGATCCTGGTCCCGCGAACTCACCCGCGCAAATCACATCACGAGCGTGACATAATCACCGTCAGCACCTCATCCAGGCAATCGACCAGAAAATCGGCATCATCGCGCGTCAGGCACATCGGCGGCTTGATCCGCAGCGTGTTGCCGGCGAGCCCCCCTTTGCCGATCAATAGTCCTCGTTCTTTGCAGAGCTCCAGCAATTCGCCGGTTTCGCCCGCGGCCGGTTCCTTCGTCTGGCGGTCGCGCACCAGCTCGACACCCAGCATCAAACCCATGCCGCGCACCTCTCCGATCAGCGGCTGACGCTCTTGCAGCTCGACAAGCCTTTCCTTCAGATGGCCGCCTACCTCGAGTGCGTTCCGCTGGATACCCTCGCTATCGATCACCTCGAGCGTCGCCAGCCCTTGTGTCATCGAGATCGGATTTCCACCAAAGGTATTGAAATGCACACGATTTTTCATGACGCGAGCAATCTCGGGACGCGTGACGCATGCGCCCGAGGGCGCGCCGTTGCCGATGCCCTTGGCCATTGTGACCACGTCGGGTGTGACGCCCCAGTTTTCAAAGCCCCAAAAGGCCGTGCCAGTCCGACCGAAGCCTGTCTGGACCTCGTCGGCGATACAGAGGCCCCCGTGCTTCCGGACGATGTCGTACACGATCTGAAAATACTCGGGCGGCGGAGTGACCGCCCCGCCGACCCCCTGAATCGGCTCGGCGATGAAACAAGCGACTTCGCCAGATGTCTCATACTTAATTAAGTCTTCCACATCACGAGCACACTTAACGTCGCAGCTCGGATACTCCAGTCCGTACGGACATCGATAACAGTATCCCGGGGTCGCATGCTTGATTCCCACCGTCGGATTCGATTTGAATTTCCAGGTCCCGTGCGCGGTCAGCCCCATGGCCGCCTGCGTACCGCCATGGTAGCCATTACGCAGGCTGATGATATCGGTATTGCCGGTGTACTCGCGTGACGACAACACGGCGATCTCGTTAGCTTCGCTGCCGGAATTCGTGAAGTAGCTGATCGACAGGCCGCTGTCGGCCGGCATGTGCTCGGCCAGCTTCTTGCCAAGCTGGGCAGCCGTGGGATGCAAGTAAATCGTCGTCGTGTGCTGAAGGCGGCCGACCTGCTCGCGAACCTTCTCGACAATTTTGGGGTGACAGTGCCCGACGGACACGGTGACAATTCCGGCGAAGGCATCGAGGTATTGTTTGCCTGTATCGTCCCAAACGTACTGCATGTGCCCTTCGGCGATCAGCAAGGGCTCGCGATAATACGTGATCAGTCCCGGCGTGAGATACTGCCGCCGCATCGCCAGTACTTCCGCACGCGACGGGCCCTCATACGGGGCCGGTTGGTGTGTCGAGATTGGCAGCGACGGGGAAACCCCGGCGCCAAATTTCTCCCATTCGTTTTCATGCAGGCATCCTCAACTTTCTTGCGTCGCTCGGCCACGAATTCGTTACTGCTTATTCATTGAAATGGCACTATTTGGCACGTTGTGGCGAGGTTTGAGCAAGGCTCCGTCTCAGAGAGCCACTCCGAGGAACGGGTTCGGACAATTCGACAAAGGGGCAGGCGCACCCGCGTTCGCGGCACGAAGAACGGGTCGCTGCCAGTGGCCGGTGGAACCTTCGGCGGGGGCAAGAACGCCCCATACAGCGAGCTCAGCTCAACGTGAATCGGCATATCTTGGAACCCGCCACCCACTACCCATCACCCGCAGAGTCGAACTCAGCTTAATGTAAATGGGCATTTTCTAGAACCCGCCATCCATCACCCGCCACCCGCATGAGCGAGCTCAGCTCAACGTGAATGGCATGTCATGGAGCCGTAGCGACCGCCAATTGTGGCAGAGGTTTGCGACGGGCGTGTCCGGCGCCGCGGATCACTCGGACCAAGCCGCGGCGACCGCCAATTGTGGCCGGGGTGTGTGATCCCGCCCTCGGCAGCCCCTCCATGAAGGCACCGCTCGCGCTTCACGCGATAACCCCAAAATCGCTCACTTCGCGCACTCGCCCTATACTAACAATATAACACGCTTTGCAAATTTCGTTAATGCACCTATGCCGGTTTGCGAGCAAATTGCGATCAGAACATAACGCACTAGAGTGACTTAAAATGATTTCCGAAATTTTTGTCCGCGATCATTGCACGCGAGGACTCATGGCGTTCGCTCGGCGCGGATCTGCCGATCCTGCCGGATTGCGCGACTGTGAGGTCTGCCGTTTTTACCTCAAACATCGCCGCGAGTGCCTGATAGGCCAGCGTCGCGCGGTCGGTGCGGTTAGCGGCGAGGCGAACGGGCAGCGGACGGGCACTTCGGTCCCCGCGTGGCCCGGTTCGGGATACCCGCGCTCAGCCGGAGGAAATCCTGCCCGCCGCGCCCCACACCAACGCGAAGCGCCAGCGCGGGGATCGCCAGCGGGATCCTCGCTGGCGCTTCGGGTTATGTCCGCTGGGATCGGCATAATCTGGTCGAGATCCGTGCGGAGTCTCATTTTCGTCATTCAGGTTGATCGTGACGGCGAACCGGCGCTGAGCGGTCCCATTGGTTGTGTTATCGCGATGATGCGGGAAGTGGCCGCCGGCTTCCCTGCCGTAGCGGGCCGCGAGGTCCCAACTTGAATTCCGGATGCAGCGCCGTGCGATGATGAACGCCCTGACCTGAAGTCTTTTTCACAGGGGCTGTTGTGACCATGTCAGGCGAAGCCGGTGGCGCCCCGCGAGCGCTGGAACATTACGTCGATTATTTGCGACTGCTGGCCCGCCTTCACATCGACCCGCGGCTGCGCGGCCGGCTCGATCCTTCGGACGTCGTCCAGCAAACGCTTTTGATCGCGCATGAGAAAATGGCCCAGTTTCGAGGCAAAACGCACGCCGAGCTGGCCGCGTGGCTGCGCCCATTTTGGCCTCGACGCTCGCCCAGGCCGCGCACCGGTTCTATCGCAACACTTCGGAGCGAGCCCGATCCCTTGAGCACGCCCTCGAAGAATCGTCGGCGCGGCTGGAATCGTGGCTGGCCAGCGAGGAATCGACGCCCAGTCAAAAGGCGGCCAAGTCCGAGCACTTGCTCGCAATGGCCGAAGCGCTCGCGACGTTGCCCGAGAATCAGCGGACGGCCCTGGAAAGTCGTCACTTGCAAGGGCACACCGTGGCCGAGACCGCCCAGCGAATGGGCAAGACCGTCGCTTCCGTCACGTGTTTATTGTCTCGTGGGTACAAGACGCTTCGGGAACGAATGAGCGACCATTTGTGAGTACACAACGATGGCGATCGATCTCGACAGCTCCGACAACATGGGCGATCGCGAGCAACGGCTTCATGAAGTGCTCGCGTCGTACTTCGAAGCCGCCGAGACGGGTGCCGCGCCGACCGCCAGACGTTGCTCGCCGATCACCCCGACCTCGCCGGCGATCTGGCCGAGTTCTTCGCCGCGGATGGTCAGTTCCACGACCTGGCCGCGCCCTTTCGGGAATGCGGCCTTGAGTCGGCCGAGCTTGCGGGCTTGCTTTCGACGACCAACGAGAACATGCCCCTCGGTTTCGTGCCCGACGACAACCGCTTGATCGGTGATTACGAGCTCTTGAACGAAATCGCCCGCGGCGGGATGGGAGTGATCTACCGGGCAAAGCAACGGAGCCTGAATCGAATTGTCGCCGTCAAGGTGATCCGCGCAGGCGCAAGTGCCTCTCAGGACGACGCCCGGCGATTCCAGATCGAGGCCCAGGCGATCGCGGACCTCGACCATCCTCATATCGTGCCGATCTACGAGGTTGGCGAAGAACGCGGCTGCAGTTTCTTCAGCATGAAGCTGATCGAAGGCGGTAACCTGGCGGAACAGCTCGAGAAATATCGCGACGACCCCCAAGCGGCAGCCCGGTTGATGGCAACGATCTGCCGCGCCGTCCGCCACGCCCACGAGCGTGGAATCTACACCGCGACCTGAAACCGTCCAACATCCTAATCGACGACCAGGGCCAGCCGCTCGTGGCCGACTTCGGCCTGGCACGTCGTGTCGAAGGCGACAGCGAGCTGACCCAGACCGGCGCCGTGCTCGGGACACCTGCGTACATGTCGCCAGAACAAGCCACAGGGCGCAAAGGAACGGTGACGAAAGCGGCCGACATCCACGGCCTGGGGGCGATCTTGTACGCAATCCTCACCGGCCGCCCTCCGTTCAAGGGAGAGACACCGCTCGAAAACCCTCGAGCAGGTCAAAGAAAAGACGCCGGAACCCCCGAGCACCATCCGGCACTCAAGCGACCGCGATCTCGAAACAATCTGCCTGAAATGTCTGGAAAAGGAGCTCGCTCGGCGTTATGGATCGGCCCTGGCGATCGCTGAAGACCTCGGCGCTGGTTAGAAGGCCGACCGATCCTGGCTCGGCCTGCCGGTCGTGCCGAGCGGGCCTGGCGGATGTGTCGGCGCCGTCGGGCCGGTTGAGCACAATGGCAGAGACAATTCTTGCTGTACAGGCTGGTGGGCCCCCCTGGGCCTGATTCTGGGCTCCGTCCCAGGCACGCACAAACCGCCGCACACTAACGTAATCGCAGTCAGGCACAGATGAAACACACGGAACAGGGCGACGGCCATTTGGCCATGACGTGAAGCTCACCCGTCAGCTGTTCGGCCACAAAACCAGCAGATGTGCGCGCGCTAAAGCTTCTCGATGGTTCTCGCCGTAGCACGGCGAGGAAGGGCTCGAGAGCCACGCCTGGCATTGCTTCCACCGCCTATCTGGCACCAGCCCCGAAGAACTGACGGGGCACCAGGCCGACATCTCTCGTTCCTCGTTCTCGCCGGACGGCGCAGCCCTCGCAACCGCTGGCCACGACAAAACGGTCCGGCTGTGGGACTTTGCATCCCGAGCCCTCCGTTTGTCCCTCATCAGGGCACAGCGGAATAAGATGGATGAGCGTTTTCGTTTTCGCCGGACGGGCGAGACGCTTGCGACCGCCAGCGATGACGAGACTGTCAAACTCTCGGATGCCCACGACCGGCCAAAATAAATCAACCCTCAAAGGGCACAGGGCAGGGCCTTTCTCGCAGTTCCAAGATACCCAGTTTGGCGAAGGCGCCCCCCGACTTGCGAAGCATTGCGACGATGGTCTCTGCGATATTGCTCGCTCCCGCTGGGGGCGCAGGAAAAAGCCGATCACTGCATTCCGCCGTCGCCGCCATCACTTGAGGGCCCGGGGGCTTTCTTAGAATCCGACTCGCGTCTTCTCCCCATGGTGACGTCACGCACGTAGTGAGGAGCGATTCTCGATCCCCCCGTGGCCTCGCGTCCATTCGAGTAGTTGTCGTTCTGCGTTGAAGACCAGCTCCCTGGAAGAAGCGCTGGTGATGAAGGAGCGAATCTCCCGCGTGGTCTTACCGTGCTGCTTTACTTCCCGCTCGACTTGTCCCACTTGGGCAACACCGGGCCAATCCAGATACTCGTTCAACGCCGTCGTTGCCTTTAACGTTCGACGTTCACGCCGCCTTGTCCAGGGCCTTTCACTTTTTGAAGATACCCAGTTTGGCGAAGAGCTTTTCGACTTGGGAACCGTTACGACGGGTTATCTCGGCGATATTCGTCGCGCCTGTGAATCGGAGGAAGCCGATCGCGGCATTTCGGATGGCGGCCATCACTTGGGGACCGGAACCCTTTCGGACCCGGCTTGCATCCTCCCCGAACGTGACGTCACGCACGTAATGGCAACGATTCTCGATCGACCAGTGGCCTCGTGCCCATTGGAGCAACTGACCTGCGCCCGCGAGCTTCCTAGCAGCGCTGGTGATGAAGTAGCGGGTCTCGCTTGAGACCGCCCCGTCCCGCTGCACCACGCTCTCAACCTTTCCGACTTGGGCGACACCGGGCCAATCCAGATAGTTATTCAGCGCAGTCGTCGCTGTCAGCGTGCGACGTTCAACACGGCCGTGCCCCTTGTCGAGGGTCGTTGTTGTGTCCTGCTCGCTTTCCCAGATTTTTTGCTGCCGAGGGGGAAAAAGCCCCTTCCACTGAGGGGCGAATGCTGCCTTGATGTCCTGGAGAAGCGTCGGTTGGTTCTCTTTCACGAACCAAAGGAAGTGACCCTCCGCATCAATGACCTGCTGGGAAAGATCGCGTTGGCAGAACATGGCGTCGCCGGTGATCAATCGCCCCTTGAGAACCATTCGTTCGAGCAACCGCAGGGCCGTCTTATGCTCGTTGGTCTTGTTCTCGCCGCCGTTAGGAACGGCTGTCTGGGCCAGCGTCAGCCCCGATTCATGGGCCAACAAAGAGAGCAGATGCGCAGCCTTTTCGAGGCCATCAAAGCTGCCACGAACCGCCTTGCCGTCGAGGGCGAGAGCCTGAGGCGGCGAGAGCGAATCCACGATTGGTCGACCCAATAGCGTTTCAGCCCATCGGGTGAGTGCCTGCTCAAAGGCTTTCAAGTTCAAAGCCATCAGAACCTTGCGGATGCCGCCTAACTTCGGAGGTTTGCGCCTTAAGCCAAGCTGGTGCATCAACGCGATATCGTGGTCCTGCCCCCATTGCGCGATAGCCGCGTAACTCTTTGCCCCGCACATGACATAGCAACACACCAATGCGAGAATGGCTGACAGGGAATGTCGCCGACCGTGCCGACTGCGAGGATCGGGAACATCGGCAATAAAGGAAAGAAGACTTAGCGGCAAATGTGCGCGTTGATGCGATGCCTCCTTGCAGTAA
>CAWHKI010000182.1:0-11559 GCA_963829765.1 uncultured Isosphaeraceae bacterium | reverse complement strand
GGAATGACGAGCAAAACTCCGGAGATCGCAGCGGCCGCCTGCGCGGCCGTTTGCCAGTCACGGGGCTGGGTGCCCCCGATCACTCGATGCACCGCCGCGATGGCCATCGGATAAATCGGATGATCCACGGAACGGACGAGCCCTCGCGCCCACGAGCCTTGGCTGATCGCCTTGGCCTGGGCAATGTAACGTAAGCCGTCGGCGAAGAAGACATCCGTGTGGGCCGTCAGCCACCACAGGAGCGCCGAGGCGGCGAAGATCAGGAGCGCCAGCGCCTCACATGCTGGGCAGTCGTCATTATGGGCACTCCTTTGCCGTGCTTTCAGGCCGTCGATGGCATGGACGCCATCTAGATGTGACGGGCCGCCGGGACGATTTCGACTTGGGACCGATCGGCCTCCAAGCCCCGCGCCCATGACACCTGACGCACGGGCTCGTGTTCCCGCTTCACTTCAGGCTGGTCGACAGCCTGGGCCAGTACGAGCACGTCGCGCCCACGCGGTTCCGCTTCTTTTCTCAGCCGCCGAGCGATCGCACCGATCGTTCGCCACGCGCGGAGCTCTTTTGGGCGGCCCAACAGTCTGGCACCAAGCCCCCGAACCGCCGCTTCGACGACCACGATCGTGGAGAGACCGAGAAACTGCCAGCGCGGCAAGTGCTTAAGAAAATAAAGCAGCTTGCTGTGCCGCGTGATGACCCGCATCCTGGGCGAAATCGCCCGATTTTGCAAGGGATGTCGGTGAACCACACTCACGCTTGCATCATATTCGGCTCGCCAGCCCGCTTGTCGGGCCGCGCGACTGAAGGCGACTTCCTCATAATAGAGGAAAAAATCCTCGTCCATTCCACCCACGGCGGCAATCATTGCCGAATTGACGAGCATGCAAGCCCCGGTGACCCAGTCGACCCGCCCTGAGTGAATTCGCCAACCGGCCTGGTATTTCCGCCGCGAGCGCGGTATGAACTGCTCCCGGATGGTCCGGGCCAGGGAGGGATAGACCCCAACGGAGCCCTGGGGACGTCCGTCCGGGTCAAACAAGCCGAAGCCGACGATTCCCGGAGGACCGTCGGGATTGGCTTCGTGAGGATCGAGTCGCGCAAGACCTGGCCCAGAAACCCTGCCGCGACTTCCACATCGGGATTGAGAACGAGCAGCCAGGGGCTCAGCGAGACTCGCCAACCGGCATTAACCCCGGCGGCAAACCCATCATTAAACGGCCGGGCCAACAGCCGCAGTCCCGGATAAGGAGCCAGGAAATCCGCGGGGATCGGTCCCGTCGAAGCGTTGTCGACGACCACAATCTCACACTGTCCCGATTGAAATTCGGGTTCGGCCGCCAGTGACACGGTCAGCCGCAGCGCATCCGGCCAACTCTCGTGGTTGACAATAATGACCGTCAATCGCCGCGGGCGACTTTGCGTGTCAGTGAACTGTTGAGACGGCAACGATTCGTTCACAAAATCAAACCCCGGGGACCGCGGCGCAGTGGTTGGGTCCGCTCTCATTTTCGGAATAACTCAAATTTAACGTCGGTTCGGTCGATCGAAGAGCTTGAGGGAAAACCGAATCATTCGAGGGCTTCCAAGGATGGCGAGTCCCAGCATCGAGGGCGTCGGGGCCGGGCACCGTGAGGGCCCGGCCGTTGTGAGGTCGTTGGAGCATGGACCGAGGGATCGGCGGCGAGTCATGCATAGTTCTCCGGAATTGTTGGGGCGACTTCCGTTAACAACGGTCATCGCGGCGCCCAGGAAACGCGTTTTACTGGTTGGGGCCCGGCGGGACGCCCGCCGTTTGATCCGTCGGCTGGGCAAGAGACCGTGGAGTGGTCCGCCGATTGTTGGCTTTGTTGACGCCGGTCATTCGCGGTCCTCCAGCATGCGGCCTCGCCGTCGGCATTTCGCCTTCCATTCTCAGGCCGACCCCGTGCCGGTCTTGGGGCCCATCGAGCGCCTCGATGAGCTGGTCGACCAGGCCCGGGCCACGCACGTCGTCGTGGCTGTTTCCGGTAAGTCGAGCCCCCACTCGCAGCACGCGATGACTCAACTTATCAATTCTGCCGTCGTTGTACATTGGGTCTTGGTGGATTCCGGCCGGCTTGACCTTGATTCACTGGCCCCCACACCCACCTCCACCACATGGTTGCTCCACTCTCCAGCCTTGCCTCATCCCCCATTTCGGCTACCACGCTGGGAACGCCTGACCTGGGCTCGCCTCTTGAAGCGGTCCTTGGATGCGACCATTGCCGCTCTTGCCCTGCTTATGCTTTCTCCCTTATTTGCTTTGGTTGCCTTGGTTATCCTGGTGACGACTGGTCGGCCGATCTTTTACACGCAAGATCGGATCGCGCAGGGGGGGCGGACCTTCCGAATCATCAAGTTTCGCAGCATGCGCTGTGACGCGGAACGCGAAACGGGGCCGATCTGGGCGGCCGATCATGACGCCCGCTGCACGCGGGTCGGCGATTTTCTGCGGCACACCAATATTGACGAGCTGCCCCAGCTTTGGAATGTCTTACGCGGTGAGATGAGCCTGGTGGGGCCACGTCCGGAACGGCCCAGCTTCGTTGAGCGTTTTCAGCAGACGGTCCCCGACTATGACCTGCGACACGCGGTGCCAGGCGGTATGACAGGCTGGGCGCAAGTGCACGGCTGGCGAGGTCGCACTTCGTTACGCAAGCGCGTCCAGTACGACCTCGATTACATCGAGCGCTGGTCGCCGGGGCTGGATGTGCGAATCTTGTTCATGACTATACAACATGTTCTCTGGGGCAAGACCTCGTGGAACGAAGCCAGGCGGGCGGAGAAGAGCTCGGCGTGACGGGGCAAGCTCGTCCCATGGATCCCACCCGCTCCGGGGTGGTGTGTACCGTCGTCATACCCACGTATAACGGCCGCGCTCTCCTGCGGCGTTGCCTCGAAAGCGTGGCGCGGCACCGGCCGGCCGATCCCTCTGTGTCGATCGAAGTGATCGTCGTCGATGATGCCTCGACGGACGGTACGGCCCCTTGGTTGGCTCAAGCCCACCCGAACGCTCGGGTCGTCCGGCTCGAGCGGAACGGGGGTTTTTGCACGGCCGCCAATGCGGGCATTGCCGCGGCGCGCGGCGGCTTTATTCAGTTGCTCAACAACGACACGGAAGTCACAGCGGGCTGGATCGAGGCAGGACTGGCTCCTTTTTGTGATCCCACCGTCGGCTCGGTCGCACCACTGGTCCTGGTCCGGTCTGATCCAGGCCGCGTCGATTCGGCCGGCGATTCTTACGCTCTGGCCGGCTGGCCGACAAAGCGCGGGCATGGGCAATCGCGAGCGGTCTTTGACAGCCGCCCTGGCGAAGAGGTCTTCGGCGCAAGCGGATCAAGCGCGTTTTACCGGGCGGCCGCGTTACGCGAGGTCGGCGGCTTTGATGCTCTTTTCGGATCGTATTATGAAGATATTGACTTAGCATTCCGATTGCGCTGGGCCGGGTATCGCTGCCATTTTGCACCGCGGTGCGTGGTCTTCCATGACATCTCGGCGACCTATAACCATGGCAGCCCCGCGCTCCAGCGCCGCATGTCCAGGAACGCCGAAATCGTTTTCTGGGCGAACATGCCCAAAGGGTTGTTGGCGCTGGCGCTGGTCCCCCATCTGGCATTCTTAAGCCTGCAAGGAGCCTGGCGGCTCATGCGAGGTCGGCTGCGGCCGTTCTTGCTGGGAAAGCGCGATGCACTGCGGGCATGGCGTGACATCAAGGCTCGCCGCGCCGTTCGCTCGGTGCTGGCCCGGCAGGCCATGGCTCCGCCTCATTTCAACGTGGGTTCGGGGTCGATTCGGGATGTACGCAACCATTTGACGAGGCCGGCGGCTCTTGTTATGACAAGCCAAGCTGTGCCAGGTAATCACGCGAGTCTTTGAGCGCCTGGTGGACGGTCGCGAGGGGTGGGAAGGGGAGGCCCTCGAATTCGATCTCGACGCTGCAAGGGCCGGTGTAACCCCCTTGTGCCAGCATCGCCAGGAGCTTGGGGAAATCGACGTGTCCCCGCCCGAGTGATGGAAAATTCCAGGCTCGCAGACCGCCGATATGGTCCTTGAGGTGACAGTGCCGCATCCAGGGAAGGGCGTAGGGCAAGTCGTCGACGGCGCGGGTGCCGGCGTAATACTCGCAGTTGGCGGTGTCGTAATTGATGCGGACATTGGGCCGGTTGACCTTTTCGACCAGACGGCTCGCATTCTGTCCATTGCCGGTCAGATTGCCGTGAAGCTCGAGCGTGATGGTGACGCCGCGCGCGGCGGCGGCGTCGGCGAGGGGGCCGATGTTATTGAGGAACAGGGCTTCGTCTTCGGGGACGTCCTCCGGGCCGCTGACGGCCGTGTTCATGATGTCGATGCCCAGACGCTCGCACAGGTCGAGGCCACGGCGGGCGTCGGCCAGTCCCGCTTCGGTCATGAGGTTGGAATGCGCCTGAGTGCGACCGGCGTGAGGCCGTAATGGTTCAACATGCGTTCGATGCGCCCCAGAGCTTTCGCATCGGCGTCGAGCGGCACGTGTTCGCAGATGCCGCGGATGGCTGTCAACTCGACATGGCGATAACCGGCCTCGGCGAGGCCGCTCAGGGCGTCTTCCAGCGCATAGGGCAGATAACACGTTGTGGTGGCGGCAAGGCGATTGGGCAGTTTCATAAATCGATCTTTCCCCTCAAAGAAAAACGCGGCCGACATCGATCAGGCCGCCAACGATCGCGAGCAGCCGAATGTCGGACGCGTGAGCTCCAGACCATCGCTCAGTCCCGCACCGTGGGGCGCGTCAGTTGCTGGCGCGGTCGCACCTCGGGGTTGACGCAGGAAGCGGGCCACTGGCACGCCGCAAATGCCAGCACTGTCTCGACCGAAAGCCGCCAGCGGGCTTCGATCCCGTCAACCGAACACCCGGCGGCGTGCGCGGTCACCACGACGTTGTCCAAGGGAAAGAGAGGATTGTCGGACGCGGGCGGCTCTGGCTCAAGCACGTCGAGCCCGTGCCCGCGAGTCGGCCTTCGGAGAGCGCCCGCGCGAGTGCCGGCTCGTCGACGACAGGCCCGCGCGGTATTGATCAGAATGGCCCCCGGTTTCATCAGCCGCAATTGCCGCTCGCCGATCAAGTGTCGCGTCTGATCGGTAAGGGGACAATGCAGCGAAACGAAATCCGCTCGGCCGAGTAGCGTGTCGAGATCGACCGCTTCGACACCGAGCTGGGCCATCGCTTCGCGGGCAACAAACGGATCGAAAGCCAGGATTTTCAGATTGAAGCCGGCGAGCTTGCGGACGATCTCCCTGGGAATCAGGCCGAAACCCACCAGACCCAAAGTTCGCCCGGTGACGGCGTTCAACGGCTCTTTAACCACCTGGTCCCAGGCACCGCGTCGGACCGCCCGGTCGAGCGCAACCACTCGCCGGAGCACGGCGAACAGCAAAGCAATCGTGTGATCGGAGACCCCATCGGTGAACGCGGCCGGGGTGTTGGCGACGACGATTCCCCGCGCCGTGGCCTCGGCCACCGGCACGTTATCGGTGCCGCTGCCCGTGCGAATAATGGCCCAGCATTCGGGGATGACGTCGAGGTTCCCGTGCAGGATGTGCTTGCCGCCGAACAACCAGACCACCTCCGCGGCGCCGGCATGTCGCGCCAAGTCCTCGCGACTGGCGCATTGGTGAACATGCAGCGAGATCCCTTCCTCCGCCAGCCGCTTCGGCACCCAGTCAGGGAGCGGTTTTTCATCGAGGTCGATCAAGGAAACGTTAAGGCTCATGGCGTTACCTTGTCTCCCGGGCCGTAGACCAGCAAAGGAACGCGAGGGTCGACTTTCTCGGCCCGCAATTTGGCCGACAGGTTCTCGTAACGCCCTCGCACTCCCTCCGTGTCAGGGAAGTTGTAATACGTCACGGTGATGGTATTGTCTCGCACTCGCACGTCCCCGTCGAGTCCCTTGACGTAGGCCGTGGCCATATGCCATCGCGTGGGAAAATCTCCAAATAACTCCTCAGCCGCTAGTAGTTCGAGAGGTCAGGTTTTGTGTAGACTTTCCTCGTCGAAGAGAACCACTCTCATCAACTCCTCGGGGAAAATGCGATGGTGGACGAGGGATTAGTGACCGACGTTCTTCAGGCATACGATTCCGCGTCGATCACTCAATTGCCTTCGCAGCGGGAAGTTGGTTTTGATTTGGAAGGCGGCTATCGGATCGGGCGTGTATTTCACGAACGACTCTCAGGAAGAGGGTTCCAGGCGGTGGGCCGCAAAATGGGCTTCACGAACCCGGCCACTTGGCAAGAGTTCAATCTCAACACGCCGGTCTGGGCACCGATATACGCGCAGACCGTTCATTTCGCGGAACAGGGGCGATTTCGACTCGCTTTGAATGGAATGGTGGCACCCCGGATCGAGCCCGAAATCGTATTGAAACTTCGTCGTCGGCTTCCGGGCATTGAGCCATCGGCCGAAGAAGTCGTACCTTGCCTCGAATGGGCAGCGCTCGGGTTCGAGATCGTCGATTCTCATTACCCGAACTGGCGGTTCACCGCCGCCGATGCCGTCGCGGATTTCGGTGTTCATGCCGCGCTGATCGTCGGCACACCGTGGCTACTTGAGACGCATGATGTTTGAAGTATTGTCGAAACACGGAACGGACTCAGACAAGAGAATCGAATAGGTGCCGAATGCCCGAGATCAAAAGCCTAACCGTTCGAGCTGTTCGAGTGCCCATGGCCAGCCCACATCGAACGGCGAGCGGAATGGTTACTGAATCGCCCCTCCTGCTGATCGATGTCCTCGGGGACGACGGGGTCGTCGGCCACAGTGTCATCTTCACCTACACAACGGCGGCTCTCAAACCCACCGCGGATTTGATACGAAACCTTGAGGGCCTTCTGGTCGGCGCGGAAATGGCTCCGGTTGAGATTGAGCAAAAGCTCTCCGGCCGATTTCGGCTCCTCGGCATACGGGGACTCGTCGGTATGGCGCTGGCAGCCATCGATATGGCGCTCTGGGATGCCCTCGCACGACGCCGGGAACGCTCGCTGGTAGAATTGCTCGGTGGGGTTGCGAAGCCGATCCCTGCTTACGGTGCAATTGGATTTGACGGAGTCGATGTGTGCGCTCGAGTTGCGGCGGAATGGGTCGCGCGAGGTTTCAGGGGGGTTAAGGCTAAGATCGGTTATCCCACCGTCCGCGAGGATCTGGCGGTAATTCGAGCGATTCGGAAGGCCGTCGGCGAGGACGTGGCTATCATGGTCGATTACAACCAGTGCCTCACGCCGGCCGAGGCCGTCCAACGTCTCCGCGTGTTGGACGGCGAGGGATTGACCTGGGTGGAGGAACCGACACTCGCCCACGACTACGCGGGGCACGCGTTCATCGCTCGCGAGGCGGAAACCCCAATCCAGTGCGGGGAAAACTGGTGGGGTGCTCTCGACTTGCGGCACGCCCTAGACGCTCAGGCCTCAGATTTCATCATGCCCGATCTGATGAAGATCGGAGGCGTGACCGGCTGGCTCCTGCGCGGCGGCGCTTGCCCAGGCGGAGAACATCCGCGTCTCGAACCACCTCTGGCCCGAGGTTAGCGCGCAACTGCTTTGCGTGACACCGACAGCCCACTGGCTGGAATACGCCGACTGGTGGAACCCGATCCTGCGCGACCCCCTCCGGCTCGAGGACGGAATGGCTGTTGTTCATACCGCAGTCGGAACCGGAGTATCCTGGAATGAGAAGGCGGTAGAGCGGTATTCCGCCTAGCGGTAGTCACCCGGCAACAAACGGGTGCTCCACGACCCGACTACTGCGTTGAATCAACCTCCAGGTGTTTGCCCAGCAGTTTCTCGGCATTCCGATGCAGGATGTCATGGCGCTCGTCATCGGAAATGCGTGCGAAGAGGACGGCGCCGGCGTGGTAATGCTGGCTGTACCACGGCAGGTCGCTGCCGAACACGATCTTCGACGAGCCGGCGGTTCTGACCATGTATTCGATCAATCCGTTGACGTGCGGCGTGATCACCGGCACGCGCGGCATCAGGCTCCCGCCTGGCATTTGCGTGAAGTCGAGGGCCTGGACCACGCTCGTCAGGTCGAGATAGAGGTTGGGCAGGTCGCGTGCGGCGGCAACGGATGTCTCCCATTGTCCATAGCCCGAATGACCCATGAGAAAGCGTGCGCGATGATACTTCTCGGCCACCTCGGCCAAAAGTGCCGGTGCATCAAAAGGGCTTTCGCCAAATGTGTGAACCAAGACCAAAAGTCCATGCGTGTCGGCGTACTCGAGCGCGGCGGAGTACTTGGGCGAGTTGACGGGCACGAGATGATAGTCGGGCCAGAATTTGAGCCCCACGAATCCGGACAGGCCGCGGAACTCGTCCAGGTCTTTCTCGATCGTGGCCGGCTGGTTGGGGTTGACGACCCAGTAGCCGAGGAACGTCTCTGGATAACGTGCGACCAATTCCTTCATCTCGCGGTTTCCCCACTCGACGTCGCAGGCCAAGGCCGAGTGGTGCGAGCAGACGATCCGGCGCACCCCCGCTCGCTGCATGCGGTGCCGCATCCGTTCCGGCGATGACGAGGGGAGAAAACAGCCGTAAAACGGTCCCACGTGGCCGTGCATGTCGATGATGGGACATTCATCGGAATAGCCTTTTTCCACGTATTCTTGAGCGATCGGTGATGGATTCATCCGAGTCTCGCCTCCGCCAAAATGCGACTGAGGTTGTCCCACGCGATCGCTCGCCGATCGGCCGCCGAGATCTCGGCGTGCGCCAAAGTGAGCATGGCCGACCCGCTGGAATTGTCCGGGAATCCGGAACCGAAGAGCAGTCGGGCGGCCGAATATCGGCGGCAAAACTCTTCGATGCCCGCGTCCACGAGGTAACCCGAGGTCTCATAGTAGAGGTTGGGGAACTTCTCGATGAGGGGCCATGCGTAACGGTCCAGGGGGTTGCTCCCCTGGCTGCCGGTGACCACGACCAAGCGAGGGAAGAAGCTCAGTAGGTGTGCGACACGGTCGAGGCTCGCCCGCACGAAAAGGGGGATGCGCAGCTCCGAAAAAACAGACAACTGGTCGGACCAAGTGGTGTCGTCCAGGCTGTAGCGGTGCTCGTCGGGGAACAGCCAGAGGGCCCGGATCTGGTGCCGGCGCATCTCGGCCAACATGGCTTGCAAGGGGGGCTGCTCGCCCGTCTGGCTGGGGAGCAGGGCCCACGTCGCCAATAGCCGGGGCTGGCCCTCGATTTCCTTGACGACGCGGTCATTGCCCACCGCCGGATGGTCGAACCGCATCGTGGTGTGATAGACCAGCGCCTGGCTGATGTTGGCGAAATCCAGCTCCTCGATCAGGTCGGCGGCGGTTCGGGCAAACCGAAACACACGCGTCCGGTAGGGCCCGAACGCACAATTCGCGTCGAAGAACTTGAGCTGGCTGCCGTCGCTCTCGTCGACGCCTTGGGGCATTTCAGAGGTCGGCATTGTTGTCTCCGTTTCCCGCCCGCGCTAGCAGCCGGAGGTGTCTCGAGCGATCGTCACAGTGGATCGCTCGCGAGCCGAACGGTACGCGGCCTCAAGAATGGTCATGTTGCCCAAGCCTTGGTGCCCATCGCAGGGGGGCTCGGTGCCCGCGACGATGCAATCCAGGAATCGGTCGATCTGCGCCGCGTACATTGGCATGGTAATGTGATCGGACTGTGGAGTGAAGCCACTGGTCCACCCGCCCGCCCCGTTTTGGCCGCCCGGAATGATCAAGAGCGGCAAGGTGCGTGCATACCCCTCGGTGCCAAACAGCTCGATGGTTCCGTGCGGGTTTTCCGCGTTGGCATGGAACCAGCCGGCCTCGATTTCAGCCACCATCCCGTTGTCGTATTCGATGACGACGGTCGCCGTGTCCTCGACCTCGATCGGTCGAAAGTGGGTGCCGGTCTTGGCCCAAACCTGGACGGGCCGGATGCGATCCTGGAACAAGAACGAGATCGCATCGATCGTGTGGCTGCCGACGTCGGCAAGTGCTCCGCCGCCGGCCAGTTCATGTCGAACGCCCCAGCCGTCGAGCGCGGGGCCGCGGCCGGCCACGATCGAATGCCCCCTGACGCGCAAAACCTTGCCGATCCTGCCCACGGCGATCAAGTCGCGGAGCGAGCGTACCTCGCTTTCTGAACGCCACACGTAGCCGATCATGAGCTGGCGCTTTGCCGCCTGGGCTGCCTCAACCAACGCCCGGGCCTCGGGGACATTCATGGCCATTGGTTTTTCGCAGAGCACGTGTTTGCCGGCCCGTAGCATCATCACGGTGATCGGGGCGTGCAAGTAGGTGGGCAGCGCGTTGACCACCGCATCGATTTCGGGGTCTTGGGCCATGCGATTGAAATCGGTGTAGGTCTTGCCGATCGTGTATTCGCGTCTCAGTGCTTCGAGCGAGTGCGGGTGGAGGTTTCCGAGGGCGACCACCCGCGCGCGGAAATTGGCGGCCAGCGCCGGCAGGTGAAACTCGCGGACGATCGCCCCCGTTCCCAGGATGCCCACCCGCACCGGATCCATCGAACCGCATTTTCCCATTTGTGACGAGCCTGGCGCAGGATCCAGGCATAAAACCGCCGCGATGATAGCAACTCGCCCCACGTTGCGCGTCTAGCCCCCACCGAAATTTTCATCCTCAGTGCGTCTTTTCAGTACAATTCGTAGACATGCTCCCCGCCGTGCGCGGGATTGCCGATCAACGATCGGCTTCGTAGGTCGACCACGAAATCAAGATGTTCCAGCGGCAACTGGCCGATCAGCACGGGCACGTCATCCGGAACTTCCATGACGTCCATCGTGCAACTCCGCCCACCTATGGTCAGACGAACGGCCTCGTACAGAGACGCCTGAGTGACTCCCATGCTGGTGCGGACCTGCTTGGTTGAAACCATCGCCAATCCGAGTTTATGGATAAGCGCCGACGGCATGGACAGCAAGGTCGCGCCGGTGTCGACCACAGCATCAGTGAGTGTCATCGACCGAGCCTGATCAGGAGCCCGAATGCCTTGCTCCACGGCCCAGAGATCTTTGAGGTTCTCGATTTTCGCTTCTGTAAGAACGCGGCCCATTGGTTCCGGCTCCATGATTGAGTCCCCCACATAGTGATCTTGAGTTCCCAGACTCATTATCGCCACATCGCGGAAAATCGGGCAAGAGAGCGAAGCTTAAACGAGCGAGTCTCGCTTTACTCAAGACATCGACATCATCGCCGCGTTCCAGGTGAAAAACACGTGTTTTCATGATCGATTCGATCTCATCCCACCACAAATCGTTTCACGACAAGCGTCGAGGCGTTGAAGTTGAGGAGCAAGCCGACGCGGAGGCCCGCTGCACGGCGATGGCCGCCTCGATGATCCTCACGGAAAGCGGCTCGAAGTCATGGCCCATGGGAATTCCTCCTGATCGATCACGAAAACACGAAAGTGCGAAAACACGAAGAAATTTACCGAGAAGATCGCAATTTGCGCCCAAGTGTTGCGTCACACTTAAACCCTTGGGATGTCAGTGGATACGCCAAAAGCGTGCGCGCTCGAAAAAGTTGCGTCACACGTAAG
>CAWHKI010000181.1:0-35164 GCA_963829765.1 uncultured Isosphaeraceae bacterium | reverse complement strand
CGGTTTCAGTGCAATGCCGCAGCTCTCCAAGCCGAAGATTCTTGAGCTGACACGCTGCGAGTGGATCACCCAAAAATCGAATTGCTGCTTGGTGGGGAGTCACGGAACAGGAAAGACTCATATTTCAATTGGCCTCGGCCTCGCCGCCTGTCGGGCGGGCCTTCGGGTGCGATTCTTCACGGCGGCCGCGCTGGTCAGCAGACTGGAAAAGGAGCAAAAGCAGTACACGCTCGATCGTTTCCTGAACCAACTCGATCGGGCGAACCTGCTGATCTGCGACGAGCTGGGTTACGTCACGATGAGCCGCGGCGGAGTCGAGCTTTTGTTTCGCGTCTTCGCCGATCGTTACGAGCGAGGAAGCATCCTCGTGACGAGTAACTTACCGTTCAGCGAGTGGAACCAGATCTTCCAGGGCGAGCGAATGACCGCGGCCCTCCTCGACCGCCTGACCCACCACTCGCAGATTTTCGAGATGAATGGCGAGAGCTATCGCTTTCGCGAGTCGATGAAGACAAAGAGAGGCCGGAAAGCCGAATAAGACCTGATTGCCGCTCTTGCCCAGAGTGGCTATTTTGAAGACCCAGGTGGGTCAATTTTACGCGACCAGGGTGGGTCAGTTTTACGTGACCATTTCCAACGGGCGTGTCCGGCGCCGCGGATCACTCGGACCAAGCCGCGGCGACCGCCAATTGTGGCCGGGGTATGTGTTCCCGCCCTCGGCAGCCCCTCCATGAAGGCACCGCTCGCGCTTCACGCGATAACCCCAAAATCGCTCACTTCGCGCACTCGCCCTATACTAACAATATAACACGCTTTGCAAATTTCGTTAATGCACCTATGCCGGTTTGCGAGCAAATTGCGATCAGAACATAACGCACTAGAGTGACTTAAAATGATTTCCGAAATTTTTGTCCGCGATCATTGCGCGAGGACTCATGGCGTTCGCTCGGCAGGATTCTGTCGATCCTGCCGGATTTCGCGACTGTGAGGTCTGCCGTTTTTACCTCAAACATCGCCGCGAGTGCCTGATAGGCCAGCGTCGCGCGGTCGGTGCGGTTAGCGGCGAGGCGAACGGGCAGCGGACGGGCACTTCGGTCCCCGCGTGGCCCGGTTCGGGATACCCGCGCTCAGCCGGAGGAAATCCTGCCCGCCGCGCCCCACACCAACGCGAAGCGCCGGCGCGGGGATCGCCAGCGGATCTCGCTGGCGCTTCGGGTTATGTCCGCTGGGATCGGCATAATCTGGTCGAGATCCGTGCGGAGTCTCATTTTCGTCATTCAGGTTGATCGTGACGGCGAACCGGCGCTGAGCGGTCCCATTGGTTGTGTTATCGCGATGATGCGGGAAGTGGCCGCCGGCTTCCCTGCCGTAGCGGGCCGCGAGGTCCCAACACGAATTCCGGATGCAGCGCGTGCGATGATGAACGCCCTGACCTGAAGTCTTTTTCACAGGGGCTGTTGTGACCATGTCAGGCGAAGCCGGTGGCGCCCCGCGAGCGCCGGAACATTACGTCGATTATTTGCGACTGCTGGCCCGCCTTCACATCGACCCGCGGCTGCGCGGCCGGCTCGATCCTTCGGACGTCGTCCAGCAAACGCTTTTGATCGCGCATGAGAAAATGGCCCAGTTTCGAGGCAAAACGCACGCCGAGCTGGCCGCGTGGCTGCGGGCCATTTTGGCCTCGACGCTCGCCCAGGCCGTGTGCCGGTTCTATCGCAACACTTCGGAGCGAGCCCGATCCCTTGAGCACGCCCTCGAAGAATCGTCGGCGCGGCTGGAATCGTGGCTGGCCAGCGAGGAATCGACGCCCAGTCAAAAGGCGGCCAAGTCCGAGCACTTGCTCGCAATGGCCGAGCGCTCGCGACGTTGCCCGAGAATCAGCGGACGGCCCTGGAAAGTCGTCACTTGCAAGGGCACACCGTGGCCGAGACCGCCCAGCGAATGGGCAAGACCGTCGCTTCCGTCACGTGTTTATTGTCTCGTGGGTACAAGACGCTTCGGGAACGAATGAGCGACCATTTGTGAGTACACAACGATGGCGATCGATCTCGACAGCTCCGACAACATGGGCGATCGCGAGCAACGGCTTCATGAAGTGCTCGCGTCGTACTTCGAAGCCGCCGAGACGGGTGCCGCGCCGACCGCCAGACGTTGCTCGCCGATCACCCCGACCTCGCCGGCGATCTGGCCGAGTTCTTCGCCGCGGATGGTCAGTTCCACGACCTGGCCGCGCCCTTTCGGGAATGCGGCCTTGAGTTGGCCGAGCTTGCGGGCTTGCTTTCGACGACCAACGAGAACATGCCCCTCGGTTTCGTGCCCGACGACAACCGCTTGATCGGTGATTACGAGCTCTTGAACGAAATCGCCCGCGGCGGGATGGGAGTGATCTACCGGGCAAAGCAACGGAGCCTGAATCGAATTGTCGCCGTCAAGGTGATCCGCGCGGCGCAAGTGCCTCTCAGGACGACGCCCGGCGATTCCAGATCGAGGCCCAGGCGATCGCGGACCTCGACCATCCTCATATCGTGCCGATCTACGAGGTTGGCGAAGAACGCGGCTGCAGTTTCTTCAGCATGAAGCTGATCGAAGGCGGTAACCTGGCGGAACAGCTCGAGAAATATCGCGACGACCCCCAAGCGGCAGCCCGGTTGATGGCAACGATCTGCCGCGCCATCCACCACGCCCACGAGCGTGGAATCTACACCGCGACCTGAAACCGTCCAACATCCTAATCGACGACCAGGGCCAGCCGCTCGTGGCCGACTTCGGCCTGGCGCGTTGTGTCGAAGGCGACAGCGAGCTGACCCAGACCGGCGCCGTGCTCGGGACACCTGCGTACATGTCGCCAGAACAAGCCACGGGCGCAAAAGGAACGGTGACGAAAGCGGCCGACATCCACGGCCTGGGGGCGATCTTGTACGCAATCCTCACCGGCCGCCCTCCGTTCAAGGGAGAGACACCGCTCGAAACCCTCGAGGAGGTCAAAGAAAAGACGCCGGAACCCCCGAGCACCATCCGGCACTCAAGCGACCGCGATCTCGAAACAATCTGCCTGAAATGTCTGGAAAAGGAGCTCGCTCGGCGTTATGGATCGGCCCTGGCGATCGCTGAAGACCTCGAGCGCTGGTTAGAAGGCCGACCGATCCTGGCTCGGCCTGCCGGTCGTGCCGAGCGGGCCTGGCGGATGTGTCGGCGTAGCCCTCGGATCACCGCGCTGGTCGCGACGATCCTGCTTCTCTCCGCGATGAGCGCATTGGGTCTTGGGGCGGACGCGCGGTTGAGAGACAGCCGTGCGGTTGGCCGACGCGGCGCGACGCAATGAGCACGTACTTCGCTCTAGGCAATACCCCCGAGACGTCAAGTACGCGAGCCGACTTTGGGCGGACAACGGGCCCGGCGAAGCATTGAAAGTGCTCGACAACTATCTTCCGAGCGCGGCAAAGGATGATGTGAGGGAGTTTGCCTGGTTCTATCTTCACCGACTTTGCGATCTCGCACGAACAACGCTCGTGGGACATCACGGTGACGTCTACTCGTGCGCATTTTCCCCGGACGGCAAAATGATCGCTACGGCGGGTCATGACCGTACGGTGCGAATGTGGGACACAGCGACAGGGCACACTCGCCTGGTGCTCGCAGGCCATGCCGACGAGATCAACTGCGTCACGTTTTCGCCTGATGGACAAACCCTCGCTACGGCCAGCGACGACGAGACGGTCAAGTTATGGGATGTCCGCACGGGCCGCGTCCGACACACACTCCGAGGTCACCACGATCGGGCTGTGGCTGTTACCTTCACGCCAGAGGGGCGTCGCGCGATCTCGTGCAGCCGAATGGGAAAAGTGATCGTTTGGGACGTCGCGTCGGCTAGTCAGCTAAGTTCCTTTACGTTAAATAACGGCACGCTCCAGTCCCTGGTTGTCTCTCCTGACGGCGACACCCTGATCATCACTGGGACGCGGGCCGACGTCTGGAGTCTAACCGAGCGCAAGGAAGTGTTTCGGCTTAAAGGAGAAGGTATTCAGGTCAACAGCGTCGCTTTCTCTCGCGATGGTCATCGGGTGGCGACGGGGGGCAAAGACAAAGTGGTGAGATTATGGAAAACATCGCCTTGGCAACTCGAAGCGACGTTGAGTGGACACAGGGCCCAGGTGGAGTCGGTCGCTTTTTCGCCGGATGACCAAACCGTGGCGTCAGCGGACATCAACGGATACATATGCCTATGGGATCCAAGCACCGGTTCGAGCGACATGATCGCAAGCGGCCAAGGTCGGCTCTGGCGCGTCGCGTTTTCGGCCGACGGCCGAACCATGGCGTCGGCAAGCAGAGACTCGACCGTCAAGATCTGGGACGCTGTTCGTGGCCGTCCTCGGATTCGCATCAAGATTCCGACTTCCTCGTCCACGTCGTTCGCGTTTACACCCGAGGGGAAATCCTTAACCGCGGCAGACGACGAGGGGCACGTCTGGGCACTCGATCCAACCAGCGGCGAAATCCTCGCCGCGAAGCGGCTCGGCGACGGGAAACGGGTTCTTCACTCGGCGTCTCGGACGACGCAGCGTCGTTGGTCACGGTCGATCGGGATCGTCTCATCAAGCTGTGGGATCTATCCTCGCAACGCTGCGTTCGTGAATACCGTGATTTCAACATCGACGACGGGTTTCCGGAGGTTAGCCCCCTCCGTGTATCTTCGGGCGGTTTGTGGATCGCGGTATGTTGTGCTAGTAAGTTTGGGTCTTCCGCAGAATCTCTGGCGCTAAATCGGTGAGCGGGCTCAGCTCGGGCTCGACAGGAGGGTGTTCCCTCCCACCTTCACCATCGCCTCGCCCCGGTCGGTTGAGGGCGAGGCGATGGTGAAGGGGGAGGGGAAGGCAAAGGTTAACTCGGAACCACTCAGAGGAGATCGCATCCTGAGACACCCGTCGGTCAAGATGGAGTTACCACACTTCGTCAAAACCGGGAGTGCCCCAGAATGCGTATCCAGACGATCCTCAATCGAGTAGAGAAGTTCAAGTCGTTTACCCATGGCAAGGCGCGCTTGGGAGGAGCATGACGATGGGCCGGCGCTGGTGATCCAAATCAAGCCTCGGAAGAACGGCCGTTTCCGTTCTGCTCGGGTTGTGGTCAACGGGGTCGACCTTACGACCGCCTTGAGGAACGGCGATTCGAGTTCGTGCCCATCTGGGGAATTTTGGTCTTCTGGGCCTACCGGATGCGACGAGTTGACTGCAAACGGTGTGGGGTGACCGTGGAGCTGGTGCCGTGGGGTGATGGCAAGAACCAACTGACGACCACCTACCGCTGGTACTTGGCGACCTGGGCCAAAAGGTTGAGCTGGAGCGAAGTTGGCTCGATCTTCCGCACGTCCTGGGACAGCGTGTGCCGGGCCGTGGAGCACGCGGTCGAGTGGGGTCTCGCACATCGAGACCTGAGTGACGTGACGGCTGTGGGCGTGGACGAGATCGCTTCGGCACAGGGGGCACGCGTACCTGACGCTGGTGTACGACATCAGCGGTGAGACGAAGAGTCTTCGCCGTCGCTACGAATCGGGGCGAAGCGAGCCTGCGGTGCTGCCTGGATAGTCTCGGCCAGTCGGTCTGCCTGGGAGTGAAGTACGTGTGTAGTGACATGTGGAAGCCTTACCTGAACGTGATCGCTGACAAACTCGGCCACGCATCCATGTCCTGGATCGGTTCCATATCATGCAAATGTTCAGCAAAGCGTTGCGGACGAGGTCCGAGCGGAGGAGGCGAAGCGGTTGGTGCGTGATGGCTATGAGCCGGTCTTGAAGAAGTCGCGGTGGTGTTTCCTGAAGCGCCGCAGAACCTGACGGACAAGCAGACGGTCAAGTTGTCCGAGATCCTGAAGTACAACATTCGGACGGTGCGTGCTTACCTCCTTCGCGGAGGAATTCCAGCGTCTTCTGCGAATGACAGCGCGTGGTGGGCAGGGAAGTTTCTGGACGAGTGGACGGGCCGAGTGATGCGGTCGCGGTTGGAGCCGATGAAGAAGATCGCCCGCAGTATTCGGAATCACCGGCCGCTAATTCTGAACTGGTTCCGGGCCCGAGGACAGGTCTCGGCCGGAGCCGTTGAAGGCCTCAACAACAAAGTGAAATTGGTAACGAGGAGGTCATACGGTTCTCGGACCGCGAAAGTCGCAAAACTGGCTCTTTTACATAACCTCGGTCAACTTCCCGAGCCAAAACGCACCCACAGATTCTGCTAACGAGGCGTAAGTTTTACCTTTATTACGCAGCGAGAGGTCCGACATGCCTCGAAAATGTGCCAGACGGAAGATTAAGTATTCTTCCCGCGCGGAGACATCGCCGGCGTGTGCGGCAATCTTACGCCGTCGCTGTGGAATTTGCTGGAGCCGAGGCTGGAATACATGCAAAGCTGGGCTCTCCCAAGGCTGCCAGACATGCAAGGCGTGGCTCACCGGGCAGTGATCGCCTCCCTGGCCTTCTCTCGTGACGGCGAGATGCTTGCGTCGGGAGCCGAGGATGGATCGATTATTGTTTGGGACGTCGATCTCCGCAGAAGTCGCTTCGGGCTTTATGGTCACAGTTTGCAGGTAACGTCTCTTGCCTTCTCCCCAGACGGTAGAACTCTGGCATCCGGTGGCGACGATCGGCTCGTACGGCTCTGGGATCTGGAGTCACAGATGGAACTTCTGACACTGACGGCCACTCGGGCCTCATTCGGCAGATCTGTTTCTCCAACGACGGTCTGACGCTCGCTACCCTCGGCCAGACTGCTGACCACGGCTGGGAGTCACCCTTTGGCCCGCGCAAGCGTCACCCTGAGCAAGAAGACGACGTTGCGAGCCGACGTCGCGACGGACGTGCTCGAAATAATTCGGGTGCCGCAGTCCTTCTTTCGCATCTCGTGCATCTCTTCGATTGGAGGACACCGGGAACGCTGCTGCAGCGACAATTGTGGCTAGCGTCAATGACCACGACGCGTGAGCGTAAGCCCGCGGCGTGCATCCGTGAGTAGACTAGTGATCATGGGACGGCGAGGCGCTGTCCGAGTCGATTTCGCACCTGAGGACAAGAAAACGGCTCCCCGAGAGCCTGCCAGGCTGAGGCCAGCCACAGAGAGGGCGCGATCGGCCTCATGGAGCCGAAAGCGTATCGACCGAGGCGTTAGGGATTCGGAAAGTAATAACTATCCCAGTTTGGGGGTTCGACCGTCGATCTCGAGGAACCATTTCCCCAAGTCGGCATCGCGGTTGACGTTTTTCTCGATGGCTATCATTTCCGCAACCGAGAGGCGAACGCCCCTTTTGTAGACGGCGTCCACAAGTTCGGTCGTTGGATATTTGCCGTTCCAAGTCATGGTGCGGGCGAATCCCAGTATGACCTCGCGACTATCCAAGAGTTCCCCGTTCCAGTGCTGCTCAAGCACTCCCCATGCGTGTTCGATCGCGTTGTATTTGCTGTGGTACGGCGGATAGTATGCCAGGCGCACCAACAGGCTATGGGTCTGCGCAAAGCCAACCATTCGTTTCAAAAACTGGGTTCGTCGGCTCTGGACTTCCGGACCGTTGTCTTGGTTGATCACCAACGTGTCCACCCGCGGAAACCGTTTTCGCTGCTCGGCCCACCAGCGGTCCAACATGTCCACGACGAAATCGCTGGTTACCGCGGACGTCGTAAAATACAGGGTCAGATCGTCCCATCGTGGCAACAGAATCCCAAACGGATTCAGGATTCCATCGTGTCGGAAATCGTGGTCGGCCCCCTTGCGGACCAGGCGATTCTTGCCGCCACGTGACGACTCGCCAATTTTTACGGTCGCTTTGGCGTCCAACGACAAACGCAAGGCCGTCTCGGATTCATCCGCCGATTGATTGACGGCTTTCAGTTTGCTGAAAATGGCATCCGTCTGCTTGATCTTTTTTTGGGTTTGCACTTGGCCACCTTGGTCAGGTGGAACCCCAGGTAGTTCAGTTTCGTCCGCAACGTTCGCGGAGTCGGCAGTTGGGCTGACGTGTAGCCTTTCTGTTCAATAAGTTGACGGCGAAGTTCCTCACCAGTGAGTCGAGTGTACATGCGACGATTTCGAAATTGCGGATCAGTTTGACTGAACCCCTTGGCGATGTCCCGGATGTCGTCGAGCAGGGTTGGCAGCTTTTCTTCGGCACGCGCCCGACCGCGGGCCACGAAAGCGTCGTGACAGGCAATGCCCGAACGCAATTCGTGCATGCCTTTGCGAATCGTCACCCGGCTCCAGCCAAACTCCACTTCGGCGCGACGTTGCCCGCCACGACCGAGCGATTGCACCGTCCGAGCCATGAAGAGACGACGTTGGTGGCTGCGTAACGCACCAGCCGTTTTGACAATGTTCGCAACGAACCCTTCCGTGAGTTCCACGTTCCCGCTCCTTCCATGAGGAAGAAGCAAACTAGCACTCGCCTCCGATTTTTGGGATATCTAATTCTTTCCGGGTCCCTTAGACTCCGCGAGGAGCATGATGATCACCATACGATCACGAAATCCCGAAACGACGAAATCCCGAAAAGGACATCCGAGATCCTAACTGCCAGGGTGTGAGCCGCGACCTCGGCGATGGGAGGGCGAGGCTCCGTCCGAGCCAGCATCGGCACTTGGCTCGCCAGGAGGCTCGCCTTCCCTCGATATCTCAAATCAGCGCACGCACGGTATAGTTGGCTCTGATTACCCAAAATTCTCAGGTTGCTGTCGCTCTCGGACGAAGGCCCGACCAGTTCTCGACACCAAGCACTATCGCTTGATTCCTAAATCGCCCGGCCGCCCACGTGTCTTCCTTTCGGGGTTTCGTCGTTTCGGGCTTTCGTGATCTGCATTTGTTTGTGCTGGCCCGACATGGAGCGCCGGCGTGGCTAAGAACCTTCAAGTCGCCTTACTGACCAACTTCAACGCGAGCGCATTGGTTGTGAAGCGAATTGGTTTGGATAAATAACCATACGATCACGAAACCCCGAAACGACGAAATCCCGAAAAGGACGTTTGATTGGGGGTGGTCTTCACTCGTCGAGGTGGCTCAGGAGCTTCACTTTCGTATTAAGGGCCTCCATCGGTTCCCACAACGGACGTACCTCGAGCCCCATCGATTGATTCTTGAATCTCCCACCCTTCCTTTCTTCCTTTTCGGGCTTTCGACGTTTCCGGTTTTCGTGATCTGCATTTGATGGGCTTGAGGCAGCATTATACGAACCGCGCCAGCAGGGCACAGCCACCCTGTGAGCGATCATTTATCTCGGAGCGCCTCGATTTCCCGGCGCAGGTGCTCGATCTCCTCAGCCAGACGGCGCTGCACGACCTCCGCGGCCTCTGCTCGCTCGAGACGCGTCGGCAGCCATTGATTCGTCGCTGGGTCGAACAGCCGTAGGTGCGCTCCGTCGTGTTCGAGGTGAAGGCCCAGAACCTCGCTCGGCAAGCGGCCGGCGACCGGCTCGATGGGAACATAGTCCCCGCCGACGAGTCGAAACCCCTGCAGCGGCGGATTGAGATACTCGGACCTCGGGTCAAACAGGAAGTATTCCGATACTTTCAAGACATCGCGATAGAGGGGGAGCTCTTTCTTTCCAAGCCGTCCGCGTTCGCATTCCCAGGCCCGTGCCGCACGCACCGTTCCGAAACGCCGATTCCTGATTTCGAGGGTCGCTACCTCGTGCACAACGGCCGAATCCGGCCGGATTGCCCTCGCGCCGACTCGGAAGAGCCCTAAAGGCGCAGGCATTGAGTTGGACAGTGACAGGGCAAATCGCGCGGTGTAAAATAAAACCCGAGGAGGCCAATGATGAAAGTCGCTACCGCTCCGATTCCCATGCAAATCAGCGTCACGCTCACGGCACTGGTTCACTCAGAGCCGGAAGTTGGCGGGTATTCCGCCGAGGTCCCGGCACTCCCAGGCTGTTATAGCCAAGGTGAGACACTCGAGGAATTGCAGTTGAATCTCCGCGAGGCCGTGGCGGGTTGGCTCGATGCGGCCCATGACGAAACGATGCGTCGGCACACCGAGGAAGGGGCCGAGTGAAGTGAAGCCGGTCTCCGGTTCAATTGCGGATGTGCAATGATTCTGGAATTACACAGCTGGAAGCTTGCTGCGGATCTCCGGTCACGGGCCCGGGACCAACATTGTGAATCCTTCTTGAGCGAAGTGGCTGTCAGGGCGTTAGCATTCGTGGTCCAAGTCTTTCATGGCAACACCGACCTTAAGCAGTCAAACTGTGCCCTTTATCCGTCCGGGCCTCGTAGAAGGCCAGGGCGGCGTCGAATCATGCGTGACGCCGGGCTGACTGACGCGGACCTCTGAGCTTGTTCGCGTGCATCGAACTTCTAATGAGAGGCACCACGTTCGCGGCGAAGACCGACGGCTTCTTCCATCTTTAGCTCCCCATCTTCCTTTCGCGTATTTGTCGTTTCGGGCTTTCGTGATCTGCATTTGTTTGTGCTGGCCCGACATAGAGCGCCGGCGTGGCTATGGGCCTTCAAGTCGGCTTGCTGATCAACTTCAACGCGACCGCCTTGGTTGTGAAGCGAATCGTTTTGGATGGATAACCATACGATCGCGAAAGCCCGAAACGACGAAATCCCGAAAAGGATGTTGGATTTTGGCTGCTTTCAGCTCTGCCGCCGTGCCAGTTTGTCGAAGCCCTGTTGGGCGATGGAGCATTGTTTCGCGCCTAGCGGCGGCGCGTTTGCGCGGCTTCGCCGAAGGCGGGTTCAACTCTGCCGGCAGTTGTGATAGGCCGTGGTCAAGTCGCTGGATCATTTGATTGAATTGCTGTCTGGTTTCCGCGCCAGCTTGTTTCATTTCGGCCCGCAATTCTTCGATCTGGATGCCCTGGTGCTGGACGTCTGATTTTAGCGCGGACGCATTCCAAATGGCACCGGCCGCCCCGCTAAGCAGAATGCCAATGATCGCGCCGCCTGCCGCCTTGATCCATCTGAGGTCGGTACGAACTTCAGCCATCTCAGAGGCAAGCTTGCGACACGAGTCGCGGACGTCCTTGATGTCTTCATTCAGGACTTCGGTCGGCACTGGCATTTAAATGGGCTCCCGCTCTTCTTTCCCATCGGCGTTGCCGTCAATTCACTGAACCCATCAGCCAATCATAACGCCTGGGGCCATTTGCGTCTATCAGCTCCCAGATCAAAACCAGGGCGTCAACGATCTGGCCGATCGTTCGAGCATTGTGTCGGCAGTAGGCGATTCCCGCATGCGCCATGCCTATGCTGTGGAACCGCAGGTAATGCTTATCTTGGGTGAAGATGACGCGGCCTTGAGCGAGGCCATAGGCGAGGTGGTCTTCATCCCGCGCATGCAATAGCCCAGCCTCGACCGTTGTGGTCACATCGATTCCCTGACGACGCAACCCCGCGGCGATGGCCGGGTCGCAGTGTTCATCCAGGTGAAACCGGACTGTCCTTGGCATTCCGTTGCGTAAGCCTCTTTTGGAGCAACGACGGGCGAGCCTTGGCCTTCAGCGCGTCGATGAACCGGTCGTCCTCCGCGATCGCTGCCTGGATCTCATCGCGGTGGTCGTAGTAATAGGCTAAGGCGGCATGGACCTGGGCCAGCGTGATCGTGGGGTAAGTCGCGGCAATGTCAGCCGGGGTCTTACCCATTTCTTCATGCCAGACGGCCACGTGCTTGACGGTGATGCGATGCCCCAGAATGTGGGGCTCGCCTCCGCAATAGCCGGGCCGAACGCCGATGTACTCGGAAATCACCGGAATCGTTTCTGTTTCGGCCGGCACACCTGATGAATCGATCGCTTTAGTTTCCATAGCCATAATCGTAACTCATCATCGGCCAACTCGCAACGTCGGGCGGAGGAAGTCCACCCCCAGAGACGCAGAGTTGACAGCGCGGCCTCGCGCTGCAACCAAATGGCAAGAAACGGCGTTCAATCTTGCCCAGCTTGGCAATCTTGCCCGGCGCAAAAGATTCTCGAAGTTAGAAGTGCAGAGAAAACTCGCGCCCACGGCTCTTCCTGATCCTTAGTCGAATCTTCTTCACGATGATCTCTATGCATCGATAACAACAAACTATATTCCTAGGGCTCGCTCTCTTTTTCTCTCTGCGTCCTCAGTGCCCTCTGTGGTGAAACAGGAACGACACCATCACGAAATCCCGAAACGTCGAAATTCCGAAAACGAAGATTGACTCGGCTTGGATTTGGTTCGCCAGATTTCTCCGGCATCCGGTTAGGAAACACGTCCAGACTCGAGCCCGGCCGCGCCGCGGAGCGGCATGGCGACCGTTCCCACGCGGGAGCATGGGAACGAGACAAAACTTCGACTCCCGCGATCGTTTTCGGCGTCTCGTGCATCTCTCCAATGGGAGGAATGCGCGACGGTGGCAGGGCGCGTGCCTAAGAAGGAACGGAAACAATGGGAACTCGGAATTTGAACAGAAAAAAACGAAGGAAACGAAGAATTCTAAAACTGAGCACATGAGACTTCGGAATTGCGACGCTGGTGTTAGGCTCAGTTCCCCACTTCGTTACCTTTGTTTGCCTCTGTTCAAGATGTGTCTCGCGCCAAGTACCAGGATGTCGCAACGCCTGATTTTTTCCGAGTCCTTTAAGCACCGTATCGCCGTTCGGGCCCCCGGGGCCGGGCGTCAGGCATGAAAGGCAGCGCTCCGTGAGCCGTGCGTCAGCTTCGGTTCACGACGACAATCGACCCGCGCTTTACTGCGGAGCCATATCGGCGGTCGTGCTGCGGCTGGCCTCCGTGGGGGCGGCTGTGCGCCGAATGCGGCATCCTTGACGAGAATGGCCTGTGCCCTCAGACTGGGTGGCCCGCCCGGTTGCGTCCGCCCGAACCTGAAGCAGCACTGAGACTTCGGAATAATCGTGAAATCGCGCGATAGTTTTTCCCCCTTCGTGCATCTCTTTCCGTAGAAGGTCCCGGCCGTTAGCCGTCCGCGGCTCAGGATCGTCGTCCGCCGGTCATCAAGGCGTGGTCACGGCCATGGGCGAAGTACAGCGACAGTAGACACCGAAGTTATTCAGACCGATCCGCGAAAGGCCGTTCATCGACCACAAAAAAGTCGCACCGCGTCGTGGTGCGATGGCACCGTGGCCGCACCTGAGTTCACTGGAATCACAGCACCAGTTCATCAGCCCACAACCGGGAATGACACCATGTCGAAAAGCGGAATTGGAACGTGGCGCGGAAGATTCGTTTCCGAGCGGATCAAAGACAAACGCCGGGGCCGGAACGCGCGGCGGCTGTCGCTGGAGCCCCTGTTCCTTGAAGACCGCACGTTGCTGGCGACCATGTTGTGGGATTCGTCAGTCGGGGCGACTGTAACGCTGCCAGCAACTGGGTCAACTCGGCAAACTCGAGTGATGACCACGTCAGGCTGGGCAGGCAACGCTCCGAGAGTCGTGTGTCAGCTTCGGTTCACGACGACAATCCGTCGTTCTACCCCGCCCTCCGCGGAGCGGCAAAACGGCCGTTCCCACGCCGGAGCATGCGAACGAGGAAAATAATTTCGACCGCCGCGATAGTCTTTTTCGTTTCGTGGATCTCTCTTCTCAGACGTGCTCACTTTTAGGCCGGCTGCCGGCGATGATCGTCGGCCGGACGTTCTAATGGTGGCTGCGGCTTACCACATTCATGGTCAAGCGACTATGGCTCAGCAGTCTTCGAAAGGAGAAGTTTCCGTGGCTATCCGCGAAGTCGAAGGCACCTTCATCACCGACGTGGATCACGAGCACCAGCCGGCCGCCGCCGACGCGGAGCTGCGTCTTGGTCCAGGAGTGACTTTTTCCTGCATTCGTGACAACAGTAAGTCACCCACGGCTAAGATCGTAAAGGTGCTCATGTGGGCCGAGCAAGGAAAGTTTCTGTCGTTCTGCGATCACTGGCTACCCAGTGGCTCACAGCGATCGACATCTCTAGTCCCGTTCGGCGTTAAGGTCGTCACCTTTGAGGTGCTGTGGCAAATTCCCAGCACGGGATCACTGATGTCGGGGACAACCGGTAAAGTGCACGCACCCAATGGCAAGTATTTCCTGGTCTTCGGCGTTAGCTGGGATCAGAACGACCTCTATTCCTTGATCCAGGTCACCTCCTAACTCGCCGGGGTAGTTAACCGATGGGCGGATCAGCGGGTCTTCTTCGGGTGGTGTTTCTCCTCACCGTGGTCACGAGCGACCTGCCGGCGACTGCACAGCCAGCGCCCAGCAAGCCGCAGCCCGAGCTAACCAAGTGGGACCTCTGGAAAAACGGGGTGAAGCTCCGCGGCGCGAATATGTACCAGCAGGAGGACGAAGGAAAGCCCTGGTACCCAAAGCTCGCGAAGAAAGACCTCGACACTCTCGCCGCGAAGGGCGCGAATTACGTGAACCTATCGGTCCCCGGTACGTATGACGTGTTCAAGTACAAGAAACGAGCGGATTTCGCGCAAACGCTCTCTGAGATCGTAGCTTGGGCCGAGGAAGCCAAGCTGTACGTCGTCATTTCCTTCCGCACGGGTCCGGGACGAACGGAATACGACATCACTCAACAAGGATGTACGAACTCTTCAAGGGTTCTGTTCGAAAGCGACGATCCGAAGGTAACTGAAGAGGCCCAGAAGAAGTTCATTGAGATGTGGGTGGAGGTGGCGAGGCAGTATCAAAGCCATCCTCGGGTCGTCGGCTATGACCTCCTTGTCGAGCCACATGCGTCTAAGGAAGGTGACGATGACCCCGAGGAGAATCACAAGCGCCTCCGCGCCCGTCGGGCCAAAGCTCAGCGACGCAAAGAGGAAGACACGAGAGAAACGAAATTTCGAGAGAACTGGTCGAAGCTCGCTCAGAGGATCGTGCTCGCGATCCGAAAGGTCGATGACAAAACGCCGATCCTCATATCTCCCGCCGACTGGGGCACGGTCGAAGGTCTAGCGCAATCGGAGCCGCTCAAAGACGGAGATCGCCCCAAGCTCGTGTACACGGCGCATTAGTACGAGCCGCGCGGCTACACCCACCCGAAGGAGGGGAATAAAGACTACCCGCTGCCATTCGATCCTGACTTCGAGAAGCTTCGCGAAATGACCTGTGCGATTCAGTGCTGGAAAGACGCCCATCCGGGATGTCCCGTGGCTGTGAATGAATTCGGCTTGGCTGTAACTGCCGTCGGCGTGGACTTTAAGCCCCGGCTTCCTCATCGATTCATCGCCGAGGAGCTCCGTCTTTTCGAGTCCATCGGTGTAAACCACGCCGTCTGGATCTGGGAGGTTCAGGACGAGGATTACACAGAGCGTGAGTTCGACGTGCGGACCAACACCCAGGTTTTAGAGGCCCTGCAAGAGAACTGGAAGCTGAACAGGAATTAGAACGAATTGACGGTTAGCGAAGCCTCACGATGTCGATCGCTTTAAGAATGCTCCTCCATAACAAACCTCGATCGGCTCTAACAGTGCTCGGGACTGCCGTGGCGTTCTTTTTGAGCGCCTCGCAGTTTGGGCTCTTGGTCGGATGGTGCAACACCAACTCGGCGATCATCAACAACGCCGACGTCGATGTCTGGGTCATGGCTCAGCAGACTCCCGCGTTTGATTATGGCACCGCGATACCCCGAGGCCGCATCCAGCAAGTTAGAAGTATCGCGGGCGTGGAATGGGCGGAAGGTCTGTTCATGGCTTGGAACATTTGGCAGCGAAGCGACGGGCGCCGGGTGAACATTGAGCTTGTCGGGCTCGATGAAAGTTGCGTTGGCGGCCCCTGGCTCATGAAATCCGGTGCGATTCACGCGGTTCATCGGCCGCATACGGTCCTTGTGGACGAGCTCTATATCGATGCTTTGGGGGTCGAGAATGTCGGTCAGGAGTTTGAGATGATCGGCAAGCGAGCTGTGATTGGGGCGATCACGCAGGGGGTTCAGACATTTACGGCATCACCATTCGTTTTCACGTCGATTGAATCGGCAATCCAATATGACAAGCGGTATCGCGACGACGAGATCACCTACGTCCTTGCTCGCTGCGCCAACGGCTACACACCCGAATCAGTGCGCGACGCAGTTCTCCGGCATGTTCCACACGTCGAAGTCCTGACGACGCGGGACTTCGCCATCCGGACCATGAAGTACTGGATGTTGGAAACAGGCGTTGGGATTACGGTCGTCGTGACAGCCATCCTCGGCCTAATCGTCGGGGCGTTCATCATGAGCCAGACGCTGTTCGCTGTGACCCAAGAACACATCGCCAACTACGCAACCCTCTGGCTTTGGGGTTTAGCAGGTCGAGCTTGTCGAAGATTGTGCTCGTTCAAAGCATTGTGCTCGGCGGCGGCGGAATCATCCTGGGCTCGCAGCTTTTTTTTGCCGCGAGCCGAATTTCGGCCACGACGCCAACCGGTGCCCCGCCGACGTTGGCCGGATTTACAAGAAAGGCGATATCCTGTTGGAGTTAGATAACCGCGAGCAGCTCGCGGCCGTTGCGGTCGCGGAAGCGGAGTGGAGCCTCGCACAGGCCGCTCGCGACAAGACCTTGAGCGGAGTCCACCCGCTCCGCGTCGCCGAGGCCGTTCACAAGCTCGACGTGCTGAAGGAACAAGCTCGTTATTGGTCAAGAGAGCACGAGCGGTATGCCTCGCTCGCGCCGAAGGGTGCCGCCTCTCTCTGCGATCTCGATAAAGCCGCCACCGAGGTCAGTCAACGGCGAACCGAGCTGCAGCAGGCCGGCGCCGAGTTGCAACACCTCCGAGATTATGTTCGCGACGAAGATCGTGCACTGGCAGACGCGCAGGTCGCGGCAGCCAAAGCGAAACTCGAGCTGACGAAACACCAATACGAAGATACGATCCTGCGTGCTCCGTTTGACGGTACCGTATTGGAGTTGCTGAGGAGGGAAGGCGAAGGCTCGCGCATTTTTGACTCCGAGCATGTCGTCATCTATGCGGACACTTCGCGGCTTCGCGTGCGAGCCGAGGTCGACGAGCGATTCGTCGCCGGCCTTAGAGTGGGCCAGCAAGCGGTCGCCTTCGGTCGAGGGCTCGGAAAGCATGAGTACCCGGGTCGGGTCGTTCTCGTCAAATCAATAATGGGCAAGAAGACGGTGTTCTCCCGCTCGGCGACGGAGAGAAAGGACCTCGACGTGCTTCAAGTCCTCATCGAGATGGAGACAAGCTTCCACGCTCCCGTCGGGCTAGAGGTCGACGTCAAGCTGGCCCCACCACAGGGTTGAAGCGTGCCTTCTGCGATCCGCTTTTGCGCCAATGCTCTCGATTTGATACACGGGTCTGTTGCCATCACTGCTAAGCCACCGGGAACGCCGACATGGAACCCCGAATCTCTTGGGAAGAAGACTATGAAACGAGGACCAACCCGGAGCTGCTTACTTCGCTCTTGCACGAGTCCGTCCCGGTCCTCAAGTTCGTCGATTGGCGGGTGATAGAAGTGAAGGAGGGCTTCGCCAAGTCTGTGCTGCCCCTCATCACGCAGTCGACGAACCAACACGGCACGCATCAGGCGGCTATCATTGTCCTCGCCGCTGATTATACGGGCGGAATCGCACTCGGAACCCTGTTTCGCGGAGTCCCGATCATCGGCGTGCATCCAGGTCGTTCGGATGATGCAGCCTCACTCTGGTTGGCGAAGGTCGACATCGACTATTTGGCTCCCAGCACTGATCACCTCGTCGTGACATGCGCCGTGCCAGCGGACAAACTTGATCGGATTCGGCGACGGTACTTTGCGGGCAATCGGGTGATCGAATCGCTCGATCTTTCCTTCGAGGCAGGCGACGCTCATGTCGCTAACGCCCGTCTTGTTTACTTCGCCAAGCAAGCGAGAACGCTGAAACCGCGCACGATAGCCGACGCACCAAACCCGCTCTTCACGCACCGCGTCAAATCGTCGGCAAGGCTCGTAGCTGGCGTTCGTGCAACGGAAACCTACCGCCGCGTTCCGCTCTACTCAGATCCCTATTCTTCGGTCGCGGCGGGGACGCACGGCAAGTTGCTCAGCGATATATTCGTTGCACTGCTTCCACAGCTCCGAGAGATGATCGTCGCCCGGACGAAGGACCTCGACGACCGCCTCACTCGGGCCATTGCATCCGGCGTACGGCAGGTCGCCTTCGTAGGCGCAGGGACTCGATTTTCGCGCTTTCCGCCTGATCGAGCCCGCATTGGGTGTCAGGGTCTTCGAACTCGACCTTCCGGACATGCTCACTGAGAGAGAGGATAATCTCGACGATGACGGCGCTCCCGGAATTGCAGAGGACGACCGTGGCGATCGATCTTGAGTCGGGTGACATCGCGGAAGCTCTCCTGCGTTCCGGCAAATTCGACCCCGCCGCTCCTTCCTTTTTCATCTACGAATGTGTGTCCATGTATCTCAATGAGATGGCCAATTCCAAATCGCGAACGGCCTGGCCTATCGAAACACCGAGCTGGTGAGCGTAAACAACGCCAGCAAAAGCCACGCCGGTTTGCAACCGCCGATGCGCTATTGTCAGCAGATCTTTGTCTTGGCTGAAAAGGACTCGGCCCAGAGACGCTGCCCGGTCTAGCAGAGGATCGTCATCAAGAGCTCCCGAGCCATCTTCCTCCGCCGTGAGAACGTCCACTCCGCGATGTCGCAATCCTGCGGTGACGGCCGAGGGTACGTGATGATCCATGTAGAGAAGGAGCATCACGAAGCAAGCCCGCTGGCGCTCAACTTCGCGCAAAACCGATTCACCGTGTTGCCCTCGCAGATGCGCAACCGCGCAATTGTTCTTCGATGGCCTGATCCATTTCCTCCTCGTGGTCGTGATAGTACGCCAGGCAACTGTGAATTTGTCCTAGTGTGAGGTGCGGGTGCTGGCGCTGGATCTCGTCGGCATCCCAGTGGTGAGCCAAACGATCGAGGGCGACCTCGATGACTTTCGTTTGCGTCCCAATCAGCCAAACTTTGCCATCAGCGCGAGTTTCGATGTGGGGATAGTTGGTCGGGGTCGACATCGGTTTCAGCTCCCTTCGAGCGACTCGGAACACTACGGTCGATATTGTAATCAGGGAGCATCCGCCAAGTCGATGATATGCACCTTCGCTGATCGCGCTCGTGCCGCATGCTTTCGCGGCCCAATGGGCGATGCACTGGTCCCGAGCAGTTGCATAGAGACTCGCGTGTTCGGTTCCGCCCATAGGCTCACTCGAAACAACCAGGGTGTTATTAGCGCTGCGCTCGGCGGCGCGCCAAGTCGATGTCGGAGAAGGCCATCGACGCGGTGCTGCTCGACGGGCACATCGATGTCAAGACCCGCCTGCGGAGGGGCCATTCGCAGGCGCGACGGTGAGGCGACCCGCCTTGCCGCGCGATTTTGATCAGCTTTGCTTGGCGAGGGCCTCCGACCCCGCCCAACGCGGCTGACCGCGGTTCTCGTTCGTTTGGAGCGTGCCGTGGAAGCATCAATTGCAGGGCGCGAGGGCCGACAGTGAACGCGGGAGACCTGTCGGTCGGGCAGTCGGCGGGGTCGGAGACCCGCCCCGAACAGCGCGGCCCTGGGCTGAGCGGCTGTCATGTCCGGCCCCACGCTCGACCTCGGCGTCCCGCTCAATGCCGCGACCGCCGCCAACGCCGCCAACGACCAGATCGCCACCCGCACCAAGAAAAAGTCCAAGAAGGGGAGCCAGACGATTTCGCCTCTGATCACGAACTTCACGGTCTCGTATGTCCCGGCGAGCGATGCGGTTGAAATCGCGTTTACGGCTACCGAGACGTTCCCGACCGGCGGCCAGATCACGGTGTTAGGCGGCCTTACAACCGTCTCCAGCACCACACTCACTGGCAACGTCGTTTACGCGATCTCAAAGGGGGAAAAGAGCGTAACGCCGGGATAAACGAGTGGGCTTCGCGCTCAAGCCCGCCGGTGTTTAGCCACGTCTGCGATAGACATCCGCGCCGCAGAGCGGCACGAAGGGCATTCCCACGCGGGAGCATGGGAACGAGGGAAAGAAGTCGGCCGTCGTATGGTGACTCACAAGGGTCGAGTCCGCCCGGCTTGGTGCTCTCTCAGCGCCCGGTCGATCAAGGCGTCGAGTCGGCCTTCCCGCTCTTCGCGCCCGATCTGCTCGTCCCAAATTCTCTCGGCATACTCCGATAGCCAGGCCCGCACACGGGCCACATCCGTTGCGGAGAGCCGTTCGATCGCGGCGGTGATCTCATCGACTGTGCTCATTCGTGCCTCACGTCCAGGGGGTGAACGGCCATTCCGTCATGATACAAACCGTTCCCCGCCTCAGCAATCGGTCATGTTGACCGAAACCACGTCAGGTTCCGCGCGTTCTCATCGCGGGCTGAATGAGCGGGCTGGAAGGGCGAATTGGGGTCGCTGTTCATCGCCGATTTCCACGGCAGCGGGGCCGTCAATAATGCCTCAGTATGTTGCGGAGCCCTTGGCCCGCCGCCGGCCTGGCCCTATCGCTATTTGGCTCGACCCCGCCGCACTCATTCGGGGCGATGTGGCTACTGTGTTGGCCGTCGTCGCGCAAGGTCTGAACTCGCCCGAGCACGCGGAATTTGTGGCTCGCTTGCAAGCGTCCGGCGCTTTGCGCTAGGCCGCTCGCACTTGACGCGGCAATGATCTTAACCATACAAAGCGATAAGGTAATTCTGAGCGATAAGGCAATTCTCGCCGAGAAACGACACCGAGCCGACTCATTTGAGATGCACATCCTGTTCGTTCACCAGAATTTCCCGGCCCAGTTCGGCCATATCGCCCGCCACCTCGTGAAGCAATGCGGGTGGACGTGCACGTTCGTGTCGGAGACGCCCCCGGGCGAGGTCGCGGGAATTCGCAAGATCCAATACAAGATTTGCGGCGGGGCCCGGGAAAACACGCATTATTGCAGCCGGACGTTTGAGAACAGCGTCTGGCACTCGCACGCCGTGTTTGAGGCTTGCAAGGCGCATCCCGAGCTTCGCCCCGACGTGATCGTCGGCCACAGCGGATTCGGGTCGACGCTCTTCCTGCCCGAGCTCTACCCGAATGCTCACGTCGTCAATTACTTCGAGTTCTATTATCACCCGCATCAGTCGGACATGGATTTCCGTCCCGAGTTCCCGCCCGCGGAGATCGACTTCCTGCGGGCGCGGACGCGGAACGCGATGCTGCTGCTCGATCTGGTCAACTGCCGCGCCGGCTACAGCCCGACCCACTATCAACGCTCGCTTTTCCCCGCCGAGCTCCGGCACAAGATCGCGGTGATCTTCGACGGCATCGAGACCGACGATCTTTCGGCGCAAAGCCGGCGTGCCCCGCCGAGTGCGCGGACGTACGATCGCACCCTCGACCCGGATTGTGACCTACGTGAGCCGCGGCTTCGAGTCGATGCGCGGGTTCGACATCTTCATGCACGCGGCCAAGCGGGTCTATCGCGAGTTTCCCGACGTCCTCTTCGTCGTGGTCGGCAGCGATCGGATCTGCTACGGCGGCGATCTGAAGTACATCCGCCATCCGACCTTTCGCGAGCACGTCATGGCCCAGGACGACTACGATCCGAGCAAGTTCGTCTTCACCGGCCAGGTAAGCCCCGTCGAACTGGTGGATCTCTTGAGCCTCAGCGACCTGCACATCTACCTCACGGTTCCGTTCGTCCTCTCGTGGTCGCTTTTGAACGCCCTGGCGTGCGGCTGTACTGTGCTGGCGTCGAACACGGCGCCTGTCGTCGAAGTGGTCACCGATGGCGTGAACGGTCTGCTCGCCGATTTCTTCGATGTTGAGGGATTGGCCGAAAAGGCCTTGGCGGTTTTGCGAGATCCGCCGGCGTACCGCGAGCTGGGTGAGCGCGCGCACGGCCGTTGTCAATGAACATTACTCGCTCGATGTGACCCTGCCTCAGCTCGTGGCCTGGCTCGAGGGAATCGCCGCGACTGGCGTGGCAGGCTAAATATTAACCCGACGCGCCAGCGAGGGACGCGGGCGATAGCCCGTGCAGGACTATTGGCGGTCCCCTTCGCTGGCGCTTCGGGTTAATATAGGGCCGGTACGCACGGGGGCGGCACGGAACAAGGACTCGCTCTTCCCCGGCGAAGGCGGGCCGGCTATCTTGGAGGTAGCTGCGCCGGCGCGGATCATGGCGGTTCTCTTCTCGGACCCAATCGCGGCTGGGTTGGCGCGTAGCGGCGAGATCCGGTTTGAGCCAGAGCGTGGGCTCGGTGAACTGCTCACCGACGTGGCGCGGAATTGCGAACCCAAGGCACCAGGCCGGATTCGCTAACGGAGGTCGGGCTCGCTCAATCCTCGCCCCCCTTGGGACCGTATGATGATGATGTCCTTGAACCAACGTGCTCTCGGGGTGGTCGAATCGCTGCTGGCGCATGGCGAGGAACGCAGAGTCGCCGTGCACTCGATCGACGGCGGCGGTCGATACATCGACTGCGGCATTGCGGCACGCGGGGGATTGATCACGGGGGTCGAGTTGGCCCGGGTTTGCCTGGGCGATTTGGCACAAGTCGCGATCGTGCCCGGTGAGGTCGGAGGTCGAGCGACGGCGGTGATTCAAGTCGTCACCGATCACCCGGTGCATGCGTGCCTGGCCAGCCAGTACGCCGGCTGGGCACTGAAGGATGGCAAGTATTTCGCCATGGGTTCCGGGCCGATGCGCGGCGGCGGGCACCGAAGCGATTTACGATGTGATCGGACTCTCGAGAGCCGGCTGATGCCGTCGTCGGGGTGCTCGAGGCCCGCAAGCCGCCGACGCCGGGAATCGTGGCCAAGATCGCATCGGCTTGCCGGGTCGAACCCGCCAACGTCACCTTACTGGTCGCACCGACGGCCAGCCTGGCCGGTGGGGTTCAGATCGTCGCTCGGTCGGTTGAGACGGCCTTGCACAAGCTGGCCGAGCTCAAATTCGACCTGTCCCGAATCGTCGCCGCGCACGGGTCGGCCCCATTACCGCCGGTCGCCGCCAGCGACCTCGCCGCCATTGGACGCACCAACGACGCCATCCTTTACGGTGCTCGCGTGGTCCTGGCTGTGACCGGCGACGACCGCAGTCTGGAATCGATTGGGCCTCTCGTGCCGTCAACATCCTCGCGCGATTACGGTGAGCCGTTCGCGGCGATCTTCAAGCGGTACAACAACGATTTTTACGCGGTCGACCCTCACCTGTTCAGCCCCGCCGAGGTGGTGTTTCACAACATCGAGACGGGCGTGATGCATGGCTTCGGAGCCATCAATGCCGAGGTCTTGGCGCGGTCGTTCGCCAATTGATTGCATTGCGGTGTTCACTCTCTGGAATCTTCGCTCTTGAATGTGAAATGTGATTGATGACATCGCTGATCGCCTTGGTTTCCGGCTTCGGCTGGCATGTCGAAGACCTGCTGCGAGCGGCTCGTAAGGTGGGTGTGTCATTAGAGGCGGTGCCGTTTCCGCAGCTCTCGGCGGTCGTCGGTACGACGGCCCGAGGCCAGCGACGTAACAGCCGGCGGGCTGGATCTCACCGCGATTGATGGCCTGCTCGTGCGGATGATGCCGCCTGGTAGCCTTGAGCAGGTCGTCTTTCGGATGGATGCCTTGCACCGTGTCGCCGCCGCGGGCGTGCCGGTTCTCAACCCGCCGCGGGCGGTCGAAGCGGCAGTGGACAAATATCTGACGCTGGCACTAATCGAGGCCGCGGCATTGCCGGTGCCGCTCACCTGGGCCGGGGAAGGGGTGACTGAGGCACTGGCGGCATTTGATGCGCTGGGACGCGACGTTGTTGTCAAACCGCTATTCGGCTCTGAGGGACGCGGACTGGTTCGCGTCAGTGATCCCGAACTGGCCTGGCGAACGTTTCACGCACTCGAACGTCTGGGCGCCGTGTTGTACCTTCAGCGCTTCATTCGTCATCCCGGGCACGACTACCGCGTCTTCGTGCTGCGTGGCGAGGTCATCGGAGCAATGCGCCGGCATGCGATCGGTGGTGAATGGCGCACCAACGTATCACTTGGCGGCCGCGCCGATCTGTGCGAGCTGGAGCCCGAGGCCGAGCGGTTGGCGGTGGCCGCGGCCCGGGCGGTTGGGGCCGAGATGGCGGGGGTCGATTTGGTGCCCGACCTCGACCGAGGCCAGCTTGTTGTGCTCGAAGTCAACGCGGTGCCAGGCTGGAGAGCGCTTAGCCGCGTCACCGGCATCGACGTCGCCGCTGCAATTCTGTCGGCGCTCAAGGGCTTGGCAAGGTGAAGTGGAGACGATGATGGGACACATCAATCGTGACGCTTCTGGCCGACTTCAACTGAGGCCAGGCCAGTTGGCACAAGTCGCGTGCCTGCTCGAAGTCACCGCCTTTAAGCCGGGAAACGTGCACCGCGACGCCGACCTACCGGGACTGCGTTTTATCGATTTCCTCTTGAGTGCGATGGCGATTGCCGAGCCGCTCGATCAGGCGGCCGCTACCGGCGTTGGCCGCGCCGTCTTCTCTGCGATCGAGGCAACGCGGCGGGTCGTGAGCACGAACACCAACTTGGGGATCGTCTTGCTGCTCGCTCCGCTCGCGGCCGTTCCGCAAGGTGTCAACCTCGCTGATGGAATTGAGGAGATTCTGTCGGCGACCACGGTTGACGACGCGCGACAGGTCTATCTCGCGATCCGCCTGGCTCAGCCAGGCGGGCTCGGCGAGGTATCCGACCAGGATGTCGCCCGTGAACCGACGAACACACTGAGGGCCGTGATGAGCATGGCGGCGGAACGCGACTTGGTCGCCCGGCAATACACCAGCGGCTTTCGCGAGGTTCTCGGCGAGGCCCTGCCGATGCTCAGGGAGGCAATGTACTCAGACCTACGGCTAGAAACCGCGATCGTTTCATGCTATTTGCGGCTCATGGCAAGGCACCCTGACTCGCTGGTTGTGCGCAAACACGGACTCGCCGCGGCGAACGAGGTCTCGCGGCGCGCGGCTGAGATCGTCGATGCAGGCTGGCCGCGGTGTGAACGCGGGCAGCGTCGACTCGAGGCTTTCGATGCGTGGCTACGGCTACCCGCCAATCGGTTTAACCCGGGTACGACCGCCGACTTGGTGACCGCCGCCTTGTACGCGGGATTGCGAGATGGGACAATTCAGCTATAAGGCGCTCGAACGGTTTCCGCTGAGGCTCGATCGGAAAATGGCGGCAGTTTCGACCGATCAGCTTGCTGCGCTCGCGGGAAGAATCATTGACTTGGTCAATCCACGTCAAGTGATTCTTTTTGGGTCACGAGCGAGCGGAACAGCGAGAGAGGATTCGGATATCGATCTCTTAATCATCGGGGACCGGTCCGCGGATGCGAAATGGAGTCGCCGGCGTGAAATTGGACGTATTCGCCGTGGACTTCCCTTCGTAGGCGTGCCAATTGATGTGCTTTTCTTCACGCCGGACGAGGTCGACAAATGGCGCGATACGACGAACCATGTGATCAACGAAGCATTGCGTGAGGGGAGAGTGCTTTATGAGCGACCTTGAGCACGCGAGGTCGCAAGGATTCAAGCGCTGTTCGAGTGTTTAACGAAGAAGTTAGGGTGAAGTACTCAGACTGGCTTGCAGGGGCGTTGCCTGAAGCCGATGCCCGTGGCACCGGCGATCTGAGTTCTGTCGTGCACGAGGTATTCCCGTTGGGCAATTCACCGAGCACCTCGTCGAGCCCTCCGAGTGTGGCTGATTAACAGTCGCGTCTGCCAGCATTGAACCGATCGAGTTCCGTCAGCCCGATTCGTCCGTCGTGAATCGCCGAGCCAACAAGCACGCCCGCCGCGCCGCCGTCCAATAAAGCGACGACCTCTTCGATTCGAGAGATGCCACCCCCGACGATGACAGGAACCGACGGCTGGCGCTGCGAATCCGTCCCATCAGCTCATTCGTGCCCAAACCTTTGCCGGTCCCCACCCGAGCGAGGTCAAGGATCAGCAGCCCGCGCACACCGCAGTCGATCGCGGCTTCGGCCAGCGCCAGCGGATCTTCGGTCCCCCAGGCTGCCGACACGGCAAGTCTCGGTCTTCCCGCGAACAGATCAAGACTGAAGACAACCCGGCCTGCTCCGGCATCATGCACGATGTCGGCCAGCTCGCGTGGGCCTTGCACTGTCTCGAGTCCGGCGATGATCGTGATCGCGTTACGGCCCAATTCGAGCAGAGGAGCCAACGACCTCGCATCGCGGACGCCGGCATCAATCCAGAGGTCAAAGCCAGAGTCAATGATCTTCTGATACAGATCCAGGCGAGGCGGGCATCCTGCAATCGCATCCAGGTCGGCCAGGTAAAGCGTTTGAAAGCCCAGCGAGTCTCGTAAAGCGCGGGCCAGGGGAATCGGTTCGGAAGAGGCGTGCAATACGCTCTGAATCGGTTGATAATGGTCGCGTTGTCCGCCGACGGCATGGACCGCTCGGCCGTTCATGAGGTCGATTACGGGGATGACCTGGAAGAGCGATTCGCCATGGCCCTCGAACGTGTGCGTACGATCCTGATTCATGAATGGGTCGCCGGGGGGGGGCTGGTCGGCCGCGACTTACCTGCCTCGTGGGCGGCCCAGGGCCTTGCCATGCGACGAGCGATCGCGGCCGACTTCGCATGCATTCCAGGAAGACCGATCCAAGTCATCGTCACCTCCGATGCGCGGTTGCCCGATGAGGCGGGCCCGTGGACGACGGTGCGAATCGCGTCAGGGGACGACCTGGGCCGCGTGGTCGAGACCGCCGCGGCGGCTGATTGTACCGTGCTCATCGCACCCGAGACGAGCGGAATTCTGGCCGGCCTCACTCGCGACTTCGACAAGGCAGGCGCCCGATTACTTGGCTCGACGGCCGATGCGGTCGAGCTGGCGGCTGACAAGGCTCGGATGGGTACGCGGCTTGAGGAACTTTCGATCCGCACGCCGCCGTCGCGGGCGGTCGTACCCGCCGCCGGCTTGCCACGCGATGCCAAGTATCCGGCCGTGTTGAAGCCCATTGACGGCGCCGGTTCGCTGGACACGTTCTTCGTCCCCGACGCCCAGGACCTGCCCGCCGGTGCGGGGGAGATGCCCGTCGCGCTTTTTCAGCCGTTTATTCCAGGATCGCCGATGAGCGCCAGTTTTCTGGTCGGCCAGGAGGGTCAAACTTGGCCGATTGGCGTGGGAATCCAGCGGATGGTGGTTCGCGAGGGCCGCTTTCACTATCTTGGGGGTCGTTTGCCCGCGAAATGCCCTGACGGTGTGCACCAGCTTTTGCCGGCGGTGCATGCGATCACCGGGCTGCGCGATTTGTCGGAATTGATTTCATCTGGAACGCGGAAGAGCGGCATGCGACGATCCTCGACATCAACCCACGGCCGACGACGTCGTACGTCGGGTTGAGCCGGCTGCTCTCTCCCGGCTTGTTGGCACGATGCTGGCTGGCCGCGTGCGATCTGATCGCCCGAGATCGGGACGAGATGGCGGGCTTACCCGAACACATGAATGAAACGCGAGGGTTCGTCTCATTCGAGGCGACCGGAGAGCTGATACACGAAGAGAATGGAGTATTCGGATGAAGGGAACATCCGCTCTGAGCCACCCCGCCTGGATCGGCCTGGATATCGGCGGGGCGAACATCAAGGTCGCGCACGAGGGCGGAGATGCTCGCACCGTTCCCTTTGAAGTCTGGAAGCGCCCGACGAGCTTGGCCCGGCGATCGCGGCGTTGGTGGCGACGTTACCCGCGAGCGACCAGGCCGCCGTGACAATGACCGCCGAGCTGTGCGACTGTTATCCCACCAAAACGGTAGGGGTCAACAAGGTCCTCGATGCCGTGATCGAAGGCGTTCCGGGTCATTCGATCGTCGTGTGGGGAGTGGATGGCACGTTTCACTCAGTGGCGGAGGCTCGACGGCAGCCGCAGCTCGCGGCCGCGGCGAACTGGCTGGCATTGGCCGCACTGGCGGCCCGGTCGATTCCTGGTCGCGCAGTCTCTTGATCGACATTGGCACAACCACGACCGACCTGATCCCGCTCGACCGCGGCCGAGTGGCGGCGCGCGGCGCAGCGGACGCCGAGCACCTCCACATCCGGCGAGCTCGTTTATGCGGGCGTGCACCGAACGCCGATCTGCGCCTGGCGACGGAGCTGCCGTTGCGTGGGATCGCCACCGGACTGGCCGCCGAGATCTTTGCGTCGACGCTCGACGTCTACTTGACGTTGGGAGAGATCGCGGCCAACCCGAGCGACCTATCGACAGCCGACGGCAGGCCGGCCACGGTCGATGCTGCGCAGAGACCGCCTGGCACGGATGGTCGGCACCGATCGCGATGGCTTTTCGCAGCAGGATGCACTCGCTTTCGCCCGCGCCGCCGACGAATGCCTGCTCGAGCGCCTGGCACTCGCGGCTGAACGGGCCACGAAGTCCACGACCGGCCGCCCGACGGCCGCGGTGGTCTCGGGCTCGGGCGAGTTCCTTGCGCGGCGGTTGGCTTCACGCGTCATCGAGCCCGGCGGCCCGATCATCAGCCTGCGTGACGCCTGGGGCCCCGTCGCGTCCTCGGCGGGCTGTGCTTACGCGATGGTCAAGCTCGCGATGGAACGTCCTTCGGCCGATGGTGATCTTCGTGCCCGATTATCGAACCGGCTTGCTCCTGGAAGGTGACCCGGCGTGAGGACCTCGAGCTTGACCGTTCTCAAGGTTGGCGGCAGCCTCTTCGACTGGCCCGAGCTTCCGGGCGACTGACCGCATTGATCGACCGCCCGCGAGCGCCGCCGAACTCGAGATGAACGAATGCTCCTGATCGCCGGCGGCGGCCCCGCCGCCGATCTTGTTCGCGCACTTGACCGGATTCACGGCCTCGGCGATCAGACCGCCCATCGACTGGCATTACACGCCATGGACTTGACCGCCAACATCCTGGCCGAGCTCTTGCCGAGTACCGTCGCCGTCCACGATCTCGAGGCCATGAAGCGGTGTGGTCGGCGGGATCGATCCCGGTACTGGCTCCCCGGCTGATTCTCGCCGCAAGCGGAGCGTACCGGAAAGAACGGGCTGCCCGCGAGCTGGGACGTGACGTCCGATAGCATTGCCGCGTGGGTCGCGTCGCACGCCGACGGCGGATCGCTGATCTTGTTAAGAGTGCACCGTTACCTCCCGGCACGACTCGCGTGGAAGCGGCGCGGCTGGGATTGGTCGATCCGATGTTGCCCATCGTCGCTGGGCCATTGCGCGCGGGTAGAATACCTGAATCTGAGAGAACCGGCGATCCTTCCGCGACTTTTGTGCTGATGAAAGAAAACCATGTCTCAACTCCATCTTGTTTCGGTCGATCGGCCTGGGCTGAGCCCGCTGCCCATTTCGGCGAGGCTGAGGTCTCAACTCGTTTACTTCATGACGCCGGCGGCAAGCGAGGGCGTTCCCACGCTGGGCGAGAACGAATATTGGTTCGCATCAGGAGGAAGTCGCCAATGGCTCGACGAGGGTGTTTTTTACCTGGTGTCACCGCTCGACACGGCCAACGCGACCGAGGTCGAGATTACCGAGGAACAAGAAGCCATGCTCTTATGGCTTAAACGTAACCGGATTCAGCGTGTTCGTGTCGTCGAGTGAGCGGGATTGCTTCCGGAACCCTCGCTGGCACGTCGGGTTGGTATCGTCCGCCGCCCCTCGACGTCGGAATCCCTTGGCGCACCCCATGACAGGTCAGGTCTGCATCTTCGCCGCTGCCTTGACATTTATTACGCCCACGTAATAATGGGCTAGCGGATGATGCGGCACGCGGGTGTTCATGATGGCCATGGCGCGGGACGCGAGCAGGAGACGAGCGGCTCAAACAGTTCTTCCGCCGACTCGGCGCGGCCCCGCCCGCGTCCGACCACGAAGAGGCGCTTAAACAGATTGCCAAGATCCTCAATCGAGTCGAGGACGACATGACCTCGATCCCTTACGATCCCACGTTTCCCTTGAACGACGGACGGATGTACCCGCCGCGGCCGGACAGTAGAAAGGCCGTCCGGGGGCGGACCGACGTGGCTCGCTACCGGAACAGGCGGCACAGCACCCTGATCGGTAGCAACGGGGCGATCCAGATCATCGACCACGCTACTCAAGATGTCGTCTTCAACAAGCCGGGGGCCGATGGTCATTCCGTCTGACATGGAACATGACCATGAATCCGATCGAGAGGCTGCATAACGAGGCTGGTGAAACGATTTCCCGGCATTGTGGCGGAACTCGACGCTCCGGCCGACGTGGCGGGGCTTTGGCAGCTCGACGTGCGGCCCGGCGACGGCTCATGGTGGATCGTGGTCGAGTGGAAATCCGCCGTCGGCTTTGGTGTCTCGACGCCGCGGGCGGACGATTACGGAACCAAGCCGGATGAGCTGTACGCGCACCGCGAAAGCCGCCTACGATCGTGTGACCCAGCTCATCGAGTCCGGTGGCCAGACCGAGCCGCCCGCGGGTCTACGGCTCGCCGAGCTCAGGCAGGTCCGCAAGCTCTCTCAAGCTGAGGTCGCGATCGTGCGGGAATCAAGCAGGCCGCAATCGCGAGAATCGAGGGGCGTGACGACATTCTGCTCAGCACCCTCAATCGCGTCGTCTCCGCGATGAACGGCAGGCTTTTGATCCGGGTCGAATTCTCCGACGGCACGTCACGGGACTTGACCGGTTTACTTAGTCCGCATCCAGCTCTACCGGTCGATGAGCGCACCCTTTCGAGACAACCGGGCCGCAACAGCGGTAAATTTCCAGGAGAATCCGCATGTTGACCCAAGGCCGAACGAATCGTCTCAGTTCCTTGAGTGCCGTGGTCGTCGCCGGCCTTGTCGCTGTTCCGCTCGTCGTTGCCTTCGCCGCCGATCTGAAACAGACGAGCAAGACTTCCACCAAAGGCCAGCAACCCGCCGGTGCCCAGACCGCGATTCTCCGCGGTCGTGTGACGAACGAGGCGGGCGATCCCCTGGCCAATGTTCGCGTGCGCGTGGCCATTCCCGGCACTGACATGCGATTCTTCGATTCCACCACGCCTCACAAACAACTGGAAGCCAAATCCAATACCAAGGGCGAATACCGGATGGAGATTCCCGGGATCACAAAGCCCACGACGATCTCCATCGATGCGATGAAGCCCGGCTATCGCAGGTTGGTCGGAATGTTGATGACACGCGGCGATGCGAAAAGCGTCGAAGTCGTCGCGGGCACAGCGGCCGAAGCTTCTCTGATACTCAAGCCCGCACTCTATTTCGCCGGCGTCGTCGTAGACGAACAAGGGAGGCCGATAGGGGGGGTGAAAGTTTCCGCCAACGCCAGTATTGGGCGTGGCTCTGGCGGGGTCGAGAGAACCGCGAGCCTCTCGGATGGGTCGTTCGAACTATTTAACTTTCCGGTCAACCCGCGTGATTCAAAAGGAAGGGACCAGCGGGACTCGTCTGTTTCTTCCATCCCGATTATGTCGATCATACGAATTGGAGATGTTTACGCGATTCCACCGAAAGAGCGCGAAGCTCTGCGAATCGTTCTCGAGAGGGGTTACGAAATGACTGGCACTGTGTTCGATGTTACCGGAAAACCGGTTCCTAATGCGATGGTCAAAGTCGTTCGCGAAGACGGTTCTTTAGCAACAAAGCGACCATGACCGACGCGAACGGCAAGTTCGCCTTGCGCGGCCTTAGCGAAGACCTGACGATGCTTTATGCCCGCGCCCTGGATATCAAGCAGAAGGTCCACATGCCGATTGCTGTCAACGGCGATCAAAACGACCTTAAGTCCGACTGAAACCAATATCGTTGCCCGCCGCCTGAAGAAGCATGCCGTGCTCGGCATGCAGCTCGCGGACGTAACTCCGGAATTAAAATCCGCCTACGACCTTTACTTTGAGCACGGAGCGGTAATCCTCGATCCGGGCAACGATTCCGATCGGCTGAAAATCGGCCGGCTCGCCGAAGGCTACTGCTTTTGGAAGGTCGGCCACACGCGAGTCGGCAGCGTTCGCGAGTTCGTCAACCAGATCCTCATCGAAACCGGCGGTCCAGACGCCGCCAAGAACGCGGTTCACGGGGTTCGCGTCGTTTACAGGTTCAGCACGGTCGATGGCGACGGGAACATGACACAATATCTGAAGCTCACGAAAGACGACCTGAAGCACTTGCAAAACCGTGTCGGACCAGCTCGCGGCCCAGGCCCGGTGATATCGTCGTCTCCCACGTCAACGTGGTGGTTCAGTCAGGCCTCATCCGGCCGTCGGTCCGGAAAAAAAACGCCACTTCGGATCGATGCGAGTCAGGCGAGCGTCGCTTCGATCCTGGTGCATTTCACTGACCCGGTGATAACGAGCCGATTAGCCGATTCACCTCCTCGGCGGTGATCCGCTGAACGGTGCGATCAAGCATCTGGCGGAAATGACGGGCTCCTTCAACCGAATCCGGAAACCCGATATTGCCTAGCGGACCGCGGCTGATCGCCAGGACGGCTCCGTCGGGTTCGGTGATGGCAAACCACGGGACTCCATCGCCCTCTTTGATCGGAAGTCCGGCGAGTGCTTCGGTGACGTGCTCGTCGATGCCCTCCATCATCTTGACGACCACGTAGTCTTTCTCAAGGGTCGCGTGATGGTCTTCCATCCAGCGGGCCAGTCGGAAACAGGGACCACACCGCGGTCCGCCGCTAATGACCCAAACGCGGCCGTCCGCTCCGTTTCGCCTCGCTTCTCGCGTCGGCCATAACGGTGAGGGCGTTGCGTGCCGGCCGTCTGCGCTGCTTGAGGAACTTAACGCCAATCCCCACCGCGGCGGTGACATCGTTCGTGGCGATCCGCTGCGCGGCCAGTGTCCTTCGATCGCCATCAAGCGCCACGAGCACGACCTCGCCAGGTGCTGGCTTGGGCCAGCCGAATTGGGTGATGATCGATGCCTCCCGCTTAAGCTGAGCAGGACCCACACGCAAAGTCACATAGCTCAGCACGTCCCTCGTACGCTCATTGTTAAAGTCAAACAATTGATCGATCGTTTTGGCCGCATTCCCTGAATTATCGCCCAGCCAGCGCGACCAAGCGCGCATTCCACTTGAGCGGGCGTCACGGCAGATTCTCTCCAGGCTTTTTGGCAGCGGAACCGAAGCACGTACGTTCAGCGACGAGCCGGCCGGGCCGACTTGGCTTTAACTGATCGTTGTCCCTGACTTCGCCGGGGTTGAACATTCGATTGCGGTCGAAGAGGAAGTATTCCGGACGACCGTCCTCGTTTCGGATATCGAACTGGAGCGGCACCTTGCACGGCACGCCGGTGAATCGGAAACGCCCCTTCTTATCGGTCTGCTGAGTGGCGATCACCTTGCCGTCTGATCCCTTTACTCGCATTTCCAGCGTGCGGCCGGACATCGGTTGCCGGAGTCGCCCAGGAGTATCCCGCCGTACGTCGCCGTCATCGGTTCCATCGTCACTTCAATAGGAGTGTCGCCATGAACCCGTTCGACAAAGCCGCTTCGCTCTTGATCACGATCGATGAAGAACAACGAAAGGGATTCGGCATCGAATGTAACTTCAAACGACCCGTCGTGATGGACCAAGGGTTTGACCGCGAGGGGGATCTGCGGACGCGGTTGCTGCGCCCAGTCGCCGGCCACGAGCGCGAGAGAAGGGACATAAGGCCCGCCGTCGTGCGTCAATCGGCCGGTGATTCGCTGCTCACCATTCCAGGTGCGTTGGAACTCAACTTCGACAGGTTTGTCCGAGGTTACGCTGATTGTCCGTTCCTCACGCCAGGCACCGGAGACCAATCGCAACTCCCGTTTTCCCTTACCCGCTCCGACGCGAGCCACGCCGTTGGAATCGGTCGTCAACCAGGTGCTGGCGCCGCCTGTTCCCGCTTGCTTCTTGCCGGCGCGGTCGATCCAGTTGACCTTCCGCAACGCCGCTGAGATCGACCCAGGCATTTACGACCGGCTCGCGCCGCGGCCCACGGGTCACCCGCACGGTCAAGGGGGTCGCGGGGTAGACCTTGATCGTAATCTCTCGGGGCCTGGCCGAATCCTTGGGTAGAATCGTCCCTGCCCAGGGGTCGCTGGCCCATTTTAGGTCCGCGATCCCTAGCACATAAGCATGCTCGGACGGAACTTGGAGAGTGAATCTGCCATCCCGCCGTGCGCGTGCATATGGGACATCACCCCGACTCGCCGGTCCAAAGCCAAAGCCTGTCACCAGGATTCCCCGGGCGTCGGCGCCGTCGGGCATGATCAGCCGGCCCTGCACGATCCGCTCGCGTCGGGCGTGGACGGTGATCAGACCGTTCCTGATTCGCTTCATGTCGATCTCATCGACCTTCCAATCGGAACTGAGAATGTGCACGTCAACGTGCCGCAGTTTCTCGCGGGGCGTCCAGGGCACGATGGCTGTCCCATCAGAATTCGTGCGCACGTGCGACGCTTCGATCTCGAGAGGGAGATCCAGCCCAATTCCTCCGTCCGGACGCTTACGCCCAGCTCCAACCCGCCGATGCCATGGCCGTCCGAATTGACCACGTGGATTGTCTGGGGCGCGGGCGGGAGCAGTGATAGCGCGGTCAACCCTTCGCGGGGGCGAGTGTCCAGGTCGCTCTTGCCCGCCGAACCCAGCACTCTGTGCCACGCAACCAGCTCGGTGAGCGGCTCTTTCGCGGGAATCCTGAGCCGAGCTTTGCTGTGTTTTGTAGAGCGAGCCGTCGCGGCGCGAGATGTTCGCCTCATCACCGGCGTGAAGCGTGCCCTGAAAGACCCGGCAGATGGCGATGCGGCCGAGATATCGGAGTAATCGAGATTAGCGACCAAGATTTGCAGCGCTCCATCCGGATCGCCAGTCGCTTCAGGGATCGTATCCACGATGGCCTGAAAGAGCGGCTGTAGATCCACGCCTGGCTTCGCCGGATCGGTCGTAGCGGTGCCATCTTTGGCGACGGCGTACAGGACGGGAAAGTCCAATTGCGATTCGTCCGCGTCGAGGTCGATGAACAAGTCGTAAATCTCGTTCAGCACCTCTTGCGGTCGCCATCGGGGCGGTCGATTTTGTTGATAACTAGATGCGTTAGCTGGCCTCCAGCGCCTTCGACAGCACGAAATGTGTTTGCGGGAAGGGGGCCTTCCGCCGCGTCGACCAGCAACATCACGCCGTCAACCATTTTGAGCGCGCGCTCGACTTCGCCGCCAAACTCGGCGCTACCCGGGTGTCGACGATGTTAATTTTTCCTGCGCCGAGTTAATGGCGGTGTTTCTTGGCAGAAATGGCTGATGCCGCGCTCGCGCAGCAATACGTGTATGAACGCGGTCACATAA
>CAWHKI010000180.1:0-79814 GCA_963829765.1 uncultured Isosphaeraceae bacterium | reverse complement strand
CTTTTTGAAGATACCCAGTTTGGCGAAGAGCTTTTCGACTTGGGAACCGTTACGACGGGTTATCTCGGCGATATTCGTCGCGCCTGTGAATCGGAGGAAGCCGATCGCGGCATTTCGGATGGCGGCCATCACTTGGGGACCGGAACCCTTTCGGACCCGGCTTGCATCCTCCCCGAACGTGACGTCACGCACGTAATGGCAACGATTCTCGATCGACCAGTGGCCTCGTGCCCATTGGAGCAACTGACCTGCGCCCGCGAGCTTCCTAGCAGCACCGCTGGTGATGAAGTAGCGGGTCTCGCTTGAGACCGCCCCGTCCCGCTGCACCACGCTCTCAACCTTTCCGACTTGGGCGACACCGGGCCAATCCAGATAGTTATTCAGCGCAGTCGTCGCTGTCAGCGTGCGACGTTCAACACGGCCGTGCCCCTTGTCGAGGGTCGTTGTTGTGTCCTGCTCGCTTTCCCAGATTTTTTGCTGCCGAGGGGGAAAAAGCCCCTTCCACTGAAAACCCGAATGCTGCCTTGATGTCCTGGGAGCGTCGGTTAGTTTCTTTTACGAACCAAAAGTAGTGACCCTCCGCATCAATGACCTGCTGGGAAAGATCGCGTTGGCAGAACATGGCGTCGCCGGTGATCAATCGCCCCTTGATAACTATTCGTTCGAGCAACCGCAGGGTACTGTCTTATGCTCGTTGGTCTTGTTCTCGCCGCCGTTAGGAACGGCTGTCTGGGCCAGCGTCAGCCCCGATTCATGGGCCAACAAAGAGAGCAGATGAGCAGCCTTTTCGAGGCCATCAAAGCTGCCACGAACCGCCTTGCCGTCGAGGGCGAGAGCCTGAGGCGGCGAGAGCTCATCCACGATTGGTCGACCCAATAGCGTTTCAGCCCATCGGGTGAGTGCCTGCTCAAAGGCTTTCAAGTTCAAAGCCATCAGAACCTTGCGGATGCCGCCTAACTTCGGAGGTTTGCGCGTGAAGCCAAGCTGGTGCATCAACGCGATATCGTGGTCCTGCCCCCATTGCGCGATAGCCGCGTAACTCTTTGCCCCGCACATGACAACGCAACACACCAATGCGAGAATGGCTGACAGGGAATGTCGCCGACCGTGCCGACTGCGAGGATCGGGAACATCGGCAAGAAAGGAAAGAAGACTTGCGGCGACGTGCGCGTCCATGCGATGCCTCCTTGCAGGATATCCCAAAAATCGGAGGCGAGTGCTAGTTTGCTTCTTCCTCATGGAAGGAGCGGGAACGTGGAACTCACGGAAGGGTTCGTTGCGAACATTGTCAAAACGGCTGGTGCGTTACGCAGCCACCAACGTCGTCTCTTCATGGCTCGGACGGTGCAATCGCTCGGTCGTGGCGGGCAACGTTGTGCCGAAGTGGAGTTTGGCTGGAGCCGGGTGACGATTCGCAAAGGCATGCACGAATTGCGTTCGGGCATTGCCTGTCACGACGCTTTCGTGGCCCGCGGTCGGGCGCGTGCCGAAGAAAAGCTGCCAACCCTGCTCGACGACATCCGGGACATCGCCAAGGGGTTCAGTCAAACTGATCCGCAATTTCGAAATCGTCGCATGTACACTCGACTCACTGGTGAGGAACTTCGCCGTCAACTTATTGAACAGAAAGGCTACACGTCAGCCCAACTGCCGACTCCGCGAACGTTGCGGACGAAACTGAACTACCTGGGGTTCCACCTGACCAAGGTGGCCAAGTGCAAACCCAAAAAAAGATCAAGCAGACGGATGCCATTTTCAGCAAACTGAAAGCCGTCAATCAATCGGCGGATGAATCCGAGACGGCCTTGCGTTTGTCGTTGGACGCCAAAGCGACCGTAAAAATTGGCGAGTCGTCACGTGGCGGCAAGAATCGCCTGGTCCGCAAGGGGGCCGACCACGATTTCCGACACGATGGAATCCTGAATCCGTTTGGGATTCTGTTGCCACGATGGGACGATCTGACCCTGTATTTTACGACGTCCGCGGTAACCAGCGATTTCGTCGTGGACATGTTGGACCGCTGGTGGGCCGAGCAGCGAAAACGGTTTCCGCGGGTGGACACGTTGGTGATCAACCAAGACAACGGTCCGGAAGTCCAGAGCCGACGAACCCAGTTTTTGAAACGAATGGTTGGCTTTGCGCAGACCCATAGCCTGTTGGTGCGCCTGGCATACTATCCGCCGTACCACAGCAAATACAACGCGATCGAACACGCATGGGGAGTGCTTGAGCAGCACTGGAACGGGGAACTCTTGGATAGTCGCGAGGTCATACTGGGATTCGCCCGCACCATGACTTGGAACGGCAAATATCCAACGACCGAACTTGTGGACGCCGTCTACAAAAGGGGCGTTCGCCTCTCGGTTGCGGAAATGATAGCCATCGAGAAAAACGTCAACCGCGATGCCGACTTGGGGAAATGGTTCCTCGAGATCGACGGTCGAACCCCCAAACTGGGATAGTTATTACTTTCCGAATCCCTTAAACGTCCATGCCGTGGTCGCGTAAAACGGGCCTCAGTTCCCTTTCGCCGCTGAAAACAGGAATCAAGGGGTCACTCTTCGCAACGGACAAAATCGCGTGCGAACGGCCGACGAGGGAGGGGTTGGCCATTCAATTCTTGGCGAGAGGTCCGCAAAACTCCGCGATTTCGAGCGATTCTGCCAGCGCGCGACTCTACGCACCGACTGGCTCCGCGTCAAGCGTGTTGCAAATTGTCAACGTTCCCTCGACCCCGTGCCGGGCCAAGGCTCAGCGTTGGCCTTGGTCGTGGAATACCTACAAATCGATCGACTCTCGCATGTTCGACCGGCGATGACGGCTCCGCCATCATTTCTTGGTCGTCCGCGTGCCCGCTTCCTTGGTCATCAGGATCTCCATCACCAGCCGCTCCTCGCCGCCTGGCCCGAGAGCGTACTGGCGGTGGACCAGTTTGCGGCCCTCTTTCTCCAATTGCGAGACTGTCTTCGAGCGACGTGCCTTGTTGCCATCGGCGTCGAGCGACCGGCTATAAAGGACAATCTGCTTGCCGTCAAACCGATCCTGGCTCTGACGCATCGACATCCGCGTCTGGCGCGAGTCCGTCCAGAAGCTGGTGAACGTGCCGGACTCAGGCTCGAATCCAATGATCCCAAGGCCAGTGGTCTTCTTCCCGCCTTGCTGGAAGACGAAATCCGATTGCAGAAACCGGCCCTCGTGAATCATGGCCTGATGGCATCGTCCCTCCGCCCGAATGGGTGCTCCGGCCCGGGGATAGAAGGTCTTGGTTACGCTCCATTCGCCCGTGAGCTTTTCGAGGAACCTCTGGCCGACTCCCGGGCTGGACCGTGGTTCGGAAGTGGCTTGAGGGTCCTTCTGCCCCCTGGCCGTGTCGACGGCGGTGATCAACATGCAGGTCGCCATAACCATCGTCGCAGATAGTCTCATGGGGCGGTCCCGACGCGGGCACTAGGGAGTGACGAAACAATCCAATCATCTCTAATCGGCTGTTGCGGTGCTAGAGGTATTCCCCTCCGCTCCCCTCGCCCCGCGACTTCCATTGTGACAACTTGTCCGCCGACCGCGAATCGGTGTGTCGGAAAAACATTCGTGTGGTGCGAAGTATCGTCATTCCGCGGTACGATGGCCGAGAGCGAAGCTAACCTGTATGTCTGATCGGGATTCGTTGTGCCAGTTTCCTTCTCTTGTCTTCGCCGCTGTCGCGGTCCGGAGGCTTCACTTCAATTCAATCGTTACCTTTTCGATTTTGCCGTCGAACCTGAACGGCGCTCGATCAAAGTAAGTGAGCGACACGGGCGAGCCCAGGTCGGCGCCGACGTCGAAGGTCTCACTAGCGGTGAAGGCACCTGGCACGGTTCGTTTCACTGTGGTTTTGGCAACCTCGTTGCCATCGACCTTGATCACGACTTGAGCCGGGGCCCCGGGTCGCGGGATTGTCTCATCGACCTCGATTCTGTGCTTGCCAGCGGCAAGCTTACCATCGCTTTGGGCGATAGTCCTCTCGATGACCAACATGTTGTATTCATAGACAAGCTGGCCCTTGTCCATGAACAGAGTCACCCCTCCGCTCGCGCCGCCAAGCGCGTAAACGACACCGGAGGCGTCGTCGCCCGTCTCGAGGTCGATCGCGACGTGATTGCTCCGCTTGCCCAGTCCAGCGCCGTGAACTCTGGCATGCGAGTGGTCGTCGCATCGAATCGCCACGACTTGTAGGGGCTGGAGATCACGTCTTCAGGATGAAATCTCGTCCAGAGGCCGCCGCCGATGGGAAACGCCTTGTTCGCCTTGGCTTCCGCCAGGAAGAGCTCCTTCATCTTCGCGAGCCGTTCGGGCTCTCGACCGGCAAGGTCGTCGGCCTGGCTGAAATCTTTCGACAGGTCGTAAAGCTCCCAGACGTCGTTGTTCGCATTCCATCCCTTGAGACGAGCGGCGGTGCTGGGGGTGTCCCAGGGAACGAATGGCCCGAAGGTGCACGCGAACCAGCCATCGTGGTAGATGCCGCGGCTCGCGTTGTTCTCGAAGTATTGCGTCCTCTTCCGGCCCGGGGCGTTTGCGTCGGCAAAGGTGTAGGCCAGGCTGACGCCGTCGATTGGGTCTTGCTTGATTCCGTTCACTTCGTCGGGAGCCTTGATGCCAATCGTTTCGTACAGGGTGGGGACGATGTCAACGACGTGATGGAACTGAGACCTCGGCGTCTTATCGGGCTTGATCCCCTTAGGCCACGAGATGACCATCGGGTTACGCGTGCCGCCAAAGTGTGCGGCGACAAGCTTGGTGGACCGAAACGGAGTGCTCCCAGCCCAGGCCCAGCCCGCGTGGTACATATTGTCAGTCTTGGGCGAGCCGAGGGCCGGAATCCCGCCGATTTTGTCCAACGCGGCGATCTGCTGGTCGATTGTGTTTGGGATGTTATTCTGGGCAAGCAACTCACTGACGCTCCCCTTCTGCCCTTCGGCGCTGGAACCATTATCCCCCCAGATGTAGAGAATGATGGTGTTGTCGCGGACACCAAGTTGCTCCAGCCCTTCCACCAGCTTGCCGACCTGGGCGTCGGTGTGCTCGACGAACCCAGCAAACACCTCCATCAGCCGGCGCTGAAACGGGCGTTCCGACTCGGGGATGCTTTCCCAGGAGGCCAGGGTGTCGGGTCGCGGCGTCAACTTTGCGTCCGCGGGTATCGAGCCGAGTTCTTTCTGACGTTGAAAGACCCGCTCGCGATACTTGTCCCAGCCGTCATCGAACTTCCCTTTGTATTTGTCGGCCCACTCCGCAAAGATGTGATGAGGGCCGTGGGCCCCGCCCGGTGCCCAGTACATCAAAAATGGCTTATCGGGTGAGAAGGCCTGATGCCGCTTGATCCAGGCGAGACCCTTCTCGACCATATCTTCGGTGAGATGGTATTTTTCGCCGCGCGGCGGCTCGATGGGGTTGAGATTCTCGTAAAGCCGGGGTTCCCATTGCGACGTTTCGCCAGCGAGAAAGCCATAGAAATAGTCGAACCCGTGGCCAGTGGGCCAGCGGTCGAACGGGCCCATCGCGGTCGTTTGGTTCGCGGGGGTATTGTGCCACTTCCCAAAGGCCGCCGACTTATAGCCATAGTGGTGCAAAACTTCGGGCAGCGTCGCGGAACTCTTGGGAATGACGCCAGTGTACCCGTCGAAGTCGGACGCTCGCTCAGCGATCGTGCCGTTTCCGACCCGGTGGTGATTGCGCCCCGTCAACAACGCCGCGCGAGTTGGCGAGCAAATCGACGTCGTGTGGAACGTGTTATACCAAACGCCCGCGTCGTGCAACCGCGTCAGGTTCGGCGTGTGGACCTCTCCCCCGATCGTGTCGGGAACTCCAAAGCCCACGTCGTCGATCAAGACGATCAAAACATTGGGTGCGCCCGGCTTGAGCCGGTTGGGTTCCTCACGCCACTTCATGGTGGATTGCTGGATCGTCGGCCCGGCCACGCTCGCCGATGGCGTCGGCGGAAACGGTAGGACAGTGCCGTCTTCAGGCGGAGCCGCTTTGGCGAATGGCGACAGAATCCATACAAATGCGACCATAATCACGCGATGCATTCTCATGATGAAAAGCCTTTGGTGCGGATGAACGGGGTACACATCTTATCCAAGATTTCCCAGATGACGGCTAAGTTCGAACGATTTCGGCGCAACACGCGACACGCATCACGAAGACTCCACCAGACTCGGACGGTCCGTTCAAGCCCCCACCGCCTCGAAACCAGGAACCGGCCTCGTTGTTTCTTTGAGATTCCCCATGCGATGACATACGTATGCACTAGTTCCGTCGCTACGAAACCGGTGCCCGTACCGTTTTTTGCTCTCGCTTCCGCGAGATGGGCCGGAGGAGGGGCCTAAGGGGGTCGAAAGACAGCATCGCGCACCGAGTGCTCACCCCCAATCTCGTGAAAAACAGTTGCTCCCGAGAGCGATTGCCGTTACAGTGCAGTTAGTGCGGTAACAAGTGTTTGCGGAGGCCCCAATGCAGAAGAAGCTAGCCACCGCCGTTCCGGCGGACATGCTCGGTTTGGTTAGGTCTGGCTCTAAGAGGAGATTGCCCGCTCATGCCGGAGCCAACCTCTGTTGTTGAGCCGCCGCGAACGCTCATCGAAGGCCAACGGCTTGATCAGGCTGCATTCCATTCGCTTTACCAAGCGATGCCGCCGGGTACACGAGCCGAGCTGATTAACGGAGTCGTTTTCATGCCGAGTCCGGTTGGGCCGCCGCATGGGCGAGCGCACGTCCCCGCCATGGTGTGGCTCAGCTATTATCAGGAGAACACGCCGGGCGTCGAGGCCCTGGATAATACTTCGGCGGCACTAGGTCTTAAAAGCGAGCCTCAGCCCGATGGTCTCCTCCGCATCTTGGCTGACTACGGAGGCCGGACGCACGCTGACCAGCGATTCGTCCATGGTGTCCCGGAGCTGTTGGTTGAAGTCGCTCATGCGTCCCGCTCCACCGATCTTGGCCCAAAGTTTGATGACTACGAGCGCGTGGGCGTTCAGGAATACATCGTGCGTGCACTTGAGCCTGACGACGTCCTCTGGTTCGTACTGAGGAAGGGGCATTTCGTCGAGCTATCGCCAGGCGCGGATGGCATCCACCGTTCGGAGGTTTCTCCCGGTTTATGGCTCGGATCCGCAGGCGCTTATCAGTGGCGATACGCGCAGACTGCGAGCTGTGGTCGATCTCGGCTGCGCGACACCCGGACACGCCGAATTCGTCGCGAGCCTGGCGAAAGCGCATCGCACCAGCAACGGTTCCTGACCCCCCGAATCGACCTGCCCCCCTTAAATTGATCAGGCGGCCCAAAACCTTGACGCCGCGATCGCGATGATGCACGCGGCAAGAAGAGTGAGCACGGACGGCTCAGGGACGGACGGCGTCGCCGCCGCGAGGACAATGCTCGAGGAAAGCTGCTGATCGGCCAGAAATGTTCCGGCGCCGGTCGTGGAATCGATCGTAATGATTTGGCCGCCCAGGGCAAAGCCCCGTCTGCCAACGATCAGATTGTCCTCCGCTCCCCCCCCTGCACCACGTCCATTGTGACATCCTGTCCGCCGATCACGAAATCGGTGTGTCTGGAAAACGACACATGCGGGCCGCGAATCAACAGAAATGGTGTTTTTTCTCATCGCTCGTCACGAGCCAACTATTCCTTCGGTATTCCGGGTAGCACGCATTCACATGGAGCATATCTCAAGGTCTGCGTGCGACCGTGGCGAATATCCGATGGTTCTTGATATTCATTGAGATGATTTCGTGCGTCGGCTTGCAATTTGGCCACCTCGCAGTGGCCACTTCCGGCGCACTATCGTTCGTGAGTTCAAGCCCACCGCGATTCGCTCACGGCACGGAACGCTCGCCCTGTTGCATTTCTTTCATGGGCGGCGATCCGTGGCGATACGGCTCGACTGCGGTTTAGTTCCGACGAACGTGATTCTTGCTGCTGTCGATGGGCTTCCATCGACAGCGGCCGGGTTCGCCGATCATGTCTCATCCAGCGTGGATGGACCGGTTCGTCGGTGAGCAAGCGACACAGGAACAAGGAGTATCCGATCATGAAATCATATCGCAAATCCACGGGAAGAAAACGCAGGGGCGTAAGCTGGTTTGGCCGCGGCGTAGAGGAAATGGAGCCGCGTGTGTTGTTGTCGTCGGCCACGTTTGAGCTGACGAGCGACTGGGGAACGGGATTTGGCGGGCAAATTACGATCGCCAATACCCAATCGACCGCGGTCAACAACTGGACGCTGTCGTTTCGACTGGGATCGTTCGATTACCGATATCTGGGACGCATCGATCACGAGTCACGTTGGCAACGAATACACAGTCACGAACGCTGGATGGAACTCGACAATCGCACCGGAAGGAACGCGTTGAATTTGGCTTCAATGGTTCGCCCGGAAACGTGGGTACTGATGTGCCGACAAATTACGAGCTCAACGGCGTCGCGCTGGGAGCCGCCGCACCGCCGGCCTTGAGCATCAACAACGTGACCGTTAACGACGGCACCGCGGGGGCGACCGCGGACTTCACTGTGTCGCTGTCGCAGGCGGCCACCACGGCTGTCACCGTCGATTATGCCACGGCCAACGGCACCGCGACGGCCGGTACCAATTACACCGCCACCTCTGGAGAGCTGACATTTAAACCAGGGGTGCTCGACCAAGTCATCGCCGTGCCGATCAGCCCGGACTCGGCGCCCAACGGCAATCTCACGTTTCAAGTCGACTCTTTCCGACGCCGTCGGGGCGACACTGGCGACAGATTCGGGAACCGGCACCATCGTCGACACGGTCCCAGCCCCAACTTCCCTGGCGGCCACGGCGGCCTTTGAAGTCACCAGCGACTGGGGAACGGGCTTCGGCGGCCAGATTACGCTGACCAACAATGGCACTACGCCGATCAACAACTGGACGCTGGACTTTAACTGGGACAGGTCGATCACCGATATCTGGGACGCGTCGGTTGCCAGCCACACGGGGACCCTCTACGTGATTACCAACGCCGGCTGGAATTCGACGATCGCCGCCGGGGGAACGGTATCCTTTGGCTTCAACGGTTCGCCGGGCAACGTCGGCACCGACGTGCCGACCAATTATGTCTTAAACGGCGTCGCGCTCGGCGCCGGTTTGCCGTCGCTCAACATCAACAGCGTGAGCGTCAACGACGGGACCGCCGGCACCACGGCCGTGTTTACGGTGACGCTCTCGCAAGCGTCCACCAAGTCGGTCACGGTCAGCTACGCGACAGCCAACGGCACCGCGCATCGCCGGTACCGACTACAAGGCCGCGTCGGGCACGTTGACCTTCAGCCCGGGGACGGTCTCGCAGTCGATCTCGGTCACGATCGACCCAGACACGGCGGCTAGGCCAACCTGACCTTCGATGTTAACCTTTCGAACGCCAGCGGCGCCGCCATCGCGACGTCGTCAGGCGTCGGCACGATCGTCGACACGATTGGTTCGCCGCCGACTCCACCCGTCGTCAACAATGTCTCCACCGAGACGCTCGAGGGAACCCCGGTGACCTCGAACGTTCTCGCGGACGCCTCTGACGCCGACGGCTATACGCTCTCGTTGGCCTCATTCACGCAGCCGAGCCACGGGACCGTGACCGAAAACAGCAGCGACATGCTCGTTTACACGCCCGCGGCCCGCTACCTGGGGGCCGACTCGTTCACGTACACGATCTCCGATGGTCACGGCGACTCGGCCACTGGTACAGCGTCGATTACGGTGGTCGCGCCAGCGGCCGCCAGTAACTGGCCGCGCGCATGTTTTCGCGCCTTATGTCGACATGACGCTGTATCCGACCTACAACCTCGTCACGGCGGTGCAGACGGCCGGCATCAAGTATTTCACGCTGGCCTTTATTACCGCCGATTCCAAGAATGAGCCGGCGTGGGGCGGCTATACCGAATACGAGGTCAACGGAGGCGCATTCGATGAGTCGATTCGAACCGAAATCGCCGACGTTCGGGCCTTGGGCGGCGACGTAAGCGTGTCGTTCGGCGGCGAGGCAGGCACCGAGCTGGCGGACGCCATTACGAGCGTGTCCGCGCTCACGGCGGCCTACCAGACGGTTATCAACGCGTATGGACTCACACACATCGATTTCGATATCGAGGGGGCCGACGTGGCCGATGACGCTTCGATTATTCGCCGGTCTCAGGCGATTGCCGCGCTCCAGCAAGCCGCGACCGCCGCCGGCAAGACGCTCGATGTCTCGTTCACTTTGCCAGTTTTACCGACTGGCCTGACCGCGGACGGTCTTTATGTCCTTCAGACGGCGCTTCAGTACGGCGTCAAGATCTCGACGGTCAACGTCATGGCGATGGATTACGGCGACAGTGCCGCACCCAACCCGGCCGGCCAGATGGGCACCTACGCCATCGACGCGGCGAAGAGCACCTTCACGCAGTTGCAAGGCCTTTATGGCACGACCCTCACGACAAGCCAGCTCTGGGAGATGGTCGGCGTCACTCCCATGATCGGAGTGAACGACGCTTCCGACGAGGTGTTCGAATTCTCCGACGCCAGCCAGCTTTTGGCCTTTGCCGAGAGCGTGGGTATGGGTGAGATCTCCATGTGGTCGCTCGGCCGCGACCAGGAAGACCCCGCCGGGGCGCTGACCTATGCCGAGGATGATTCGAGCTCGCTCGTGCAGACACCCTTCGAGTTCTCCGATATCTTTAACGCGTTCACGGGTTACGTTTGAACCAGGAGATGCGCACCTGCCTCACGATAAAATGGGCGGCACCGCTGGCGCGGTGCCGCCAGACGAGGTCAACCCTTAGGCGGCACCGCGGCGCGGTGCCGCCAAACGGGGTCGACCGTCCTTTGAGCCAGACGAGCCGATTCCACCCTACCTCCACCCTACGTGCATATCCTTCTTTCCCTTCTTTCCCAGGTTTCCGGTGCTCAAGTCCTGGGTAGGCAAAACCCGCCATCCGAGATTGGGCTCTTGTGGTTGACCGTTTAAGATTGAGCCATCGGGCTGCCGTGTCTGTGCGCATTGGCCCGACAACACCGACACGCTTGAGCCCATGCAGGGTCATGTCGTCGATCATTCGCTGCCGCAGGCGAGTCATGGTGAGAGCACCGGAGCTGAAGGTGACGGATGGGAAACAACCCTCGTGATCGCTCAGGCGGCAGGCGATCTCAGCGCCGTGATTAGGCGAAGCTGAAATGGCAGGAGGCTATGGGAACTGGCCGGAAGGCGGGGAAGATGAGGTGACGGAAAGAGAGCTTTGCCGGCAGGGGGCGAGGCTGGCGCACGCGGTATCTCCCGCGAAGCGGGTTAGTTCAAAACCGTTTATCGGTCGTTGTGTAATTTTCAGAGATAAATGCCACGGTTTCTTCTGAGCTATTTGTCATCCTTCGTGTCGCCGCGAGTCGTAAAGAAACCCGTGGCTAGGCTTCCTAACCTGCCTTTGATTTCTTGACCGCGTTTGTTTACCGATGGAAGCAAGGATTTGCGCCGAACGGGTCAATCTGCCGTGACCAGTAAGGAAAACGGCCGTTTTCTTCACTGAGCGATCGATGTTGCACCGCAATGGTTGGTCATCTTCCACACCAACTTTACGTCCGCTATATCCAACGCCCTGCTGGTCATGAGTTAGGCCGTGTGGAATTACGCCGATACCACGCTTCAATGAGGAATCCTGCGCTCGCCTTGCGGCCGTCCGCGAAAGAGCACTCCAGAATCCTGAAAACCGATCTCGCTCCCCCCCACATAAATTTCCGTCCCCTTTTCGGCTTCCGAACGGGCTCCCGTCCCGTTGTGGTTGCCCTTTCTTCGGCGCCTCAGCCCTGGTGATGTTCCACGAAAGTTTTCGGATATTCGGCCGCCCAGGCGTACCACTTGACCATCACGCCCGGAAGCCACCGAAGCGTTTGGCCCTTGCGAGGGCCGGAGATCGCGCGCCCGACGATGGACCAGCGTGAATGGGTTTCCTTGTCCACCCACGGCGAATCGCGGTCGCTCGCGTCGACCGCGAGCGTCACCGGTCCTGGCCTGTCATTCTCCGTTTCGGACGCGTAGGCCGCCGCCGTCTCCGTCCTGCTGTCCCAGAGGATGACCGCCTCTTTGCCGCCGAGTGTTGCGTGGCGCAGTTCGGGTCGCTGCCCGAACGATCTTAACGGCCACGCTTTGCTTTCCCCCGCAAGGGCCAGGCCGAACACCCGCTCCTCCGGGTCAAGTCGCGGGTCGGGCTGAGGACGGCTCGATCGCGATTCTGGGAGCGGGGAATTGGGGGCCGATCGCGGCTGAAACCGCGCGAGCATCGCATAGGCCACCGTTCCCGGGTCGGCCTTGAGCCACGGCCCCCAATCGGACTCGATTGTGGGAATGGGCGTCAGTTGCTCGCCCTTGCGAGGGCCCTCAAACGCGAATCCGGTCAGGCAATCGAACAGCGTGCCATCCTTACGTCTCATCACCATGACGCCGTTTCGCCAGCCGTGGAACCGATAGTCGAGCGATGCGGGGTAACCCCGCACGAAGTTGGCATCGGCGTCGTATACGAATACGCCGTACGTGTCGCTGATGACGCGATAGGGGACGAGGAACCAGCGATAAGGGATAGCCCCGCCATCGTACTTACCGCGAATCCACGCGAGCACCCGGTCGTCGTCGCGGAGAGCGGCGGCCTTGCGGCGGGACTCATCGACACAGTGCGAGCAAGCCGGATTGACCAGCGTTTCAAACAGGTCGGGCCGAAACAACGATTTTGGCTCGGGGGCATCGGCGGGACCGGTAGCCACAGTCGCGAACATCATGACAATAGCGATCATCAGAAACAAATCCTTGAGTGATGAGATAGTGAGCGAACAAAGAGAACCGCCACGCGTCAACGCTCTTTCGGTAGTGGCACCAGTCGCGGCTCCCAGGACTGGTCGATCGCCTCGAGGGCGAGCACCCATCCCCCCGCCGTCTGCCTCAGCCGATCGGGCAATGCGAATGCGGCGGATTCTCCTTTCCCCCACGCCTGGATGACGGCGATTGTCCGTTCGGGAGGGAGCGGAGTGCCGCCACGCGGTGGTGCCTGAAACAAGGCTACGTCGCTTGTGATCCAGTTTGTGGCGTCACGATGAAACGTCTCGGTCCAAACACCGACAGCAATCGGCCCGGCGGTCGCCTTCAAAAGCGGGTTCCAACTGCGCGCATAACGAGGCCAGCAATCATTCGCGGCGCATCGCACACTTCCGCATAGCCCTGTACCGCCCCTGGTATCGGGCAAGTCAACTGATTCGCATTCCGTCACCCAGACCGGTATGACGACTTTATCCGGATGCCTTGTGGAAAGTTCGGCGACGATCCGCGTCGCGGCGTTATCGCCGGGCGTTTTGGTCGCTGTGGCTGGCGAACCGTAATCAAGTGCCCAACGACACTGATCATTGCCGCAGCCGCACGACGACGGACCGGCCTGCAGATCGTTTAAGAACACCCCCGCCCAGGTTCCCGGAAGGTCGCCAAGGAGCATCTTCAGCCGCAGCCTATGAGCGTCGAAGGCTCGAGCGTAGCCGATAGGAACCCACGGCCATGCCTTGATGACTTCACCGCGTCTAGCCGTCGGGGCGCTGGCAAACCGCCGCCGCCAGGCGTCGTGATGCCCGCCGATTGCCGCCATCCATTCGGGGTGGGCATCGGCCATTGCCGCGTTGTGCGGACTTCAATCCACGGCCAAAGCGCCATCCCCGCCTTTTCTACGGCTTCCGCCATCGGATTCCATCGCCGCTTTGATACCTCGTCGAGCGGCACCACGATCGCGTTGATCCCGGCGGCTTTTTTCTTCGTGAGAAACTCCGGCGAAATCCGGCCCGTACCGACAAGCACAGACCGCATCGGCGGGTTCGGATCTGCCGCGTGCGTCTCGCCGCCCCACGGGACCGTAAGCGCAGAGGCGGCGCCGGCCATCGAGAGAATCATGCTCATTTTCGCGATGATTGCCTTTGAAGCATTAAGCATATTTCGCCCTCTCGTTCATGCCGACCTCGGTGCCATCACTAAGTTGATTATCGCCAAGCCCCGGAGAATTGGGAATCGATTCGCGGGACCGGGCGGAAACCTTCACCAGGAACGGAACTGGCGGCGACGTGCACATCACCCGCGGCGGTCGGCCAGAACCCGCCATTGGGAATATGGAGCGACCCGGGCAACGCGCCCGGGTCGATGAGGATGGTCGGTCGGATCGGTGATGGTGATCATTCCCGCCCCGAGATGGGCCACTTGCTTAATCGCTCAGGACTCTGGGAATGTCGGCCACGATGGTGCGCACGTCGGTGGCGGTCAGCTTGCCCTTGTAAGCGTGGTTGACTTTGACGGTGCCGTTGTGCCACATCAGGACCGTGATCTCCGCTTCCTTGGCGAGTTCGTAATCGGGAGGGCCGTCTGGGCTCTCGCCAATCGTCAGCGGGACATGTGTGATGCCAGCGTCGTTGGCCAGCTTTGTGAGAGCTTCCGCGGGCCGTTCTCCTTTGGGTGGTACAATGACCACGAAGCTCTTGAGTTTGCCGTTCTCGCCAATCTTCTCATCAATCTGCTTAACCAAACTGGCCAAGGGTTCGGAGGTCTTGCGGGCGAAAACGCAGACCACCGGGCTCGCGCCGTACATTCAGCGGTAACACAGAGTGGTTCCCTTGTTCGGGCCGGTGATATCGTCAACGAGAAATGCGTTGACCGGTTCACCGACTTTCAAACCGGATTGGACGGCATCGCCCGCGCTGCTGGTCCCCACCATGACGATGGAGACCACCACCGCGGAGAAGCCACTTGCGAGGCTTAATCTCATGAGTTTCTCCTTGGAATAGACCCGACCAGATTCCCCGATACTAGTGTCGGGCCTGCCAAGTTCTTGTCAAGGCCGCATCATCAGCGGATGTGGCACGAACAAACCGATACACCGTTTATTGGCCCCGTAACGCTGAAAATGTAAAGCGGCCAAAGACGTGAGTTAACTTCACGAATAGCAATCAGCGTGCAGTGCTAACTTTGACCCAACAGCGTGGAACACGGCAGTCGCCTACCCGAGTCATCTCACGAGGTTAGGGAACAAAATCGCGGGAAGTACAGTGCTCAATCAACGCAACAGTAAAGAAAACCCTCATTTAATTGACAGCCAGTCAGGGCTATCACGGGCGACCGCGCGACCGAAGCGCAGGCCAAAACAGTGCGCGTCGGGTGTCTGACCGACCGAAGCGTTGGAAGGACTTTTCCACCTACCCGGTAGCCGGCGATGTGAGTGCCAGGCACACCACACGCGCCGGTTGGGCCATCATCTCTGGCCAGACTCCGCCGCAACATATTTGTAGAGCGTGGGCCTTGAGATGCCGACCGCTTTGCAGATTTCGTCAATTGAGTGTTTCTTCTGGTGGTACAGATCAACAGCCACCGCGCGCTGTCTCTCGCCGAGCTTTTTTCGCCTGCCGCCTTTCCTGCCCCGCGCCCTCGCTGCGGCGAGCCCGGCGTATGTCCGTTCGCGGATCAGGTTTCGCTCAAACTCCGCGAGCGCCCCAAAGATATGGAATATCAGCTTGCCGCCCGGTGTGGTCGTATCGATGGATTCGGTGACGCTCTGAAATCCGATTCGCCCGGACTCCAGCTCGGCCATCAGCTCGATCAGGTGCTTGAGCGATCGCCCCAGCCGGTCGAGCCGCCAGACCGCCAGCACATCGCCAGATCGGAGTGCATCGTGAACACGTTCGAGGCCGGGGCGTTGGATCTTGCCGCCACTGACCGTGTCTTCGATGATCTTTTCGCACCCCGCCCGCTTCAGGGCATCACGCTGCAAGTCGAGATTCTGCTCGGTTGTCGAAACTCTCGCGTAGCCGATAATCATACCTCACCCCCCCTGCCGCTCGAATTAGGAATCCCGTAGGAATGTTTGGGAGTGGGCTTTATGCGATCAAGCAGCCCAGCCACCGGAGCAGTAAACAAAACGGCCGTTTTATTGATGACCGCCGAAGCACCCAAGGAAATCGGTTCGCCACCGATGACAGAGCCGCGAGTAAAGAAACCGTGGGTTTGAGTGACGGCCCCCCGTGCTAGAAGCGCCTCCCAATCCTGAAGTCGATCGATGCCTCGAACTCCGTTGGGCTCCGCGCCGGCGCGAGAAGATGTCGTCGGACCGACGCCCGCAAATACGGGGTGGCACCCAGTAGAGCAGGAAGGGACGACGGTTGACATGGTTCACATCCTGTCGCCGACTATCTTTCGAAATAAGTCCTTCGGCCCGCGCGTTGAAGGGCTTTCTCTTTGGGTAAACGGGAGTTGCAGGTTGAAGTTCGTGTTTAATGGAATCCGTCCGTTGGCTTTGCATTTCACGCGGCTTGCCAAAAGTTCTCTCGTCACAGAACGATCGGTAGTTCAAATCCGGTCGCCAGTGTCGAGCCATCCCTAGCCCTGGTATTGTTGATGAGGTCTGCAAGCTAGTTAGAAACTCGGCGACAGAGGGTGAGACGCGATGCACGAGTTCAAGATAGCCGCGGCCCAGTTCGCATCGGTTCGAGGCGACCTTGCCGGGAACATCCGGGTACATGCCGCCGCGATCGCTGCGGCTGCCGCGCACGGAGTGTCGGTCCTGGTGTTTCCCGAACTGTCACTCATAGGTTATGGCTCTCCCGCAGAAAATGTGGGTGCGTTAAATCAGAGAATGAACTCAGCTCCGGCTCGACAGGAGGGTTCTCCCTCCCGCCTTCACCATCGCCTCGCCCGGGTCGGTTGAGGGCGAGGCGATGGTGAAGGCGGGAGGGAAGACGAAGATTAGCTCGGAACAGATCAAAGAAGATCGCATCCTGAGACACCCGTCGGTCAAGATGGAGTTGCCACACTTCATCAAAACCGGGAGTACCTCAGGATGCGTATCCAGACGATCCTCAATCGGGTGGAGAAGTTCAAGTCGTTTGTCTACGGCGAGTGCAGGATGGAGGAGTCCGAAGATGGCCCTGCGCTGTTCGTTCAAATGAGACCCCGCAAGAATAGTCGGGTGTTCTGCTCCGGTTGCGGGCGTCCCGGACGAGCGTATGATCGCCTCGAAGAACGACGGTTCGAGTTTGTGCCGATCTGGGGGGTCATGGTCTTCCTGGCCTACAGGATGCGACGAGTGGACTGCAAACGATGTGGGGTGACGGTGGAGATGGTGCCATGGTGCGATGGCAAGAACCAACTGACGACCACGTACCGCTGGTATTTGGCGACATGGGCCAAGAGGTTGAGCTGGAGCGAAGTCGGCTCGATCTTCCGCACGTCTTGGGACAGCGTGTGCCGTGCGGTGGAGCACGCGGTCGAGTGGGGTCTGGCGCATCGGGATCTGAGCGAGGTAACGGCTTTGGGCGTGGACGAGATTGCTTGGGCACGAGGCCACACATATTTGACATTGGTGTACGACATCGGCAGTAAGATGAAGCGACTGTTGGCCGTGGCCGAGGGTCGGACGGAAGCGAGCCTTCAGTGCTGCCTGGATAGTCTCGGCAACCCGGCCCTCCTGGGAGTGAAATACGTGTGCAGTGACATGTGGAGGCCGTACTTGAACGTGATCGCCGTCTCTCTCGGCCAAGCGATTCACGTCCTGGACCGATTCCACGTCATGCAAATGTTCAGTAAGGCGCTGGACGAGATCCGAGCGGAGGAGGCCAAGAGGTTGGTGCGGGACGGGTATGAGCCCGTCTTGAAGAAGTCGCGATGGTGCTTTCTGAAAACGCCCGCAGAACCTGACGGATAAGGAGACGGTGAAGTTGTCCGAGATCGTGAAGTACAACCTTCGGACGGTGCGTGCTTACTTCCTTCGCGAGGAATTCCAGCGGCTCTGGGAATACAACAGCGCGTGGTGGGCAGGGAAGTTCCTGGACGAGTGGACGAGCCGAGTGATGCGTTCGCGGCTGGAGCCGATGAAGAAGATCGCCCGCAGTATCCGGAATCATCGGCCGCTAATCCTGAATTGGTTTCGCGCCCGAGGACAGGTCTCGGCGGGAGCCGTTGAAGGTCTCAATAACAAGGTGAAACTGGTAACGAGAAGGTCATACGGTTTTCGGACCGCGAAGGTCGCAAAACTGGCTCTTTTGCACAATCTTGGTCAACTTCCCGAGCCAGAACGCACCCACAGATTCTGCTGAGGAGGCTAGGTTATGAACCGGACCTGGCCGCGGAATTGGCGATCGGCGCAACGGACAAACGCTTGGCTCCACTCGCCGCACTGGCCCACCAACACCAAATGGCTATCGTTGTGGGTGCGTCGCTGCGGACCGCTGGAGCGAAGCCGGGATTGGGGGCCATCCTGTTCGCTGCAGATGGCTCGACGCGCACCTACGCCAAGATGCACTTGGGGGGTAGCGAGCCGACCTACTTCTCCTCTGGCGGCGCGCCGCTGTCCTTCGACGCCGGTGGACAAACTATCGGCCTCGCGATCTGTGCGGACGCGTCGAAGCCGTCCCACCCACAGGCGTATGCCGATGGCGGCTCCGCCGTCTATGCTGCGGGCGTGTTCCTGAACGCCGAATGGTACGCGACCGACGCGCCGAGGCTAGCCGCGTATGCATCCCGATTCCGAATGCTGGTCGTGATGGCAAATCACGCCGCCTCAGTGGGCACGCATGTTTCCGTCGGCAAGAGCACCGTGTGGGGCCCCGACGGGGTATTGCTGGCGGAGGCCAACGGCACGGAAAGTTCCCTCGTGATTGCCACCCATGCGCATGAGGGATGGCGCGGCGACTTGGTCCGGCTTTGACTCGCTGGTGTCGCATCAAGCCTTCGAGCCAGGCGCTGCCAGCAGCGCACAGCCGCATGTCTGCTTCTCGTGACACCGGCCCAACAACGGCCCTGGCTGCAAAGCTTACCCGATCTACATCGTGGATTTTTTGCAATCAAGCTGCTCGACCGACGCAACAGTAAAGAAAACCCTGGTTTTCTTTACTTACGTCCGGCTGGGCCGGCCTCGGTGGGTGCGGCATCCGTCCCGATTGAACTTAACTCCGCTTATCGGATGGTTCCGTGTTGAGTCTGGGTCAGGTCTTAATGCCTGGTCGCCGCAGAATCGTTGCTTTACAACCCGATGGCGCCCTCGAAGGCTCGCCAGTCAGCGGCGGCCAGCGGGTCATCATCCCGAATGGCTTCTTGCATCGGCCGGGTGGCGTGTGCCTGGGCGTCCTGCCCACCCTGGGCGATCAACACATTCGCCAGGCCGAAAACGTCGACCTCCGAACCCGTGCCAACGTGCTGGCGTTCGGGGTTGGGCTCGGGTATAGGCCGATAATCCCACGGCGACCGGCAACCGACAAGCCGATCCAGAACCCGAAGTTTACCGTCCCCGTTCGCGGCAAGACTTGATTCGTAAATCTCGGATACGATGCCGATGACGCGAGGGTCGGGTTCGCGCCGCAAGTGCAGCACGCCGGCGTCGGCCCGCGCAAACGCCTATGGCTCGTTCGGGACGTCAACTTCAAAGGGAATTCGCACGGCGTTTAGCCGCGTGGTTGCCGCCTGCCGGGTTCGGACACGCTTCGGCCGCACGATCCGAGTGGAAACCTGCGAAGGCTTCACTGAAGGCGGCACCGCTGGCGCGGTGCCGCCAGACGGGTCAACCGTCCTTTGAACCGGGCGAGCCGATTCCCCCCTACCTGCATCTCCTTCCTTCCTCCAGGATTGGACGAATTGAGCTGCGCCGTTCGCTCAATGCCGGCCGGTTGCCGCCTGGCTACGTGGCCCTTACGGATCAACAAACCGGGTGCCCGATCCCGGACCAAGCGTTCAGGTCCCCGGTGCACTCCAGGAACAAGGGAGGGAATCGGAATCGATTCACTCGACGCCATTTCAAGCCTTCGATAAAATTGGACGTCGCGGGTCGCAAATTCGTATTTTATTTGGGTTAAAGACGCAAATCGCTCGTTCGATGGCGGTCGTGCGCAGGTCTATTGGCCATGGCTCTTCTCGATAGAGAACTTCCCGATTGCCTGGAGAGATGGGAGGACGGATTCATCCGCGTCGCCGGTCATCGTGTTATGCTTTGTCATGTTCTTGAATTTATGCTTGATGGTTGCCCGTTTTGCGAACTGGAGTCTCGCTTCCCGACGATTGCCGGTGAGAAATTGCGCAGCGTGTGGAACTTTTTGCCAGGAGCATCCCGACCTGGTGCGCCGTTACTTTCGTGAAGTACGTTCAGCGGCCATCGGGATTCATCCGTCTGTTCAATATACTGGGCCGAGTCGCGAGAAGTTAATCGAGCGCAAGAAACGGAGAGTTGGCCAAGAAGGTCCCGCATAAGCATGCCAGTGCGCATGATTCTCGATGAAGACTCGAGAGACTCCCTGCTTTGGGCGGCGATTCAGAGTTGTGTGTCGAATGCCGAGTCTCGGCTGCTGACCTTCGGTATCCGTTTGGGCAAGACCAGGTTCTTCCAGTTCACGATCGTGTGGTAATTGCTTCCGGGTATTCCCGTGTTCTTGCCGTCGAGCAGGAGACCCTGCGAGTCCGCCACCCCGCCGGGACCAGCTCCAAGAACCGTTAGCTTGTAGCCGTAGTGGACGTTCAGCCGCCGGGCTGGATGCAGAGTCACAGTCTCGGTCGTCGGGTCGTACACCGCCGACCGGATCCGGACGCGATGACCATGACGGTCGATGATGACGTAATTATTCCGGTTCTGGGCCGTGGACGGATCGAGCGGCTGATCGAAACGGAGGACCAGCGTGGTTCGTTTCCAGTGGAACCCGTAACGCAAAATCTGGATGACCGCTGGGCCATCGGTGGCGGGGAGAGTGACAACTCCGGAGGTGACAGTTGCCGTGATGAGGGCGGCGATCGATCCGTTACTCAGCGATTTCACCTCGATGGTGACCGTGCCCTGCCCGAACGCGGCAAGATTCGTCTGGAGCAGGATCGCGCCGGTGGAAAGGCCAGGGATGCGGAACAGAGGAACGGATTGGGTGGGAAGACCGTCCAAACCGACGAGGTTGGCGGTGATCGGGCCGCTCGTGCTCACGATGAAGGCTGTGTAGACGTCCTCGGTGTTGCCCGTGTTATTGACGACAAGAGTGAAAGTCGCGTTTCCGGGTGTGGACAGATTCTTAGAGGACGGAGTCATCTGCGCCGAAACGCTCTGTGTCGAGGGAACTTCGAGACTGGCGGCGGCTTCGCCGATGACGGCGTTATTGCCCTGCGAGACGGCCAGCGCGGTCAGGTCGAGGCTTCCCGCCACCGCGAAGCTCGCTGATCCGGTGGTGATCGGTATGATCCGAGACGCGCCGGGGGCGAGAGCAACCTGGTTCGTGGCGAGGCTCGCAACCAGCGCACCAGGTCCGATGAGAGTGAGGTTGTAGGTATCCGACACGCTTCCCGTGTTGGTGACGGTCAACTGGAATCCGCTCCCAGACGCCCCGGACGGCGGGTTCAACGACACGACGACCCCGCGGGACGCCACCTGGAGCGTCCCCGTCGCCGAATCGCTCGCGGTGGAGGTGGTCGTCGAGGCCACGCTGATCGTGAACGGATAATCCGCGGCCCCGGTTCCTTGGCTGGGCGTGAGGGTCAGGGTCACGTCACGGAAGTTGCTCGCTCCCGGGGGGACATCCACGGTGGTTTGTCCGAGAGACGTAGCGATCGACGCGGGCAATCCGCTCGTCTGAAGTGTGAATACGTCTTCCGCGCTTCCCGTGTTGGTGACCTGGATGACATAGTAGGCGGATGTGCCCGGCCCCGCGATGCCCTGTAAGGGAACGACCGTTACCACCACGCCGTGCGACTGCGTGTCGGGAGCCACTGGCTGCCCCTGAAGAATGAGATCGCCAAGCACCGAGGCCGAGGCGCCGTTGTTGCCACTGGCCAGAACGGTGAACCCTTGATCGCCCGGAACCGCGGCGGAGTTTGATCTGAGGGTCAGTGGCACGTTCGCCGATCCGTTCGCCGGGATCGTGATCGAAGAGGCCATGTCTACCCACTCGGTCGGAATACCCTGCACCGAGAGTGTATACGTCACGGGACCGGCGGTGGGATTGGTGAGGTTGACGATATAAGCCGCCGGCGACTCCAAGCGCAACAGTCTGTGTCGTCGGGCTGAGGCCGATGATCTGGTCACCCACGACGTACTGATCGGGAAGATTCAACGTGGAGGATGTCGCCCTGGCTCGAAAAAGCCACCGATGCGGCTTGCAACGGGGACCGACTGGCCAGGCTGCAAGCCGGTGACAGTCTCGCCGAACTGGATCGTCTGGCTCGCGTTGGCTCCGGAAAGTGTCAGGTCCCACGTGAGCGTCTCGGACGTGGTGCCCATCGTAATGTTTGTTGGGGCGATGCTGAAGCTATTCGGGCTGACTCCCACACCGTTGTTCGTGGGGACGGTGATCGTGGCAGTCACCGGCACGGTTTGCGATGTTCCGATGTTGTAGATCGAGAGATTCGAGCCGTCCGTCACCAACAACTGATTGGCGGCGACGGCGAAATCGTCCAGGTAATCGGGGACCGGGTTCGAGACTGCGATCGGAGTGACCACGACATTGTTCGAGTCACTCGCGTTGAACAGCAGCAATTGGGGCGAACCGTTGGCTCCCGCCGTACTCGTAGTGACGTACAGGCCATTTCCCAGACTGGAAACGTAGCCCATGCCCACGGAGAGAATATTCAAAGTCTGCGTTGAAACGATTGTGGGGCTTTGCGGGTTGGTCAGGTCAAGCGTGGCCACTACGACGTCGCCTCCGAGCCCCGAATACGCGGTCTGGAAAGTCTCCGACGAGCCGATCACGAACGCCTGGTTTCCTTGGACCGAGATGCCGGTCACCACTCCCATGCCGGGGATCGCCAGCTTCTCCAGGACCGTCGGACTTGCGGGATTGCTCGTGTCGACCACCATCACGAGACCCTGGACGTCCGACCCAACATCGGTGCCGCTGGCTGTCGTGGTTCCGATCAGCAGAACGTTGTTACTGGCGGGCGCGAGTTGCCAGAAGTTGGAGGTTCCCTCGTTGGAGAAGTAATACGACGGGTTGGGTGGATTGTTGTAGATCACTCCATCCACCGTCGGTGACTTGGGGTTTGTGATGTCGATGTTGAAGCTTTCCCCGTATTGTTCAAAAATCTCGCCGCTAGAAGTGAAGAAGCGGGAATGGTGCGCGGTCGTGTAGACGTGCCCGTTCGAAATCGAGAACCCCAGAAGGGAGTAATCATCAGTGCTCGCTTGAAAAGCGATCGGGGTCTGGCCCAGAAGGGTTGGACTGGTGGGATTGGCTAGCGAGTAGATCAACAGAGTCGAGGGCGGCGCCGCCGGGCTGCTGGGCGAGGACGACCAGCTCGTTGTTGTAGACCTGGAGGGCGAGAACCGACGCGCCGCCGAGATCGCTGGCGCCGAAGGTCGAGAGGACGCTGGGCTGCGCGGGGTTGGAGATGTCCACGATGTCGATCCCGACGCCGGCGCCGACGTAAGAATCAGTACCGAGGATTGCCACACCGGTCGCACCAGCGACCGGGGTCGTGCTCACCAGGCTCAGTGACGTGCCCACCGTCGTCTGGCTATTGATCTGCAACGTCGTCGTCACGGTGCCGCCTCCGGCCGGGAGCGTGGCCGGGGTCGTGACCAGGGTTGCAGACACCGGGGTGCCGATCAGCAGCGTCCCGGTGCCGGTCGCGCCCGCGATCGGGTTGCCGGAAGAGTCGCTCACGGTCACGTTGATCGTGTCGTCACCGAGCGCGAAGTTGGTCGTGTCGAGATTGCCAAGGTCGACTTGCGTGAGCGTGGTGAGAACCTGAAGCGTGGTTGTGACGGCTGTTGATGCGAAGATGACATTTCCCGATTGGTCCGTCACCGTGTACGAGACCTCGGCCTGTTGTTGCCTGTTGACGGCGTTGAGGATCTCCGCCGAGACGTCGACCTGGCCTCCCGGCTGTGTGTACGTCGGGCTGGGAGTGACCGACGCGACCTGCACGAGCGCCGCGCGGAGATCAATGAGCCGGTGGTCGACTGGGTGAGCTCGGTCGCCCCATCGACCGTCGCGGTGACCTGGAAGCTGAACGGCGAGAGATTTGTTGTCGAGGAATTCGTTAGCGTGACGGTGACCTGTGGCACGCCCAACGTCCCCACGGTGTCCTGGCCGGGCTGAAGAGTGATCGAGGGCTGGGAGAACGAGGCTGTGACGCCGTTGGGCAGGCCGGTAATGCTCAGGTCATAGGTCGTTGCCTGTGAGCCCGTGTTCTGCAAGTTGATCTGGAAGGTCGCGGGCGACAGCGGCTCTTCGACCTGGCTGTTCGTCAGGAGGGAAAGCGTGAATTGTCGCGGCTTCATCGGTCAAGATCGAGTCGAGCGTGCCCAGAGCCGTGCCCAGCGTGCCGGCCGCGGCGAGCAGCGTGGTCGGCGTCGTCGCGTCACAATCGCGGCCCGAGCCGAAGCGAACTGCGGGAGCAATGAGGCGAGGAAAGCATCGGCACCGAGCAGGCCGGTCACCGCGTCGAGGCTGGCCAGCGTCTGGCTTTCCGCGACCGGATCGGTCGGGTTCTGAACCAGACTTGTGAGCGCCGTACTGAGATCATCGAGCTAGTCGGCGAGAGCCGTGTTTCCGAACTGAGCGGCCGTCACCGAGGCGTCGGCGATCGCACTGGCGCCGGGAACCTCGACGGTGACGGGGATCGTGAGCGTCTGCGTCAGCGGAGAGCCCGAAGGACCGAAGGTCGCGGTCACCGTGGCAACAAGCTGGCTATTCAGCGGTGTCGACGCCGCCGGTGTGAGGGTGACCGTCTCCGTGGTCGACTGACCCGGTTGCAACGAGACGGGGCTCAGGCCGTTGAGGACCAGACCCGAGGATAGGGCCGATGTCAGCGTCACGTTCGACTCGGTCACGTTGCCGGTGTTGGTGATCGTCAACGTGTCGGCGACCGGTGTCCCGGGAGTGGCATTGAGCGACGTCGTACTGCCGGTGACGGTCACGGCATCAATGGAAGGAACGGTGAACGACTCGGTGGCCGAAGCGGTGTTGCTGGTGGTAGTCGCACTGGTTGCGGTGACGTCGAACGACACATTCGTGCCCGGCGCCGGGAGTGTGCCCGAGGGTTCGAGAACGAGCCCGACCTCGGCCGTCGCGCCGGGCTGGACGTCGATCTGCGAGACGCTGGTCATCGCCGTGAAGCCAGCCGGCACATTGGTGACGCTCAAATTGTACTTGTCTTCAGTCGTCCCCTCGTTGTTGATGCCGACGCGGAACACGGTGGGAAGCTCCGCGCCGCCGGCGGGGAGGGTGAAGAGCGAGTCGGGGGCGACGGCGACGGCGAGAGAACCCGGGCTGGAGAGTCCCGTCAGGGCCGGGTCGGGCGGGGGCGAGACCAGAAAGTCAGGGAGGGGAGGGTCGAGCAGAGTCGCGAGGCTACCGAGGGATAAACCGCCCCCAAACCCGAGCACGATTGCGCTCCCAATAAGAAGCACAGGAAGTTCAACTGCTACAAATGCAAAGCCCGCTCCGCTAAGGGCGATCACGGCCCCTGCTGTTCCAATAACGAGCGCGTCCTTCTTCAATTGCTGCTTGAATGCCGCCGGGCTGGAATATGATCCGATATCGAGCTTCTCAATATTGTAGAATGCAAAGCCCGTCGCCACCGCGGTGAAACCGACGACCGCAGCATATTCGACGAGCCCCTGGTTCCCCCCGTCCTGGGTCACACCGATGGTCTGCCCTGTGGTCGGGTCGATCTCGTACCAGGCGACGGTTGCCGCGCCATTCACCAGTACGCTCTGGCTCGGCACGATCACGAACTGACCCACGTCGACTTCCGTCGTGATCTGGGCCTTGGCATCGGCCGAGATCGCGAGCGAACCAAGCTCCGACAGGTTTGCCTGGGTGATGGTGACCACCGCGATTCCCTGCGATTGCGCCTGCTGGAGGATGCTGGCCGAATTGACGGGCGTCGGCTGAGTGCTTCCTGGCGCCGTGTTCAGTGTCAGGATGTTGGCCTCGGTCACGTTCTCGGAGATGCCGTAATCCAGGTTGAACGCGACGATCGCGGCGGTGCTCTGTCCGGGATAGGCGATTGCCAGGATCGCATCGCTCCGCAGATCGATCGCGAAGGTGAGCATCGGCGTGGTCGAACCGGCCGGGGTCGTGAGCACGCCCGAAGAGATCACAACGCGAGGGCGGGCATAATACGCCGTGATCAATCCAGCCTGTTCCAGACCCAGGAGCGAGATGTTCGAGGCGAAGAAGAAATCGTCGGCATTCAGCTCGGTTGTCAGCATGACATCACGTTGATCGAGGGATTCCTCACCCGGATCGACGTTCCCCGCCGCCTGATCGGCCGTGAGCTGCTGCTGAACCTGGGTCAATTCGTTGATCACCGTGCCGGCGGCCTGGATCGCCACTGGGCCGGGCTGGACGTTGACCGTCCAGACAGACAGCGGCGAGACGCTCGGCCCATTGGCGGGATTGATCGAAGTGGAAGAGCTCCCTCCATTCTGACGTGCCGCGTAGCCGATCGCGTCATAGAGCGTTCGCTCGTACGACTGGGTCGGACCCTGAGGCCCGCTTTGAATGATGGTCAGAAAGAGCCCCGTCAGAACCTGGCTGCCAAACGGAAGGGTCGTGAGCACCTCCTGATAGGATGTGCCGCGGATCAGGTCCGACTGGGTAGAGGGATAGGCGTCGTCGTTCTGAGCGATGAACGGCGAGTATGTGTTGGTCGTGGTCGAGGCGATCAGTGCCGAGACCGAGTTTGTGCTGACGAAGTTGCCGATCGAGAGCGGCCGTCCCACGAGGTCCACGTCATTAAAGGTCTGGTCCAGAACGGTCGTGTCGGTCTGCCCTGACTGTCCAAAAAGGCTGCTCGCGGTGTTGGTGATCTCGGCGACGAGCTGGATCTCGGTTGTCTCGCGGAGGTTGTCGGGAACCTCGGCAAAGGTCGTGGACGCCGTGGTGAACGACTGTCCGACCGTGGCGCCCGCGATCAAGGGATCGGCGTCCTGCATGCCGCTGCCGGTGTTGAACTGGAACCAGTAGTGGTTTTCCGTTTCGGACAGGAGCTCGGGGTCGTTGGCGGGATCGGAGAGCGTGGCCCCAGCCGGGATGAGTCCGGAGATGCGATCAGGCTCGGAAAACATCGACAGGATGAGCGATTGCGCCTGACTCTGCGAGAGCGTTCCCTCAACGTACTGGGCCGGGATGCCCGAGGCGCAAGAGGGCGATGCCTAAGCTGGCAACGTCGAGCGAGTTGCCGGCGTCGGCCCAGAGCGTACCGCGGGCCCCTCGAACCGACCCAATGTATGAATTGTATCCGATCTGCGTGTGCAAGAAGTCGAAGATCTCGGTCGGGTCGTAGTTGAGCTCCGCCGCCTCCTCCTGGATAAACGGATCAGTGGTGTTGGCGTCGGGCGTGGAGACCAGCAAGCTGGAGTCAACGGTTCCGGGGCTCAACACGGCCGCGGGAGTTGAATTCGAGACGGTGGCCCCATCGAGCGTGGCGACTGCTTGCGCCGACATCAAGTTGCGTGGTCGAGGGCGTGGGTATGTTGACAGTCAGCGTCACACTCGATCGCTCAAAACCGTCAATCGTGCCCAGGTTCCACGCCAGCTTCTGCCCGCTCTGGACAGGCGATTGCGAGTCACTGGCGATCGTCACGCCCGGTGCCAGGGTCGTCGTCAGCAAGACACCGGTTTCGGGGTCCGCCTGCTCGTTGTAGACGGTGTATGTGATCGCGACTTGATTATTTTGCACCTCACCGACGAAATACGAAGGTAAGGCGGGAGTCGCCGATGACGTTGGCTGCGGAACAGCGAGCGTTCGCCCCACTACGAGCGCCGACGGAAGGCCCGAGTCCAGCATCAAGCGATCTTCCAGCAGATCGAACGATATCCGATGGAGTCGCCTCAACACCGCCCCGCGATTGCTTACTCGCTTCCTCGGGGCTCGAAATGCCATCTCGGCGATCTCCTTCGGAAAGCCATGTCGGCGTTCACATGCCGTCAGCGGTCCCGGTCATGATTGGAATCGAAACGTTCACACTGATCGCCTTGCCGGCACCTCGTATTTTATGCAGGCTCTCCATTCTTTCGTGGTGCGGCGTATGTCCGCAATAGGAAATCTGTTGAATAATGGTGGTTCCGTCGCCGGTCGTCTCGTTGGTTCCAGTTTCGCGGTACTCACGGTCAAGGGCCTCACGGCTCCGGGCTTGTTTAGCGCGGGCCTCCGGGGTACATCGCTTGAAACAATCCGCGTCGCCGTCCGCGGATGTCGGGCGGATTCGCGGACGAGGGGCCCCTTGCCGCCCCTCTCGCGGGCAGCGCCCGCAATTCACCCGCCAGGATATGGCCGTCTGTCAAATCGGGCGACGGGCTCATCAGGCCAACCGAACACAACTCCGCTCATCGGACGCTTCCGTGTTGAGTCTGGGTCAGGTCTTAATGCCTGGTCGCCGCAGAATCGTTGCTTTACAACCCGATAGCGCCCTCGAAGGCTCGCCAATCAGCGGCGGCCAGCGGGTCATCATCCCGAATGGCTGCTTCCATCGGTCTGGTGGCGTGTGCCTGGGCGTCCTGCCCACCCTGGGCGATCATCACATTCGCCAGCCCGAAAACGTCGACCTCCGAACCCGTGCCAACGTGCTAGCGTTCGGGGTTGGGCTCGGGTATGGGCCGATAATCCCACGGCGACCGGCAATCGGCCAGCCGATCCAGAACCAGTAGATGGATGAGTAAGCTGCGTCGGGCAAGTCAGTTTTTTCGGGATCGGCATGGGCATCGCCGAGCGCCCGCTACACGCCGGGGGTCAAAGCACCGCTGCTCTTTACGGAGCCAGACGCAGCATGGCGCGCCGACCTCGAAGGGGCCGCCGGGCCGCGGGAGATCGCCTGAATCGAGAAGTGCCTGCTCGCTTTCGCGCCGGGCGGAACCGATTGGGGAGAAGATTTCTAACCACCGAAGGCACCGAATGACACGGAAAAAAGATCGCTGCTCTCGGCGGCTGGGCTTGGGCGCCGCCGGTGCTTCTCCCGAGAACCGGATGAGTGTACAATCAAATCGTCGCGTCTCAAGAGAGGAGGGCTGGACCCATGTTGGAAGCGAAGATCATCGACCGCGGCCGGGGGCCCGAAATCGCGGGGACTCGGATCACGGTCTACGACGTGCTCGATTATCACAAGATGGGATGGCACCGTGACATGATCGCGGACACGCTGTCGCTCAGCTCGCAGCAGGTCGAAGTCGCGATCCGTTACATCGACGAACATCGGGACGAGGTGATGGCCGACTATGAAGAGATGCTCGCCCGCGACGCTCGCGGGAACCCGCCGGAGCTCCAAGCCAGGCTGGACGCCATGCGTGGGACGGCACGAGCGAGGCTTGAGGAACTTCGCCGATTAAAACAATCACCAGAGGCCGCGGATGAAAGGGATTCTCGCGGACATTAACGTGGAAAAGCAGCGGAGGGCCATCCTGGCAATCTGGTCTTCCCCTGCCTGGCGCGACCTCTGGACCGACCTTCGATTGTCTGTAGCAAGCTTTCCCGTATTTGCGAATCGATGATGTCCGCGGCACCGGCCGGCTCTATGTGCCCTAACGGGCCCCACAGATCCGACCCATCCGTAGGCCGGAATCCGGCGGGCCGCTTTACTTCCCGGACCAAGCTCACGGCATCGAAGCCGGAGGAACTCATCGTCAACGGCACGCTCCTGACCGACACGCTGGGCCGCGAGATCGACGGCGCCGATGACGGCCAAGCCGGCAGCGACTATATCGCGACCGTCAGCGGAAATCGCCTAACGACCGGCGAGATCGTGTAGCACTTGCCTTGAAAAGAACGGGGCCGGATGTGGAGCCGGCCCCGCGTCCTTGGAAGCAGAGGCTTTTCAACGACCGACGCTCACTTCGTACGGGTCTTCGTCGCGTCGACGAGTGCCATGATCGCCAGGTCATGGAGCGTGGCCGTTGCGTCCGTGTGGCCAGCGGGCTTCGAGACATCTGTCCTGACCTTGATCGACCGCTTTACGATCAGGTCGGATTTCTTGCCCCCCTTTGGGTCCAACGCGCCGATTCGGCGCACGATCGGCGTGAAGTCGCCGCTGTGGACCGCGCCCACCGGCGCCCCCCACGCCGCCGTTGGCGTTGTTCGCCGTCCCGACGATCGTCTGGGGCGCGAAGATTTTATTGTGATAGCCGTCGAGCTCGGCAACGAAGTCCGACCTGTTGATGCCGTTGCCCGAGGGGAACGAACCATAGAACACGCCGTCTAAGTGGTTCTCGGCCAGGTCCTGCACCGACGAATTGCCGTTGCTCGAGTCGCGGATCGTGAACAAGTAGAACCCGCCCCGAATGATCCTGCCGCTGTTGATCGTGACGACCACGTTGTACGAGTACGGCGCGGACCCCGGCGTCGCGGTGACGTTCGTCACGATCCACTTGCCGGGATAAGCCTTATTGGCATGCACCTTGGTAAACAGGTAATTGGACGAATCCAGCAGCGTGTTGAGCCAGACTCCCGATGGCGCGGCGCCGGGGTCTTGAATCGTGAAGTCGACCTGACCGTTGAGACGGTTGAAGAAGGCGCTCGTGATCACCGGGCCGACCGTGTCGATCTGCAGGTTGGCGTTGATGACGTCCGGGCTCGTCGTCACGGTCTGGCCAAACTGATCGACGGCCGTGGCCGTGATCATGTAATGACCGTCGGGCAAGGCCACCTGCGAAACGATATTCCACGTTCCACCGCTGTCGGCCTGCACCGAGCCAATTGGGATTGCGACGCCGGTGGCCAAGTTGGTCGCCGTCAGGGTGACCTCGGCAAAGCCTTCGTGTGTCATCGCGCCGCCGGGCAGGGTCGCGAAGACGGTGCCAAAGAAGTCAGGTTGAGTGTTGTTGCTAAGGTTGGGCGTACCGGTCGACAAACCACTGACGCTCGCCGGATTGATCGATCCGGTGACGCTGATCGGGTTATCGATGACCGTCGCCGTGTTGGCGATGGTCAGCTTGGAGCCGCCGTCGTCGGTCACCAAGGCCGTCATCTTGTATTGTCCCGTCGATCCCGCGTCGGCGTAGGTGTGCGAACCGGTCACCTCATAGTTGGCACTGCCGCCCACGAGCGCGACGATCGTTCCGACTGTCGGGGCCGTGCCGTCGCCCCAGTCGATGATCGCCGTGAAATCGGCGATCGAAGACGAACCCGTGGTGGGCAGGGGATTGTCGTCGTGGAAGACGGCGACGGGCCCGCTGAAGAGCATCGGCGAGGTCACAGGCAGCGGGAAGATCGTCGGCTCGTCCTGGGTGACGGTTGGCTGCGTGAGTCCGGTCGTCGTCAGCGGGGCATCCGCAATGATGGCTGATCCGGTGAAGCTTGTGACGGAACCACCGTCGTCGGTCACCGTGACCGTGTACGGATACGTGCCTTCTTCGACGTAATCGTGCGACACATTCACTGTGAACGTCACGCCGTTGGGGGAGCCGTTGAGCTTGAGGTTCGTCGCTCCCAGAGTCTGGAGCGCCGAGCCATCACCCCAGTTGACCACGACCGAACCGCCGTTGCCGCCGGCGGAGATGGGCAGGAAGTCGTCGATGGTGGCGAACTGGTTAAGGTCGGTGAACGAGCCCAGCAGGGTGCCCACGGCGCTCGGGACGGTCACGGGGGTCGTCGCCCCTTCGATTCCATAAATCTCCTGACCACTGGAGCTGGAGAGCGAAGCGTCGAGAACGCCGGCGGTTCCGGTGAGAGTGATGGACAGGTTAGACGGGTCAAGCGTGGACACCGTGAGCGAGTAGGTGTACGCGCCTTGCTCGTCGTAGGTGTGGCTGCCGTAGACGTCGAAGACCGTATCCGTCGGCGAGCTGCTCACCTGCACCACGGTCAAAAATACCGTCAGGGCCGGCGGTGGCGGCGTACCGTCGCCCCACGTGTTCAAAATCGCGGTGATGTTCCCCGCCGTCGCGAGCGGGTTAGGGTCGGTAATCTGCGCAGGAGGACCGTGCCGCTGTTTTGGCCCTCTGTAGAGGTAAAGCTTGGGGTGGGTGACGGTTCCGGAGTCGATCCCGTGATCGGCGGGTCAGAGACAGTGATTTGCGCCGAGCCATAGGGCGGGAGCGCGGGAAGGGCGGCGGCGAGGGTGACCTCGGCGCCACCGACATCCTTGACCACGATGATCGTGTTATACTGGCCGTACTTGTCGTAAGTATGTCCGCCCTCCACCGCGTACTCGCCAGGGGTGGCGGTAGCGACGACAATGCCCGTGCTCTCGACCGGCCCGTCGCCCCAGTCAATCGTGGCCGTGAAATCGCTCGCGCTTCCTTTGAGGTTAGTGTCGGTGAACGTGCCGACGACGGTGGCAGCCGGAAGAGCGGTCCCGGTGTGCACTGTCAAAGCGGGCGTTGGCACGGCGGTCAGCGCGGCGTCGGCGATTACGGCTTGACCCAAGGCAATCGCCGTGGCGCCGGAGGCCGTCTTCGTAACGGTGACAGTCACCGGATATGTGCCAAACGTGGCATACGTATCGGTGCCGGCGAGGCTGCCGAAGATGCTGAAAACGACGCCATTGGCCGTGCCTTGAGAGGTGATGCTCGTTGCGGCAGTGGTCGTGCCGTTGCCCCAGTCGATGCTTGCCGTATAGTCGGCGGGTGAGCCGGGGGTGCCCGTATCCATAAAGGTCGCCACAAGCACCCCGTTGAGGGGGCGCCCTCAGTTCCCGACACCGTCGCCCTGTGCCGTCAGCGGCGCCGCGATGATGTCGGCGGTAGACACGATCGGATTGGGCGTCGAGAAGACCGGACCATTCGAGGTCACGTTGAATGTGGTGCCGGCAACGGTGGTCGTTCCCGACGTCGAGAAGTCCGTGAGCGTGACAGCGACCGAAAAGGTCCCGGCGGCGGCGTAGGTGTGGCTACCCACAATGTCATAGTCGCCGCCACCTGTCGGCACGATCGTGCCCGCGGTCACGGGGCTGGCGTCGCCCCAGTCGATCGAGGCCACGAAGTCAAAGCTGGTATTCCACAGGTCGTTGGGATCGAGGGCGAACGTGGCGACGACGACGTTGTTTAGAGCCTGCCCTTCCGGTGAGGTGATCGTCACGGCAGTACCCGTCGGTGAGATCGCGGGCTTGGTGATATTGACAGTCGCGAAAGTCGTGTAGTCGACCGTGGGATTGCCGGCGCCAAAGGTGATGACGCCCGGAGTCGTGGTATAGTCTGGGGTCGGGGAAGGAGAAGTGAGGTTCAGCGTGTTGGAACCGATGGCCGCTCCACCAATGAAATTGTAAGTCGCCACGTCAGACTGAACCAGACTCGCCAACGTGACGGTCGAACTGCCGGAGGACGTCAGGCTCAACGTCGTGAGGCCGCCTCCCGAGAAATCGATGCTCCCCGGCATGCTCGTCGCGGTGACCTTTTCGCCTGCGATCGTGTACGTCGCGGGCGTGGACTCGCCTGAGTCGTTAATGGCGAGAGTGTTGGTGCCCCCGGTGGACTGGACGAAGACGGTGCCGTCAATGGCGGCTAGCGAGCCGCCCAAGCCGACGTTGATCGTGCTTCCGGCCACGCTACCCGTGTCGACGGTCGTAGTGATACCTGCCGCGTTGGTCTGCACGTTGACCGTTTCACCGCCCCCGCCCGAGAACACATTCAGCGTCGACAGGCCGGCGGCCGCGGTCGGGTAATTGATGGTCGTGGTGGCTCCGCTATCTGGGACGTTTACGGTCGCGACGGTCTTGTTGGCGAAGTTGAACAGTTCGAACAACCCCGTACCACCATCGTTGATCTGATCGGTCTGCACGCCACCGACGATTGGCCCCGTGTTGAAATTGACCGTTTGGCTTGTTGCGGGCGCAGTGAAGATGAAGGTCGGGGCGGGAACAGTGTCGGTCACCGGCGAGAGGTTCGAAAAGGTAATCGGAACATTGCTCTGGGACGGGTCGCTATACGTGATGGTGCCGGCGCCGGCGCTGGTGGCGGTGTAGTCCTCGCTCAGGAACGTGGTGCCGCCCAGGCCCGACTGGAGGGTCAGCGAGTTGAAGGCTTGGGAACTCGCGGCAGCCGGATCGAAGGTCAGCCCGGTGTTGGGCAGCGGGTCGCCATTGGTGAAATCGAGCTTCAGGCTTTGGCCCGCGTCGGTGCCACCGACAGTCATCGACGAGATCGAGCTGAGCGGGCCGGTCACCGTGTTGGTACCGCTTCCCGACCATCCCGCACTCATGGCCGCTGCGGTGAGGGTGATCGTCTGGTCGGCATCCGTGAAGGATTCCGCGCCGGCGGACGCGATCGAGATGGTCAGGTCGCTCGCCGCGTTGCTGGCATCGTAGTTGAGCGCCCCGGCGGTGATGTCGAGGGTTGACAACAGCCTGCGATCCTCCAGGACCTCGATCAGCGATCCGGAATGATTCCAGAGGCCGCGTGCGCCGCGTTCGGACACCGGTCGAACCTAGAAATCCGCGCTGCGAAAGACACTTAGCCTTGGGAGATAGGCGATACATTGATAATACTCCGGTCCGTTAGGTCCACGAAGAACGATTCTCGAACCCCGCATTCAATACGCGAAACGGTGGATGGATGGCGAACGCCCCAAGCCGAGCCATCGTGGGGCCCGCAATGTCCGGAGACCAAAGCCATCGGGCTTTCGCGCAGCCAGACACCATGTCCTCAATCCCGCATGCGCTCGCCAGTTGGTGCGCGTGTCTGGGAAGATTACAGCGGTTGAACAGCGTAAGAGAGGCCACTCCCCCCCCCGTCCTGCGCCCCAACTGGCTAGCGCCTACGCCCCCCCGGCCGGAGTCGATGCCCGGTCTGAGGACAACACGACGCGGTCCTCAAGCCACATGAAAGCTGCTGCCAGATTCAACCGCAACCCCCTGGCAGCTTCTCACCCGAAGTAGCCACTGGAAGGCAGAAGATTCCATCAAATCCGTGTTATCTTAACAAATTTATCCTTAATCGTTATTCCACGCGGAACACTCAGCCTAACAAAAAGTGTAGCTTCTCTTCGCCAGCTTGCAACTCAAAAATAGAAAAAACCTTCCCATCCACGCCAGTCATCTCAGACCACCTCAGTCCCTCCAACTCGCCCCGAAATGGTTCACCGATTTGACGCAGAGGACACGGCTGGAGACAATCGCACTAATTAGCAAATCCGTTGACGATTGGTGAACCCCCATGTTGCTCGAACCCCAAGATCTCAACGTGTTCTTCAGGTTGCACCGTACGCTCATGTTCTTTGTGAACCAGCGCCTGAAGGTGATTCCCAACGAACTCGGCACGCCGGAAGAATTTGCCAAGCTGTCGCCGGAAGTTCGGCTCAAAGTCCGCGATGCCTTGACTGCCAAACGGGATCTGATCGGGTCCTTTGTCGATGAAAACCCAGCCCACTTTTCGGCTGACGAGCTCGACATCGTTCGTTCCTGGCGGCATCTCGTGGCGGGTAAGTTCTTTGTCTTCCGACAACTAAAGAAGTACACGGTGTTCGTCACGCCCACCGATCCCTCGATCGCTTACGGCGTCCTGGCGCTGTCGCAGCCGTTTGAGCAAGTGGTCGGTCCCCATCTGCCGGTCCTGGCGCAGACAGTTCTGCTGCCGTTCAAGGACAAGATCGTTTACGACGGCGTGATGGCCGGTTACGGCATCTCGTTTGGCCCTGGCATTCGGCGTTCTCTAAACGAAAGCTTCAAGGAAGCCAAGTTGCGGCATGGGATCGTCGCGTCGCTGCCGATGTCGGACAAGCCGATGGTCCCGGCGAAATCGCCGAAACCCAAGCCATTCCCGCGGCCACAGTTGACGGAAGAAAGGGATGAGGCGCTGGACGTCATCATCAGGTTGATCGACCCGTTTTGCAGAGAGCATCTCAATGAGGAATATGCCGTACTTTGTCGTAAACTGGCCACGAAGCTGGCTCGCAAGCGTCCCTCCCCCTTGCTCGGTGGCAATCCGAAGACCTGGGCGTGTGGGATCATTCGCACGATAGGTTGGGTCAACTTTGTTGACGACAGCAGCCGCAAGCCGCACATGAAGCTGACGTCCATCGACAAGGCGTTCGGGGTCGCCGAAAGCACGGGCCAAGGCAAATCGAAAACCATCCGCACCATGCTCGGAATTCGACAGTTCGATCATCATTGGACCCTGCCAAGTCGCATGGACGACACCATGATGATCTGGATGCTGGAAGTGAACGGACTCATGATGGATATCCGACGATGCCCACGACAGGCTCAGGAGATCGCCTTCGAGAAGGGCCTGATTCCCTACATCCCAGCCGATCGCAGAGAGAAAGTCGGTGAGGATTAGGCGGGTTCAGCCTGAGCCACGCGAGTCTTGCTCTTAACGCCCCCGCAGGTCCATCTCGAACTCAATCCCGACAATCGGCGGTCGGCTGAAAAACCAACGGACGCCGAGAACCCCCGCGGAACCGATCCTGTTCAGAATCACGTCCGGGAGGATTTTGTCCAACGCGTGGACAGTGTAAATATCCACGTCGGTCACTCCCAACCAGTCGGCTCCCAGGCCGTGGAGCCGGGTTTCCATCAGGTCCAATACGAAAGACGCCTTCTTGATCATCGCCGCCGAAGATGTATCCCCAACGCTGATGATCGCCTCGTGAGCCAAGGTCCCCTCGGGCAGCTCCCCGGCGCCCGAGACCACGAAGGTTGGCGGCAGAGCGGGATCGCATGGCTTCGTATAAGAGAACCCGAAGAGAACCGGTTCGGAGGGCGGGTCTACTTCCGGGGCGACATTGGTGCGGGCTACCGGATTAACACCGTCGACGAACAGCCCCCAGTCCTCAAGTACCTTCGCGTATCCCGCGTTAAACTCGGCAAAGCCGCTGAACGTGAACGGCCGAGGCGATCGTAGTTCGATCCCACAGAGAGCGGCCTTGGGACGTCGTTGAGCTTTGAGGTGTTGCTCGATCCGATCAAAGATCCGGTGATAGGGAATTGGACGGCGAAATGTGACATGGGCAATCTCGAATCCCGGTGCCGACACGACCCCGCATGAGTAGGGAGAGATGCCGGGAAGAAAGAGGTAGTCACCGTGGGGATGAGGAATCAATGGCATGGCACGGCTCCGTGGATGTTTCAATAGTGACTCTCCCTGGTCGAGTAGCTCGAATTCACGTGAGTATTTCTTTGACGGCATGACCATGCACGTCCGTCAGCCGGAAATCGCGTCCGGCATGGCGGTAGGTGAGTTGCGTGTGATCCAAGCCGCACAGGTGGAGGATTGTGGCGTGAAAATCGGGGATCGTGACTTTGTTTTCCACGACGTAATAGCCAAACTCGTCGGTTGCGCCGTACACGGTGCCGCCGCGCACGCCGGCCCCCGCCATCCACATGGTGAAGGCGTTGGGATGGTGGTCGCGTCCGTCAGTCCCCTGGGCAGCGGGAGTGCGGCCGAATTCCGTGCCCCATACCACGAGTGTGTCTTCCCAGAGGCCGCGGCGTTTCAGGTCCTTGAGTAGAGCGGCGATCGGCCGGTCGGTCTTGGCTGCGTTGGTCGCGTGATTGTTCTTCAAATCGCCGTGCGCGTCCCAATAGTTCGCGGATAGCTGAAGTTGACCTGCACGAACCGCACCCCTCGCTCGCTGAACCGGCGGGCCAGGAGACACTGCCTGGCGAACTCGTCGGTGGGCTCGCGACCGATGCCGTACAAGTTGAGCGTTTCCTTGGTTTCGGCAGTCAGGTCCATCGCCTGCGGGGCCGCCATTTGCATTCGAAAGGCCATTTCGAAGGCCACGATTCGGGCCTCCAGTCGTGGGTCGGGCCCCGTTCGGCGAATGATGCTCGCGATTTCGGCTTTCCAGCAGCTCGAGTTGAAGACGCTGGCGCCGCGGATCGTCCGCGGCCCGTGTGTTGGAGAGGACCGCCTTCGAGAACGGAGTCCCGCCGTCGCCGATCCGCGTCCCCTGAAAGCTAGCGGGGAGGAAGGCGGAACCGTAGTTCTGGGCCCCTCCGTGATAGAGCGACGGGCTCAAGGAGATGAAGCCCGGTAAGTCGGAGTTTTCAGTTCCCAGGCCGTAGAGCGTCCAGGCGCCGAGACTGGGCCGATTGAAGACGCCGTCGCCCGTGTTGAGCGTCAAGAGCGCCGGCCCGTGAGAGACCTGGTTGCCGCCGTTCATCGAACGAATGATGCAGAGGTCGTCCACGCAGCCGGCGAGATGGGGAAAGAGCTCGCTGACCTCGGTGCCCGACTCACCGTACTTGGCGAACTTCCACGGCGATCGCAGTAGGTTGCCGGTGCCGCCGAATTCAAACTTTGGCTTGGCGATGGGAAGCGGACGGCCGTTCATTTCGGCCAGCTTGGGCTTGGGATCGAATGTGTCAACGTGCGAAACGCCGCCGTGCATGAACAGGAAGATGACCCGTTTGGCCCGCGCCGGAAAATGCGGCGGCCGCGGTGCCAGCGGAGAGGCCGACGAAGCTTGGGAAGCCGTGCTCGGCCGCGATTGCGTCTTGATGCAATAGGCCCGAGGAGCGCGACGCTGCCGAAACCACAGGCGATTTCACGCAGAGCCTCGCGCCGCGTCGGGTAAAGGAATTGGTTTGACATCGCGGGCTCCCGAATCAGTCGACATACAAGAAACTCGTTGGAACAGAAAAGGACCTGGCAGAAGCTCTGCCAGGCGGCACGCCGGGCCTCTTTGGGCGACGTCCCGGTTGTCTCAAGGTCCCTCGCGAACCGCCCGAGGTAGGCGATCGTGGCGGTTGTTTCCGCGGGGCTGGCCGAGCGGCCCAGGCAGCGCAAAGTCGCTTGGTCGATTCGCGCTGGGTCGTTCGACCGACAGTCGGCCAGGAGTCCGTTCGCGAAACAACGCGACTGCGCGATCACGAAGGAACTGTTCATGAGGTACAGCGACTGCGATGGCACCGTCGTATCGTTGCGTACGGTCGTCACGGCATTGGGATCAGCCGCGTCGAAGAGCGCCAAGGCGTCGGGCAGGGCGTTGCGCACTACGGGCAGATAAACGCTTCTGCGCGGCACTTCGTAGAACGGATGGTCCGACTGCATCCGGTTGGGAGCGAACCCGCGTTTGGCGTCCTGGACCTCTGCTTCCTTGAAGAGGATTTCGGCCGATTCGCCGCCGCCGATCTTGCGATCCAACTGACCACTGACTGCCAACATGGCGTCGCGTACCTCCTCGGCGGAAAGCCGCCGCCGCGCCATGTGCGACAACAAGCGATTGGCCGGGTCGATTCGCGATGCGCTCTCACTTGCGCGGGCGGATTGCTGATAAGTCGACGAATTGAGAATGAGGCGATGGAGAGACTTGACCGACCAGCCGCTTTGCACGAACCTGGAGGCGAGCCAATCCAGCAATCGCGCGTCTGCCGGCGGTTCGCCGCGGAAGCCGAAATTATCACTTGTGGCGACGAGTCCCGTCCCGAAGTGGTACTGCCAGATCCGGTTGACCATGACCCGAGCCGTCAAGGGATTGGACGGGCTGGCGATCCAGCGTGCCAGCTCCAGTCGGCCGCTCTGTTTGGTTTTGATCGGCGTGGGAACCCCACCAGTCAAGATGAGCGGCAGACGCCGCGGCACGAGCCGGCCCAACTGAAAGCGGTTCCCGCGGATATGGACGCGGAGATCTCGCGGCTGAGCCTCTTTCACGGCCATCACCATCAAAGGCGGCCGATCCGGCAGGACCAGCGGGTACTCCTGAAACATCGTGTTGTTGCGGGCTTCGTCCTGCAAAGGATCGGTACTGCGGAAGATCCCGGCCAGCGCGTAGTAGTCGGTCGTCGGCAGCGGATCGAACTTGTGGTCGTGACAGCGAGCGCAAGCGAGCGTCAGACCGAGAAAGGCGCGGCTGGTCACGTCGAGTTGTTCGTCGACGATGTCGATCCGTGTCTGCTCCTTGTCCGTTTCGGCGAGGGCCTTCGGCCCCACCATCAAAAAGCCGGTCGCGATCACTTGGCGGGCGATCTGGTCGGCTTCGCCGACGCGCGGCAAGAGATCACCGGCGAGTTGCTCGATTAAGAACTGGTCGTACGGCAGATCGCGGTTGAAGGAGTTAATGACGTAATCGCGATAGCGAAATGCGAATCGCATCACGGCATTGGCATCGTTGGCGGTCGTCTCGGCGTAACGCACGACGTCGAGCCAGTGCCGGCCCCATCGTTCACCGTAATGCGGAGAGCTTAGCAGGCGATCGACCACACGCGAGAAGGCCTGAGGCGAGTCATCCGCGAGGAAGGCGTCGATCTCCTCGCGCGATGGCGGCAGGCCGGTCAGATCGAAGGTGACACGTCGGATAAGCGTGCGCTTAACAGCGGGCGGGGCAGGCGTCAGGCCCTTCGCCTCCAGCGAGGCCAGGACGAACGCGTCGATCGGAGAGCGGGCACGATCGAGGTTTTTCGCTGCCGGGGGTGGCGGATCGTTCACCGGCTGGAATGCCCAAAAGGATCGCTGGCGGTCTGTGAATGGCGCCGAGGCCGGTGTTTCGGGTCCCGTTCGCGGCCAGACCGCACCGGTCTTGATCCATTTCACGAGCACCGCGATTTGTGAGTCCGACAGTTTCTTCTTGGGCGGCATCTTGGGTTCATCGCCATAGTTGACCGCTCGAATGAGCAGACTCTCCTCCGGCTTTCCGAGGATTACCGCCGGGCCGCTGTCGCCGCCTTTCAGAAGGGCCTCTCGATCGGTCAACCTCAGTCCGCCTTTCGATTTCTCGATGCCATGGCAAGACTGGCATTTCTCGATCAATAAGGGGCGGACCGCGCGTTCGAAGAACTCGATCCCGGCCGATTCATCGGCCCAGAGTGAGGAACAGTTGCCCAAGGCCAGCACACAACCCCAGATCGAGATCAGCATCAGAGCCAGGAGCTGGTCCGCCTCGCAATCACGACTCGAACGGCTGTCGGGCATGGCGTTTTCCCCTGGTCGGCGGCTTCCGGCTTGACCGACCCAAAGCCGTCGATACCGATCGGCGCATCCATCTTCTCGTTGTCGAATAGCCTCGGTGTCACGATCGCCAGTAGGTAGACTCACGTGGCGCTTTATAACGCACTCTCAGATGATCCGTCTCGAGCCGCTTCTGACCGGTCCTGAGCGACCGCACGCACGCCTCAACCATACCCGAGGTCAACAACGTTCTTTCGATCGGGCAAGGGGACTTGCCGGTCACGAAGGTCTCTTCGGCTTTCGACATCAGCGCGGCCGAATAGACAACGTTTGGGACGGGAGGCAGGTAAAACAAGGTCGAAAGTGGCTCGGATCGCCCCTTCAACCTCGCGGCGAAGGTGAAATCACCGACCAACCCGTTCATCAACAGCATTGTGGCTTTCGTCCCGTCAGTATATTCAATTCGGTAAGCGATCGGGTCTCTTGACCCACTCGCGGATCTGGGCGGGGGTCGGGAACCGATCGCTAAATGTTTCTGGTTGGGATAGCGTTTGGCTCCGCGAGAGGCACGCTTCCATGAGGCGCGGGTCCCAACCACCGGCTTCCCAACCGCCGGCGCCATCGCCTTCCAGACAGAGTCGCCACTTAATCCCTGAACAGCAGTAACGCCGGTTTCGCCGCCCCGCCGCCGTTCGGCCATGCATTGGATGGTCTCCAAGGCATGAAAGTCATAACTATCCACGCCACCGATGGCGACGCAGAGCATCTCTTCGATCTCGGCCCCATAAGGCATGTCGATATCAGGCATCCGCCACGTGACGGGAAGCGACGAACCGGCCGCGAAGGCGAACCCCAGTTCGCGCGGGTCCGCACCATCTCCTTGGCCCAGTCCCATTTCCACGACAAGTGCTTATCGTTGAAGACGGGTACCGCTTTGCCATCTTTCCGGAAGACCTCGGTGACCTGTTTGAAGAACTCATACCGCGGGTATTTCGTCTGGCCGAACTCGCTTTTTGGGTAGTTGCCATGCTCGCCAATGATCAACACGGCATCTACCGCGAGCGCATCGCCGCCACAACGCAATGCCTGGGCGATGCGAGGAAAGATCGGAAACCCGAATTCTGCCGACCGCTTGCGACTCAGGTCGTCTTTGGGAAACTGATCGACGTATGCCGCGACGACGTCGAACGGCGGGTTGTGCCAGCGGCCATTGATCGGATAGCCCACCAGGAAGCGCTCGGCCATATGCCATGCGTGTGAGTGGTACCGCCACTCGGTCGTGACGACCGCCATCCGTTTGCGCTGAACCGACGGCGCGCTCCGTGGCGAACGAAGTCGTTGCGCCGAAGAGCCCCGCGCCGACGGTTTGGATGAATGTTCGTCTGGTGGACATTGCGTCATCTCAATTACCACACGCACGCTCTCGCTGTTTTGATTATTGTAAAACTATTGTGGAAACTTCACCGCTACCATACAATGCTTTTCTGCCCGAGCCGATCACAATTTAGATGAAGCGGAGTTGAGAACACGCCGTCGCCGTCAATCCTGCGACTCTTCTCAGCCGGACCTGGCTGCCTGGGGGTGAAATCGCCCGGGCGACGGGAGTTCCGATCATGTTTCACGATGGCTTCCGATCGCTGTTCGTGGCCTCGATGGCTCTCGCCTGCACGCTCCCGATTCTTGGATCAGAGGCACTTGCCGACGGATCCGGGACTCGATTGACTGTCCTTTATCCGCCTGGCGGTCAGGCCGGGACTTCGGTCGAAGTGCGCGTCGGTGGCGTTGGGCTGGAAGGACCGACGGGGCTTAAATGTGACGAGCCCCGGATCACGTCGGCACCGCTGGGCAACCAGCGATTTACACTTACGATTCCGAAGGACATCCCGCCGGGCCTTTACGATCTACGCGCATCGGGTGCGTTCGGCTTGAGCTCACCGAGAAGCTTCTTCGTCACCCCTCGAAAGACGCTGGTCGAGTCGGCGGCGAACCAAGCGAAGGAGAGCAAGCGAATCGTCTCACTCGACGTTTCTGTTTGCGGGATCATCGAAAAACCAGGAAATGTGGATGTCTACCAATTTCACGCGGAGGCCGGTCAGCGCGTGGTGATTGATTGCTGGGCGGAACGTCTCGATTCGGAAACTCCGGGCTATCCTGGAAATGGAGGACGATCAAGGCCGGCGAGTCGCCTCGAATCGAGGTTATACCGGGCTGGATCCTTTGGTCGATTTTTTTGCGCCGGCTGCCGGCAATTACATCGTACGGGTCTTTGACCTGACGTATACCGGCAGCCCGGAGCACGTGTATCGGCTCGACATTGACACGGGGCCGCGAATCGACTTCGCCTGGCCGAACGTTGTCGAAGAGGGGAAGACGACCCGGGTGACACTGTTCGGGCGCAACCTTGGCCCTGGCGGCAAGAGCACCGATCCGCTTCGGTTTGACCGCGCCTACGTCGAGGTCACACCGCCGCGCAGCGAGAGTTTCGGCTTGCCGCGGTCATTCCTTCGTCCCGAGCGTTTTGCGGTCGAGGAGTATCCACTCGACCTCGCCGGCGCGCCCTCGCCGGTGTTGTTGGGGGTGACGGACGTCCCCGTCCATCGGGACGTCGAGACGAACCATCAGCCCGACGAAGCCCAAGAGATTGAATGGCCGTGTGAGGTCAGCGGGCGGCTGGTGGCCGGTGATGAGAAGGATTGGTATTTGCTCCACGCTCGGCGCGGCGAGGTCATCTGGCTGGAGCTCTACGGCGAACGGATCGGATCACCGGTCGACCTGGATCTCTCGGTGTACGACGCGCGAGACCGGCGCGAACTGCTTCACCTGACCGATGGCCAGGAGCAGCCTGGAGTCGGAGCGATTCTCTTCGGTCACTCCGATCCGGCCGGCCGCTGGGTGGCACCGGCGGATGGGGAATACCTGATCCTGGTTCGCAATGTCACTGGGGGTTGGAGGCCCGACCCGCGCCGTGGGTACCGGCTGAGTGTTCGTCGCGAAGAGGCCGACTTCGAGCTCCTGGCGGTTCCGGCGGGAGGTCGCGAACTGGGAGGATGGAACGTCCCGCGGGGAGGGCGGGCCGTGCTTGATCTCATCGCCTTACGAAAACGGGGGCTCTCTCAACCGATCCGCGTCTCCGCGTCAGGCTTGTCGAGCGGCCTGGAATGCTCCGATGTCTGGTTCGGCCCGGGCGTGGAGCGCGTCCCGGTAATCGTCTTCGCCTCCCGAGATTGCAGCCCCGAGCCGGCCGAATTGACCCTGACTGGGCATGTCGACCTGGGGAATGGGGAGATTGTACGTGTCGCACGCGGCGCCGTTCTCGTCGCGAGCGCCCCCCCAAGGCCGCCGCGCGTCTCACCGGTCGGGTTCCTCTCGGGATCGGACCTGTCGCTCCCTGGAACCTGACCGCGACTCCCAGCCGAACCGCGGTCTCCCAGGGCTCGGTACTCGACGTGTCGGTTAGCGTCGAGGTGCCGGAGGGCTGGCTGGCAGGACCGGTCACACTGACCGGTCTCGGCACGCGGCCGAACGAAACGACCGTGTCACAACGATTCCGGCCGGCCAATCGATAGGGTGGTTGAGCATTCAGATCCCGGACGGGCTCCCGCCCGGCCCCTACACGTTCGCGATCCAGGGCGATGCCACATTGACGCGCGCGGGGCCATCGCCAACGGCGAAATCGACGGAACAGCCGGCAGCGGCCTATTCAAATTCCGTCACGATCCAGGTTGGGCCGGGGGCAATCGATCTCTGGGTCGACCCCCGGACGCCGACAAAAATCAAGCGCGGCGAGACGATCCAGCTCCATTACCGGGCACTTCGCAGAAACGGCTTCATTGGCAAAATTCACACTGAGCTCAGTGCCCCCGGGGGGGTGAAGGGCCTCCGTGGCCGTGGCGTCACGTTCGTCGGCCAGACCGACTCCGGCGTGATCCAGGTCATTGCGTCCGACGACGCTCCCATTGGCCGGCAACCATTTGTACGACTAGAAGCGGTCGGGACGGTAGAGGACGAGCCAATCCATCACGCGGGCTGTTTCCTCAACCTGGAGATCACCAACGAGAAACCGACAGGGAGGTAAACCTCATGCGACGTGTCAGGACTCATCATTTCACCAGGTTTCTCACTCCGCTCCTGGCGCTGACTGTTCACTTTGCTCGCTTGCCTTTCGCCTGCCGCCGAGTCGGCGGCGACCACGACGGTCGCCTTCACGACGGAAATCCGTCCCCTGTTCACGAAGCTCGGCTGCAATAGCGGGGGTTGCCACGGCAAGTCGACAGGGCAGAATGGCTTCAAACTCTCTTTGCTGGGCTTCGACCCACTGGCCGACCGCGAAGCGATTGCGCTCGAATGTGGAGGGCACGAATCCTCCCGGCGGCTCCCGAGAGGAGCCTCTTGTTATTGAAGGCGACTGGAGCCATCGCCCATGGAGGCGGTCGCATACTGTCCCCGGACACCGAGGACTACGAGGTCCTGCGCCGCTGGATCGCGCAGGGAGCCCCTCCTCCTCGTCCCACGGACCCGGTCGTGGAACGGCTCTCGATCGAGCCCAACGAAGCGGTCTTGGAAAAAAAGGCAAACCTCCCTCTGCGGATTACCGCGTCTTTCTCCGACGGCACAACGCGAGACGTGACCCGCATGGCGCTCTGCGAATCGAACGAACCGGAAATCGCCGAGGTTGACCGGGACGGAGTGATCAAGGTCGCAAGTCGTGGAGGTCTTTTTGCGGTCATGGTGCGATACGGCGACCGCTTCGGAGTGTTTCACGGGACCGTGCCATTCCACGACTCGACGGTGTCCGAGGCGGCTGGAGAGAACCAGAACGTGTCGTGGGTCGACCAGTTGCTGCGCCGGCAATGGCAACGGCTGGGGATCGAGCCCTCGCCGCGATCCAACGACGCGACGTTTCTTCGGCGTGCCAGTCTGGACATCTGCGGCACGCTGCCCACACCGGACGAAGTCCGCGCCTACTTGGCAGACCCTCGCCGCGACAAGCACGCCCGCCTCATCGACCGGCTGCTGGAACGGCCCGAATACGCCGCTCTGTTCGGCCTGAAATGGGCCGACATCCTCAAGAATCGCGGGGCCGGCTACTCCACCAACCAACAACGGGCCGGCACGACCCTGTTCGCGGGGTGGATTCGCGATGCGGTGGCCGCAAACATGCCGTACGACCGGTTCGCGACCGAGATCCTCACGGCCGTCGGCAGCCAGGAGGTCAACCCGCCGACGGTCTGGTACCGCTCGGTCAGAACGTCCCAGGATTATGTCGAGTCGGTCTCGCAAGCATTCCTCGGGGTCCGCATTCAATGTGCACAGTGCCACCATCACCCCGCCGAGCGCTGGAGTCAGGACGACTATTTCGGCGTGGCCGCCGTCTTCGCGCGGGTGGGCCGAAAAGGGGGTTTCGCCGACGCCGAAGTGCCCACAAACCAGACCATCTTTGTCGCTTCGGAGGGCCGGGTCGAGAACCCGCGGACAAAACGGGAAATGAAGCCGCGCCCGCTCGGTGGTCCTGACTTCGCGGTCAGCCCTCATGACGACCCACGCAAGAGTTTTGCCACCTGGATGACCGACCGGAGCAACCCTTACTTCGCCCGAACCATGGCCAACCGCATCTGGGGCCATTTTTTCGGGAGGGGGCTGATCCACCCGATCGACGACGCGAGGAGTACGAACCCGCCGACCCATCCCGAGTTGCTCGATGCGCTGGCACGCGATTTCGCCACGAGCGGTTACGACGTGAAGCACTTGATTCGTGTCTGCTGTAACACCGACGCCTACGCCTTAAGCGCGGAACCGACCTCCTCAAACCGCGAGGATTACCAAAACTTCGCGCGGTATTACCCGCGGCGTTTGCAGGCCGAGGTGCTTCTGGATGCTTTCAGCCAGGCCCTCGGAGTGCCGACGGAGTTTCCGGGTGGCCCAGGCAAGTTTCCGCCCGGCACGCGCGCGATCGACCTGCCCGACGAGGCCGTTCCGAATGCGTTCCTCGATGTGTTCGGCCGGCCGGCGCGGGCCTCGTCGTGCGAGTGCGAGCGGGTCGGCGAGCCGTCTCTGGGCCAGGCACTCGCCCTGATCGGGTCGCCGATCCTCGAACAAAAACTCTCGGCCAAGGACGGCTACGTGTCCACGCTGGCCACCGACTCTCGACCGGTCGAGGAGGTCATCGACGACGTTTTCGTCCGAGTTTACTCTCGCCCCGCGCGGGCCGATGAGATCAACAAGGCCCGGCAATTCCTGACGACCCAGCCTGACCGTCGGGCCGGCTATCAGTCGCTGCTCTGGGCGCTCCTCGTCTCGGCGGAGTTTCTGTTCAACCATTAGGGGAGTGGCCATGCCGAACCCACGCAACTGGCCCGTTTCGCCGCGAGGCACCCTATCGCGGCGCCGGATTCTGCAGCTTGGCGCCCCGATGATCGGCCTCGGGGTCGCCGATGTTCTCCGCTTGAGGGCGATTGCCGGCATCTCTCCACGCGGCACCCGCCGGCGCTCGCTCATCGTCTTCTGGACGCACGGCGGCATGAGCCAGCAGGACACCTATGACCTCAAGCCCGACGCTCCCGCCCCGTATCGTGGGCGCGTATCGCCCGATCGCAACCGCAGCGCCCGGCGTTTTGATTACAGAGCGTTTCCCCCGGCAGGCGCGGGTGATGGACCGGCTTTCCATTGTCCGCTCGGTCCATCACGGTAACGCGATCCACGCCGCCTTCGGCCCACTGGATGCAGACCGGCTACTTCGGGCCAACGCTGGCGCGGAACGCGCCCCAAAAGCCTTCGTTTGGCTCGGTGATCGCTCGAGCCGTCGGCGCCCGGTCAACTGGCATGCCCGCCTACGTGACCGTGCCGAAATCAGAGGCGTTTGGATACCAAGGCCCCGTCTACCTCGGAGCGGCTTACCAGCCATTTGAGGTCGGCGCCGACCCGAGCGTGCCCGATTTCCAGGTCGCCAACCTGGCCCTCCCCAAGAACCTGACACGCGACGCGCTGCGAACGCGGTCGACCACGCTCAAGGCTTTTGACACCCTCCGTCGCGACATCGACGGCAGCGGCGTTCTCGAAGGCCTCGACACGTTCAAGGCACAAGCCCTCGAGATGATGACCGGCGAACGCGTGCGCGCGGCCTTCGACATCGCTCGGGAAGATCCCCGTCTGCGCGACCGCTACGGCCGGCACCCGTATGGACAGGGAGCCTTGCTCGCTCGACGGCTCGTCGAGGCCGGGACGACTTGCGTGACCGTCAATACCGGCTATTGGGATCACCACGACAATATCGATAAGAACCTGGAACAACTCCTCCCTCCGCTTGACGCCGCAATCGCGACCCTGGTGGAAGACCTCGATCAGCGCGGAATGCTCGACGATGTCGTGATCTTTTGTGCGGGCGAGTTCGGTCGCACGCCGCTGATCAACGGGCATGCCGGACGCGATCATTGGGCGAACTGTTTCTCGGTACTCTTGGCCGGTGGCGGCCTGAAGGGAGGACAGGTCGTGGGCTCCAGTGAGCCGCGGGGGGGCGACGTTAGGGAGCGACCAGTGACCCCTCAAGACCTGCTGGCCACCCTCTATCGGTCACTCGGCATCCCCCTCGATCTGCACTACCCCGACGCCTCGGGACGCCCCGTTAGCATTGTCGGGACGGGCAAGCCGATCGAGGAGCTGTTCTAAGCTAAGAACCACAGCCCCCGCGCCGTCTCACTCAGGATGGCGGCCTTTGCCTCTGCGCCGAGACCAAGCTCCCGAGTAAAGATCGCCAGATGCTGCGCATAAGTCACCTTGGGATGCCAGAGCTCGCAGGGGAAGTTGCTCCCCCACACGCAACGATCCGGGCCGAACGCCGCGATGACGCGGCGGCAGGGCTCGTGCATATCGCGGCAGGGGTACTCTTCGGCCGTGCCGGTTGGAATGAACGTCAACTTGGCGTGGGCCTTCGGCAGCTTGGCGAGCCGCTCGAGGTCTTTGAGCGTCGGCTCGAGCTGGGCGCCCGCTTTGAGATTCAGACAATGGTCAATCACGATGCGGAGCGACCGGTGTCGCAGGGCGAGTGCCTCGACCTCGTCTGTTTTGTCACGATCGACCAGAACGTTGATCACAATGCCGAGCCGTTCCGCCATCGCCCAGAGCGCCTCCACACCCGGGTCGTCGAGCCGTCCACTCGTGGCCGGGATGCTGCGCATCCCGCGGACGTTTGACTCACGCACATAGCGTTCGAGCGTCGCGGGGCTCGTCGGATTGTCCGGATCAAGCGTGCAAACGCCGACCAGGAGGTCGGGGTGGCGCTTCGCCGTATCCGCGAGAAACCGGTTATCAAACCGATAATACGTGCTCGTTTGAATCGCCGTCGCTCGCGATACTCCGTTTGCCCGCAACGTGTCGAGGAGGTGTGAGACAGTTCCCTTGCCGGCCGGGGGACGATACGGCTTCTCGATCGTCGGATACGCCTTCTCGTCCTCGCCATAGACGTGAGCGTGGCAGTCGATCACAAGCGCAGGTGTGTCGGATGAAGCCGAGGGGGCAAGCACGCCCAGCGCGGCAACTGAGGCGAGCATTTGCCGTCGATCCAGGGAAGATTGCGGTGGTTCCAAGGTCGAACTCCCGAGCTGGTCGCCTGTGTTGGCGTCTTCGGCCGGCTTGTGTGCGCAGCCATTGAAGTAGTATTGTAAAGGATGGAAGGATCTCAAACAATGGTTTAACCATCCAGCTCGGGCGGCGCTGGCTCGCGTTCCAGGGTCGACGAAAAGGCCGATCGCGACCGCCGTCTGTTGTGCTTTTTCTTGGCCAACTCGTATGGATCAGGTTGTTGTCATGAGCGGGACTTCACCATCGAGTCGGCAGATCGCTTGTTCGGGGATTATATTTGCGCGGGGCATTCTGCGGCGTCTCTGCGGGGACGGCGAGGCTCCTGCCGAGCCGGCGAAGGCACTCGGCTCGCCAGGAGGCTCGCCCTCCCCGGATGTCTCAAAGCGGCCCGCCCGAAGCATAGCGGGGAGTGGCTGATCGCTGTCCTTGCCGTCCTGTTTGCATGCTCGTCGCTGCCTCTCAAGGCGGATGATGCGGAGGCGACCGCGTTTTTTGAAAAATCGATCCGCCCGTTGATCGTGGCGAAGTGCCAGTCGTGCCACGGTGAAAAGAAAGCGAAGGCCGGCCTTCGGTTGACCGACCGCGAATCGCTCCTCAAAGGGGGAGAGAGCGGACCGGCCGTCGTCCCGGCCGCCGTGGCCGAGAGCCTATTGATCCGTGCCGTGCGCTACCTGGACGAACCGAAGATGCCGCCGAAGCAGAAGCTCTCCCCTGGCGACGTGGCGGCGCTCGAGCGGTGGGTGGCGTCGGGAGCGCCGTGGCCATCCGCGAAGGTGGCACCCGGTCCGGCGCATTCCGCGGCGGCCTCAGGCGATCGAAGCTGGTGGGCGTTTCAACCTGTACGGAACCACCAGCCTCCAACGGTCGGCGGTTCGGCCGACGTTGACAATGAGATTGACGCCTTTCTCGCGGACGCGGCGAGGTCGCGAGGGTTAAGCCCCGCGCCTCCCGCGGACCGACGGACATGGATCCGTCGCGCGACGTTTGACCTGACCGGCCTGCCACCCAGTCCCGACGCGGTCGCGGCGTTCGTCGCGGATCGTTCGGATGCGGCTTGCGAAAAGCTCGTCGATCGGCTGTTGGCGTCTCCGGCTTACGGCGAGCGATGGGCGCGGCATTGGCTCGACGTGGCCCGCTATGCCGACTACTATGACGCCGACCCCAAGACCCGCACCGCCAGTTGCGAACTGACCGAGGCCTGGCGCTATCGCGACTGGGTCGTTGATGCCTTCAACCGCGACCTTTCCTTTGACCAGTTCATAGTGCATCAAATTGCTGGCGATCTCTTGCCTAATCCTGACGGGAGCGACGTCTATCCGGCGGGGTTGATCGCCACGACGTTTCTCTCGAACGGGGTCTGGGACCGCGGCGATGCCGACAAAGAGAAGATCATCAGCGACATGGTGGACGACCAGATCGACACCGTGGGCAAGGCATTCCTCGGCCTCACACTCGGCTGTGCCCGCTGTCACGATCACAAGTTCGATCCGGTCTCTCAGGACGATTACTACGCCCTCGCCGGCATCTTTTACAGCACGCATATCCTGAAAGACCTCGGTGCCAAGGGCGCTGAGTACGTGATGAACCGGGTGCCGCTGGTCCCCAAGGCCCAGGTCGACGCGAGGGAAAAGCAACTGCGCTGATCGCGGAGACCCAGTCGAAGCTGACCGCCATCGAGAAAGCGCCCAAATCCGCCGAGTACGACAAGAAACGGGCCGAGCTGATCTGCGGAGCGCGACCGGCTTCAGCGGGGGCTTCTCCCCGGAGCTTCCGCTGGCGATGGCGGTGCAGGAAGGGGGAACTCCGGGAGGACTCTTTCCCAAGATTCAGGATGTGCCGATCCACGTCCGAGGGAGTTACGCCAAGTTGGGGCCGATCGTCGCGCGGCACTTGCCACGATTTTTGGCCGGCCGTTCGCAAGCTCCGATTCGCGAAGGGAGTGGCCGTCTTGAACTGGCGCGCTGGGTGGCGTCGCCAAAAAACCCACTCACCGCGCGGGTCATCGTCAACCGGGTATGGCAGTGGCATTTCGGCGAGGGCCTTGTGCCCACTCCGAGCAACCTCGGCATGCGGTCGGAGCCTCCTTCCCACCCGAAGCTCCTCGACTGGCTGGCCGCGCGATTCGTCGACGACGGCTGGTCGCTCAAAAAACTTCACCGCCGCATCATGATTTCCGCCGCATACCGGCGGTCGAGCGTCGCGGCCCGCGACCACATTTCCCGAGACCCTGATAACCGCGAGCTCGGCGGTTCGCCCCCCGGCGCCTCGATGCTGAAGAGGTCCGCGACGCAATGCTCTGCGTGAGCGGAGGGCTCGACCAAACGCCGCGCGGCCCCGCCGCCGACAACATCGACACGCCCAGGCGCTCGCTCTATATCCAGACGGCCCGTTGGGACCGGAGCAGCTTCGCAATGCTCTTCGACGCGGCCAACCCCGACGCTTCGACCGAAAAGCGAACAGTCTCGATCGTCGCCCCCCAGGCATTACTGTTCCTCAACCATCCGTTTGTGTTTGCTCAGGCGCGCAGCCTGGCCGACCGGCTGGCCGCCCTTGCCCCCGGTGACGACAACGGCCGCCTTGAACGGGCGTACCAGCTTCTGTATGGACGATCCCCCCGCCCGGAAGAGCGGGAAGTCTGCCGGGCGTTTCTCTTCCGCTCGGGACGGCCCCAAACCGATCCCGACTGGCCGGGCCTTGCCCATCTTTTGCTATGCGGTAACGAGTTTGTTTACGTCGACTGAGCCATGAGGTCCGCGAGGAATGTTTCATGTGGCAGCGAATAAACCCCTCCCGACGCGATTTTCTGGCGCGAGCCGGTAACGGATTTGGCTTAGTCGCGCTGGCTGACTTGCTCGCGACGGCTTCCCCCCTTGTGGGGGAAGTGCCAGCGAATGCGGGCGACGGGGGGTGCGCGATCGCAGTCGTAACGATCCCAGCGCCGCCCCCGACCGCTCCGTCAACCCCTACGCCGTCCGAGCCCCTCACTATCCCGCGACCGCCAAGCGCTGTATTTTTCTCTATATGCCGGGCGGGCCGTCGCATGTCGATTTGTTTGATCCCAAGCCGAAATTGGCCAAGATGAACGGCCAGCCGCTGCCGTTCGCGAAGCCGAAGCTCGAGCGTGCCAAGACGGGCAACCTGCTGGCCTCCCCTTGGAAGTTCGCGAAACACGGCCAATGTGGGACCGACGTGAGTGAACTCTTGCCGCAACTGGCGAGGCACGTGGACGACCTCTGTGTGATCCGTTCGATGGTCGCCGACAACATTAACCACACCGGGGCAGCCCTCCAGATGAACACAGGCGAGCAAGCCTTCTCGCGGCCGAGTCTCGGCTCGTGGCTCGTCTACGGCCTCGGTACCGAGAACCAGAACCTACCGGCCTTCGTGGTGATCAGCCCCGCCGCGGTCTTTCAAGGCGCCCAGCTCTGGAGCTCGAGCTTCTTGCCCAGTGCCTATCAGGGGACACTCGTTCGCGATCTCGACCATCCGATTGCCAATCTCTCACGTGCTTTTGATGATTCTTCCTCCCAGCGCGCCAAGCTCGACGCAATCGCTCGGCTGAACCAACTCCACAAGCGACAGCGCGTGATCGACAATCCGCTTGATGCCCGGATCGCATCGTTTGAACTGGCCTTTCGCATGCAGCGTGACGCGCCGGAAGCTTTTGACATCAACCGTGAAAGCCCGGCGACCAAACGCCTGTACGGAATCGGCGACCCGACGACCGACCTGTTCGGCCGGCAGTGTCTGTTGGGCGCAGGCTCTCGGAGCGGGGTGTGCGTTATGTCCAGCTCTTTGACGCCCCGGCGAATAACGCTTGGGACCATCACAGCGGCCTCAAAGAGAACCTACCCAAGCGGTGTGCCGCCGTTGATCGCCCGATCGCTGCCCTTTTGTATGACTTGAAGGCACGTGGGTTATTGGACGATACCCTGGTCCTCTGGGGCGGGGAATTCGGGCGCACCCCAACCGCGGAGGGAAACAACGGGCGCGAGCACCATCCGTTCGGGTTCACCATGTGGATCGCTGGAGGCGGGGTGCGGCCCGGGCACGTCCACGGGGCCACCGACGACTTCGGTTGGCACGCCGTGGAAGACAAGGTCCACGTCCACGACCTGCACGCGACCATCTTGCACCTGATGGGCTTCGATCACGAGCGACTCACGTACCGACACGGCGGCCGCGACTACCGTCTCACCGACGTTCACGGCCACGTCGTTCGTGAGGTCCTCGCGGTCTAACCTGTCGCCCAAAAACTGGCAGTAAGAAGTGGCACAAAGTGGCAGTTTTTCCCAAACGTTTTTATGCCACGACGATCGCCCGTCTTTCAGTGTAACCGGCTACGTATTAACAACTTTCGCCTTGGACCAAACCTGCCATGCAAGTGGCAGAGGGCCGAAAGTATGCCACGGGCTGCCGAGAGTCGTTTTGAGGCACCAATGAGCACAGTCGACGAGATCACCGCCGCGATCGAACGGCTCTCCGCAACGGATGTGGCCCGTGTGAGGGCCTGGCTATCGGAGTATGCCGAGGGAATTTGGGATGAGCAGATCGAGCGCGACGAGCGGGAAGGCCGACTCGACGCCTTGATCGACCGCGCGCTGGAAGAGCACCAAGCCGGGCGGACTCGACCCCTGTGAGATCATAATGGCAAGCGAGTTGATCGCACGATGTCCCTCACAGACATCAACGAGGCGATGGGCTCCATTGCTTCCGTTTCCGCCAACGTGGGTGGAAACACCGCGAGCTGCTTGTCGACGCCAATCGAGGACGGCTTAATGGACGCGATCAAGGGGAAAGTGAAGGCCGGTCGGCTTGAGTTAGACACGCCGCCTGAGTGGCCGGATGGGACGGATGTGCTGGTCGAACCGTCAGCGACCGTGCCCCAAAAGATCGGCATCGATGAGTGCCAATGGAGAGACGATCCAGATAGCCTTGCGGATTGGGATGCATGGATCAAGACAATCGAGCCGCTTGAGTTCACGCCCGACGAGGCCGCGGCGATGGCCCGCTTTGATCAGCAGATGCGCCAGTTCAACATCGAGGCAGTCGGGCACCAGATGCACAAGCGAAACGGCGAATGAGTCGATATCTGCTGGATACAGGCACCGCCCAGGATTTCGTGAACAACCGCAATGGCGTCCGCGCTCGGGTCGACGCCTCCCGGAAGAAAGGAAACCGGATTGGCATTTGCACGCCGGTCCTGGGCGAGTTGTGGTCTGGCGTGGAAGGGCGTAACGCTCGTGGACGAGCGCGACTGCTCGCTCGCCTAGTTGACTCTCCGAAGCCGGTGGGCGATTGACTGACCGGCTTCGAAGATGGCGGGCGATCCGTGCGCCTTTCGAAGGGGGCACGCTCTTCGAAGGTGGCAGTGCGCCCTTCGAAGATGGCACGAAGATTGCGAAGATTGCAGCCGTTCCGCGCATGCCATCTTCGTGTCGATTCGCTCGAAACACGCGTTTACAACCTGAGCGGATTGGGTGGTGACGTGATCGACTCACGCCACGCTGTGTGCACACTGGGCGTACCGAGCAGTGATTCACGCGTGCTGTAGGGGCAGTATGGGTATGCTGAATGCGGCGCCGGCTGAGTCGTGTTCCGCGATCAGCGTCCGCAGCAGCGTAATCCTCGGTGTCATCGTTTTTGTCACGACGACCGGCATTTTCGGTTCATTCCGAGGAATTGCCCGGAGAACACGAAAGCCCGAAGCGACGAAATTCGGAAAGAACCACTGAAGGCACGGACGGACACGGAAAACGACGGCATCGAAACCATCGAGAGTTCCTGGGCGACGAAATGTGCGTTGGCGCGCCTGTCGTCGACTCTTCATGAATAATATTTTCAACATGCCTTGCATCCGCCGCTGGTAACCAATCGCCGATCGAGGCAATTCCATGATCGCGGACCACGAGCGACAGTGGATAGTTAACCGTAGCGACTTTCGGTAGTACCGAAAGTCGCATCGGCGCGGTAGAATTCTAGAAACGCCGAATCGTGGTGGCGTCATCGATAGGCCATCAGCCGCCGGCCGGGGTTGGAGTCACGACCCGATGAGCGTAAAAGTCACCATTGAATTACCCGATGATCTGTCGCGCCGGGCGCACACCTTGGCCGCGGCGCACAATCGCCGCCTGGAGGACGCGGTGATTGATTGGATCAGTCAAGCCGTGTCCGATCTGGATGTGGAGGCCTTACCGGATCACGAAGTGCTAGCACTTTGCGAATCGACGCTCGACGTCGCCGAACAGGCTGAACTGAGTGCCCTGCTCGCGGATGCGCGGGAAGGCAAGCTCGACGCCACTCACCACGCGCGGCTTGACGAACTCATGGCAGACTATCGACGTGGCTTGGTACTAAAGGCCCGCGCTGGAAAGAGGCCGTGGCCCGTGGCTTGCGGAGCCCACCGAACGACACCGACAGCCAAACCGGCGCCGATCATGCCGCGTGAGCACATTTCCGGAGCGCTCGATGGGCGTGTGCGGCAAGGGGCGCACAACCGTTGCGGCTATTGCCTCAGTCCACAGCGGCTAGTAATGGCTCGCCTCGAGATCGAACACATCGTTCCTCTGGGAAAAGGTGGCGACAGCTCGGAATCGAACCTTTAGCTGAGCTGCCCGCTATGTAATCGCTTTAGGGCCGATCGAGTTTCGGCACGAGACCCCGAGACCGATAACGAAGTGCCCTTGTTCAACCCCAGAACGCAGGAGTGGTCGGAGCACTTCCGCTGGTCTGAGGATGGAATTCGAATCATTGGCCTCACGCCAAGTGGTAGGGCGACCGTGGCCCTGTTACACCTGGCCGACGATCCAGATGCGCTCGTTGTCCGCGCTCATTGGGTACTTGCAGGATGGCATCCTCCTTGATGCGGATCATTCGGCACCGAGCTTCGCGGTCAGCAATGATGTCGTCAGCTAAAAAGCCGGAGGCTTCCGCATGACGTTGTGCGCACCGGCGACTGTCGCTGGGCGAACATGACATACGTCCAAGGTCCGAGATAAGCCATTCCGCGTGCCATTCCGCTGGCACGAATGGGAACTCCTGATTTCTTTCGCCGTTTCGTCCTTTCGGGTTTTCGTGATCGCGTGTTCGAAATTGGCTGCCCGCCGCGACAATTGTCCTGGAGGAACACGAAATCCCACTGAAAACGTGGCCTCCGTTAGCGTTGCACGGTGATGCTCCGATCGGCTGTCTTGTTGCGGGGCTGACGCCGCCAGGCCCAATGATGTCGCCGCATCCCCAGCTCGGGAACCGAAGCCTCCACGCTCAACCAAGCTTAATGAAAGACAATGTCCACGTTCACGACCTGCACGCGACCACCTTGCACCTAATGGGCTTCGATCACGAGCGGCTCACGTACCGCCACGGCGGCCGCCACTACCGGCTGACTGGCGTTCACGGCCACGTCGTACGTGCGGTCCTGGCCGTTCGACGTCGGCTTGGGCAGATGGGATCCACCGCAAAATCACGTCGGTCCGTCCTTACTTCGAGCGGTCTTTCTTCAATTTGGCGACCTCTTCGAGTACTTTTTCGAGCTTCTTCTCCAGTTCGTCGATTCGCTTCTGACTGGGGTCGACGGGTCGGGACGCCACGTGCGGATCGACGGGCCGAGACACCTCGTATCGCGGTTTCGCGATGTCCACTTTCATCTCCGGATCAAACACTCGCACGTGCAGGGTGGGCAGCCCCATTTTTCCTGCCATGAGCGCGGTCAACTTCCTCCTCGCCTCATGCAGCTCCCGCTGCTTAGATTGAAGATCGTTCGTGAGCTCTTCGACCTTCGCCCGTGCCTTTTCGATCTCGGCCTTTTTCCCGGTGCTCAGTGGCTCTTGTTCCAAGGACTGGAAGCCTTGCAGCTCGCGCACCTTCTGGACGAGTATCTCCCGCTCGTTCCCGACCTTCGCGAGCGCTTTGGCGCTTAAATAACCGCTCCCGACCTTGGCCACGGCGCTTTCCAGCTCTTCGAGAGCCAGTTCGAGCGCTTTCTGGTGGGCTTTGTCTTTCTCCGATTGCGGCGATTTCTTCGCGATCTCTTTGATTTTCTCCTTCAACTGTTTGACGGCTTCATCCGTCGAATCCGTCACGACCGTGGTCTTCGAACCGTCGGCGTTAATGATGGTGTCCGCTTTGATGAACAGAGAACGTTGGGCGCCGGTCTTGACAGCGGCTTTCGCCTTAGGGTTGGCGCCCCCCGCCGCAGTGCCTGTGGTCGCCGTGGCCGTCGCGGTCGCATTTCCGTCATTCTTGACAATGATGCGCACCTCTTTCTTTTGCTCGGCCTTTTGTGCCCATGTGGCATTGACAGGCAAGAGTAAGATCGCGAGCCCCAGCGTGCCGAGCGTGCCCCATGTCCCCAGCGTGCGGGGCGTTGATGCGTTCATAATCATCGTTAACCTCTTTCTGAGATGACGCACCTGACCGAAGCCGCTGGCCAACAACGGCTCGGGTCGGTCGGAATAGCTGAGAAATTCCAACGTTTCAAGGAGCGTGTCCGCATAAGACTTGGCGGCGCCTGGGAGTGCCCAGACGACCCAGGCGTCGCAGCATTGTTCCTCGACGCCCCGCAGCGCCCGTCGTGCCCACCAGAGCACGGGGTGCCACCAGTAAAGCGCTGTCACTGTAAGCTCGAAAATCCGAAGGTGGTGATCGCCTCGCCGCAGGTGAGCGAGCTCGTGAATGATCAAGCCCGCGCGCTGGCGGTCGTCGAGGCCCTTCCAGAGCGCTCGCGGCAAGATCAGCCGTGGCCGCCAGCCCACGGGCCAGATCATCGGCGAGAGCCTGCCGTCAAACCACCAAACCGATGGCGAACGATGCAGGCCCAGTCTGGCGGCCAGCTCGGCGACCTGCGTTTGAGTGCGATCATCGGCCAGCTCGGCCCCACTTAAGAGAATCTGAAACCGGCGGATTCGCCCGAGCGAGGTGATCAGTGTCACCACAGTCCCGGTCATCCAGACCAAGCACGCGATGCGCGTCCAGTCGATCGAACGCGCCGCGACGACCCTTTCGGTCGCCTGCTCGTCCGGGCCTTCATCGAAGGCGTCTGGAGAGCCGGACGAGACCTCGGTGGGAAGGTCGGCGGCGTCCGTCGCACGGACCACCGCCGGTTCGCGCTTCAAGACGACGGCCGCAGGCGCTCTCGCTGGTTCATCTGCTGCACTCATCGCCGCGGGCCAAGGTACCGGCACCTCGAACATCGGCGGCGCGACCAGCTTGACGAGCACGAGCACCCAGAGGGTGTGCAATACCGCAGGGCGTCGCGTGAAAACTCGTCCCAGGCATGCGACCGCAAGTGCGAGCGCGGTCGCCGATACGGCGTTGCTCAGTCCTGTGCGATAGAGCGTCTCCACGGGCGCGGCCTTTCCATTTGGTCTCGTTGTCCGTCGTCGGTCGCTTCGTGTGAATCAGAGCTCGGCCTGATGAACCATGGCATTCCAGCAAGGCGAAACGGAATCGCATGCCCAACAACGGACAACCGACAACGGACCACGGACAATCAAGACAGCTTCTCGACCAAGGCGCGAAGCTCGCGCCGTTCTTTTTCCGAGAGCCCGCGAGCTTCCACAAGGTGAGTCAAAAGTGGCGAAAGTGAGCCGCCGCACAGGGAATCGGCGACGGCCCGCAGCCTCCGGCCGATCAGTTCGTCGCGATTGATCGCCGCACGGAACACATGCACCGACCCACCGCGGTCGCGTTCGACGCACCCCTTGGTCTCAAGCCGATCGAGCAGCTTTTGCACGGTCGCATAAACCGAAGTACCCGTCTGCTGGTAAACGCGTTCGACGAGCTGACGGATCGTTGCCGGCCCCTCGTCCCACAGGGCCTGCAACAGCGCCAGCTCGGCTTCCGTCACGTCCGGATTACGCTGATTCATCCCAATCCTCTTCTCAAGACAACCTGTCTGAGGGAAAGTCTAAGACAAGGCGTCTGAGGAGTCAAGAGCGTGGCGGAATCTTTTTGTCCGCTTCGGTGGAGAGTGCCGGCCGGCGCGGGTACAATCGTTAAGCACGTAGCCCAAACCTTGGCTTCTACCGAGATGGACATGCAGCCGCGAGAGCCTTATTACCTACCGGTGGCCTTTTCACGCCGTAAGTTCCTCCAACAAGCAGGCGGAGGACTGGGCGCACTGGCTCTCGCTTGGTTGATGCATGAAGAAAAGGCAAGGGGGGCGAACCGGCTCAATGGGCCGCTTGCGCCCATTCGCCACACTTTCCGCCCAGGGCGAAAAGTGTGATCTATTTGTTCATGCATGGTGGTCCAAGCCATCTGGAGACGTTTGACCCCAAGCCCGATCTGCAGCGCCTGGCGGGTCAGCCGCTGCCGGCCAGCTTTGGGCCGGTGGCCACGCGGCGCAAGGTCGCGCACAACCCATTGCTCGCCACGCAGCGTACGTTTCGCAAATGCGGTCAAAGTGGAATCGAGATTTCCGACTTCCTTCCTCACCTGAGCGAATGTGCCGACGACCTGGCGGTGATCCGGTCGTGTTGGGCCGACAGTGTCAACCACCCGCAGGCCGTCTACGAGATGAACACGGGCTCGATCTTGATGGGGAAGCCTAGCCTGGGAAGCTGGGTCAGCTATGGACTGGGAACCGAGAACCAGGACCTGCCCGCGTTCCTGGTCTTGCCCGATCCGGGCGGCGGGATCAAGGGAGGTCCGCCCGCGTATGGGGCGGGGTATTTACCCGCGAGCCACCAGGGAACTTTGATCCGCGGCGGCAATCGCCCGATCCTCGACCTGCGTGCGCCCGCGGGCATGTCGTCCGACGCCCAGCGCGGGGTGCTCGATTTGATCGGGCGGCTGAACGAGCATCATCGGGACGAACGCGGAAAGGATTCTGAACTGGAGGCCCGCATTCACACCTATGAGCTGGCGTTCCGAATGCAAAGTGCGGCCCCCGAGGCCGTCGATCTGGCCCACGAGTCAGCCGAGACGAAGCGGTTGTACGGACTCGAAGAGTCACGGACCGCCGAGTTCGGCACGCGCTGCCTTCTGGCGCGCCGGCTGGTCGAGCGCGGGGTTCGGTTCGTTCAGCTTTATTCGGGCGACGTCAACGGCTGGGACGCCCATGACAATGTCGAGGCGAACCATGCCACGATGTGCGGCCGAACCGACAAGCCGATCGCTGGTCTGCTCAAAGACCTGAAGCGGCGCGGGCTGCTCGAGAGCACGCTGGTGATCTGGGGCGGCGAATTCGGCCGCATGCCGATGTCCGAGCAGGGCAAGGGCCGCGATCACAACCCCCACGGGTTCTGCTACTGGATGGCCGGCGGCGGCGTGAAGGGGGGGACAGTGCACGGCGCGACCGACGCGGTCGGTTTGCGTGCTGAGGTCGATCGCGTGCATGTGCACGACCTCCACGCCACGATCCTCTATTTGCTCGGGCTCGATCACAGGCGGCTCACGTTCCTTCACAACGGCCGTGACGACCGCCTGACCGACACGGCAGGCGAAGTCATACGCTCGATCCTGGCTTGAGACGCATGGGAAAATATCGCGTTTATGCTTGTTGTCTCTTCTGGCGCTGACCGGCTCTGCCTCGATCGCGGCCGGACCGGACCACTGGGCGTTTATTCCGCCGAAGCGACCTCCGTTGCCGCGCATCCAGGAGGCATCCTGGGTGCGTAATCCGATCGACGCTTTCATCCTGGCGAGGCTCGAAGAGCGCGGACTGCCGCATTCACCCCCAGCCGACCGGGCCACGGTCTTGCGGCGGTTGCGCTTCGACTTGACGGGTCTGCCCCCGACACCCGATGAGCTGGATGCGTTCCTCGGCGATCATTCTCCGCTGGCCTACGAAGCCCTGGTCGATCGTCTGTTGGCGAGCCCCCAGTATGGCGAGCGCTGGGGGCAGCACTGGCTCGACCTGGCGCGATTCGCTGAGACCGACGGCTTCGAGTTTGACCAGGTTCGCCCCGACGCCTGGCGCTATCGCGACTGGGTGGTGCGGGCACTCAACAGCGATCTGCCGTATGACGACTTCGTCCGCTTCCAACTGGCGGGAGACGAGGTGCGGCCCGGCGATCCGGCCGCCTTCAGCGCGACCGGCTTCAGCCGCTGTTATCCCGACATGGTCGACTTGAACGACCAGAAATTACGGCGCCAGAATGCGCTTAATGACATCACCGAAACCACCGGCTTGGTATTCCTGGGGCTCACCATTGGCTGGCGCGGTGTCACGACCACAAGTTCGACCCGATCACCCAGACCGACTTCTACTCGCTTCAGGCTTTCTTCGCACCGGCCAGGTTCCGCGATGACTATCCGCTGCCGCCAGTTCGCGGCCGCGGCGGCAAAGCCCGCGGCATCGACGAGGCGGGCCCGAGCTCCCCGGCCACGTTCTTGCTGCGCCGTGGTGAATTTGGCGCGAAAGGCCCGGAAGTGGGTCCTGCGTTTCCGGCGGTCCTCTGCTCGGGTGTTGTCAAAGCGGTGCCGACTCCAAAATCGTCGGCCCGTTCGACAGGTCGGCGCACAGCCCTGGCCGATTGGCTGTTGCAGCCCGACCATCCGCTCACGGCCCGCGTGATCGTCAACCGGCTCTGGAGGCACCACTTCGGTAAGGGCCTGGTTGGCACCCCCAGTGACTTCGGCACGATGGGTGACGAGCCCACGCACCCGAAGCTACTGGATTGGCTGGCGGTCGAGCTGATCGCGCGAGGCTGGAGCCTGAAGTCGATGCACCGGCTGATCGTGACCAGCGCGACCTACCGCCAGTCGTCGCGATCGGCTGGCGCGGCGCGACGGCTGATCCGGAGAACTCTTTGCTTTGGCGTCAGAACCGTCAACGGCTTGACGGCGAAGCGATCCGCGACAGCTTGCTCGCCGTCTCGGGCCGCTTGAACCAAACGATGGGCGGTCCCTCGGTTTTTCCCGAACTCCCCCCGGAACTGAGCCGGCTCAGCAGCAAAGGGACTGTCTGGCCGGTATCGCCCCAGCGGGAAGATCGCGAGCGCCGCAGTCTTTATGTCTTCGTGAGGCGCAATCTCAGATACCCCTTCTTTGAGGTATTCGACCGCCCCGACACCAACGCGAGCTGCCCGCAGCGGGCCGTCACGACGATCGCGCCGCAGGCGCCTTCCCTCTTGAACAGCCCCTTAGCCCACGACGCTGCGCGAAGCCTGGCAGCTCGGGCTGTTCGTGAGGCAGGCCCTGATCGCGACCGGCAAATTGGACACATATCTCACATCGTGCTTGGCCGTTGCGCCGATGACGCCGAGCGGCGGATCATGGACGAGTTTCTTTCACGTGAACGAGAGCTCGCGCATCTTTGTCTGGCTCTTATGAATACAAACTCCTTTATCTACATCGATTGAAATGGCGCGACACGCCGACCGCCTCACCGAAACGGGGGGGACAACGGAGCAAGCTCTGACGGGTCTTAACGGGGTTGGCCCCGTTCATTTCCATCCCCTGCAACCAGCGCCGGGCGATCGACTCGACCGTGCCTCTTGCGTCGGATATCAAAACGATGGGACAATAACACGACCCTATGTGCGACTGGGAGGACGGAATTTCTCGTCGCGGCGGCTTTCTACTGGCTGCCCGGCGTGCTCTGTCATTTTGGGCGAATTGGCTGTGACGGGACCAAGTGATGACCCGCGATGATGCGATGCGGCTGCTGGGAATCACCGCGAATCCCGATGACCCGGCCGCGATTCACGAGGCCTACACGCCGCGTGCGGCCGCCGCGAGCCAGAGCGTCGCTTCGGCCTCATCGCCGGCCTTGCGGGCGGAATACGAGCAGCAGGCCGAGCGGCTGCAACAGGCCCGCGACCTGCTCCTGGGCCGCGGCCGGCCTGGAAGCAGCTCGCCAGAGGCGATGTCGCGAGCAGTCATGACAACGTTGGAGGCTTGCCCCGAGGCGCGGCAGGCCGACATGCCGGCGATGGGGCGGGCATTGGAAGTGCTGTCGGGAAGCCTGCGCGGGGACGCGGGCGGCCATCGCCGGGGCCGTCATACTGATATTGGCGGCAGCCGCCGTCTTTCCTTTCTGGAAGCTCGATTTCCTCGGCACGAACCCGACGCGGCGCGATGAGCAAATGAAGAACGACGTGCAGGTCGGAAACGCCGATGGTCACCGCGGGTTGATCACCAACTCGATCGGCATGACCTTCCGTCTGATCCCGGCGGGGGAGTTCATGATGGGCTCGGATGCGACTGACCCCGCCGCCTCGATTGACGAATTCCTCGACGAGGCGGCCGGCCGGAAAGAGAAGCACCGAGTGCGGATTACCCGGCCGCTTTACCTGGGCGTCCATGAGGTGACGCGGGGGCAGTTCCGGCGATTCGTGGACGACACGGGATATAAGACCGACGCTGAGAAAGACGGTAAGGGAGGCTGGGGCTGGAACGAGAAGACGAACCAGTTCGGGCAAAACCCTAGGTACAACTGGCAATACACGGGCTTCGAGCAGACCGACGAGCACCCGGTGGTCAACGTGAGTTGGAACGATGCCGTTGCTTTCGCGCAATGGCTGACGCGCAAGGAGGGAGCGACGTACCGGCTTCCGACAGAGGCCGAGTGGGAATACGCGTGCCGGGCCGGAACGACCAGCCGATATTCTTGTGGCGACGACCCCGCCGGACTGGCGGCGGTGGGTAATGTCGCGGATGGAACAGCCAAGGAGAAGCACCCGAATTGGACCTGGGCGATCGCGGTGCGCGATGGGTATGTTCACACTGCGCCGATAGGCCGATTTCGGCCCAATGCCTGGGGCTTGTTTGACATGCATGGCAACGTCTGGGAGTGGTGCATGGATGGATATGGCCCTGACTACTACGGGCAGTCGCCCGTAGAGGATCCGCCGGGAGTTGAAGGGGCCGCGTACCGGATACGCCGGGGCGGCGGCTGGGTCAACGAGCCGCTCCAAGGGCGTTCGGCGAGCCGCTTCTGGTCGGTATCCGGACGACCGGGACGGCGACCAGGGCTTTCGCCTGGCCCGAGTTGACTTTGTCCACTGAGCCCAAAAGGGTGGGTCAAGGCGAGAGGAGGGGGACTGCGGACGGAGTTCCCAGGTTGGGTAGACCGAGTGCTTCCGGCGAGATACCGGCCTGGATCTTGGCCGCGTCGGCGAACCAGGAGTCCCGCATTTGCATGCGATGGCTCGGGTCGTATCTCAGGGGATATGTCAACTCGTTGAACCCTTTGCACCACAGCGCGATTTGGCCCCAGGCGGCATTGTCGATTCCAAAACGCGCGACGCACTCGGCGGGATCGACGATCGGGACGGCTGAATTTTTAGGCCACCCAAATGCGCTCCTTTCGCGAAGCGCAACCAAGATCGCTTGGGCCACTCGCGATCTGCCCGCGCAGCGACGGGTGCATCGCGTCTTGAAACAGATTGTCATCGAGCAGGCCGTGACGGCCAATCGCATGAAAGTAGGATTGCCCGTCGATTAAGATCCAACCATGCCGCGCCGCCACGTCTCGGTAAACCTGCTGGAACGGGCTCAGGCAACGCATCGGCAATCCGTCGACGTCTCGAGTGGCCGCGTATTCTCGATACGCTTCATCCCAGAGGCCGGTGCGCTCAAGGAGCTGTCCGAGTCGGTAATGCGTTTCCGCGAAGCGAGGCTGGCGGGCGATCAGTGCCCGATAGTGCTCGATCGCGGCCGCTGGGTCAACGGCTTCGCTCTTTCTCACGGCCAGGAACTCTCGCCCGAATGCCTCGCGCACATCTGGCGGGGTCGTCGGGGGAAGGAACGACCGGTTGGGCTCGAAGCCGGCGTCGTTCCCCGCTGGAAGAATGAGGACCGGCAAGTGCCGACCCGTTCGGCGTACGATGCTATTTCTTCGAGCCGGCTGCGGAAATCGCTCAGAATCGCGGTGTACTCTCGCTCGGTGTAGGCTGGAACGTCGATGAGGTCCCGCCGGCTATCGGCCGGAGGGGGGATCGCGATTCGCGCTTGTTGATTGATTCGCGGATCAAGACGCAGAGGGGCGAGAATTGCTCGAGCCTGTCCACGAGAGCCGCCCAGGGGGCGGGGCGTTTGTCGCTCACGTAATACTCGATATTCCGCGCCGACCAGAGGCGTGAATGAAATTCGTTGTGTCCGGAGTAGATGATCATCAAATCGGGACGCCGTCGCAGGGTGCTCAGGCGCTTGTGCTGCATTTCCAGAACATCGCCCACCCTGGCGACGACGTTGAGATGAATCGGCCGGTTGGGAATCGCCTCTTGAAGCTTCCAGGCGACGATCTTGCCGATCGACACCCAGCGCTCGTAGGGCATCCCCTGAGCGCTCGACCCCCCCACGACGACCAGATCGATATCACGGTCGCCGGGAGGATCGGGGAAATTCGAGGGGAGATCGATTTGGGAGTTCGGGTACGAGAACCGCGGGCGGGGTACCGCGGGTTCGGCGGTTCCGAGGCCTCCGACGGGAACGACCGTCGAGCGATGCGACCAGGAGATCCAGGCCGCGCAAACGACCTCGCTGACAAACAGACTGCACAATAGGGCGATGGATAGCGCCAGCCCACGAGCCAGCCATCTTGGGCGTAGGCCGCTCCGTGGCCCTCGGAGGCAAAGAAACCCGAGCACGAGCGTGCCTAACAGACAAAGAGACGCCGTCACCTCGTAGGCGATCTTGAGAGCGAACAGAAAGGTCAACTCGGCTTCCCAGCGAACCGAACGCGGCGTGCCATGCCGGAGCCGGGTCACGCTGATCAAAACGATTGCGACGACCGCGGCCATTCCAGCCGTAACGAGCACCACTCGCTTGCTCTTTGCCATCTTCGCTGTCGCGAGCATCTCGGACATCCACTTCACTCCTCGTCGATTGGGCTGGGCCATCTCGTCGCCTTTCCATGCTAATGGTTCTCAAGACCACTCAGCAACTTTTTACCACAATTCGACGCGATTTGGGCAGGAACGGCTCACCTTCGGGCCGCGTGTCGTAGATTCGGTGTGGCGTCGCTCACGGACCCCAGTGCCAACGGCTTGAGGTTCTCTTATGAGAACGCCGCCGCGGGTAGGCTCCGCTCGATTTCGTCGATTCGATAGCCGAAGCCGGGCCCGCGTATGGTTGAAAGATCGAGGCAGCCATTGCGGCGTCGAAAGAGGCCGGGATGGATGGCTGCCTCGGGCAGTGACGCATCGCGGATAGAACTGCATCCCGTTGGATTCGACGCCCATGATCGTGCCGGCATGAGCCGCCAAGAGGACGTGCGGGACCTGCGCCAGCATCGGGTTGGAGAGGTCCTGAACCATCAGCGTCATGCCGTGCGCCTTGGCCCAGCAGAGCGACAAGAGGGCCCCGGTCTGTGTCTTGCAGGTCTTGAGCGCGACCCCCGACCATCCCAGCTCGCGGCCCAGCCGCACGAATCGCCAATCGTGGGCGCTTTCGTCCATGAAAAGGGGCTTGCGGGCCGAAACGCTGTGGACGTCAATGCGATGGGCCTCCAGATCGTAGGGAAAGGGTTGTTCCACATAGAGAAGCATCCCGTAAGTTCGTGGATGCTCCTTGCACCAGCCGGTCGAGCATCGCGTTCACGTACTCGGGCTCGTGGACCGTGCAGTTGAAGTCGGCGGTCAGCCAGAGGGCCCCTTCCTCGATCGCCAGTTGTCCGACTCTCGTGAGCCGGTCGTAGTCCCAATCGAAGTCATCGCCGCGCAGCTTGACCTTGAGGCATTTCAGGCCGTCGCGGCGAATCCAATCGCGCAAGAGGACTGGATAGCCATCGTTGGGCTCGGTGCCGGTCAGCTCATCGGGACCGATTGGGTCCTTGCCGCCGATCAAGTGCCAGGCGGGAATGGTCTCGAGCCGAGGACGTGTCAAGAACTCTTCGGGAAAACGCCCCGTGAAAGAAATGTCGCTGCCTGGCGCGGGCGTGAGGAAATGGGCCAGGTCGTAAGTCATGTAACGCGTGTTGTACGTCTCGTAAGTCGAGACGTCGTGGAGCACGCCGAAGGCGTCGTGAACCGCGAGATCGAAAGGGGAACAGCAAACGAGCGCGGCCAGATGGGGAACCGGTTCCTGCCCATCTCTTTCGTTCTCATTGAAAAGCCTCGTCAGGTTGGGAAGGATACGCTCCAGAAAAAAATTCCCGACTTCCATCGGATGGCCCGGCGTGCACACAGAGGAAACCCATTTCTCGGCGATGGTCATGCACAGCCTGCGCAGGGCCTGATGGCGCTCTTCATAGCCGAGCTGCGCTGGGCCACACCCACTGCACCGACAGCGGCGTCTCGCCCCAGCCGTCGGCCCGATGCCCCCGTGAATCCTCGACGGTCAACTTGACGCGAGCGCAGGTGACCTCCGTCGTGACCTCCGGCCCGAACTTGAGCGGCACGCGGGTCTTGATCGGCAGGAAGTAGAGCTCGACCCCGACCGGTCGGATATCCGTCAGCTTGGGCATGTTCGTTTACTCGGGTTTGCGCGGCGGCCCGGCCGTGACCAGGAACGCGATCAGGTCGGCCAGGTCGCGGGGTTTCAAGTCCTTCTCGAGTCCTTCGGGCATGAGCGACTGCCCCGAGGCCGTCATCTCGTCGATCTGGGACCGAAGCAAGACGTCTTCCTTGCCGTCCTGGCGGCGAAGCGTCACCGCGGTGGCCGACTCGCTGGCGATCAGCCCGCTCAAGACGCGACCGTCGACCGTGGCGATCGAAAAGTTGGCGTATCTCGCCTCGAATGCCCGGTTGGGATCGAGGATGGCGATCAACAGGGCCTCGGGCGACTTGTCGTTCAAGGCGGCGAGGTCGGGGCCGACCTCGACGCCTTCGTTGCCGAGGCGGTGGCACGAGGCACACAACTTCTTGAAAACCGCCGCGCCGGCGGCCTGGTCTCCTTTGATTTCGAGTGCCGCGCGATAGGCATCGACGACGGCCTGCCGCGGTTTGCTTTGATGGGCGAAGACGGCCTCGGCGCGGGACTTGAGCTGGCAGGTTCGCCGCGTGAGCAGTTGCTGACGCCGAGCCGGGTCGATCTCGGCCGGCGGCGACGCAGCCGTCCTCGAGCGCCGAGAGCAGCGACGAGGTCCAGGCTCGTTCGGCTGAGCGAGCATGTCGAGGATCGCGCTGCGAATCGGCGGAGAGTATTTCTTCCAGTCGACCAGCAAGCATGTCGGCGAGCTTCGGGATCGTCGGTCGTCGCCAGGGCGGCGACGGCCGCTTGCTGGAGGCCGAGCGAGACCTGAGGCCGCAAGCAGACCGACGAGCAGGTCGCGATCCTGGCTGCATTGCGCCGGGCCGCATAGCCAATGAGCTGAACGGCCGCCGATCCGCTCGGCCTCGGTGGCCGCTTCGTCGGCGACCACGCGGTGGGCCGCCGACCAAACCCGCGCGAACGGCTTGTCGAGATCGAGGTCGAGCGGCTGACTGGCGTGGTCGCGGGCGTCGAGCAGAGTCCGGCGAGCATGGCGAACTGCCAGGGGGCGTATCGCCCCCCCTGCCCCGCCGGCACGGCGATCGTGCGTGTGATCAGCTCGATCGGCGCCCGCTCCGTCAGCGAAACGGCCAGGCTCAATAGCGGCCCGACGATCGCCGTGGCAGCGGCGGGATTGCCCTGGCCCGGGGCCCCGCTCGCGCAGTAAGGCGAGCAGCAGCGTGTCGACGTGTACGGACCGCCGAGCTCAAGATCGCCGCCCGCATCCACGGGTCGTTGCCGTCGCGGCGCGACCAGCCGCGCCAGCGCCTCGCCGGCCGCGGCGGTCGTCCCAGTTGCCCAGCGCCAGCGCGGCCTGGAAACGGACGTGGGCGTCCGCGTCGTCGGCCAGTCGCACCAAGGCGTCCGCCACGATCCGCGACTGCCGCGCGCAGGGGCCACGTCGCCGCGATCACGCTCTCGCGCACGCGCGGATCGGGGTCCGTCGAGGCCGGCCAGAGGCCGAGTGCTCGTCGAGACCGTCCGAGATCGGCCAGCGTCCAGATCGCCTGGACGCGCGTCTTGGGCTCGCTTGGTCGCTATCGCACGAGCGCTCGCAGAGGCGCGATCGCGGCGGGATCGCGGCGATGCAAGAGCAGCCGCTGGGCCGTGTCGCGCTGCCAGCCGCTGGGGCTGTCGAGCGCGGCCACGAGCCCGGCGGAGTCGAGCTTGTCGAGCCGCGGGATCGGCCGGGGCTTCTTGATCGACCGGGTAAACGCGATAGATCCGCCCTTGCTCGCTGCCCGCGCGGAGGTCGAGCCGCCGTTCCCAGTCGTCGGGAATCCACTCGGGATGCTCGATGACCGCGCGATACATATCGGCGATCCAGAGTGCTCCGTCGGGCCCGGTCTTGAGCATGGTGGGCCGGAACCAGTTGTCGCTGGAGGCGAGAAACTCGCGGTCCGCCTCGCTCGGCCCGCGACGGCCGCGAAAGCTCACGCCGTCGGGCTCGAGCACCATCCGATGCACCAGGTTGTGCACCGGCTCGCTGACGAACAGGCTGGTGGCGAACTCGGGACCGAAGAGGTCGTCGCGATAGGGTGTCGGGCTGTTGGCCGACGTGACGTGGTTGGCCGCGCCCGGGTCGTTGAACCGGGCGAGCGTGCGGCTGATCGGGATAGAGCCGGGTGTCGGGCTCGAGCGTTTGCCGCGGGTCGGGCGGGGCGTAATGCGGGTTGCGCCTGAGGTCGTGATTGGCGAGGACGTAATGCCAGCCCCAGTTGGGGTTGTTGTTGCCGAACCAGTGGCCCCAGTCGTCGCGGTGCCGGCCGTACTGGGTCTGGCCGCTCTCGGCCTCGAACTCGCCGGTATCCGGCCGGAACCGGAAATCGCGGCCGCTGATCGACGTCCTTGTTCCGGTCTTCACCGAGCGGACGTTGCCGCCGCTGTCGCCGTTGGCGCCATAGACCCAGCCGTCGAGGCCCAGCTCGAAGCCGTTGAGCCGGTGCTGCTGGTTCCCCTGGCCAAAGCCGGTGAACAGCACCTCGCGATGGTCGGCCTTGCCGTCGCCGTCGCGGTCCTCGGCGTAGAAGATATCCGGAGCGCAGGCGACCAGCACGCCCTTGCGCCAGGGCATGACGCCGGTCGGGAAGCCCAGTCCGTCGAGGAAAGTCGTCTGCCTGTCGTATCGGCCGTCGCCGTCGGTGTCTTCCAGAAACCGGACGACACCGCCGGGCTTGCCCTTGCCGTCGATGCCCAGCGGGTAGTCGCCCATCTCGACGACCCAGAGCTTGCCGTCGGCGCCCCACTCGAAGGCGATCGGGTCTTTGACCAGGGGCTCGGTGGCGGCCAGCTCGACCTTGAAACCGGGTGCGACCTGGATCGATTTTAGTGATTCTACAGGCGACTCGCCCGACAAACCGGCGGCGATGGTCGGCTCAGCAATAGCTAAACCGAGCTGAAAGAAAAAGGCAGCGAGGAGCACTTGGCGGCATGACACGGCGATACTCCTACTCGACGACTTCCCCCGGTCGATCCCTTAAACCGTTCATAGGCCCACTAACGGAACCATTTAGCCTACCTCAACGACGACATTGCTGGCGAGACCGGCGGACGCCGATATTTTGCATTCTTTGCACTGTCGCCGACACCTCCGTTGGGCCAGCCTCATAGAGCTCGTTTCGTGTGACGGAATGGGCTGGCAAAATCGCGCCCCTCAATGAACTGCAATACCTTCGTCGCTGCCATTTTGGCAGTTGGGTTCGTTTGGTTTTTTTTTTGCGAGCACCATGTATCGCACAGCGGACCAGAGAGCTTGGTCTGGTTCTGGATCGGCTCTCATGATCGATCTGAGCAACTGATTGCGCGATGACCCACGCCGATCCGCGGGAGAGCACGATCGCCCAGAAAAAGGCCTCGGCTTGGTTCGCGAAACAATGGCGGAATGGAATACCGCGGAGTTACCTAGGGGAAAAATGGCGGAAAATGGCGCTTTTTTCGAAGGCCAAAAGCGCCATTTTTCGGTAACTGAGCGAAGGTTTCTAAACAGAAGCGATTGGCTTAGCGGCTCTTATGTCAACCGACTTTGTTGGCGCCCGAGCTCAAAAAAAATGGCGGGCGCCATTTTCGGACCAGGGCTATGTCGACGTGACACAACATGATTACGAGAAGGAGAAAGAGCAGGAGAAGAATCCGAGGCGGTTCTCAGTCCGGGGCCCAAGCTGGCCGGCTTGCCCTCGAAGAGCGTGGGAAATGGGATGGCGCGGGGCGATTTGGGACATGTGCTCGCGCTCGTATGGGCAGCGTCTTGCTGCACAACAGTTGACCTGTAGTCCCGATCGGCTCGTTCGAAGATCGCACAATCAACCGATCGGCGCGTTCGAAGGTTGCACGGCGTTCCGGGCGTTTTCTTCGAAGATTGCTCGTAGGTGCCGAAGATTGCACGCTCCGTTCACGCGGCGAAGGTAACCGTCAACCCAGCAAATCGTCGCCAACCCGACCACTGGAAAAATACGACACCGTTTGGCACCAACGAAGCGTTGACAGGGCCTCGGACGGTCGGGAAAGCTTTACGCCACGGTTCGTCTTCTCTGTCCAGTCTCCGCGTTCTCTGCGTTCTCCGCAGTGAAATCGATCGGGTTTCGTTGCCTTCTGCGAACCGTTTGAACCACGGTTTCCGGCGATCCGTACAAAAACAAGCGCGCCACACGATGCCTAACCGCTGACACGAATGCCGCCGGACACAAGTGCTTATATAGGTCGCACTTCCGCGTGTCGGCCCTACAATCGGAATTTTCGCCGAGCCATAAGTCTATGCCACCATTTATGTTCCGCGTGTCAGCCGGATAATCGGCACGGGATCGTCCCAAATCGCCCATTTTGAGCGTCGCTGAGCTGGACAGTTCAAGCCAGGTGTACGTCCGCCGACCCAGAGTCATAAACCGCTTGTAGGAATCAGCTTAAGTGCGCCGAACTTTCGGCGCTACGCGTGCGCCAAAGTGTCAAGTTGGAGAACAACGATTTGGGACGATCCCAATCGGAATATTCATGAAAAATGACGGAAGTCTTGACCTGTAAACATGTTACAGCGTGTCAGCCCGATCATCGCTACAATCCGTGGAAGTCCACTCGATTCGGGTCATTTTGCCCTTCACCTCTTCGCCACCAGCCGAGGGAAGCCGCGCGCCCCGGCCGCAGAAGCGAGTCAACTGGACGTCGTTGGTCAGGAACGCCGTGCAGCCGCACTCGACGGCGGCGGCCAGGTGAAGCGCGTCGGGGGTTTTGAATCCGTGCGCCGTGCGGATCTCGGCGGCCCGGCGGAAGACCGCGCCGGTAAAGTCCACGAGGTCGGCCACTCGGGCCTGGAAGAACATGTCGAAGTCGCCCACCTCACCATCAATCGTTCCAGCTCTCGCGCTCGGCCCGCAAGGAAGCGTCAACCTCTTCGCGAGTGCGCGGGAGGGCGCCGCAGGCCTCGTGTCGTCCCCGCAACCACGTCAGGAACTCGTCATGCGACATCTTCGGCGGTGCTCCGGCCGCTTGGACGATCACGCGGACCTTACAACCGGCCAGCGGGACCGGCTCGTCAAGGGTGATCGTGCGCGAATCCGTCAACGAGCCGGTCACCACATAAGCCTCTTGCACGACCCACCCCCTCGATCTGTGGTCATTCACGCCTACCCGACTGATCCATGATACCCGAGCGAGTCGACCCCTTACCATGGACATGCTGATGACTGACTGGGACAGACGAGAATCCAGGTCTGCCGGAGTGGGTGCGCCGATCACTCGATGCAGTCGTGGCCGCCTGTGACCAACGGGCCTTCTCTTGGTCCCCTTGATCGCGATCACGTCAATCTAAAGTCAGTCGAACCCCGGCACCATCGAGCGAACGGATCGGTGCGCCGGCAGATTGAGCGTCACACCGCCGGAACGCGGCCCGGTCAAAACCATCGGCGGGTCGCACTATCCGGGGTTAACTAAATGACCATCCCGCCGCCAGTTCAAGTAGCGCGTAGGGCGTCGTTGACGGCCGCCTCGTCCGTGAACGCCGCCGATACGTCTGCGCGAGTCGGACCATACGCAAACGCTCCCGGTAGTCCGCCGCGTACTTACCGCGTACTACGCCTTGGAGCGAACGGAAATCGTACTCCGGTTGAAGGTCGTCAGCCGGCTCCGGATCGTCAGGGAAGTCGCCATCTCTGATAGTCCTTTCGCTCTCGCCTGGTTGCTTCACGGGCGCTGATGATGCGAACCACGTCACCGCGGTCAGTGTGCGACACACCACCAGCAGTCGCCCATCGACCGACACGCCCATGGTAAGGAAGCGGTCCTCAACATCGGCGTGGCGGGGATCGTAACCCGTGACCGACAGCGGGTCGGCGAACACCGTCAGGGCTTCGGAGAAGGCCACGCCGTGTTTCCGCTCATTGGATTCGGCCTTGGCGTCATCCCATTCGAAGTCCATCAGCGTTCCTCCGCTCCCGTACTTTCAGCATACCGGAATCGATGACTCCCACCAACAGGATGTCGGATGGGTGAGACGGAAAGCGATCGTGGCGCGAACCCATGAGGCGGTCTCAACGCCCGTACGGTCTTCCACTTGACCGACTTCGTGGTAGTGATGTCGATCTGGTAGCTCGCGGGATTTTGCGGCTTGACCGGTGCCGAGCGTTCTTGAGATGTTTGTGCGCTTTCGTCTATAGTATGGATGTGTTTGGGTTTACGCGCAGCGGCGGTATCATTTGCCGCCAGGGGGGCACCGGTCCCCGCCCGGTCCGCTCCATTTCACGGGATTTACGAGGGCGTTGGGATGGCTGAACTGACCTTGGAATCACTCGCGAAGCGAGTCGAAGCGTTGGAGATGGAGCTTACGCGGCAACGACCTGTTCGACCCGCCAGGGACTGGCGCAGGGTGATTGGTATGTTCGGCGATAGTGAGTTCATGCGCGAAGTTGACGAAGAATGCCAACGTTTACGCCAGGTGGAACGGGAATTGGCGACACAATCCGAGCCGCCGCCGTGATCCTCATCGACACGGATCACACAACATTCATTATAGCGAATGAATCGGACCCGACCACGGCATTCAGTGCACGTTTGATCAAGCCACTGTGGCATTTTCACCAGGGCCACGCTAGAGTTTTTCTCATGAGCACGATCGCTGAAATTGAAGCGGCCATTGAGCTTTTGTCGCCACAGCAAGTGGAGGAACTCGCCAGTTGGCTGAATTCGCTTCGGCGCGGCGGGAGAAACCAGTGTCGGCCGATGCCTGGCTGAGTCGGCGCGGGGAGCCGCGCGTCCGGGGGCGACCTCGGCGGAAGTGCTGGGCCTTACGCGTCATGAGGGATGAGCGGAATCCTCATAGTCCTGGGAGAAGGCCACGCCGTGTTTCCGTTCATTGGACTCGGCCTTGGCGTCATCCCATTCGAAGTCCATCAGCGTTCCTCCGCTCCCGTACTTTCAGCATACCGGAATCGACGACTCCCACCAACAGGATGTCGCAAGGGGTGAGACGGAAAGCGATCGTGGCGCGAACCAATGAGTTGATAGCCGAGGAACAATCACTGGCTGCGATGAGGGAGGCCCGCCATCGCTCTCAAGTCGATGTGGCCAAGAAACTCGGCGTTCAGCCGCCGACCATTTCCAGGATCGAATGCCAGACAGACATAAATCTGAGCACGCTGCGTGGCTTCATCGCTGCCCTCGGTGGTGAACTGCAAATCGTCGCCCAATTTCCCAACCGAGCGCTGATTCATATCACCAATTTCAAACCTTTGAGGCGGAGCCGTGCGCCGAGCCCGGCCACGCGTGGACATGGCAACGGAAGGGACTGGGAAGTGAATGACTCAGCTCTCCGTGGGGAACGGTGTTTTCCACCGAAGTCGCGGAAAGTATGCCAACATCCCGGCGCCGCTCACGAGTCCTTTGCAACGCTGGCCAGCGATCGCGAACTCACGACGGCCCAATGCTCTTTCCGCCCTTGGAAATGGTGAACACCGCCGGGCCGGAGAGCGTGCCGCCCGTCGCCGTCGTCAATCCGCCCAAGACCGTGATCTGGCCGCCGGTCGGGAAGGTTTGCATGGACCCGACTGTGATTTCAACCGCGCCGCTCGCGGCGAGATACGAGACCCTGAACTTCGCGAGCGGTTTCAGCGTCCGCACCGTCTTCTTCTTGACCTTCTTCGTGGTAATGATGTCGATCTGGCAGCTCGGGGTATTTTGCGGCCTGACCGGTGCCGAGCGTTCTTGAGATGTTTGTGCGTTTTCGTGTATAGTGTGGCTGTGTTTGGGTTTACTCGCAAGGGCGGACGGCGTTTTCGGGACAAACGTGCACTTCCACCCTCGGTGCTTCACCATTTGGCGGGCGACGTGGCCGAACTGGGCCGGGAAGTTCTGGTGGACGACTAGGATATGCATGACTCAAACGACCTCGATCGCGAGGCCGGGGAAGCGAGTCAACTGGACGTCGTTGGTCAGGAACGCCGTGCAGCCGCACTCGACGGCGGCGGCCAGGTGAAGCGCGTCGGGAGTTTTGAATCCGTGCGCCGGCGGATCTCGGCGGCCCGGCGGAAGACCGCGCCGGTAAAGTCCACGAGCTCGGCCACTCGGGCCTGGAAGAACATGTCGAAGTCGCCCACCCTGGCAAGGTCACCGTTCTTCAGAGGAACCACCAGGCATTCGAGCCGGGCAAGTTCGCTCGACACCAGCACGACGCCCGGATCGGCCAACCGAGCGTCCACCGCTAGCGCGAGCGGCGCCGTTCGCTCGATGTGATAGATGATCGGGGCCGTGTCGAGATAAAGCCTCACCATCAATCGTTCCAGCTCTCGCGCTCGGCCCGCAAGGAAGCGTCAACCTCTTCGCGAGTGCGCGGGAGGGCGCCGCAGGCCTCGTGTCGTCCCCGCAACCACGTCAGGAACTCGTCATGCGACATCTTCGGCGGTGCTCCGGCCGCTTGGACGATCACGCGGACCTTACCACCGGCCAGCGGGACCGGCTCGTCAAGGGTGATCGTGCGCGAATCCGTCAACGAGCCGGTCACCACGTAAGCCTCTTGCACGACCCACCCCCTCGATCTGTGGTCATTCACGCCTACCCAACTGATCCATGATACCCGAGCGAGTCGACCCCTTACCATGGCCATGCTGATGACTGACTGGGACAGACGAGAATCCAGGTCTGCCGGAGTGGATGCGCCGATTACTCGAGCGCAATCGTGGCCGCCCGTGACCAACGGCCCTTCTCTTGGTCCTCTCGATCGCGATCGCGTAAACGTAAAGTCAGTCGAACCCCGGTACCATCGAGCGAACGCATTGGTGCGCCGAGCTTGAGCGTCACACCGCCCGAACGCGGCCCTGTCAAGTGAAACGACGCTTTCGGCGACCGGGCGACGAATTCAATTGCACCCAACCACCCAAGCTCCAGCGTCGTTGAAACCAACCACAGTGATCGTCTTGCCCTGTCCGCGTGAGCCCTCGATGTGGTCATCCACGGCTTTTGGTCGCGCACGCTTGATCAAGCCGCTGTGGCATTTTCACCAGGGCCATGCTAGAGTTTCCCTCATGAGCACGATCGCTGAAATTGAAGCGGCCATTGAGCTTTTGTCGCCACAGCAGGTGGAGGAACTCGCCATCTGGCTGAATTCGCTTCGCGCGGCGGGAGAAACCAGTGTCGGCCGATGCGTGGCTGAGCCGGGGCGGGGAGCGGCACGTCCGGGGGTGACCTCGGCGGAAGTGCTGGCCCTTACGCGTCATGAGGGATGAGCGGAATCCTCTTCGACACGAACGTGCTACTGTTTCGCTCATTACACCTTAGCTGACAACAAACACGAATACGTTGGCGGGGGCTGAGGGGGAATTGCCGCGTGAGAGCGGGGTATCGATGACCCAGGCGACCCGAACTCGCGGGTCCGACTGGCGGTAAATAATTCGGCATAAGATCCCGGGAACGCGATCCCGAAGTTACGACGGCCCAATGCTCTTTCCGCCCTTGGAAATCGTAAATACCGCCGGACCGGTGAGCGTGCCCCCCGCGGCCGTCGTCAGGCCGCCCAAGCCCGTGATCTGGCCGAGCGTTCTTGAGATGTTTGTGCGTATCGTGTATAGTATGGATGTGTTTGGGTTTACGCGCAAGGGCGGTATCTGAATCATGGGGCGCGTTATCATTTGCCGCCATGGGGGGAGCACGGCCCAGCCCGGTCGACTCCGTTTCACGGGATTTACGAGGGCGTTGGGATGGCTGAACTGACCTTGGAATCACTAGCGAAGCGAGTCGAAGCGTTGGAGACCGAGCTCACTCGGCAACGACCTATTCGATCCGCCAGGGACTGGCGCAGGGTGATTGGTATGTTCGGCGATAGTGAGTTCATGTGCGAAGTTGACGAAGAATGCCAACGTTCACGCCAGGTGGAACGGGAACTGGCGAGACAATCCGAGCCACCAGCATGATCCTTATCGACACGGATCACGCAACATATTTCAAGTATCCCAACAGCGAGCGCGGACGTCGATTTATCAGCCGGTTGGTTGCGGTGCCGCAGTCTGAAGTGATCGGTGTGGCGATCGTTTCTGTTGAAGAACGAATGCGAGGCTGGTTGGCTATGATCGCCAAAGAGCGAACCGCTTTGCGACAGGTCACCGCCTATCGCGAACTTGCGCGACTTCTTGAGTTTTACGACGAGTTCGAGATCGTGGGATTGATGAAGGAGCTGCCTTGAAATTTGAGGAACTCCGCTCTCAGCATCGCCGCCTCGGAACCATGGATCTGAAAATCGCGGCGACTGCCCTGGTAAACGATGCCCTGCTGCTTTCCGCGAACCGCCGAGATTTTGAACGCGTGCCGGGACTGCGCGTCGAGAACTGGCTCGATTAGATTGCACCATGCATCCCACTCATGATGGCCTAATGCTCTTTCCGCCCTTGGAAATCGTAAATAACGCAGGGCCGGTGGAAGCGCGCCTCCCGTGGCCGTTGTCAATCCGCCCAAGACCGTGATCTGGCCGCCGGTCGGGAAGGTTTGCATGGACCCGACTGTGATTTCAACCTCGCCGCTCGCGGCGAGATGACGAGGTCTAACTTCGCGAGCGGTTTCAGCGTCCGCACCGTCTTCTTCTTGACCTTCTTCGTGGAAACGATGTCGATCTGGCAGCTCGGGGGATTTTGCGGCCTGACCGGTGCTGAGTGTTCTTGAGACTTCGTGCGTTTTCGGCGCAGGCAGCGTGGCTGTGTTTGGGTTTACCGGCAAGGGCGGACCGGTGTTTTTGGGACAAACGTGCACTTCCACCCTCGGTGCTTCACCATTTGGCGGGCGATGTGGCCGAACTGGGCCGGAAGTTCTGGTGGACGACTAGGATATGCATCAACGGTAAACGACCTCGATCGCGAGGCCGGGGAAGCGAGTCAACTGGACGTCGTTGGTCAGGAACGCCGTGCAGCCGCACTCGACGGCGGCGGCCAGGTGAAGCGCGTCGGGAGTTTTGAATCCGGTGCCGGTTGGCGGCATCCCGGCCGCCCGCGGAAGACCGCGCCGGTAAAGTCCACGAGCTCGGCCACTCGGGCCTGGAAGAACATGTCGAAGTCGCCCACCCTGGCAAGGTCACCGTTCTTCAGAGGAACCACCAGGCGTTCGAGCCGGGCAAGTTCGCTCGACACCAGCACGACGCCCGGATCGGCCAACCGAGCGTCCACCGCTAACTCGAGCCGCCGTTCGCTCGATGTGATAGATGATCGGGGCCGTGTCGAGATAAAGCCTCACCATCAATCGTTCCAGCTCTGCGCTCGGCCCGAAGGAAGCGTCTACCTTTTCGCGAGTGCGCGGATGGTCGCAGGCCTCGTGTCGTCCCCGCAACCACGTCAGGAACTCGTCATGCGACATCTTCGGCGTGCTCCGCCGCTTGGACGATCACGCGGACCTTACCACCGGCCAGCGGGACCGGCTCGTCAAGGGTGATCGTTCGCCGGTCCGTCAACGAGCCGGTCACCACGTAAGCCTCTTGCACGACCCACCCCCTCGATCTGTGGTCATTCACGCCTACCCAACTGATCCATGATACCCGAGCGAGTCGACCCCTTACCATGGCCATGCTGATGACTGACTGGGGCAGACGAGAATCCAGGTCTGCCGGAGTGGATGCGCCGATTCCTCGGCGCAATCGTGGCCGCCCGTGACCGACGGCCCTTGTCTTGCCTCTGATCGCGATCGCGTAAACGTAAAGTCAGTCGAACCCCGTACCATCGAGCGAACGCATTGGTGCCGCCGAGCTTGAGCTCACATCGCCCGAACGCGGCCCTGTCAAGTGAAACGACGTTTTTGGCGACCGGGCGACGGTTTGAATTGCACCCAACCACCCAAGCTCCAGCGTCGTTGAAACCAACCACAGTGATCGTCTTGCCCTGTCCCCGTCAGCCCTCGATGTGGTCATCCACGGCTTTTGGTCGCGCAGCTTGATCAAAGCGGTTGTGGCATTTTACAGGGCCATGTAGCATTTCCCTACGTCGGACGATGCTGAAATTGAGGCGGCCATTGAGCTTTTGTCGCCACAGCAGATGGAGGAACCCGCCATCTGGCTCAATTCGCTTCGCGCGGCGGGAGAAACCAGTGTCTGCCGATGCGTGGCTGAGCCGGGCGCGGGGAGCGGCACGTCCGGGGGTGACCTCGGCGGAAGTGCTGGCCCTTACGCGTCATGAGG
>CAWHKI010000179.1:0-17728 GCA_963829765.1 uncultured Isosphaeraceae bacterium | reverse complement strand
CCGAGCGCCGATGATCTCGCCCGGCCGTTTCGGGCTGACCACCGCCAGGCCATAAGTCCCTTCGAGCCGCGGCAGGGCCCGCTGCACGGCCTCGAATAGGTCGTCCATCGTTTCCAACTCGCGCGCGATCAGGTGGGCGATCGCCTCGGAATCGGTCTGACTCACGAACGCGAAGCCCTGTGACTCGAGCTCGCCGCGCAGCGCCGCATGGTTTTCAATCACGCCGTTGTGCACAACGGCGACCGTGCTCGCGCCCGCTCGTCCGCCCAGGTGGGGATGGGCGTTGCGGTCGGTGGCCGGCCCGTGAGTCGCCCAGCGGGTGTGGCTGATCCCGCAGGTCCCTGGGGCGTCCTCGCGGTCGAGCAGTTCCTCCAAGAATCTCACCCGGCCAGCCCGCTTCCGCAGAACGAGCTGGTCACGATCGGTCGTCGCCAGGCCCGCGCTGTCATAGCCGCGATATTCAAGCCGGCGCAACCCCGCCACCAAGATGGGCGCAGCCTGGTGAGCTCCGGTGTATCCGACGATTCCACACATCGCCACCATCCTTGTTCAACGGGTTTTGGCTCATCCTGCTGGCACTTGGCCCGCGGTCTTTTCGGGAAAGATCGCGGCCAGCCGACACCGAAAGCCGGGCAGCACGTCTTCGCCAGAGAGCTCGCCGTCTTCGCGCAGCAAGTTTGTCGAGCCGTCGCGGCGGTAAATCTGGGCCATCCGAGCTTCGGGATCGATCACCCAAACCAACGCGACCCCTGCGTCAAGGTATTCGAGGACCTTTCGGTGGACCTCGTACGAGCTGTCGTTGGGCGAGACGACCTCGGCGGCGAGGTCGGGAGGAACGTAAATATAGCCGTCGGACGTGAGCCCCTCCGGCAAGCGATGCTTGCTCACGTATGAGACGTCGGGAAACCGCACCTTGCGGGGGGAATCGGGAAAACAGACGTAACCTTGATCGGCGTGCCACGCCCAGCCGCGCTGGTGCTCATCGGCGAAGGTGTCGATGAAGCGATGCAGCCGACCCCCCACCCAACTCGACAAACGACTCATGTGACGCTCTACAAGCTGGCCATCGACCAGCTCGTACCTTTTCCGGTCGGGCATCGCCAGCAGGTCTTCCGGCGTGTAAGTCTGTTCGACAACGGCGCTCATATCGGCCTCCCGCCAGCGAATCGTTTTGTCTCTTCGGACGTCATCTCGCCTCAAACAGATTATAACGCGGAGCCGCGGACTGCGGAAATGCCGGCGCGACTTCATTCGATTGTTGGGCATGAATTCTGGGATGCTTAGTCATTGAAATGGCACTGTTTGGCACTAAACGGTACGGATTTGACGGGTTCTGTCTCGGGAGGACAATCCGAAAGTGGAGTTAGGACAATTCGGCGAGGGGCAGGCGCACTCGGCGAATCATGGCGTGCCGTCACCGTCTCGGCTGAACCGCTTTGCCATCCTCTTGGCGATTTTCACCGTCTCGACGAAATCGCGGTCAAACTTGGGCTGATCCCAGTTTTTGGGATACATCACGCCCATCGCGTTTAGGAATGTGTCTCGGTCGTCGTCAGGTTTAAGGAATAGGAATTGCAGGAACGTGTAGATCTTATTGGCGACTGTAAACTCCTGGAGGTGCGGGGACTATGAAGCCGAGAGTGTGAATCGCGGGACGGCGTCGGCGATGTTCTGGCCGACCTCGATGGCCGCTTGGATCGCCGCCCCCGACGCGACCACTTCATCGACGTTCAGACCAAAACTTCGTTGAGGGCCACGGGATCGCCGAGCGGGTCGAAACCGGTCTCAGCCGCGAACCGCTCCGGGCGGAAGGTCGCGATTCCGTCGTCCCAGTTCTTTACGCCCAGATCGTGGTCGCCCGCGGTGGACAGGGGTGCGTCACTCGTCGGATTCCTCGGTTGAACGCAAGAGCCTCTCGCGCAACCACACCAAGAATTCGTCGAGGAACGCATTTTCATCGTTTCTTTCGGTCGTGCTTCGGTAGCGGTGAGATCAGCTCCACGTCTCCTCGATCGTAGGTCAGGCGAATGGGCTGATCCCCGACCATTTTCATGAGCGATTGATAGCCTTTCCAGCCGACGCGGCGGATCACGACGCGGTGTTCGCCCTCGATCGATTTGGTGAGAGTGTCGCTGCAGATGGGCATGGGCAGAACTCCCGGCGCTGGCTATCATGGGTCGGTCATGGCCGATTTCGTTGGTCGTTTGGCTCAGGGGTTGGGTTTGCTGTCGTTGGGTTATCGCGTCAGGCTGGAAAGCCTGACCTACGTTTGCTGTCATTGGGTTGTCGCGTCAGGCTGGAAAGCCTGACCTACGTTTGGTGTCGCGTCAGGCTGGAAAGCCTGACCTACGTTTGGTTGTCGCGTCAGGCTGGAAAGCCTGACCTACGTTTGGTTGTCGCGTCAGGCTGGAAAGCCTGACCTACCCGCTCGCTGGTAAGGCGAAGGCTTCGCCCGGCACCAATCCGGGCGGAACCGCGGGACGACCACGGCCAGTCCTCGGCTCGTGGACAAAGCTGAGCCTTGACCGGGTTATTCTCAATGTAGTGAATGATGCGCATCATTTCCTCTTCGTCACGCGCCAGTGGTCATAAGATTCGTCCTGCCAGAATGCCTGACCTCGCGTACCCCGCATCTTATTGATTCGGTAAGCGGTATAACCCTTGATCCCTTTCATGACATTCGGCAGATCCCAAATCCGTAGGTCAGGCTTTCCAGCCTGACGCATTTGTAGGTCAGGCTTTCCAGCCTGACGCGCATCGAGTCCACCTTCCTCTGCCTCACGCCGATTCGGCGTCAGCAACACATGCACGTGGTTCGACATGACGCACCATGCGAACAGTTCGTAGCGTTCGCCGGCGCCAAACAGAATCGCATCCTCGACGATATTCGCCGCACCCGGATCTTTCAGATGCATCGGCCCCTCGAGGGCACGGTCGAGATATCGGTCGGCGGCAGCGAACAGAATTTTGTTTTCACGGATGCTCCTTTGCAAGCTGGTCTCTCCCGGCCGAGGTGCTTGCCTCTCCAGACGTTCGCGTTTCTGCATCATCTCCTCGATGACTTGCAGCGGGCATGGCTCCCTTCAGGTTCCAGGTTAGGAAAATGGGAGATCCCTCCGGAGCCTGATGAGGAAGGTGTCGTGCATAATTGATAGTGGCTTTCATAACTTCGCGGAGCTTGGTTGGGTTCTCGCCTGGCTAAGTTTCCGTCTGCAGCCAGGTCATCCGATGCCTTGACGAGCCAACCGTGAACCAATTCCTGCTTGGCCTCGTCCATACAACACTCTTCCCCGCTCAAGAATCTCCGCTTCCAAGGACGCCCTCACGCGGCTGAAGCGATCGAATTCCTCTCGGGTGCTTACGATCACGTCGATTGGCACTGTAATTCCGCGAAGCAACGATAGGCTCGCGTGGCGGGGCGAGCGCGCGGCTCGCGAGCGCTAGCGACGATGATCAGCAAATCATAATCGCTATCCGGATCCGGCTCACCCAGGCTCGCGAGCCGAACAGAATGATCTGCTCGGGATCGAACTCGGCGACGAGCCGCCGCACGATCTCCGGCAATACTTCCTCCGCGGTGGTCTGCATCAGCGAGCTCCTCATCATCAATAAACCATCCGGCTCGGACGGAGCCTCGCCCTCCTCGGATCACGCAAGGCCATTCAGTCGGTGCGGAACCGCGTCTCGAGCCGGAAGCCATGAAGGACGAGGATCGAGCGCAAGATGGCCAGCAGTCGTTCTTGATCGGCGGCGTTGTCGATGGTCCCGCGAACCTCGAGCAAGTCTCCCCGGGCCTGGATCCGGTCGATGTGGGCGAGGTCGCCGACGTGGCGGCGGATCTGTGAGGCCAGGTAGGCCTCGACGTCCTCTGGCCGGCCTTTCCGCACCAAGGGATTGGGATGATCTTCGTCTGGGACAGTGAATTCCAGGCGATCGATGATGTCATGCACGCCGGGCGTCTGCTGGACGGCTCGATAGACGAGCATGGCCTCGTAGGTGGTGGGGAGCTGACCGGCGATGGTGACCACGCCAAGGGCGGAGTCGCACCTTCACGGGTAACTCGGCCGTCAGAGGCCGCCGCTCGAGCGAGTCGACGACGCGGCGTGTGAGAGCCTGCGAATCAAGCGCGACCGGCGCGGCCGCCACTGGCGCCGGCCGCGGACGCACGGGCACGACAGCCGGTGACGGCACTGGGGCCTGGGGCGAGCGAGGGGGGCCGTCCGGCCCTGCCGGGCCTGGCATGGGCACAGGAGGCGGTGGTGGATTCTCGGTTCGGTCTCGGGCCCGGCTCGCCGCGGGATGACCTGGAGCTCGCTGAAAACGCCGGTGACGCCTCGAACACTGCGCGCGGCGGCGACGATCTCGCGGGCGACCTCCTCGCTGACGACGGCCCCGCGCAGGAAAACCTGACCCGCCAAATCGACGCTGATATCCACCTGCCCCTTCACGGGATCAACCTCAAGCGGTCGCCAGCCTTCATTCGGAGCACCCCCGGCGGCTGTGGCGCCGGATGCCCGTCTTGGTGGGACCATCGCACCGGTTTGAACTCGCCGCAACCACCACGGGGGAAAGCTCACGAGCGGGGGCACAAAACCGAAGAAGGGATCGTCGAGCCGCCCGAACAAAGGCGGCGGATAGATATAAGGAGATGACGACGACTGGGCCCCGAGCGGCCCGCCGAGCCCACCACTCATAGCCCTTGTGGCAGTCTGCGCACGGCGTGGGCCGTGCCCGTGTCAATCACGAGATCATCGCGAAACGGCACACCGGTGTCGATCGCCAGCCGGATCGCCGTATCGTGCACCTGCTTCGTTCCCACAGCTCCCGACAGCACCACCTTGCCCTTCTGCCAAGTCGCCGCTATCGGGTAAGGGGCCGTGACGGGATGGGAGCGGATGGCATTCAAAACGACCTGTTCGGGCCGCGGGCCGCTCTGGGTTGTTTGGGCAGGAGTCGCGGGCCGCGGTTTGACTTGACCGACGGCAAGGGGCGTACTGCCGGGGAGTATGGCCAAGCTCGCCAAAAGGAAGGTCAGACGCGGTGGAATCATGTTGTCGTCGCTCCCGCCTGAACCCGAAGGCCGCAACACGACCCGAGCGGCAGCCCTCCTCTCCGAAGTCTACGCTATCGCGGATCGACCCGACAAGAGTGCCAGATCGAATCTGCGAAGCTCCATGGCGCGAGCGACCACCTCGTCTAGTTCATCAGCGGCATCCCGCATGGCGCCGAGCGATCCCTGGGCATTGCTGACCGGCTGGGTGTGCTGCCTAACGCAGCTCGATCGGCTCGATTTGCAGTTTACCCATGACTCGCACGACCGGCAGGAAGGCCTCGAAGGGGGAAACGCCTTCCAGGCTGGAATCGTTGAGCTTGATATGGACCGCATCAACCGTCGACTGGTCCCAAGACGGGTCGATGGCCACCCATCGTTGATTGACATAGACTTCATTCCACATATGGAAACCAAATCCATCATGCTTATCTACATAAATAAGTCCGATCGCGACGCGTGCAGGGATTCCCTGGGCCCGGCACATGGCCGCGGCCAGGACGGAGTGTTCGGTGCAGTCGCCGCTCAAATCGCGGGCGACCTCGTTGGCGGCGGCGAACGCGACCTCGAAGTTCTTGTCCGTCATGTTTTGGAACACCCAGTGGTTGATTCTCTGGGCCTTTTGCCAGGGATCGACGGCGCTTGCGCGGCCCGGCGAGCCAGGGTCTGAACCCGGCTGTCGTCGCTGTTGATCAGGGCGTTGGGCCTCAAGTATTGAGGATCGACCTCGGGAGGGCCCGCCGGGCCGTCCGCTGGCCCCTGGCTCTTGATATCGATGATTCCCGAGGGCGACTTGGGCTCGTGCACGAGGGTCTGCCTCGAGTCGGCCGCGATGACCTGGGATAAATCACCTTTTGAAAAGGCGATGCGATACTTCACCTCTCGCGTTTGCTCGGGGTTGGGAATTTTGTGAGCGACCTTGATCACCGTTTCCTTGATCAGGTCAAGTGACATCGGCCCGTCCAACGACTTCGCCGATTCCATCGTCGTGCGGTACTGGACGTAACCCCCCAAAAGGTCCTGCTCTTGCTTCATGACCTGCCCGTCGGCATCAACCCACAACCTGATATCGAACTCAGGTTTGGGAGTGCCATCGACGCTCGTGGTCTGCTCGACGTGCAGCAGCGGGCGGGATGATCCATCTCCCAAGATGCAGGGTTCGACGCCATGAGCACGCAACTCGATGTCGCAAATCTTGTTCAAGGTCGGCATGAACATTTTGAGACGGCGTGTCTCACTCGGTTTCATCGGCTTGCGGGCCATGCTCTGTTCCGCGGCGTACGGGCCGCGTATGTCGCGACTCCAGGGGATCGCCAGTTCTTCAACCTGTCCTCCCGTGTCGAGCTTCAAGGTCATCGCGCCCCTTGATCACGTCGCCATGGGCCCGAATGCTGCGCGAGCCTGCCTGAGTCAATGTGTCAAGCCGGAGCACCTGGCCGTCGAGCGTCTCGATCGTGCCGTAGCTCAGCTTGGTCACGGCGACATCCCGACCACGTTTCAGCCGCTGCTCGATATCAACGCGCACTCGCAGATAGTCTCTGTCGCTGCCGCGATCCTTGACTTTCTCGACATACGTATGCACATAGCCGATCTTTGAACCGGCGAGATAGATCGCATCCCACGACTCTTGTCCCCGGGCGCTTGCGCACGTGACGAGCAAAAGGGCGCCGGCCAGCAATTTCACTGCGCCTCTGAGGAAACGCGATCGGACAGTCATGCGAAAGCCCTCTTCCTAACGACAGTTACGGCGGCGCTCGTGGCCGTTCGTGGCCGATTCCGAGTTCCATTCGGGCGTTGGCCGTGCGCCTCAGCTTTACTATCGCCAAAAGAGGCAGCGGTCTCAAGTTCAACCGGTGGAAGATACCGTGATCTTCTCCGCGAACGTTTCACCTGTGAGGAGCTCGAGCGCCCCATGCATCGCAAGCTGCTTGGTATGACGCGAAGGCGCCTGGCCGCTGACGATGACCTGGCCCCGGATTTCCTCTACCATCAGGTTGCGAATCCGCCCATGAGTTAATTGGCGAACCTTTGTTTCCACACGCTCGGTCAGGCTGGTGGGCGTCTCGCGGCTGTTGCCGGCCATGATGTCATTCTCCGGGTTGGTGCGCAATAAATGGCATACTCGACTCGCCGAAGGGAGTATAGAACGTGTTTGGCGTTAAGGCACGCGCCGAATCGCTAGATTTTGGCGAAACTGGAAAATCTCGCCGTGAAGTGGGGATCTTTGCTTGCGATTGGGTTTCGGTCTGAGAAGCGATTGGCTCGCGTCTCGGTGATTATTTCGAGCGGCGAGCGTCCTGTCAAGCAAAATAAAGCGAGACTTGGAGCGGGGTCAGTCGGTACGCGGCTGGCTCAGGCGGAAGAGGAGGATTTCCATGACCGTGCGGGGGTCAAGCGAGCTGCCCCCTTTGATGTCGAGGTCGGCTTTCAGGAGCATGGCGGGGAGTTGATCGACGCGCAGTGGGCCAAGATGAGCGTGTTGTTTGCGGGTCTTATCGACGGCGAACGAGGGGACGCCAGCGATGCGGCAGGCTTCGTCGAGAGTAAGGCGGGCGGCGCGCAGGCGTCCGGCGTGGTGGATTTTCAGCAGGCTCGCACTCATCGCCGCAAGCAGTGGGGTGGGAAACTCGCCGGCTGACAGCAGGTTAGCGAGGTGTTCAAGCGCAAGCCGCCCTTGACCGGTGGTGGCCTCGTCGAGCATTTTCCAGATCGTCTCGACGCGACCCCCGCCGACCAGCTTTGTGATGTCGGCTCGTTCGATCCTGTGGGCGTCGCCGGCATAAATCGCCAGCTTTTCCACTTCAGACGCCAGCAACCCCGCCTCGGGCCCAACCAGCTCTACCAAGAGACGTGCGCCGTCGGTGGTGAGCCGCGCGCGAAACGAGTTTGGGCAAGCTCGCTCACCCATGCGACAAGCTCCGTCTCGCGCGGGGCCGACGCATTGATCGCAAGTCCGGTCTTTTCCACGAGTTGGGCGAGCTTCGTGGTCGCCGTCCACTGCTTCGTTTGCAAAAGCAGGGTACCCGAATGGGAGGGATTGACGACATACACCTCGAGGTCTTTGCGATATTTCGTGACAAACGGGTCGGCCTCGTCGACAATCACCAGCCGCCGCTTCGAAAAAAACGGCAGCGTGCACACCTCATCCAACACGGTGGCCAGCACAGCCACTGGCCCCGAAAACCGGGTGATGCCCGATTCACGATCCTCGTCCGGAAGCACCGCCTGAGCGATCGCCGCGATCGACTCGCGGATCAAATACGAGTCGTCGCCAAAAACGGTATAAACCGGGCGGATCGGCCCTGCATTCGACGCACGCAACCACTCAAGCGCGTTCATCCCACCTCTGTCGGCAATGCCGCGATCGATTCTCGGAAGATCCCAATCCCGCTTTCCATTTAACCTTGTTGGCCGGCTGCTGTCGCCGGAAAAAAGAACCTGAAGTGCTACTTGACGTCGCGCCGAAAATCGATACAGTGCGTTAAAACGATTGTTTGAAACAGTTGTTGGGAGCGTGACGCGAGATCGGAAACCAGCTTCGATCGCCGCGCCAGGCGCGTTTTGCTCGGGGGGTAAGTTTGGAATTGAGTTCGACGAGTCTTACGGAAGCACAAGATCCGATCAAGGTTCGCTTGATCGAGGCTGCCGGTGAGGAGTTTGCGGCCAAGGGTTTCGACTCGGCCCGAATTCGAACCATTTGCCAGCGGGCTGGGGCCAACATCGCGGCCGTAAATTACCATTTCGGGGCCAAAGAGCAGCTCTATGTCGAAACGGTCCTGGACGCCCACCGCTGCGGTCTCGAAAGCGCGGACGCCGAACCGGCCATGCCGGAAGAGCCAGCCGTGGAGCTCCGGTGTTTTGTCCATCATTTCTTGTGCAACGTGCTTGCAATCAACGATCCGGACGACTGGCGGCACCGGCTGATGCTGCGCGAGATGCTCCACCCCACATCAGCGTCGGACGTCTTGATCCGCGAGGCCATTCGGCCCAAATTTGAGCGACTCCAGCGAATACTGCACCGACTTTGCCCTGGGGCCGACTGAGCGGAAGCTGAACGCCTTGGCGTTCAGCGTCATCGGCCAGTGCTTGTATTACCGCATGGGCCGGCCGATCGCGGAACGGTTGATTGGGCGCGAGTCATTCGAGTCGCTCGACCTGGAATTCTTGACGGATCATATCACGTCATTTTGCCTGGCGGCCCTGGGTTGCGGGCCCCTGAACGAGGAAGGCAATCCTTCGGGCAGCGGTGCCGTCGTCAAGGCCTGAATCGGAAGGAGGTGGGGCCGGTGTCGTGGATCGCGATCAAGATGCTGATGGGGGACCGGGCGAAGTTCCTGGGCATCGTCATGGGACTGACCTTCGCCGCGCTCTTAATCAACCAGCAGGGCTCGATTTTCTGTGGGCTGATGCTGCGGACCTGTGGTCAGATCACCGACATCACGGGGGCCGATCTCTGGGTCATGGACCCAGCGGTCCGCTATATCGATGACGTCAAGCCGATGCTCGAGAACAACCTGAACCGGGTGCGCGGCGTGGAAGGGGTCCAATGGGCCGTTCCGCTTTACAAAGGCACGGCCCGCGCGAAGATCAACCCGGAAGTGTCGCGTGGGAACCAGCCTACCGTGATCGAACAGGTGATTTTGTTAGGGATTGATGATACGAGCCTTGTGGGAGCGCCCACAGTTCGAAAATTATCGCCGGCCGGCTTCGCGATTTACGGCAACCCGATGCCGTCATCGTCGACAACGTCCGGCTGAGCAAACTTTACCCGGATGAACCATGGAACGACCTGCCCAAGCGAGGGAAGCAGTTTTATCAAAGGTTCTTGCGACGGCAGTTTGAGATGAACGACCATCGCGCCATCATCGTGGGGATCTGCGTGGCAACGCCGACCTTCCAATCGAACCCGGTCGTTTACACGACCTATGCTCGAGCCAAGTCTTTCGCTCCCCAGGAACGGAAGATTCTTTCCTACGTGTTGGCCAAGGCGAGCCCGGGAATTGCGCCCGAGACCGTGGCGAGTAGGATCACGGCCCAGACGGGCCTGGGGGCACTCACCAGCGACAAGTTCATGCGGGCGACAATCGAGTACTACCTCAAATATACGGGCATCCCGATCAACTTCGCCATCACCGCGTTCTTGGGCTTTCTGGTGGGCACGGCGATCGCGGGTCAAACCTTCTATAACTTCACGCTGGAAAACATCAAGCAGTTCGGCGCCTTAAAAGCGATGGGAATGACCAACGGCCGGATCGTCCTCATGATTCTCCTCCAGGCCACTGTCGTTGGTTTACTGGGATATGGAATGGGCGTGGGGCTGGCGGCTTTGTTCGGGTGGAGAACCGCGGGGACGGAGCTGGCGTTCTTTACGCCCTGGTGGCTGCTGCCGATCACGGCGGGCGCCATTATTCTGATCTGTATCCTCTCGAGCTTGGTGAGCGTGCAGCGCGTCATCCGACTGGAACCGGCGATCGTCTTTCGTTGAGCAAAGCGACCGTTCACCATCACTTTACAATGAGCCGCGATAAGGCTAAAAACATCGCCGGACAGAGCCGGCTCCTACAGGAATTGTCGGAGGGGACTCCGTCTCCCGATCCCCGATCTAGGCATGTGTCGGGTCGTTCTTACTTTATCGTGTCGCTCTTTCAAGGCCAGGAATCAATCGATGTTCACGCAGCCTTTTTCCGCAGCGATGTTGATCGATGATCCCGATCGGGCCGCGAAAGGCCCTGATCCCATCGCGGTGCGGATTCGTGGTCTCACCAAGCATTTTGGCAATGGGGAGCAGCGAGTCACGGCACTGCGCGGGATTGATTGGGACGTCTATAACGGTCAGATGACCTTGATCGTCGGGCCGTCGGGCTGCGGCAAGACCACTTTGCTGTCGGTGATCGCGGGCATTCTCGACGGCGATCGCGGGACCGTGAGCGTCTTTGGTAACGAACTGACGACGATGCGCGACAGGGCCCTGACGCGGTTTCGGGCGAGGAACATTGGGTTCGTGTTCCAGCAGTACAACCTGCTGCCCGCGCTCACGGCCGCGGAGAACGCGGCGATTCCCCTGGTGATCGCCGGATGGGCGAGGCAGCGGGCCGTGCGCCGGGCCGGCGAAGTCTTGGCGGCGATCGGGATGGGCAAGAAACTGCAAAGCCTGCCCAGTCAGCTTTCGGGGGGACAGATGCAGCGGGTAGCGATCGCCCGGGCCTTGGTTCACGAGCCTCGCCTTTTGGTTTGTGATGAACCGACTGCCGCGTTGGACCACGACACTGGCATCACGGTGATGGAGCTTCTACGCGAGGTCGCCGTTCGTCCCGATCGCGCCGTCGTCGTAGTGACGCACGACAACCGCGTGTTCAGTTTCGGCGACCGCATCGCCCACATGGATGACGGATCGCTCGTCTGTATCGATGAGCGGTCAATCCAGGCCGCTGAGCGAGCGGGCTAGCCGGAGTTCGGCTTTATCGTTTTTTTTCTTCGAGGCAGTTATGGTCACAAAGATTGTCCTACCGATTTTGGCGGTCATCGGCGTTACTTTCGCGATCGCAAGGGTTGTGGAGGCGAGGAGGCCGGAGCCGGTGGCACAGCCGATCGTCGAGCCGCCGACGCGGCCCGAAACGGTCAAGATGATCGCGGGGTCCGGCCTGGTTGAAGCGCGCCGGGAGAATATCCCGATCGGCGTGAACATTCCCGGAGTGGTCACGGAGGTCTTCGTCAAGAAAGGCGAGAGAGTCGTGGCGGGCGCTCCCTCTTCAAGACGGATGACCGCGAGTACAAGTCGATGCTGGCTGTGCGAGAGGCCGAGCTTGCGGCGTCGAAGGCGCAATTGCACAAATTGCTGGTCTCGCCGCGCCCGGAAGACATCCCACCGGCCAAGGAGTCGGCGCGAGGAGGCCGAAGCCAGGATGAACGACGCCGAGGCGGCGCTTGCGCGGACGGAGCGGTTGTTCCAGCGGCAGATGATCGCGGCCAGCGATTATGACAAAGATCGTTACGCCTACTACGCCGCCAAGGCGACCTACGCCAAGGCCAAGGCCGACCTCGAGAAAATCTTGGCGGGAAGCTGGAAGGAAGACATCGAGATTGCCCGGGCCGCCGTCCAACTCGCCGAGAGCCAGGTTCAAAGCATCAAGATCAGCCTTGAGCGATTGATCGTTCGCGCCCCCATGGACGGCGAGGTCCTTCAGCTCAACGTGCGCCTGGGCCAATTCGCCGCCATGACCTGGAAAGAACCGATGATCGTGCTCGGCGACGCCAAGCGGCTGCACGTGCGAGTCGACATCGACGAACCCGAATTACTGTACTTCTCCAAGAGTGCGCCCGCGGTCGCGACATTGAAGGGCCGGCCCAACGTCCGATTCAACTTGAAAATCGTCTATGTCGAGCCGTATGTGATCCCCAAGCAGAGCTTGACCGGCAACAACTCCGAGCGGGTCGATCAGCGCGTGCTGCAAGTGATCTACGAGCTACCCGAGGAACGCCCGCTGGACGTATATATCGGCCAGCAGATGGATGTCTATCTCAGGGCGGTCCCTCCCTCACAATCGATCGCGGCCGAAATGAGTGGTGCGAACGCGAAGCTTCCGTTCGAGGAACAGACGTCCCCAAGCCGCCCGGTCAAACCCGACGCCTAAAGCTTGGTATGGGCATTACCGGCGAAATCGGTCAGTCCGGCGTGGGCTGGCGGTCAGACTCGCTCGCCTTTGCTTCTTCCCCCGGCAGATCGGCGGCAACGATTCGAAACCTGACGACCTGCTTGGCCGGAGGTCCCTTGGCGATCTCATCACGCAGGATCAAGGTCAGGTCGTAATCTCCCGGTGCAAGACCCTTGAGCGAGATCGCGTTTTTCATGTAAAGCAGACGGAGCGGTCGTTGGCTCTTGGGCTTGTACTCGTACATTTTCAGTTTCTGCTGAAGGACCGCTTTCTCACCGCGCTTGCGGATCTGAAAGCCGGTAACGAGATGAGCCTGGTAGGCCCCCTCGACCAACTCGGTCTGAAAGCCCAAGGGCCGAAAATAGACAAGCAGCTTCTCGTCGCGGGTCTGCGTCGCCTTGCGCAAGATTTTGTAATTCTCGTAGCCGTCGATTGCTCGGCAGACGATGCCCGGCGTCATGCGGAGGGACGTCTTTCGTTGTTCGAGCGTCTTGGCGTCGTCGTCATCGACCTTCGTGGGCTGGCCTCGCACTGGGGCCGGAATCGAGTGGCACGCTTAACCCGAGCCACACGATTCCCAAGATCATCAGGTGTTCGCGCATTGTCTCACTTTCACGGATTGTCTCACTTTCACTGACTGGTGTGATCCGCAGTCAAATCGCACGAGGGACTATCCGAAAGTTAGCGGACCGTCACCAAATTCGCAAGCCGCGGTTCGCGATCGACCGGAAATACCACGCGCGCCGGGGTCATCGCGATACGTGCCAGGCTCATCGGGCGCGGAAGCATCGCTCCCTACTCCCTGTCGATCTTGCCGGCGCGGACCAGCAGTGACGGTCGAACGCTTGGCGGTGACTCGTCTGGCAGTTCGGGACGGGAGGGGAAGCTGGCGAAGATCAGAAAAAAAGGGCCGGACTCGGCCCTCGAGTCCGGTCGATGTACAAAGCGGCGGGCTCACGGAGGAGCAAGTGCTTTGCGCAGGGACGTGTTCATGTTGCCGACGATCGCCACGAACAAACGAGCGTCAAGACGGCAACCGCCGCGAACGGCGGCGGTAACCTCCCCAGGCCATCCCGCCGGCCAGGCAGGCCCATACGAGCAGTGCCGCTGGCTCGGGGGTGTTAGGCGTGATGGTCTGGGCCTCGGTCGGAAAGGTGAAGAGCAAGGGCAATTCACTTTTCCCAGAGCTCGCGTTCACTTGGCCATCCTGGACCATGACCAGCACGCTGCCGTAGGGGTTAGGGCCCAGCAATTTGCTGAAATTCGTGACGGTGAATTCGTAGTCGGGGGTCGACGCGCTGGGAGCGAACGCGAGGCTGCCCTGGAGGCTGCCCGTACTCGTGGTCAACGAGGTACCAAAGCCGGTCAACAGATTGATCGCCCCGTGCGCCATGCTCCCCGAGTATGTGGCGACATTGAACCCGTCCAGTCCGGTACCGCGCCCCTGCGGCGTCCCGGAATAATTCGAGTCTCCCGCCACCAAGGCGAAGGTTGGGAGATTGTTGACGTTCAACGAGCTGGCGTTCATCGGCGCGAATCCCACCGCCAGCCCATTTCCGGTCGCGATCGACGAGCCATTGACGGAACCGGTTACGCCATAGGTCTGTATGCCGACATACAGCGTGTCGTTGGCGGCGTTGTAGTCGAGCGAGGCATCTTTCAGGAAGATTCCAGGAGCGACCTGCGAAGCGGCCGTGTAAGGATCGGCAGGATTGTTATAAATTGTTGCGTTAGGGGCGTTTGCACTGCTGAAGTCGTTGGTGACATCACCCGTGAAATTGATCACGTCTCCCAGGGCGTTTCGAGCGCCAGAAGCACGGCGACGGCGAGACACGAACGCATTACATTTCGGCCCAACATTTTGAGGCTCCTTCCTCTGTAAATTCCTTCGCCACGATTGTCTCCGTCCCGAAAATGCGGTGGCATCACTGGGGAGCGCCACGCCACCGAAGTGGACGAAGGAAACCGATCAATCCCAGCCGGCCCGCGGGGGCTCGGTGGGCTCGGCGTTTTGATTCACACCGCGCGGTTATCCTCGAGCTCGGTGATCCTTTCACGGAGTCGTGGGGTGACCCTTTCCAGTCAGGCACCGTTCCGGTCGCGGGCGGACCAGCCAAGAAAGGATGAGGGACGATGTACTTTTTCTCCAAGCTTTTTGAGGCCGCTCGGACATGGCGGCAAGGTCGCCGTCCCAAGCCCGCCAAACGTTCCGCAGTGGCTGTGGAACATTTGGATTATCGGCGATTACTGAGTGTTAACTTCACCGGAAACGTCATAACTGATTTTCCCGCTACAGAATCGCCGGGAGTGGTGTATTTAACGAACGCCAACCCACCGCCGACGATCCCATCGCCGCTTTCAACTTACATTAAGCAATCGGGTTACGCCATTACGGCCATCGCTGTTTCTTACGACTCCACCGACGATACCTTGAGCCTCGGTTTTGAGTCGCCTCCCGCCAACACGGCGTCGGACCCCAACGGTGAGGTGATCGCCGGCGATGCGGATAATAATGGCAGCACGGGGAATGTCAACCCGAACGTCTTCTTGCTCGACCCCGCTTTCACAGAATTTCCGGCCCTGCAAGGCGATCAGATCGAGATGTACTCGTTCCTCGACCTGGGCAACACCGGCAACCCTGACGTCGTCGCGGGATTCTCTCCGAACCAGCCTGCGCCGTCGACCAATCCCGCCCAGTCGCCGCTGCCGTCGCCCGTTCCGAAGCCTTATCAAGTGGCCCAGGCAATTCCATCGGGTATGCCGAACGTCGGTCCTGGGTTCGGAACACTCCTGACCAATAACACGGGCAACTATTATCTCGCCAACGACGCCTTGCATCCCAATCTCGAGTTCACGATTACGAATTTCTCGCAGCTTTACCAGGCAGGAGACTGGCCACGCACTGACGCCGTCGAGCGTGATCGGAGTCGGTGCCTTCGCCGGCAACGACTCTGACGGCGGCATTCCCGACGTGTACATGCCCGAGCAAACCTTCACGCTCTCCCAGGCCACTATACCGACGCCCACCCCCACGCCACCCAGTATCCCTCCGTCTCCCCCCATCCTGATTAACCCGCATGAACACCGAATCATCGACACCAACCATCGCGATCTGGTGCGGGTCTCGATCTTCGGAACCTCGGGTTTCCCCGTGTCGCTGATCAATCCGGCGACGGTCAAGCTCGACGGTGTCGCGTCCATCGCCCACATCACGCGTAAGGTCCATCGCGACGAATTCCCGTTCCAGACCTACGTCTTCGTCGCCGACCAGTTGAACTTGCCGTTCGGCTTGACCACCGCGACCCTGACGGGCGAGACCAACAATGGCGTGGCGTTCGAGACGCAAAAGGACGTGCTCAACCTGCCCCACTCGGCGCTGGCGTTCGGCAAGTTGAAGAAGTACATGGGGAACGCCTCGTACTACGAGCGCCTGACGAAGATTGAGGCCACGAACCCGTCGATCGCCAACACGGCGACCGGCGTGACCGTGTCGCTGGCGTCGAAGAACTCGAAGGCGTCGGGCGTTGCCGCCGTCAAGGTCGACTATACGCCCAAGGTGTCGGCGGCCGGCACCGCCGACAAGGCCGAAGCCGTCAAGGTGCGTCCCGTGGTTTCGCTCAAGCGGGCCGAGGCGGTTGACGACCAGGGCAATGTTCCGACGCGGGTTCGCTACAGCATGGAGCACCATCTGAGCTCGGTCGGATCCTGAGCAACCGCCGGGCTTCTTCTTCCATGCGGAACCGATCATCGCGTAAAGTAGGGAACGGGATATGCTACACGTGCGGGTGTTCCGATCGCAGAGCAAGATCATGACCAAGTACGACAAGATCAGCAGGTGGTTGGCGGAAACGATTGAAAGTCGAGGCGATTTGCGCTGCGACGACCTACACGTCGACCAGGTCGACCCGGAGTTCCGGAAACGGGAGTTATGGGTGAATGGGGGGATGGAGGCTTTCAACTGGCGTTGAACGCACGTGATCTCCATCGCGCGGAATTTACGGTCGCCCTGGCATTCTCGCTGGAGACTGGAAACGGCCCGTTGGGAGTCAACTTTGCAGACCTTCCGGGCTTGGAGTCTCAATTCGATGTCTCCCCTCCGTCTTTGTACCTCTTCCACCGAGGCGATGAGCCCTCGGCGCGGCCAGGAACAGGCTTCGTCGAAGTTGCAACCGACCTGTTCCCATTGATCCCTGAAGCTCATCGCGTGTTATTCGCCGAGTTCGTCCAGGAGGAATCAGGCGCGTACGCTCGTTCGATCTTCCTTGCGGGCTAGTCGTTTCAGCAGCGAGTGGAGATCAACCCATGAAGTTGCTCCCGTTAGCGGCATGTGGTTTCGTTCTTGGGGCCGTGGCGGTTTGCAAGTTGGCCGCGCCTGCCGCCGTCACCAAGGCGGCATCCGCGCAGCCAGTGGCCGCGGCCCCACTGGAGGCGCCGGGGCGGACGCGCTGCATGCTCGCCCGCAGGGGGATCATCGCCTCGGCGATTTCACCCGTGGTTGAGGTCTTGGTCGGCCCAGGCGACCGGGTGACGAAAGGCCAGGTGCTGATCAAGCTCTTCGACCTCGAGCCCCAGGCCAAGATTCGCGCACGGGAGAAGGAGCTGCGCAGCATTGAGGCGAGGGCCGAATACAGCCGGCGCAATCTCGACTTGGTCGAGAAATCGCTGCATACCGGGGCACTTCCCGGGACATCGTATAACGATGTTCGTTCGACAGCCTTGTACTACGAGTCGCAGAAGCTCGCCGCCGAAGCCGAGCTTTCCTTGGCCCAGGCCGAGTTGAAGCTTTATACCGTGACCGCCTCGATCGACGGAGAGGTCGCCTGGCTGGACGTGAGCGCGGGCACGGTCACCTGGCCGGGCACGCTGATTTGGGGAGAGATCGTCGACCTGCGCGAGCTCGACGTCCGCTGCGAGCTGTCGCCGGTTCAGGCGGAGCAGGTCGCGTTCGGCCAGTCGGCCGAGATTCGGCTGGATGGCGCGGCCGAGGCGGCCGGGACGGGGAAGATCGTCTTTGTCGGGAAGGTCG
>CAWHKI010000178.1:0-13484 GCA_963829765.1 uncultured Isosphaeraceae bacterium | reverse complement strand
AGCGGTCCATGACGTAGCAGTGGTCGGGTAGCAGCGACTTGCGGAGGCGGTTTTTCTCGTCGTTGTGGCCACTATTTAAGGCCGGGCTCACCTCAATTCGGCTCGGAACGTAGCGATCGATGTCGAAATGGGTATGGAACCGCCATCCACTATGAGTGTTGCCATTGCTGTCGTTCATAAAGGCGGCTTCCGCAATCGACTTCAGTGTCTTGACCACACTGCCGTCCACCGCCATGAGCTTTTGCGTGAGGTGAGATTGACGGACGTCCGAGACCGGCTTGATCTCGGCGGAAAGTGTTTCGATGATCCCGCAGAGACGTTGCGGATCAAATACCTCGACTGCCTCGGACAGCGACCCCAAGGAGACGCGGCTACATCCGAGCTTTCGTTGCACATTCTCCAGCTCGCTGGCCTGTTGCAATGCTCGCAACGAGCGGAGCAGCGGGTTGAAGAGGAAGAGCAAAACGAGGACGCAGTACTGATCAAAATGCAGTTGCCGATTGCCGGCCCTGTCACGTTGGCAGCCGACGTCGTGCAGTTGATCCAGTAATGGCAGTATTCGGTCCAGGTACTTTAACCCCTGGATATCGCGAGATTTCGGTCGTTTTGCCGGGCGCCGAGCCATCCGTGCCGTTCCAAATCATACCACCGTTAAAGTTCACCCATAATAGTGTACATGCGCAAATATCGTGCCGAACACAATTGGCGCCCGCCATTTTTCTCGTCCTCCGGCGCCAAAAACGTCGTCTGACATAAGGGATTACAAATCAACGGCTTGTGTTTAGCGGCCTTGGCCCAAGCGATCGAAAAATGGCGCTTTTGGCCCTCGAAAAAGCGCCATTCTCCGCCATTTTTTCCCCGTCCATTCAGATGAGTAGCAACCAGGTCAATGCGACGCCTGAGATGGCCAATGGTGGGACCGATCTCGGATTCGGCAGCGCTTTCGATCATTTGGGTGAGCAGCACCCGGGATTCTTGTTCCCAGCCCGTTGATGAGACCGTTTATTTTTTTGTCCTGTTCTCGAGCCGAGGATTGGCGATGGGGCAGCCTCTCGGCACGACGAACGAAGGCGGATGAAGAGCGACCACTGTTGGCTCCGTGGCCCATCGCGCGGCCTCGCGACCGGACCGCGCGGCGTGAATCGGCCGTTTGCACCGAAGGAGGAGGCGGCGGTATGCCGAAGCATTCAGCGCGGCCAGCCGTTCGGTTCGCCCTCGTGGCAGGCGTCGGTAGCCGCCCGGCTCGGGCTGGAGTCGCTGTTCCGTCCTCGGGGGCGTCCACGAAAGGAGCCCTTAAATGATTCCTGAGCCGTTTTCTGACCCCTTTTCTCGAAAGGAGCCCTTAAATGATTCCTGACCCCCTTTTCTGACCCCCTTTTCCTTGCGCTGCCTCGAAGCACACCGTTGGGACGCCGAATCGACCCGGCAGCCGTTCCGGCGGCTGAAGCACCGTCCGTCTTGCGGTCCACACTCGTGGGCATCCAGGAGCATACGGCAAAACACCAACGCAGCGAGCGGTTAAGGCCGGTGTCGCTCAGGGCGGCGCGGGCCACGGGTCATTGGGGCTCAGCCACGGGGGGCGGGGCTCCGGTTCAAGAAGAAGCAATCCCTCCAGCGCCGATCGGACGACCGCCAGGTCCGCCGCACCGACGTCGTGAGGAAGGGCCATGACGCTGACGACGTCGCTACTCCGCTGCAAGTCTGGGATACCGGGCATGAGAATCCGGCCGAACGTGCGACGGATCGTCTCCGGCCCGATCCGTAGCCGGGCACACACCTTCTCGGCGGCGTCGAGACGTGCCAGGTGGCGGAATTGGCGGTCGCGGTGATTCTCCCGGAAATAAAGTGCCCGGAGTCGCTGGAGTTCCGGTACGGGGAAGATTTGTTTTTCCGAGGCGGTCATGGCAGGCGCCCCTGCCAGCAGGGATCGTTCGGCGCGTGGTGCCTGCATTTGACACTGAAGAAGAATCAGTCCCGGCACGACAATGGCCCCACAACGTGTCAGTCGATGGGGCCGTCCCTGACCAGAAAGCGGTGTCAGACCGACCCACCAGCCTGCCGCAAACAGGACCGCGCCGATCTGGGGGATGGCATGATACCAGCCGACCGAGCGTAGGCTGCTATACGGTAGGTTGCCCCGGAACATATAAGCCATCAGGCAGCCGAACAGAACAATCGCCGCCCCAGACGTTTCCAGCGGCGTGGCCTGGCGCCAACCGCCGCGGGACCAAGCCCAGAGCCCTACGAGACCGACCATGAGAGCCACGGCTTGCAGGGGCGTCGTGATGGTATCGAGGCCGAGATTGCCAAAAAGGATCGCCTCGACCATGGCCTGGGCGGTATGAAGAACCGCCTGGATCGGCCTCGGCCAGAGTTCGTTGTGGTGCTCCCAGATGATCGCGGTCTTCTGAATCTCGCGTTGGATGAGAACCAATTCGAGAGCGATGGCCGACGCGGCGACCCCAAGCAGAGCCAGCGCCCGCCGCCGACACCGAGGCCGGCCGGTCGCCCACAGATAGGCCGCCCCGGCCAATCCGGCGACGTGCCCGCCCGTCCAGATCGCCGGGGCCACCACTACCCCCAGGACCGCCAGGGCGAATCGCCAGCGGCCCCCCTTAAGCGACCAGTTTCGCAATAGTACAAGTGTCACGACGACCACGGTCCCAGCCCAGAGGGCCTGTCCGGCCGAGTACCACGTTACCGCCGGCATGATCGCCGAGGAGATCCCCACGCCGGCCATCGCGATCAATGCGACGGCGGCTCGGGAGGACTCCGTCATCACGAAGTGGCCGACGACCAACATCGCCGACACGAGTCCGAAGTATGAGGCAGCGCCAAAAACCGTTTGCATGTTCGCCAGGTGCCCGGCCAGCGCGACCAGGGCGAACGTCCAGAGGCGAAACAGCGGAACGATGTGCGTGTTGTGCGGCGTGAGCAAGTTATGGAGCGTTGTGGTCGCATCCCGCGACTCGGCGATGTAGACGAAATCGTCCCCAAAGAGGGCGCAATACCTTAATTCGTCGGCCATGAGCCAAGCAGGCGCGGCCAGAGTGAGTGCGACGAGGGCGACCGCGATCATCACACCCGCCGGTCGGTCCCACCACGTCCCGAGAAACAGCGGCCGGCCTCCAAATCTGCGCTGCCCCCGAACTTTTGGTCCCGCCGTCATCAGGCTATCGCCCAGATTGGAGTGGAGATTTTAAGTTAGTTTCTTCCCTAGGCGTGGGCCGTGTCAATGAAGGCGCATCCGTAATTTCAGACTACGCGGGCGTGACTTGTCCTGAATTGTCCGACCTGGCAGTGCCAGAATGATTCGTCGCGACGAATCGTGTGGTCTCAGGGTAAAATCACTCTACCGGAAGCCGCACGAAGTCGGAAAGACGCCGCCAGCGGTGGTGGCGACCCGCAAGGGAGAGACCAATTCTGGATTTGCTGATGCGTTACAGATCCAAACGCGGTTCTCTCTGGGCAATCATCCTGCTGGCGGTTCTGCTGCGGGGGGCGGTCATGGTTCGCGGTCCCGGGCGATTCGACGATCCCGATAATTACGTGCCGTTGGCCCGATCGCTGTCGACCGGGGCTGGCTTCACGTTCAAGGGACGTCCGACCGCGTACCGGCCTCCGCTTTACCCCCTCTTGCTCGCTACTCTGATCTCGCACGATGGCGAACTTTCGGCTCTCGGAATTGTGCTCTTACACCTCGGGCTGGGGGCGGGCGCCGTGTGGCTGACGGCGGCCGCGGCGAAAGGCTCGGGCATGTCTCACGGGCAAGTCGCGATCGCCGCGCTTGTGACGGCATGCGATCCTGTTTTGGTCTGGCAGAGCCGCTTCGTGATGACCGAGACACCGGCGGCTTTCTTGATCGCCGCGAGCCTGGCGGCGCTCTGCCGGCCAGGATGTTCGGGGCCGATCCTGGGCGGCCTCGGCTTTGGGCTCGCCGGCCTTTGCCGGCCGAGCCTGCTCGCGGGAGCCGTTCTCACGATCGCGGCCGCGTTCGTCGCGAAACCAGGCGAGCTGAAGGCCCGCCTGGTGCGCGGCGGCGTGCTCGCCATCACGCTCGCCGTTGTTCTGTTGCCGTGGATGATTCGCAATACTCTGGTTCTCGGCGAGCCCGTGTGGACGACGACCCACGGCGGCTACACCCTGGCGCTGGCGAACAATCCCGTCTACTACGACCAAGTCTTGAACGGTCCGCGGGGTCGCGTGTGGACCGGCGAGGACCAGTGGCTCTGGTGGGATTCGGTCAACCGCGCGACAGAGGGCATGTCCGGCCCCGAGGCCGATCGCTACTTGAGAACTCAGGTTTGGAAACTGGCTCGAGATCGACCGGTCGACTTCGGCCGTGCCATGCTGGCCCGGATCGGACACTTCTGGAGCGTAGCCCCGGCGGCCTCCGTTTATTCCGGCATGGCACGGTGGGCCACCATGGCCTGGACGATCCCCCTCTGGGCCGCGGTCTGTATCGGGCTCGTTCAGCCCGGCCTTTGGCGCTGGCCGCGGATCGCCGCTCCGTTGATCGCAATCGGCCTGACGCTCGTCCACGTCTTGTTTTGGACCGACCTGCGCCATGCGTGCGCCGATTGTGCCGGCGATTGCGCTCATGGCCGCCGGCGTCCCCCCGCGGTTTTATCGGCCGCTCGTGGCACATCGCTCATCCGCAGAGTAAGATATCCCCGGCCTCGAAAAACTGCGGTCCGAGTCGGTGCGTACTCCGACTTCCAACCGCCGCGTCTGCGAATCGAAGAGTCAGGGTCAGCGCGATCGCGAGGTCTGTCGCCGCCATGCGTCTATCAGGGAGTCGAGCTCACCATGCGAAATCTGCTGTTGTTATTCGTCGCGGCCGGGTCGATACCGAGTATTTGCCAAGGAGACGACAAGGTCGCCTTCGACCGCAAAGTCGACGTGGTCTACGCCCGCAAGTTCGGTACGGCCCTCACGATGGACGTTTTCCTCCCCAAGGCTAATGCCAATGGGGCTGCCATTGTGTGGGTGGTCAGCGGTGGTTGGTTCTCGGCCCATGAGGCGATCAATCCCGGTTTCATTGGCGAGTTGCTCAATCGTGGCTACACGGTCTTCGCCGTCGTGCACGGCAGCCAGCCCAAGTTCACGATTCCCGAGATCGTCAAGGACATGAACCGGTCCGTGCGCTTCATCCGGTTTCATGCGAAGGACTATCACATCGACCCAGAGCGGATCGGGATTACAGGGGCCTCGGCCGGAGGACACCTGTCGCTCATGCAGGGAACAGCCGGCGACACCGGCGATAAGAATGCCAGGGACCCCGTCGACCAGACATCGAGTCGCGTCCAGGCGGTCGGCTGCTTCTTCCCACCAACGGATTTTCTCAACTACGGTAAGCCCGGTGAGATCGCGATCGGTTGCGGCGTCTTGAAGGGATTCAAGCCGCCGTTCGATTTCCATGAGCAAGACCCGAACACAAAGACCTTCGTCCGCGTCACGGACATGGACAAGATTCTCGAGATCGGCCGCCAGATCAGCCCGGTTTATCACGCCTCGTCGGACGATCCTCCCACGCTGATCATCCACGGCGATGCGGATAAACTGGTCCCGATCCAACAGGCCGAGGTCGTCCTTGACAAGCTCAAGTCTTCGGGGGTCGAGACCAAGCTGGTTGTCAAGCAAGGGGCCGCCCATGGCTGGCCCAATCTGATTAAGGATACGGCAATTATTGCCGATTGGTTTGACGCACATCTCAAACCGGACAAAGAGGCCCATCCAACCGCCAAACCATGACGAGGCAGCGGCAAACCTGCCGAGCCAGCCGTTAGCTCAGACCGGCCGCGACGGAACTCTGGTCCACGCTCGCTTGAACTCCAGAAAACGCCGCTCGTAGCCGTAATACGAGGCAGCCGCGAGCGCGATGGTCAGCGCCAGTGTCGCGATCGTCAGCAGCTCCTCTCTATTCGGGAACCAGGGGAGCACGCTGTAGATCCGCTCGCGGGCCCACAGGGCGATTTCGTGGTACATGTACAGCCCGTAGCTAATCTTGCCCAGCCAGACGAGCCGAGAGTACGAGAGGACTGTCCGAAGCCAACCCTGGCCCCACACCGCCACAATCACGACACCCAGTCCGCAGAGCCACACCCAGACAAAATCCCAGGTCTTATGCCAGACGGTACCATGCGCCAGCAGACTCTGGCTCATGAGCCAGCCGATGGCCGCGTAGAGCGGCCACTGGAGCCAGCGCAGCCAACGCGCCAGACGGGGTCGGTCGCGGTCCCAGCCCAGCCAGAGTGCCAGAAACACTCCGCAAAGCAGCGTGTCGAACTGGGCTGGCGTGTTGAAGATGATCATCAGCTCTGAACCGTAGTGATCGGCGCAGAACCAACGCACAGCGATGGCCATGGCCATGAGAGCGGCGACCAGCGGCCGTCGATACCGGGGCAAAACAAACGCGATCATAAGCGGTACGATCACGTAAAACTGCTCTTCGACGCACACGCTCCAGAGAATGCTGAGCCAGTCGGGCAGGGGGGTGACCAGGGCCATCGACCAGTTGCCGAGGAATGCCAGAAAAGGAATGAGATGAATTCGCAACATGTCGCGATAGCCAGCCGTTTTAAGGTTCCCGTCGAGCGCGGGGATCAGCCCAAAGCCGATGAAAACAATGAGGTAATAGAGGGGCCAGATTCGCAGAATGCGACGAATCCAGAATGCGCGGAGCGAGATGCGGCCGTAGCAAGCTTCCTCGCGGAGCAAAAGGGTCGCAATCAGGTATCCACTCAGGATGAAGAAGAGTTGGACCCCGAATCGGCCATTTTCGCGCAATGCCGACGCGGCCCGCGAGCCGATCAGCCGTGCCATGATTCCCTGGGAAACGCCTTCATGGAACACATAAACCATCATGAAGGCAATAAAGCGGAGGCCGTCGAGCTCGGGGAAGTAGATGCGCTCGCCCGTCTCGGGCGGCGACGCGGCAGGGCGGGGCTCGGTTTCGCCGTGATCGCTCATGTTGGATCGACCGCCGGAGATGTTCCGGCCCAACGCATCACACGCGCGACCAGTCGATCGGCGAGGTCCTCGCCTGGCTCGAGCGTTTCGGGATCATGGCCAGGGCGGACCAGATGAATAGTGTGTTTCCCCTGACGAACGGTCTGAAGGTCGTTGGCGACAGTCAGGTCGGCCCGATTGTCGCGACAAGCGGCGTCGGCGCGAAGGATGAGCTCTTCTGTGGTCGCCTGCGATAAGAGTTTAAATCCGACCAAGTAAACCGACGGAGACCAGTCGCGCACCTGGCGAATGACTTTGGGCGTGCGCCGGCAGTGCAAGACCAAAGATTCCGGGAAGGAGCTAATTTTACCCGGCTGGTGCGCCGGCTCGTAATCAGCAACCGCCATCGGCAGGAAGACCACGTCGATCGGCTGTGATTTGAGGGTCGCTTTCAAGGTCGCTGCGTAGTCGTCAACGTTACCGATCGCGAGGGGACAAAGCTGTAACCGATCGCGCTGGCTAAGCCACTTTTCTCGGAGCCTCGCCAGGCGAAGCAGCTCCGCGGACGGATCGTCGTCGTCGAGTGCGAACTCGCCGAAACGCCGCAAGGGAAGCTGGGCTGAAGCAGTATGAATGTGCCAAACCCTGGCGCCGCGATCCAGACACGCTTCCGTGATGGCCGCGGCGAATCGCCCCGAGGAGATGTTGGTCAGCAGACGCACGTCATCGATCCTCGCGATGGTACCGCCCCCTGTGACAACGATGTTGATCGCGGACTTATACTGCATCATCTTTGCCGAGCCCTCCACGCCCCCGTGGGGCCATCCGTCACGTTGCCTCACATGGCCCTTGCGGCCCGCGGCCATGACGGCTAACCTGGGCAGGAGTTACCCCGACGGGGACCACAGAACCGCTGAGCGAACGACTTCACGATTGCCACCGATCATGCCCCCACGCCAAATGCCGGCAAACTCGTCAGCCCGCGAGCTCTTTGACGAGATGGTGCGCTGGCCGATCTACGATCCGCACACCCACATCGATCCGCGCCGGCCGGCCGCGCGACATTTCGATGAAATCCTGGGATACCACTACTATACAGAGCTCGCGCACTCAACCGGAATGCCCAGCCAACTGGTCTCACCCGACCTCGATCCCGCGGTGCGCGTTCGGAACCTCGTCGAATACCTCGATCGCATCGACTCGACGGTCCAGTATTCGTGGCTGCTGGAAATCGCGCGGACGTTTCATCGATTTTCCCACGATCGGATCACCCCTGAGAATATCGGCGAGCTGCTCGATCGGTCCAACCATGACCGCGACGGCGCGGAGTGGGACCGAGAAGTCTGGAGAGCGAGCAACCTTGAGGCCGTGTTTCTCACCAACGAGTTTGACGACAGCCTGGACGGCTGGGACACGGCGGCATTCATCCCGTGCTTGCGCACCGACGACCTGGTGTTAAAGCTGCATGATCCCAAGACGATCGCCCGATTGCGGCTGGCCGCCGATGTCGACGTTCAGGATTGGGCCAGCTTGAGGGATGCCATCGGCCGGTTGTTCGAGCGATTTGTCAAACGCGGGGCCAGGGCCTGCGCGATCAGTTTGCCGCCGGATTTCGCACCGCGGCGGGCATCGCCACGGCGCGCGGTCACGCCCGTTCGCAAGGCGATTCACGGCTTGGAGCTGCGTGCCGACGAGCACGAGGAAGTGCGGTCCGCCGTCTTCTGGATGCTGGCCGAGTTTTGCGCGGAGTTCCGGCTCCCATTCGATTTGATGATCGGCCCGGTTCGCAATGTTTATCCCGCGGGAGTCCCCGGCGGACGCGACCTGTTCGATCGTCGGGTCAGCCTGTACGACTACCGCGAGTTGTTCAATCACTTTTCGAACGTGACCTTCCCGGTCTCGACCCTGGCCCCCGACGCGGGCGCCGAACTCGTGGCTTACGCCTGGATCTTCCCCAATGTGCTGCCGATGGGGCACTGGTGGTACGCCAATGTGCCGGTCTATATCGCAACCGACTTGCGCGCAGGCTCCAGGCCCTGCCCAAAGTCAAGCTTTTGGGATATTATTCAGATGCGTACAAGCTAGAGTTCATCGCGCCGAAATTTAATATGTTTCGACGGATTCTGGCGGATGTTCTCAGCGAAGCGGGGATTCGCGGCCGGGGATGGTCGGCCGAAGAGTCGCTTCAACTGGCAAGGCTCATTCTGATTGACAATCCGAAGCGAATTTTCGGCGGGGGCGGGCCAACTTAGGGAGATCCCATTTGACCTGGGGGCGATCTCAAGGCATGCTTCCCATAGGCGATGCGATCGGGGCCGGTTCGGGTGGTACGGGTCATCTGCGCCCGATGGCCGCCGCTTGGCGATCGAATGCAGAAGCACACCGCATCGGGAGATCAGCCGCATGTTTAGCACACTTCGAGCCATCACAAAATCGGCGATTCTCGTCGTTACTCTGGCATTGGCTGGAGCTTGCCGGCCGCCCAGATGACGGGCGGGCCGGGGCTCTCATCGGGCACCGGCGCCGGCACCGGCGCGGGTGGCTTCACCGGTGTTATCCGCAACCGGTCCGGTTCGATATCGGGAACGGGCCCGGGCGCACCGGCGGCATCAATCTTCGCGGTCGGCCCGTTCCCCTGCTGCCGGGATCTGATTCGCGCCCGGGAATTGCCAGCTTCGGGCCGGGGGTCGATGTCTCTTTCCCCAACGATCCCTACCTGATCCCGTTCATGGTGATGGAAGAGCCCGCCGCGGGCAGTAAGAGGGTACCGAACCGAATCACTAACGACCTCTTGAAGAACGCGCGGTTGATCGCGACCCCTGAAGAGCGGAGCCTGGCCTTGCAGCGAATCGCCAACGGTGCCATCGGCGCCAACCAACTGAATCTCGCCCATCAGACTCTCGAAGAAGCAATCACCGCCACGTCGGACGTGACGATTCCCCTGGTTCGCGACCAGCGGTTGATTGCGATCGTGACCTCGCTAAATTTCTTGACAGAAGCCCTGCTGCGTGAAGGCAATCAATATCTCAACGTGCCCCCCGCCGGCGACACCGACGCTAAGCCCGAGGCATTGCCCAAGCGCCGCGACAGCTCAGGTGCTGATCCGGATGGCTCGCCTCGAATGGCAGCGTGGGGTCTATCTGGCCTCGATCATCGACAACCCGACCTATCGCAACGAGATGCTTTACAAGGTCGCCGAAAGTGAGGCATCGGGTAGCGCCACCATCGCCAACGAATACATGAACGCTATGGATACCGACTCACGGCGGATCGACCCTCGCCGGGCGAGCGGGCCGAGCCCGGGAAAATACCGACCGTCGACGATCGTGCTCAACGTCGCGCCACGCTGAAAAAGAGCGAGACGATCCGCAAGTTGGCCGACTCGGTTCTGGTCGATTCGTTCGAGGTCGCCAAGAAAATCGACCGGCTGATCTGGAAGTATCGCGCCATGGTTCGGATCGCCCTTTTGGCGGCTGACTCGCGGCAATTCGCACGAGGAGTGGAGCTCTCTCGGAGCATCGAAAATGGCGAATCGCGTGCCGAGGCCATGCTGCTTTTGGCCGAAGCACAGTGCCGGGCCGGCGCGCAGAATCAGGCGGCCACGGCGACTTACCAGGCCGCGGCCGAAGCCGTCGCCTCGGTTCACCAGGACGGGCTGCGCGGGGTGCTCACTGGCTTTCTGGTCGACAGCCTGATCTCGACTGGCCGATTTGACGACGCCCGAGCCTGTGTGGTAATTTACCCGACTCTCGCCGAGCAACTCGTCGCCCTGGCGCCATCGCCGAACAACAAGGTCGTCGCGGCGCGGCCGAGGCGGCCCGACGATGGATCGCCAACGAGGTTCCAGAACAATACCGGCCGGCCCTCTACCGCCACGTCGCGTCCGGCGTGCTCTGGACGATCGAGCAGAATCGCAGCAAGGAGATCCCTGGCGAGCCGATCACGCCCACCGCACCGTGATGGCGTGAGCTCGAACGCTCGCTCGCGAAGCAAATCGGCACCAGCCGCGCAACCGCGACTTTTGCGACTACGACGGGACATCGCTCGCCCGCTGGTTCGTGGCGGCCAGGGCTTTTTCGGGTACGGCCACCGGGACCTGATGGCGGTCGTCGCATCGACCGATTTGCGAAACACGGTTAAATGGGGGCTTGTTGGTGGAAGAGCTGGGGCAAGAAAGGCCGATACAGGTGGCTGCGGCTCCGGTTCCGAGCCGGGAACCGCTGCCGGCTTGGGACCGGCGCACCTGGCTGGTTGCGATTCCGTTGGCCTTGATCGTCATCTATGCCTTCATTCCCGTCCTCGCCAATGGCTTCGTGATGTGGGACGACGATCAGAACTTTCTTGACAACCCCTATTTCCGCGGTCTGGGCGAAGCCCAGGTCAAGTGGGCGTGGAGACGTCCTTGCTCGGCGTTTACCAGCCGCTGGCGTGGATGCTCTTCGAGACCCAATATGTCTTCTGGCAACTCGACCCACGAGGTTACCACCTCACCAGCCTGCTCCTCCACGTTGCCAACGCCGTGGTCCTCTATGTCTTGACCGTGGCCTTGCTCGTCCGATGCCGGCCGATTCCTGCCTCACGGACCCCGTGGACGTGCTCCTTAAGCGCGGGGCTTGCGACCGCCCTGTTCGCGGTGCACCCGCTTCGCGTCGAGGCCGTGGCCTGGGCCTCGTGCCAACCGTATCTGCCCTGCATCCTGTTCTCGATGCTGGCGGTTCTCGCCTATCTCCGTGCATTCCCGACGGATTCAATCGCCGCGGTGGGGCTGGCTCGTGGGCTCGTTCCTCCTGTTCGTGGCGGCCCTGTTGTTCAAGGCTGTGGCGGTGAGCCTGCCCGCGGTGCTCTTGATCCTGGACGTCTACCCGCTCCGGCGATTCGCGTGACGGGACCGGGCGATGGTTCGGTGCGTCGGCGCGAAGAGTCTTGTTGGAGAAGGTTCCGTTTGTGATGACGAGCCTTCTCTTCATGGGCCTGGCGATCGCGGTCAGGGCGCAATCACCGTTCCGAAATTGAGCATTACGACGCCTCGGAAGGCATTGCCCAGGCGTGTTACGCGATCTGGTTTTACATCGTGAAGACGGTGTTACCGCTGGACCTCATCGCCTTCTACCCGTTGCCCAAGGAGCTGAATTGGCTGCGCACTCCCGTTCAATTTGAGCATCCTCGCGACGGCTGGCGATGACCGCCGGCTTGTTTCTTTGCGCCGGCGCTGGCCTGGACTGTTGGCGGCTTGGCTGAGTTACCTGGTGATCTTGGCACCCAACTCGGGCATCATTCGGAACAACAGCTTCGTGATCGCCGCGGATCGCTATAGTTACATGTCTATGCTGGGTTCGGTCATGGTGGCGGCCGCCGGTTTTTGCTGGCTCTGGCGGATGTGCTCACGGTGGCGCCATTGACGCCGCCGTCATCGGGATCATCGCCCTTGGCTTGGGAACGCTCCTGGGACTGACCGCCATGACGCGGAACCAGTGCCGGATTTGGCACAACTCCGAGACCCTTTGGAGCATGCGCTGACCCATGGTCCAAACTCTAGCTCCCATCGCGCACGACAACTTGGCCCGCCTTCCGTGACCAGGGGAGGCACCAGGAGGCGGTCGCGCAGTTCATGGAAGCGTTGCGGCTGAATCCCGACCTCGCCGAGGCCCAGTTAAACTTGGGCTACGACCTCCAAACCAGGGGTAACTACCAGGCGGCGGTGGGTCGTTTCACCGCGGCGCTGCGGCTCAATCCCGATTACTACGACGCGCGCTACAAGCTGGGCGACATGCTGCTCGGCCTCGGGAATTACGAGGGGGCGGTGTCTCATCTTCACCAAGGCGGTGCGGCTCAAACCCGGCTCGGTCAATGCCCATTACAAGTTGGGCATCGCCCTCCAAGCCGAGGGGGATTTCCAGGCCGCGGAGGTTCATTTCGCCGAGGCCGTCAGGCTCTATCCCGGCTCCGCCGATGCCCACAACAGCCTGGGGACGGTCCTTGCCCGCCAAAAGAGGTATGCGGAGGGGGAGGCCCCAGTTCGCCGAGGCCGTGCGGCTCAATCCCGGTTTAGTCAGCGCATGCCTCAACCTCGGCCTGGTCAACGCCGAGCAGGGGAAGTACGAGGCAGCGGCGGCTCACTACGCTGAGGCCGTACGGCGCCATCCGGCGATGCTGACGCACACCACAACCTGGGAAATGTCCTCTCCCGCCTCGGCAGGTACGAGGCGGCGAAAACTACAGTTCGCTGAGGCGGCAAAAAGCCGACTATCGCTCCAGCTAAGCTCGGCATCTACGAGGCCAAAAAGCCCCGCCCGTCAGGGACCTCCGCACCGCGGCCCTCGCTGACGCTCGCCCGTGAGGCGGACAGAGTTGTTCGGCCTTAGATCCCCTCGATTCACCAGTCGAGGGCCGATGCCAGATAACTGGCACCGAGGTAGTGTCGTCGTTCAGGCCGAGAGGCTTGCCAGGATCGAAAGCGTCTGGTCAAAGTAGGGTCTGGCGACAATCACCACTTGTGTACGGAGAAGGCGAAATGAATCCATCGCTCAGCGACA
>CAWHKI010000177.1:0-13231 GCA_963829765.1 uncultured Isosphaeraceae bacterium | reverse complement strand
ATGTGCTGTCGTAACGATTATCAGGCGACAGCAGATTGACGATCATCAGCGTATTGGGCGACATTTTCTTGACGCTGATCCCCTCGTTTTGCACCAAGGGGGGGATGACCGGCAGCGCCAGCGACACGCGATTCTGCACCAGCACCTGGGCCATATCGGTGTCCATGCCCAGGCGGAACGTGACGGTCAGGTTATAGGCGCCGTCATTGGTGCACTGCGACGACATATAGAGCATGTTTTCGACGCCGCTCACTTGCTCTTCGATGGGCGCCGCCACGGTGTTGCGCACAGTCAGGGCGTTGGCGCCGGGATAAATCGCGGTGACCTGCACGGTCGGCGGAGTGACTTCGGGATACTGCGCCACAGGCAGGGTGAAAACCGCCACGAAGCCCGCGAGGACGATGACGACCGAGAGGACGACCGCGAACACGGGCCGGTCGATGAAGAAGCGTGAAATCACGACTTGTGCTCTCCGCTTTGGGCACCGAGTTTCAGGTGAGGAGGTGGAGAATGTGGCTGGCGCGAACGTAACGACTGGGTGCGGATTCGCTCATGCAGCCCCAGGGCAACGAGCGCAGCCAAGACTCCCGCGGTCCCGCCCAGCCCGATCGCCCAATACATGCGACCGACTTCGGCCCGTGCGAGCCTGGCAAACACAAAGCCCATCCCAGAACCGGCCAGACCACTGATCACAGTGGAGCCGCCCCAGCGCACCGGCGCGGACGCGAACAGCGATTTTTCACTGAGCCCGAGAATGACCGAGAAGAAAACGGGAGTGAGGAAGATCCCGAAGAGCGTCACTCCCACCATGCCGCTAAACACCGCGATCCCGAGCGACCGACGCATTTCCGAGCCGGCCCCCGACGCGACAACCAGGGGGAGAACGCCGATGATAAACGCGAACGAAGTCATCAGGATTGGCCGGAGCCGTAAGCGAGACGCCTCGAGCGTCGCCTGATACCGAGACAAGCCCTCGAGGTGCTTCTGCTTGGCATACTCGACTATCAGAATGGCGTTTTTGCACGCCAGCCCCACCAAAACCACCAAGCCGATCTGGACGAAAATGTTGACGTCGCGGCCCGAATAGAGCACGCCCCCCACCGAACAAAGCAGGCACATCGGCACCACCAGGATGACCGCCAGCGGCAGCGACCAGCTCTCATACAGGGCGGCCAACGCCAGGAAAACAGCGGAGACCGCCAGCAAGAAGACAAAAATCGCGGTGTTGCCCGCCCGGATCTGCACGTACATCAACTCGGTCCACTCACCCGTCATGGACAGGGGAAGGCTCTCGGCTTTGATTTTGTTCACGGTCGCGATCGCATCGCCGGAGCTGGTACCCACCCGCATGTTGCCGGTAACGGCCGCGGCGGTATAAAGATTATAACGCGTCACGACGATCGGACCGCCGATTTCGCGGATGTTGGCCAACGTGCCCATCGGCACCATCTGCCCCCACTTGTTGCGAACCTGAAGCAGGTTGATGTCCTCAACGCGATTACGATAATCACCTTCGAGCTGGACGGTCACCTGCCAATGGCGACCGAACCGGTTGAAGCTGTTGACGTAGAGCGATCCTAGATACATGCCCAAAGTTTGATTGACATCATCGAACGACAAGCCCAGGGCCTCGGCCTTGGTCCGGTCGATATCGAGGAATAACTGCGGCGTGCGCGAACGGAAGCCCGTGGAGACGTCGGCCAGGCCGGGCTGACCGCGCAACCTTCTGGTCAGTTCGTCGGTCTGGGTTTGCAAAACGTCGAGGCCGCGGCCGCCGCGGTCTTCGACCATGATCTTGAAACCACCGGCAACGCCCAGACCGGGGATCGGCGACGAGTTGCGCACTCGCACCACCGCGTTTTTGACCCGTCGCGGATACTCTTTGAGCAATCGGGCAATAATGTCTTCGGCGTGCAATCTGATCAGCTTCGTTTTGTCCTTCGGGTCGGCGACGGGGACTTTTCGTTCGTGGAACGGTTTGAGGACCAGGAACATTGAGCCCAGATTCGACCCGGTGGACTGCAAGAGGAACGACATGCCCGAAAGCGCGACCGCGTGGCCGACCCCCGGGTCTTCGCGGGCGATGCTTTCGACTTTGGCCATGACTTCTTGGGTGCGTGGCAGCGACAGCGAGTCGGGCAACTGGATGTCGCAGATCAACCGGCCCTGATCTTGTTGAGGAATGAAGCCAGTGGGGGCGCGCTGAAAAACCCAGTACGTTAGTCCCATGAAGCACCCATAAACGACAAGGACCAGGAAGCTCACTCGCAGCATTTTGCCGACGGTCCAGCCATAGACATTGGTCAGGGCGTCGAAGAGCCGATTAAAGCCTCTAAAGAGCCAGCCTAACACGGCATTCACGGGCCCGATGCACGTCCAGCCGACCGCCCCACCCAAAACCAACCCCGGCGCGAAATAGAGAGCCGTGAGGCCCCACGACATTGGCCGGGCGGGCGCAGCGCCATCAGCCCCGGCCGGGAGCGCCGGCAGTCCAAAATGGCCAGCCAAGAATTGGGGCGCGTACCAGACGGCCAGTACGCCCCCCACAACACCGAAGATCCACCAAGGCAAGGCCTCGCGTTTGAACTCGTGGCCATGACTTCCCTCCTCGGTCTTAAAGATAAGGACCGCCCGCGACGGCGTCATGGTGAGTGCGTTGATGGCCGAGATGATCGTCGACACGGCGATTGTCACCGCGAACTGGCGGAAAAACTGGCCGGTGATCCCGCCGATAAAACAGCACGGCACAAACACCGAGCAGAGTGCCAGTGTGATCGCCAGGATCGGCCCGGTGATCTCGTCCATGGCCATGATCGTGGCGGTGCGCACGTCATATCCCCGGGCGATCATTCGCTCGGTGTTTTCGAGCACGACGATCGCGTCGTCGACGACGATGCCGATGGCCAGCACCAACCCGAAGAGCGTCAGGTTGTTGAGGCTGAAGCCCATCGCGAACATGACCGCGAGTGTCCCGATCAACGAGACCGGCACGTCGATCATCGGCAGGATCATGGCCCGCCAATCTTGAAGGAACACGAGAACCACGAGACCAACCAAGAGGACGGCGTCACGCAAGGTATTGAAAACCTCGGTCACTGACTCGCGGATGTACGGCGTGGTGTCGTAGGCGATGTCATAGTCAACATCGTCGGGAAACCGTGTTCTCAGCTCTTCCATCTTAGCTCGCACCCGGTCGGCGACGTCGAGTGCGTTGGTTCCCGGGAGCTGGTAGATCGAAAGCCCGACAGACGGATGGCCGTCAAAGGTGCACGACTGGTTGTAGTTCTGCGCGCCCATCTCGACCCGGGCCACATCACGCAGGCGCACGACGCCGGTCGTCGGCTCCTTCACGGTCGTTTTGCCGGCCTTGACGACGATCGACTCGAACTGCTCGGGATCGCTCAAGCGGCCGACGGTATCGACCGGCAACTGAAAGGGCTGCCCCTTGGCGGCTGGCGACTGGCCGAGTTGCCCGGCGGGCGCATCGAGGTTCTGAGTACGAATCGCGTTGGCCACGTCCATGGCCGTCATGCTGCGCGACGCCAGTTTCTGCGGGTCCAGCCAGACGCGGATGCTGTAATCGCGCTGGCCCATGTAGTTGATGTCGGAAACGCCGTAGACGCGAAGCAGCTCGTCCCTGATGTAGATCGTGGCGAAGTTGCTCAGATAGATGTCGTTGTAGCGGCCATTGGGGGAGAAAAAATTGATGATCATCAAGATGTCGGGGGTTTTCTTGCGGATCGTGATGCCCTGATTCTGAACGGCCGATGGCAACTGCGGCATCGCGAGCGCCACGCGGTTTTGCACCATCACAAGCGCGGTGTTGACGTCGGTGCCGATATCGAACGTGACCGTCAAGGTGTACGAGCCGTCGTTACCCATTTGCGAGGACATGTAAAGCATGCCCTCGACGCCGTTGACCTGCTGTTCAATCGGCGCCGCCACCGTGTCGGCCACGACCGTGCGCTGGCACCCGGGTAGTTGATGGACACCGAAACCCCGGGAGGTGTGATCCGGGGAGACTGCGCCATTGGCAAATTGTAACCGGCGATCAGACCGACCAGCGTGATCACGACGGAGAGGACCGTGGCGAAGATCGGTCGATCGATAAAGAAGTCGCGAAAGCAAGGACGATCGCTCCTCTCAGTGCTGGGTTGGTACCGGTGGGGGTGATGCGGCCTTAGAATCGCCCTGCGCCGCCCGCTCCTCTGATTCGACGGGCGCGGCATTAACGTCGACCGCGTTTTGCTGGCCAAACGATGGCATCGGTACGCGTTGCGGACTGATCGTCCGGCCGACCCTCACTTGCTGCAGTCCACCGACGATCACCAGGTCGTCCGGCTTGAGCCCTTGTTCGATGACTCGCAGTCCGTCATCCTGCAGCGGACCGGTCGTCACCCGGCGGATGCCGCTTTGCCGCTCGCATCAAGCACGTAAACATACTTCTGCCCCTGGTCCGAGCTGACGGCGCGGTCGATGACCAGTAAGGCGGAATAAGGCTGACCAATTAAGAGCCGCACCCTGACGAACATACCAGGCGTTAAGAGGCGATGGCCCCCCTTCGGCAAGGGGTTGGCAAAAACACCGCGCACAAGATGCTGCCCGTGGTGGGATTGACCTGGTTGTTGACGAAGTTGATGGACCCTTGGTGAGGAAAGCCTTCCTCCCCTTGTAGCCCCATGAGAACAGGAATCTTCGTCCCGTGTTCGGGCATTATGATCTTGCCGTCATTGACGGCTTTGCGCGTGCGTAGCAATGTGGGCTCGTCCATGTCGAAGAAGACGTACATCGGATCGACCGAAACCACCGTGGTGAGCAGCGTTTGGTCTTGGTTCACCAAGTTGCCCAGCGTGAGATAATAGCGGCTGATCTGGCCATCGATCGGCGAGGTGACGCGAGTGAATTCGTGGCTGAGCTTGTAGATTTCCATGCTTTTTTCGTAGGCTTTTACCCGCGCGTCGGCCTCGTCCACCATGGCCTGTTCCTGGTCGAATTGCTGTTGACTCACCGAGCCCGGCTTGAGGGAGTTAATGGCCCGATCTCGCGCAGGGTGGTTTTGGCCAGCCTCAGTGAGGCCTTGTAAAGATCGACCTGTCCTAGAGCCTGGTCAAGCTGTGCCTTGTAAGGCCGACGATCGATGATGAAGAGCAGGTCCCCCGCCTTGACAACTTCTCCTTCCTGAAACGGCATCTTGACCAAATATCCACTGACTCTGGAACGGATGTCTACTGAGTGGACGGCTTCGGTTCTGCCGGTGAAATCCGCATAATTCGTCACTTCCCGCCGGACAGCCTGGCTCACCGGCAGCACCAGCGGCGCCTCGGCCGAGCCACTCTTCTTCGACTGCGATTCTTGTGAAGACGATGCCTTCTTGAGCTCGTCCGCAGGGGCCCCGAGCATCGGGCGCGCTCTGGTCTGACGATCATCCGCGGGCGGATTTGTTGTAATCCGCTGAAAATCACCAGGTCATCGGGCTTGAGCCCTTCCTCGATGACGCGCAGGCGATCGTCGTAGGGCGCCCCGGTCGTCACCCTCCGATACTGAGCCTTATTGGCCGCGTCGAGAACATAAACGAATTTGAGACCCTGGTCCGACCCGACGGCGCGATCGAGGACCAGCAAGGCTGGATGGGGTTGACCGATCGGCAGTCGAATCCGTACGAACATGCCCGGCGATAACAGGCGGCGGCCCCGCTTGGGCAAGGGGTTGGGAAAGACGCCCCGCACCAGGATGCTCCCCGTGCCGGGATTGACCTGGTTGTTGACGAAGTTGATCGTCCCCCGATGCGGAAACCCGTCTTCCCCCTGGAGCCCCATCGAGACAGAAATTCCCTTGCCCTTCTCGGGCATTTTTATCTTGCCCTCATTGACCGCTTTGCGAAAGCGCAACAAGGTTGGCTCGTCCATCTCGAAATAAACGTACATCGGATCGACCGATACCACCGTCGTCAGCAAGGTCTGGTCTTGATTGACCAGGTTGCCTAGAGTCAAGTAATAACGGCTGATCTGCCCGTCGATCGGCGAGACGACGCGGGTAAACTCGTAACTCAGCCGGGAGATCTCCATGCTCTTTTGAGCCGCCTTCACCCTCGCGTCGCCCTCGTCGACGACGGCCTGCTCTTGATCGAACTGCTGCTGGCTCACAGAGCCCAATGACAGCTCATTAATGGCCCGGTCTCGCTCGAGAGTGGTCTTGGCCAGCCTGAGCGAAGCCTGGTAAAGATCAACCTGGCCCTGAGCCTGATCGAGCTGGGCCTTGTACGGCCGGGGATCAATCACGAACAGCGAATCCCCTGCCTTGACCTCGGATCCCTTCCACGAACGGCATGTCGACCAAGTATCCGGTCACGCGGGGACGAATGTCTACCGAATACACGGCCTCGGTTCGGCCGGTGAAGTCAACGTAGCTGGTAAAATCCCGTTGGAGCGGCTGACTCACGGGCACCACCGGCGGCTCGGCTGGAGCGACCTTGGTCGCGTTGGCCTGGCAACCCGCCGCGGCTGCCAGCAACAGCCAGGCAAACCCACGCGGCCAAACACCGTGTACCTGGAACGAACTCGAAGAAGACCGCCTCCATAGGGACGGCGACGGAGTACTCATGAGGAGTCGATCTCTCAGGGAGAGAATGGGGGAGGGCCGGCTACCTACTTTAAACCAGCGTTTTCCGATGACGCCCCGGCCAGACCTGAATTCAGGTCCGGTGTACGCACCGGCCGTGACCCGGCCGCCGAGCCAGTGTCGCCGATCCTGATCATATTCACTTTCGCCGAACTGTTCGAGGATATCAAGACGGTCTTGCTCGCGGAAGCTATACATCGCGCCGCGTGAGCCGCGACATTGACTACGGGAGGGCGAGGCTCTGTCCGAGCCGGCATCGGCACTCGGCTCGCACGGAGGCTCGCCCTCCCAAGATGTCTCAAATCGCCCCGCGCAGGGTATAACCTGAACGGTCCTTGCGTCTCTTTATCACGTGGAGAGCCGTTTCGAGCCCGAGAACCCAGCTTCCCCAGACGCCGCGCTCGCACTCATCAATGGTGTCGCCGAGCCATCTACTAATTTCGGACTCAGGGGCACTTCCCACTACCTGCGGGCAGAATCGGTGTTCATAATGACGTGATCGCCTGCCGAAAAAAACGGGCTGTTCCTTACGTGCGTTTCTGATGCGGAAATGCCGGCGGTTCACGGCCGGGTTGATCGCTCTTGTTGCTTTGGGAGGAAAACTGAGATGCAGAACCGACGCAAAATCCTGCTCACGGTCGCCGCTACGGTTGTTGGATTGGGCCTCGTTGTCGCCTCTGTTGTCGCCGACGAGTTGTTCGGCGTGATCACCAAGGTTGACGCCGATGCCAAGAAAATTACCGTCGTCGAGAAAGGCACCGACAAAGAGATCGAGGTCAAAATCACCGACGAGACCGAATACGTCACGAAAAAGGGAAGCGGTAAAGTCGACTTCGAAAGACTGGAAAAGGGAATCGAGAAGGCTAAGGAGAAGGGCCGAAAGGGAGTCGCGGTCAAGATCATCCACGAGAACGGTGTCGCCTCGAAGATCGAACCCGCGGCGAAGAAGAAGAAGAGCGCGGACTGAAAAGACAGGCGGTACTTCAGTCGGTGGGCAGGGAAGCCCGCCGAGCCATTCAATTGCCGATCACGAGGCGCCCGATCACGACAGGATGCCGGTGACAACCTCGCCGCGCACATCCGTGAGCCGATAATCGCGGCCAGCGTGGCGGTATGTCAGCCGGGTGTGGTCGAGCCCCATGAAGTGCAAGATGGTGGCGTGGAAATCGTGGACGTGCACAGGTTTTTCCACAGGACGAATCCCGTGCTCGTCCGTCGCCCCGTGCACGCACCCGGCCCGAACGCCGGCGCCGGCCAGCCACGAGCTAAACGCCCAGCTATGATGCTCGCGGCCCTTGTTATCGGCCGTATTATTGAAGGGAGTACGGCCAAACTCCGTGGTCCAGACAACCAGCACTTGATCGAGCAGCCCGCGCTGCTTTAGGTCTATGAGCAGCCCCGCGATCGCGCGATCGACGTTCTTGGCCAACCGTCCGTGATCGGCCATGTCGCCGTGTGAATCCCAGTTGCCGCTGGACCCAGTGTCGATCAACTCCACAAACCGAACCCCGCGCTCGACCAACCGGCGGGCCACCAGGCATTGCCAGGCGAATCCCTCACTGCCGCCGCGGGGCAAGCCGTAAAGCTCTAGGGTTGCATCACTTTCCCCCGCCAGATCGAGGGCCGCCGGCATCTCAAACTGCATACCAAACGCGGTTTCGAATGATTTGATCCGCGCCGCCAGGCGCGAATCACCACCTCGGGTCGATAAATGCGCCTCATTGAACGCATCAAGCGCGGCCAGCTCAAGTTCCTGCCGGCGTCCCGTGGGCTCGCGTCGGGCCAGGTTTGCGATGGGCTCGGGCCCAGGCATCATTCGCGTCCCTTGGTGGGCTCCCGGCAAGAAGTCGGACGCCCAGACCTGCGTCCCCGCGTAGGGCATCTTCGGCGCGATCACCACAAACGACGGCAGGTTGCGGTTCTCGGTTCCCAGGCCATAACTGACCCAGGCTCCCAGGCTCGGCCGCGCGAACGCGAACGAGCCCGTGTGCATCCCCAACGTCGCATTGTAGTGATTCGAGTGGCTTGTATACATCGATCGCACCAGAGCGATCTCATCGACGCACTCACCCATGTGCGGGAATAGTGAGCTGACCTCAGTCCCGCTCTTCCCCCGCGGCGCGAATTCCCAGCCCGGGCGCTTCAAGAAAAGTTTTTCGTAGCCCGGGCGGTTCCGCGTCTCCGGATGATCGAGCGCGACCTGCTTGCCGTGATCGGCGAAAAGAGCCGGCTTGGGGTCAAACGAATCCACGTGCGACACGCCGCCGCTCATGAACAGGAAGATCACCGACTTCGCCTTGCCCGGAAAATGAGGCGACTTGGGAGCGACCGGATCAGCTTGATCGGCGGCGAGCAGCTCGTGCAGGATGCCCGGCATCAGCATGGAGCCGGCCACGGCGGAACGGAGAAAACCGCGACGACCTTGGGGAAGGCGAAAATCTCGCATTATTTTAATCCAAGTATAGGAACTCGTTACTGCCCAACAAGACCCTGGCCCAGGCGGCCCAAGCCAGCCGGGGCCTTTGCGCGGGCGGCACACCGCGCAACTCGTTGGTGTAAGCCGTCAGAAACCGTCTCGCCCGATCTCGTTCCGCGGGAGTCGGCGACCGCTGGAGCACCCTTCGGAATGCCAGTTCCAGTCGATTCGCCTCGCCGGCTTCGGCCAGCAGACGATCGGCGAGCTTCGCGGACTGTTCGTGGAAAAATGAGGCGTTCAACACGAAAAGAGCCTGGGTCGGCACCGTCGTTTCCTGCCGTGCCGGCGTGGTGGCGTTGGGGTCCGCACCGTCGAATAACGTCAGAAACGGATCGCGACGGTTGCGCTGCACCATCATGTAAAGACCTCGCTTGTGCGTTTCGTATTCAGCGTTAAAGGGATTGTGCTGGGTGAAACTCCACGAGCTCTCGGGCGGGAACGGGTGCGGGCCGGCGGGTGCGCGATCGAGTTGCCCGCAAACTTCGAGCAGGCTGTCGCGCAGTTCCTCCGCGCTCAGCCGACGACGTTCAAACCGCCAGTAAAGGTGATTTTCAGGATCGGCGTCGTGCCGCGATGACGAAACCGCCGAGCTGGCTCGTTGATACACGTCGGAGAGCATGATCAGCCGATGCAGCGGCTTGATCTGCCAGCCCGCCTCGATAAACCGAGCGGCCAGCCAGTCGAGCAGCTCGGGATGAGTCGGTGGCTGGCCGCGGCTGCCAAAGTCGTTTGGGGTCGCCACGAGGCCTCTGCCGAAGTGATATTGCCAGATCCGGTTGACCATCACGCGCGAGGTCAGGGGGTTGTCGCCACAGGTCAACCAACCGGCGAGCTGTCGCCGGCCACTGCCGGGCCCAGGCGAAACGGGCTGCCCGCCCAGCACTTTAAGCCAGCGCCGGGGCACAACGGGCCCCGGCTTCTCGGGGTCGCCGCGCATCTGAAGCCGCGCATCGTGGGCGGGCCCTTCAGTTACGGCGTACGCCACTTCATTTTTGGGCTCGCTCGCGACCAACAAGGCTCGTTCGCGGGCGATCGCTCTCTGTTTTTTCGCCAGTTCTTCCAGCAAAGCCAACTCGTCGGCCACGTCGTCACCCAGGCACTCCAGTCGCCAGCCCACGCCGTCACCGCCGCCGGGGTGGACGTCAGCAATCCGCGCGGTCATGGTGACCGTCCCGCGGATCGGACTCGACCAGGCAACCGCTACCGGGCCGTCGGGCGCGGGATGGACAAAGAACGCCCGCGCCGGCAGGCTTGTCCAGACGCGGATCGGACGATCGGTGGTGTTGGCGAAAACCGACGGCGTGTCGCCGTTGCGCCAGACATGCAGCCCAACGTTGCCGTCAAGGTCGCGGATCGACTCATAAAGAAGTCTCATTCCGCCCCGCCCATCAATAAAATACCAGCTCGCCCCGCCCCCCTGAGAGTCTCGCTCTGGGTTACCGGCCAGCAGGTCGCGCATCACGGCCTGGCTCAGGCTCCAGTGCCGCCTCGCGCCGCCGGTTTCATTGATCTCCCACTCGACCAGCGTGCTGTCGGCACCGTGATTGGCCCTCGGATACACGAGCAGTCGCACGATTCGTCCCACTTCCACCTCGACCTGGATGGACTTCGCCCCGTCTGTGGTCGAGATCACCTGAGAGCCGCCGTCGTCGATCGCTCCTTGAGCCAGAATCGCGACGAGCCCGAAGACGTGCCTGCCGATCGTTTCGACAGGGCGGCCTGCTCGTCGCCGATCTTCCGAAGCCTCGCATCGAGGGCCGCCAGTCGCTGTTCGTAGGGCTTTTTGATCTGGTCCCACAAGCCGGGTGGCTTTAGCGTGACCAGGTCACGCGGCTGTTGCTTCGGCTCGCACCCCGGGAACGAGAAACGCGTGCTCTCGAGGATGCCGTAGAGCGCATAGTAATCTTCGGCCGAGATCGGATCATATTTGTGTGCATGACAACGCGCACAACCGATGGTCAGACCGAGAAAGACCTTGCCCATTGTGTCGATCACATCTTCATGGGTAAGGTACATATCCTTGTCGATGTCGTGGCCGAATCGCCTGGCGATTGCTAGAAAACCGGTGCCGATCATATGGTTCTCATACGCATCAGGAGGCCCTTCGCCTCCCAGGATGTCGCCGGCGACCTGATCTTGGACGAATGCGTCGTAGGGCATGTCGCGGTTGAAGGCGGCAATCACCCAGTTGCGATATCTCCAGGCATGGGGCAGGGGGTGGTCGGTGTTTTCGCCGGCGGTGTCCGCATAACGCACCAAGTCGAGCCAATGCCGTCCCCATTGTTCGCCGTAGTGAGGCGAATCCAGCAATCGGTCAACGACCCGTGCAAATGCATCCGCTGCATCATCGTTCAAGAAGCAGTCGACGTCTTCGGGCGTGGGCGGCAGCCCGGTCAAGTCGTAGGTCGCCCTTCGGATAAGCGTGCGCTTGTCGGCACGGGGCAGGGGAGTCAATTCGGCCTTGTCGAGCCGAGTGAGAATGAAGGCGTCGACCGGGTTTGCCGCGTTTCCGGTTGCCTCTCCCTCTGCCTTGCTCGGTCTGGTACAGCCAGGCGTTTCAGGGGTTGAAATGACCAGAAATTCCTGGCGTCGCCCAGGGTCATCGCACCCGGCTTGGCGGGCTCGCCGTCACGGGGATCGAAGGCGCCTTTCCGCACCCAATCGATCAGGGCCGTGATTTCGCGATCCGGCAACTTGCCCGCTGGCGGCATTTGCAGCTCGTCGGTCGCGTAGCGCACGGCCTTGACGAGCAGACTCTCCTCCGGCTTGCCCGCCACAATCGCCGGCCCCTGTTCTCCGCCGCGAACCCAGCCCGACTTCCGATCGAGCCGCAGGCCCCCTTCCTGCTTCTTTTCTCGCCGTGGCACTTCTCACAGCGCCTCGCTGAAGATCGGACGGACCTTGGACTCGAACAATTCGAGCCGTTGGTCGGCGGCGATGACGCTCCCAACCGAGAAGGCCCAGGCCAACGCCACTGGGAGGACCAAGATGGCGGCACGGCGGCGAGCGCGAGTGCGATGGCAAAAATCCACGGAAGATGCGCGAGCGGTGGGTGTCACCTTTCTTGGATTGACAACCGAGCGCGTTCATGGTGCTTAAGCCCTCAATCGGTCGGCGACGGCGTCTCGGGTCTTGCGATTCGGCACAGTCTGGAGCATACAGAAACTCCCGAAGGAATAACGCGAATGCACGGAGGCGGGATAATTTTATTATCAGACAAACTTGCTTCGCGTTCAATCCAGCTCCCGCGCGGCTGGGACGGTCTCGGTCAGAGTGATAGAGTCAGGAAATGAGCTTGACGGACGGGAATTCATTAATTCTCTCTCGCTCAGAGCCGGCTGAGGGCAAGCCGCCATCGATCAGCAAGCACGCCCGGGTGTTGATATGACCAAAACCCTTCCAACTTGGAGTTCCAGGGAGATCGAGCCAGAACTCGATTGGCGCCACTGAAATATGCTGCGGCACGAGTCTCGATGGCCTGCTTTTCCTCGTAGTGGTCTCGAAGACATTGATCGACGCATTCCGCCTCGGCCTCAGATCGCCATTGGTCACGGCAATTAGCAGGTCGCGACGAGTGCGGGGGACAGCAGGAAACGTTCCCAGCACACGACCAGGTGCTGACCACTGGCACAGGCGGGCGGTCTCTCGTGAGTTGATCTGTGGCACAGCGTGGGCGTCCGGAGTCCGCTATGAAGAGCACGAAGGCGATCCCATGCCGGGCGCTGAAGACGGGGGCACCCTGACTCGTCAGGAATGAGGGCGGGCTGTACTCTGACATCTCCCATTCGCCTTTCTCCATTTCGTCCCAGGCCGGTACCCAGACCACTCTCTCGCCGATGCGCCTGAATGCGACCCAACCACCCGGTGAGCAGTGGGGGGAACCACAGCACTCGCAAACTTCGACCTGCGTCGCTGAGGGTTCGACGTCCACGAGTTCGATGGCGTTGAACAGACGGATTCCCGCCGCGCTGACCGCCGTGGCGGCTCGTTGTCCTTGGCCCGACGAGGAGAAGTCGAGCTCAACCGCATCGCTTCGATGTCCTCGACGCTCCACATGGCTCTCTCAGCCTGATTCCCTAGGGATTCCCATGCCACACAGTCAGGCTATCAGATTAGCCGCTACGCACAAATACACTA
>CAWHKI010000176.1:0-59757 GCA_963829765.1 uncultured Isosphaeraceae bacterium | reverse complement strand
TTTGCGATTCAAGCAATCACCTCCTGGCCAACGACTGGTCGGCGAGCGCCCCGAGCCATTGCGCCGATTCGTACTTTGTTTGGAATCAATGTCTTCTCCGACGAGGTCATGAAGGCGCGCCTGCCTGAGAACGTCTACAAGGCGATTCGCAATACGATCAAGAAAGGGGCTCCGCTGGATCCGTCGATCGCCGATGTCGTGGCTGCCACGATGCGAGAGTGGGCCATGGAGCACGGCGCGACTCACTTCACGCACTGGTTCCAGCCGATGACCGGCCTGACCGCCGAAAAGCACGATTCGTTCCTGGCGCCGACCGCTGAGGGCACGGCGGTCGCGGAGTTCACCGGAAAGGAGCTGGTTCGTGGTGAGCCAGACGCGTCCAGCTTTCCCTCAGGGGGCATACGAACCACGTTCGAGGCCCGCGGCTATACCGCGTGGGACCCGACCAGTCCGGCATTCATTCTTGACAACCCCAACGGCACCACCCTGTGCATCCCGACCGCGTTCTGTTCCTGGACCGGCGAGGCCCTTGACAAGAAGACCCCCCTGCTCCGCTCGATGGAAGCGCTTTCCAAGCAGGCGTTGCGCATTCTGCGGCTTTTCGGCTCCGAGGCTTCCCGGGTCTATGCCACCGCCGGGCCCGAGCAGGAGTACTTCCTGATCGACAAGAACTTCTATTTCGCCCGCCCCGACCTGATCAACGCCGGACGCACGCTCTTTGGCGCCAAGCCCCCCAAGGGCCAGGAAATGGAAGACCATTACTTCGGTGCCATACCCGAACGCGTTCTGGCTTGCATGCTGGAAACGGAGACGGAGCTCTACAAGCTGGGCGTGCCCGTCAAGACCCGGCACAACGAGGTTTCGCCGGCGCAGTACGAGCTGGCGGTGACATTCGAAAACGCGAATGTCGCGACCGACCACAACATGCTGGTGATGGAGACCATGAAGCGGGTCGCTGACCGCTACGGCCTCCAGCTTCTCTTACACGAGAAGCCGTTTGCCGGCGTCAATGGATCGGGCAAGCACCTCAACTGGTCGCTGGCCGACGACGCGGGAAACAATCTGCTTAAACCCGGCGAGACGCCCCACGACAATGCCCAGTTTTTGCTGTTCCTGGTGGCTGTCATTCGCGCCGTCGCTCGGCATGGCGACCTGTTGCGCATGTCGGTGGCGAATGCTCACAACGATCATCGCCTGGGGGCCAACGAGGCCCCACCGGCGATCATCTCCGTCTTCTTGGGCGACATGCTCCAAGATATCGTCGAGCAGATCGAGAAGGGGGGAGCCAAGACGGCGAAGGCCGGAGGCGAGCTCAAGGTCGGCGTCTCGGTTTTGCCGACACTACCGCGCGATCCCGGCGACCGCAACCGGACCAGTCCGTTCGCTTTCACGGGCAACAAGTTCGAGTTTCGGGCGGTTGGGTCGAGTCAGTCGGTCTCGGGCCCGATCGTGGTCTTGAACACCATCGTCGCCGAAAGCCTTGACGATATCGCCACGCAGCTCGAGCAGGCTGTCTCCGCCGGCAAAAACCTGAACGCCGAGATCCAGCTCGTGCTGCAAAACGCGATCAAGGAAAGCAAGCAAGTGATCTTCAACGGCGACAATTACAGCGACGCCTGGCACGCCGAAGCCGAGCGCCGCGGGCTCCCCAACCGCCGGACTTCGATCGAGAGCCTGCCGGACCTTCTCTCTCCCAAGTCGGTCAAGCTGTTCTCAAAATACGGGGTCTTCAACGAACGCGAGCTTCATTCACGGTTCGAGATCCTGGTCGAGGGATATCGCAAGACAGTCAACATCGAGTCGCAGTTGACGATTCATATTGCCCAGCGGATGATCCTTCCGGCCGCGCTGCGTTATCAAACCGAGATCGCCCAATCCCTTTCCAGCCTCAAGGCCACCGGCGCGACGGTTCCCAAGACCGAGTCGGCTCACTTGGGCGAACTGGTCACGGCGATCGAAGAGCTGCAGACGACCATCGATGTGCTGGACGCACTCCTGGAAGAGCATCCGCATGGCGATTCCTTGGCTCACGCCAAGCATGCCCGCGACAAGATCCTCCCCGCCATGAACGCCGTCCGCACCGCCGGCGACAAGCTCGAAGGCCTGGTTGCCGACGATCTCTGGCCGCTGCCCACCTATCAGGAGATGCTGTTTTTGAAGTGAACGATTTTGCATGCGTGAATCAGCGCCGATGAAAAGACATGGGGCCAATCCGACAAGTTTCACCACTTGATCCGACGAAGAAGGTCTTTTCGCTCTTTGACGAGTTCAAGACCTTCGCGTTCAAGGGCAATGTCATCGATCTGGCCGTTGGTGTCATCATCGGCGCTGCCTTCGGCAAGATCGTTGATTCGCTTGTCAAACAAATCATCATGCCGCTCTTGAGCGTACTCTTGCCCAGCCAGCAGAGCTACATCGGCTGGAAATGGGTCATAGACGGCAAAGAAGTCCCTTACGGCCTGTTCCTGGGCGAGGTGGTCAACTTTCTGATCGTCTCGCTGACGCTCTTCCTCTTCATCGTCAAGTTCCTCGGCTGGGTGATGAAGACCAAGAAGCAGGAGGCCGTCACCTCACCTCCGCTGACCAAAGACCAGGAGCTGCTGGCCGAAATTCGCGACTTGCTCAAGGCCCGAGCGGTTTGACGCCCACTTCGCAAGCATTCGCAAAGACTCCACTTGCGACGGCGTTGGGGAGGTGCGATACTAAGGTACAGCCCGCCGCTCGGAGCACGCTCTTGGACATTCGCTTCTACCTTGACCCCGAGACTGGCCTGCCCCACATCTACGGGCACGGGATCACGGCGGAAGAAGTCGAGCAGGTATTGCGGGTAGCGGGCGGCGACCTCCAGGGCAGTCCGGGATCGCGGATGAAACTCGGCCGGACCTCAGCCGGGCTATCTCCAGGTAATTTACTCGCCCGAAGAGGAGCCGACGGGGGTCTTCGTTATTACCGCCTACGAGTTGACTGGCAAGGCCAAGAAGGCGTACCGCCGCCGCCAACGGAGGAAACCGCGATGAATGAGCAAAAACTCCCACCCGGCTGGGACAAAGTCCGGATTCGCGAGGTGCTGGACCACTACGACTCGCAGGACGAGGACGAGCGGGCCGCCGAGATCGAGGCGGCTTGGGAGGCGGAGGGGATGACGTTGATGTCCGTGCCGACCGATCTGGTCCCTGAAATCCGGGCGATCCTCACTCGCAAGCAGACCGCCTAGCCTCGCGCTGCGGTCGAGCCGGCCGCAGTTGACGTGTGGTCGTCTGAGCGGTTATCAGAGCGGACGGTCGCTAAGCTGGCCGTCGGATCTCCCCGTACAATACCGCCTGGTAAGCACCCTGAGAGGCTGCTGAATGAACACTAAGGGCGTCTTTTATTCCTGCTGCACCTGGCTCGCGTACGAAATCTGCCAGAAGTACTATAGGAGACGCCATTATGTCTGGTGCACTCCGTATTTCGATCCCTCATCACGAATGAATCCGAGCAACTCTGTGCCTCCGACCTCAAGCCCAAAGTAGATTTATTGGAACCTCCACAAGGAAGTGGTTGCGGGGGACTTGCACTCAGCGAAGATCGCTCAGAACAAGTCTGGGATCCAGCGCGGGGCCGATGTAAAGCTGACGGCCGGGGTAATAAACCGCGCCAAACACATCGAAATCCTTGAGATAGTAGCTGCGGCGCAAATCAGCGACTTCCGTCCAATCATCTTTGTAATTCCTGTCACACCGATCGCAAGTCTATTGCGACGAGTCGAGGTGAAGAAGAGGGCTAACCCAATGTCTGAAGAATACATCGTCGAGAGTCTTCCACGAAAGTTATTTGACGCTATCGAACTGTAGTCAAGGAGAACGAAGTGGACATTCTTGCCCTAGTTACGTCCGCACGACGCAGCGTCGCCACTGAGGCTCTGTATTACTGCCTACGAGCCCTCAAGCAGGCTCGGCCTGCCCAGCGAATCTCAGAAGAACTACTTCTTCGACACCGCCTCAAGCAGCCCAAGTAAGAAAGGCGTCAACCTCGCGAAGAAAATCCTGGCCGAGATAGAGAAGATTGAGGGCCGAGACCTGGATCGAATCGAGCGAGCGCAAATCGGCCAATATATTGATGACGTTGCGAGAGCAGTGAATGAGCTTTCGGCTCACGTAAAGGGATTTAACGTCGAAAGGGGCGCTGCATTGCTAGATCGCATGCGTTCATCATCGAGCGGGGGTCGCCCTACTCGGCCTTGAGCCTTGACGACCAATTCGAGTACTCAGCCAGGCAGTCTTCGGGACTGACAAAGGGCTTCCAAATAAGACGACCACGAAAGCCATACTTGACGCCCCGCTCAACTCGGTGGATGACGTACTGCCAGTCCCAGGCCGGCCTCGGTTTTTCTGGGTAGTTTGAACTTGAAAAGGCTCAGGCGGACCTCATCCCGTTGCGTATAAGCGGGGTCAAACATCAGAATCAAGCACATGCCGTGCCCAGCCACGCCGTAGTAAAACGGCTGGGTATAGCGCGGTGTGTCGTAGCTCCAGAGGTTGAGCTTGAAATTGTGGTCGCCGTCATAGGCCAAGGGCGGTGCGTCCACGTGACGGTAGGTGCCGCCGCCATTCCAGTCAGGATGGCCCTTCGGCACGTCGCCGGAGATCCAGCGCTCGGTGCCGCCGGGTTGTGCAATGCCCCGAAAATGGATCGCCGCGTCCTTAACCTCGTTCATGTAATCGGCGAAGAAGAACACGGCGTAGCCCCGGCACCGAATCGATCGGGGTTGTGAGGCGTACAGCGAAAGTCGAAGTCGATCGCGTGCGGCTCGCGAACTGAGTAGGTCAGCGTGCTCGAAACGGACCAGGGGTCGTCGTCTCTTCGCCTTACCAATCGCGCTGAACAACCGTCGGGAAGTCGGTAGAGGGCGTAGGGACCACTTCGCGGTGTGAACATGTTCGACGGGTCGCGGTGGCCCGAGATGATGTGCTCGAAGTTGAGACCAGCCGAACTGCCCTTGCCGTCGGGATCGAAGGCATCGAACCCTGGCGCATGCACCGTATTGAAGAGCGAATCGACACCGCCTAAAACGCGCGGTGACTGCGCATTGTCGCGAAACAAAGCCGACAACTCGCCGCGCACAATGGTTACTGTCGGGACGCGTTCGCCCCGGGGCGGATTGACCTCCGCCGGTTGGGCCCCAACGGGCATTGCGCACGGAAAGAGGCTCGTCAGGATGGCTAGACTCGGCGGGAACAAGTGTCGCATGATCGGTCGATCCTCAGTATTCGTTGCAATTCGAGCAGCTCGAATTGGTTCGGTCAAGTGGCCACTGGTTATGACACAGGGTCGTAAAAAGTCTGGGTTCTGCGAGCGATGCTCACCAGTGCATCTCCTTTGGCCCTCATTTCGGAGCCCGAAACCGCCAGCCCAGCGGTCCTGGCCACCGCATTGCTCGGAGTGACCATCCGGTGGTAAAATCCAACAAATGTCAAAGACGCCCACTGCGAGACATGCCATGCCCCCCTTGTCCTGCACTGGACCGCTCCGACGCCGGGAGTTCCTCCGACTCGGCACGCTGGCCTTGGGCGGCTTGGGCGTTACCGATTTGCTCGCCGCGCGGGCTGCCGCCCGCCAGGCAGATCCCGACACTTCGGTCATCTTGTTCTGGATGTGGGGCGGCCCCAGCCAGTTCGAGACCTACGACCCCAAGCCCGACGCCCCCAGCGAATATCGCGGCCCGTTTCGCCCGATTCCCTCGGCCGTCCCTGGCCTGGACCTCTGCGAGCTCTTCCCGCTTCAGGCTAGGCTCGGCGACAAAATCTCCCTGGTCCGATCGCTGCACCACACGATGTCGGCGCACAATGACGGCTCGATCGAGGTGCTCACCGGCAAGACGCCCGCCCGGCCCGACCCCACCTCGACGGCCCTGTCCGATCACCCCGATTTCGGGATGGTGACCAGCCGGGCGCGAGGATTGCGGACAAATGGCATGCCACAGTATGTCGGCATCCCCAGGCAGCCATTCATGACCCGGCCGACCTACCTAGGCGTGGCACATTCCGCGTTTGCCACCGGCGACCCGTCAGCGCCGGCCTTCCGCCCGCCGGCCCTGACGCTCGTCGCCGGCATCAATGGGCAGCGCCTGGTGGACCGGCGGAGCCTGCTTGAGCAGTTTGATGGGCTTCGTCGGGGCTTGGACGGTCGTGAGGGCCAGTACGGCGATCCGTTCCAGGAGGCGGCATTCCAGATGCTCACCAGTCCGAGAGTGGCCACGGCATTCGATCTGTCCCGTGAGGACCCGCGGCTGAGGGATCGCTACGGCCGGCACCTCTGGGGCCAAAGTTGCTTATTGGCCCGGCGATTGGCGGAGGCGGGTTCCTCGGTCATCACGATCGATGCGCTGGCCCCGTCGCTTTCGGAACGCTACTTCAGTTGGGATGACCATCTCAATGTACAAACCCGCTGGGACCTGGGCGATGCGATGCGGCACCGGGCACCGTTTATGGACCAGGCGGTGTCGGCGTTGATCGAGGATGTGTACGCGCGGGGCCTGGATCGCAAGGTGCTGATCGTGGCGGCCGGAGAGTTTGGTCGAACGCCCCGGCTGGTGCGGACTGACGGCTTGATCGGGCGGGACCACTGGCCCGGTGCTCAGTCGGCGCTGGTCAGCGGTGGCGGGCTGCGGATGGGCCAGGTGATCGGGGCGACGAACCGGCGGGGAGAGTATCCGGTGGAGCGCCCCCTGACACCGCAGGACCTGCTGGCGACGATCTACCGGCACCTGAGAATCGACCACCGTGCCGAGTTCAATGACTTCTCGGGCCGGCCGATCCGCATCCTCCCCGACGGCGAGCCGATCCGCGAGTTGATCTGACCGGCTAGCCGATGGACCAGCAAGACGCAGGCCCCGATGGGCGGATTCTGGGTTCCTCAACGACCGCGCCGACGAGGTTTCACTGTGCCACTGGCTCCAGTCCGGCCAGCAGTTTCATCAGCGCGATCGGGTCCATCGGCTTCACGATGTGGTGATCGAATCCCGCTTCGCGAGAGCGGCGGCGGTCCTCCTCCTGGCCCCACCCCGTCACGGCGATCAGGACGACGGTCTTGCCCCATCGCTGCTGGCGAATGCGGCGGCACACCTCGTAGCCGCTCAGTTTCGGCAGGCCGATGTCGAGCAGGATCACGTCGGGCCGGAACTCCTCCGCCGCTGCCACCGCCGTTTCACCGTCGTAGGCTGTGCGAACGTCGTTGCCCAGGATCTTGAGCATGATCCCCGAGCTCTGAGCACTGTCCTCGTTGTCGTCAACGACCAAGATTCGCAGGGATGCCTTTTGGTCGAAATCCCGCCTTTCCTCATCGGCGCTAAAACGGGCATTTCCACGACCACCGGCAGCCTGACGATGAACTCCGAGCCCTTGCCTTGTCCTTCACTCTTGGCCTCAACGCTGCCGCCATGCATCTGCACCAATTGCTTCACCAGCGTTAGTCCGACCCCAAGCCCGCCCTGCGACCGCGCCGAACCATGGTCTAACTGCGAGAACATCTCGAAGAGGCGGGGTATCTGGTCGGCGGCGATACCGATGCCGGTGTCCTTGACCGACACGACGACGTCACTCCCTTGCCGCTCGGCGGTCAGCCAGATGCGACCTCCCCGCTCGGTATACTTGGCGGCGTTAGTCAGCAAATTCATCAAGGCTTGGGCCAACCGAGCCAGGTCGGCTTCGATAACGACCGGCTGTTTCGGCAGAGCGATGATCAGCTCGTGGCCCATCTGCTCAATGACAGGGCGGCTGGTCTCGACCGCATTGTTCACAACCGACTCAAGTGATACCTGTTCCTTACGGAGTTCAATCTTACCCCGGCTGATGCGGCTGATATCCATCAGGTCATCGACCAGCCGCACCATCTGCGTTAACTGCCGGTCCATGATGCTGCGGCCTAGTTCCACGGTGTCCGGGTCGTCGGCGCCCAGTTGCGTGAGTTGAAAGCCATTGCGAATCGCGGCCAGCGGATTGCGTAATTCGTGGGCCAACGTCGCCAAGAACTCGTCCTTGCGGCGATCCGATTCGCGCAGTCGCGCCTCGACCTCCTTCCGCTCGGTGATGTCGAAAGTGACGCCCCGAAAGCGGAAGGGCTTCCAAGCATCAGGATCGGCCCTCTTGCCTGCCTCGTCCAGAATAAAGGAGCCCTTCGCCGCCAACCAACGGACCGGACCGTCAGCACGAACAATTCGGAAATCCGTGTCAAGCTTGCCGCTGCGCTTGGCCGCTTCCCATTGTTCGACGAGCCGGCCGACGTCATTCGGGTGTACAACGCGGAAAAACGATTCCGGACATGGCCGGACCTCACCGGGCGTCAGGCCCAAGAGCTCGAATTGGACATCGCTCCAGACGCTCTCACCCGTTCGAGTATCGACCTCGAAGCTCCCCATCGAGCCCGCTTCGAGCGTCAGGCGTAATCGTTCCTCGCTCTCCCGAAGCACCGCCTCCGCCTGCTTCCGCTCGGTGATATCCAGCTCTCTGGCATCGTGAAATGCGAGAACGAGGCCGTTCATCGTCTCGCGATTCCCTGATCCGCGCGACAGTGATTTAAATGGGACGCTGGGTGCCGTCTTTGGCGGTGAGCACTGGTTGGTTGGCGAGGCAAACGCCTGACCCGTCACGGAGTAGTTTGGTGATGGGGCTTTCGACGGCATTACCAGTCGACTCGGTCGTGATCCGCAGAATCTCCTCCAGCGGCATTCTCCTCGCCTGGTCTTCAGTCCAGCCGGTGAGCTTTTCGGCGACGGCGTTCATGAAGAGCACGCGACCGTCGTTGTCGGTAGCGATCACGCCCTCGCCAATGCTCCGGAGCATTGTTGAAAGCCAATCGGCCTGTCGTCGGAGTTCAATCCGGCTCCGTTCACCTAAGAGGAGGACGCCTAACAAGAATGCGAGAGCGAGGGCGGTGGTGAGTGTGAAGGTGATGATGAGGTCGGATAGGACGTCGTTCACACCCGCAAAAAATCCCCGTCTGCTACGAGTGTGTCCCAGGTGGTTCGTACCGCCTCCAGGTTTCGGACGCTGACAACGGCATTGATGGCGAGGACGGCGAAGGCAAGGACGTACCCCCCGGCGATTAGCCGCGTTACGAGTGACTTGTGAAGCTTCACGCTCATCATGCGTCTCGTTGTCTTCGGCTTGCGCTGTTATCCCGTCGACGTAACGACCATCGTAACATGATTGTAACGGCTGCCGTTACCAATCCCCATCGCAGAGCCTGCGAGGGTTAGCAGTGAGGAGATGGTCGTTGTCTTCGGTTGGAACTGACTTAGAGTCGGTCGACGCCGAGAACGGGTTCGGCGATGGCGCGAGATGGTCGTTGTCTTCGCTTGGAACTGACTTATAGGTCACTTGGTACAGGTGTCCGTTGCGCACTGATTGCCGATGCAGATGCCAGCGACGCATATGGACTTATCCCCTTCTCTCCTCTGAAGTTCCGATCGGCCGGGCCCAATACATGCGGCGCAGTCGACCCGGGTGCTCCTTGCGTCGGGCGTCGCGCTATCGGATGATGGGACAGGGAAAACACGTGGCGTTTCATGGTGTGACGTGACGCGATGGTCGATAACACCTTAGTTGGCGTGCCGCTCCTGACGTCATCCGGGTTGATCGTGAGTTGGTTACTACACGGGCGGCCGCGAATTTGAGAGATTTCATGGTGATGGTGAGGATCGACCGGTCATGAACAACCTGGGCTTGTCGCCGAGGACGGTCTTGGAATCTGTCTCGCCGCCCGCGCGACCAGGCGTCGACGCAAGTTCGTCGCGCTTGATGATCCCGGCGACCGTCTGCTCGGAGAAGGTGATCTGGCTGTACGTTGCAAGCGTCGTAGCGGTCCATCTAGCCGCGTTGGCCGCGTTTATTCCCTGGGTGTTTAGCTGGACCGGGGTCGCGCTGGCCATTCTCGGTGTGCCTTTCTACGGGATAGGCATAACCCTTGGGTATCACCGTCTGCTCGCTCACCGCAGTCTTGCATTGCCAAAGTGGCTCGAGCACGGCTTTGCGCTGTTCGCCCAGTGCTCGTTGCAAGACACGCCGGCCAAGTGGGTGACCGTTCACCGCATGCACCACGCGTTTTCCGATGAACAGGCCGATCCGCACAGCCCGCTCGTCAACTTCTTCTGGTCACACTTCCAGTGGTTGTTTTACCACAATTCCGCGACCCGCACGGTCGGGGCGATGCAGAAGTATGCGCACGATATCCTGGAAGATCCCTTCTACATGCGACTCGAGAAATCTTATATCGGGCCCGCCATCTATTTGGCCCACCTGCTCATGTATTCGGTCGCCGGCGCGATCATCGGCTGGTTGACAACTGGGACCGCGATCGGGGCCTTACAGTTCAGCCTGAGTCTGTTTGTCTGGGGGGGGCTGGTTCGCACGGTCTTGGGCTGGCACGTGACCTGGTCGGTCAACTCTCTCACTCACATTTTTGGCTACCGCAACTACGAGACGAATGAGAGCAGCAGAAACAACTGGTTCGTGGGGGTGATCGCCCTGGGCGAGGGCTGGCACAACAACCATCACCACGATCCGGCCGCGGCCTCGGTGTGGGTCCGTTGGTGGGAATTCGACCTCACTTACTGCGTGATCTTCTTGCTCGAGCGCCTCGGCCTGGCCACCAGGGTCATCGAGCCGAAACGCGTGCGGCACGCCCGACGAGGTTGAGGTGTCGGTGGCGAGCGAGAATCCAGCCTCGCGATAATTGATCTGGAGCCGCAGCCACGGGGCCTCTGATACTAACCCGAAGCGCCAGCGAGGGTTCCGCTGGCGAATACCCTCGCTGGCGCTTCGGGTTGGTATGGGACGCGAAGCCCGCAAGAGCGAGCTTTCCCACACCCACTTTCCGCACCAGACCAGCGAGCTTTCCGACACCCACTTTCCGCACCAGAGCGAGCTTTCAGGCACCCACTTGCCGCAGCCGGGCGAGTTTGCAGGCACGCACTTGCCGCACCCTGCGCGAGGGAGCTTTCAGAGACGGGAACGGTGCTCAAGCTCTTGGGTACCTGGGGTCGTCGATAGGCGTCCTCTTCGCATATTTAGGGACCTCCGTTTTGAAGAGCGGCGGCAGCGGATCGATCTCGCAGATCGTTCTCTCAAACCTGGCAATGACCGGAATCATAGTGTTTCTGGTCGGGTTCTGCGTCCACGCCTTGGACCGCCCCGGTGCCTGGTGGTCCCACGGCTAGAAACCTCCCGGTCAGTTGTTCCTTCGCTAGAACACGCGTTTGCCGACACAGCTCGCCCCACGGCTCGTCTTCGGCGGAGGTCTCTCACCCAGCCAAACTCACGCCGCCGCTTCGCCCTCGGCCTGGTCCTTGGGCTCGCCGCCGTTCTTGAGCGCTTCCCACTCCTCCCAGGAATAAAGGACTTCTCGGGCCGAACCACTCTTGAATTCACCGACGATCCCGTCTTCGGCCATGAAGTCGATGAGCCGGGCCGCGCGGCCGTAGCCAATTCCGAGAGCCCGCTGAAGCAGCGAGCACGAGCCGCGTCCCTCGCGGATCACGATCTCAATCGCGGGCTCATATAAGTCATCTCGGTCCTTCAATGCACCGCCACGATCCTTTCCGCCAGGTCCGCCGCCCACCTGAAGCTGCATGATCTCACGGCTGAATTCAACCGGGTAACGTTCGAGATACTGCCGCACGCGGTTGATCTCAGTGTCGTTGACGTACGTTCCCTGGGCGCGGACGATATGTGAGGTCCCTGGAATCAGAAAGAGCATGTCGCCGTGTCCCAGCAGCCGCTCGGCGCCCAGCTCGTCGAGCACGACCCGCGAGTCGCTGCGGTTGGTGACCTGAAAGGCGATCCGCGCGGGCATGTTTCCCTTGATGAGGCCCGTAACGACGTCGACAATCGGCTTCTGAGTGGCCAGGATCAGGTGCATGCCGACGGCACGGGCGAGCTGGGCGAGTCGGACGATGTGTTGTTCAACTTCCTTTTCAGCCGTCATCATCACCTCGGCCAGTTCGTCGATGATGATCACGATGTATGGCATGTAGGTTGGGATGCGCTTGCGTTCTTCATCGTCCTCGGGTTGAAGGCGGGCATAGATCTCGTCAGCGCCGAGGCTGTTGTAATTGTCGATGTTGCGAACTTCGGCCCGCCGCAGGAACTCGTAGCGCTCTTCCATCTTGTCGCACGCCCACGACAGGATCGACTCGGCCTTCTTCATGTCGGTCACGACCGGGTGCATCAGGTGAGGGATCCGTTTGTACTGCGAGAGCTCGACTTTCTTGGGGTCGATCAAGATCATCTTGACCTCGTCGGGGCTCTTGGTCATCAGGATCGAGAGGATCATGGCGTTCAAGCAGACCGATTTACCCGTTCCAGTGCGCCCGGCCATCAAGAGGTGGGGCATCTCGGCCAGGTCAAAAACCATGGGCTGGCCCTTGACGTCCTTGCCGAGGAAAAGCGGGATGCGGCATTTCTGGGTTCTGCCTCCCACGCCGGCGATGACGTCGCCCAGCCGGACGACCGCGCGGTGATCGTTGGGCACTTCGATGCCGACTGTCGTCTTGCCCGGGATCGGGGCTACGATGCGTACGCTCTGGACGGCCAGCGCGATCGCCAGGTCGTCGGCTAAGCTCATAACCCTTGAGACCCGCAGGCCCGCCTCGAGCTCGATTTCGAACTGGGTAATCACTGGGCCGGTATCGATTTGGACAACGCGGACTTGATAGCCGAAATCGAGCAAAGTCCGCTCCAGCAGCATGGCCCGCGCGTGCACCTTGGCTTCGTGTTCTTGGATCGGGAATGACGTTGGGGGCTCGAGCATTTCCATGGGCGGTAATTGGAACGGGGCCCCCGGATCGAGCGGGGCCAAGTTGGCGCGCTCCCGCGCGGGAATTGAAATCCGCTCTTGGGTGATGGCCGCGGTTGGAATCCGCGAATCGGCGCGTCGCCGCCCGTCTTCACTGGAATCGGTGGGTGCATCGACACCGATGTGGCAATCGCCGTGACGGGTATTCCAGCCAAGCCGCCCCAGTCATTCGCAGCCTGGTGCACTGCCGCCGTCGAGCCTGAGGTCTGTGCCCCGATCGCGCCGCCAGTGGCGGCGGAACCAACCACGAATCTCCTGGATCGGCCACAAGAAGAACACATCATGGCAGAGAGCCACGCCGAAAAGTCCAGCGGCGGCGAGGATCAGCCGCATGCCGACAGGCCCGAAATGGACTTCGAGGAAAATCGCCACCAAGGCGCCCAGATACCCACCGCTGCCGACAGCCGGGCTTGGCGTAAGCCCTGGCGCCACTTTGTGAATCAAACCCGACGCCACGCCAACGACCAGCCCAAAGCCGAGGGTTGGCCCGAGCTTGTCAGGGACCGCTCGCCGGGCCGTCAAAAGCAGGTTGACGACGCCAAGGCCCAGGAGGAGCAACCAGGATGCCCAGCCAAGAGTGCTAAAAAGAATGTGGGCGAACACGGCCCCCACAGGGCCGCAGGGATTTGTCGGCGGTTGATTGACCGGTTCAGCGGCATGGCCCGGCGGATCGGCCGGGTCGTATCCTCCCAGGCTCAGACCGAGGAAGACAAGTGCCAGCGCAAAGGCGATCAAGGGCGCGGAGTGCAGCACACGCTCGCGTACGGACATGTCACCCCCTCGAAGCGCCGACGTCACCGGTGTCCGTGCGACTCAAACCCGACAAGATCCTGGTCGGGAACGGCGCGCTATCACCATTGATCGGCCGGCGATCCGAGGGCCTTGCGATTTAGAGCGACAGAATCGCCAGACCGCGGAGAGCTTTATTCAATCTCCCGGTTGGGTAAGATCAACGGTTTCCCCGTTGTTCTCTAGCTCTTCGGTCGGCTCGACGGTTCGCACCTTGCCGGTGAGGTCGAGGTAGATCTTCTCCTGCATGATCTCCTGGATCACGACCGTCATCTTGTCGATGCCCCTCGATTCGACCAGGGCACGTGCGCCCTGATTGAGCGCGATCATTCGCTTCTGAATGAGCGTCGAAAGCTTGAAGCGCCCGCCGACCTTGGTGACAATCTCTTCTTCCTTCAGTTCCTCAATCATGGCTTCTCCTCAATCCGCAGCCGTGTTGTTCGAGGATCCCGGCGAGGCCGTCGACCGCGCGGTCGAGCTCGTCGTTGATCACGTGGACATCATAACCCGCCGCCATCTCGATCTCCCGACTCGCCGCGGCGACTCGGCGCTCGATCGTGGCCTCGTCGTCGGTCCCTCGCACCTGCAGCCGGTGTCGCAGAACCTCCAGACTGGGAGGCTGGACGAAGACCAGCAGCACAGTCGGTATCTTTTGCCGAACCTGAAAGCCCCCCTGAACATCGATCACCAACAGTACACACAAACCTGCCGCCATTGCTAGACGCACCGGCTCGGCGGGGGTTCCGTAAAGATGGCCGTGAACCTCCGCGGACTCGAGTAATTCATCCTGAATACGCCCGAACTGCTCGCGGCTAAGGAAGACGTAATCTCGCCCCGGCTCCTCGCCAGAACGCGGCAGCCGCGTTGTCGCCGAGACCGAGACCGATAACCGCAGGTCCCCCCGCGTGAGCAACCTGCGCACCAGTGTACTCTTTCCTGATCCCGACGGGCCGGAAATCACGATCAAACGTCCTGGCATGCTCGCCCATCCGCCGTCATTACTCGACATTTTGGACCAGCTCGCGAATTTTTTCCAGAAGAGCTTTGACCTCGACGACCGCCTGGCTGATCAGGACGTCGCCCGCCTTAGAGCCGACCGTGTTGATTTCACGTCCCATCTCCTGGCTGATGAACTCCAGTTTCCGCCCTGAACTCTCGGGTTCGTCGATGGTCGCCAAAAACTGGCTCAAATGAGCACGAAGCCGGACGATCTCCTCGCTGATATCGGATCGGTCGACCAGGATCGCGACCTCCCGGATCAGGTCGTTGGGCTCGACCGTCACTCCCTGATCCTTGACAAGGCCCGAGACCCGGTCGGCGAGCCTCTTGTGGTGCATTCGCGCGACGTGAGGCCCGCGCTCGGCGACCAAGTTCAGTTGTTCGCCCACGCCGCGTGCCAACGCGATCAGCTCGGCGGCCATCGCCGCCCCCTCCGTGGCACGGGCGGCCTGAAGCTTGGCGAGCGCATCGCTGACGACCGTGGCGATCTCGGACCAATCTTGGCCGGGCTCAGAATCGAGCGATCGGTGGTCTTCAACAACGCCCGGCAACACCAGAAGCTGCCCGAGCGAAAGCATCGAGTCGTCGAAACCTCGCAACCCCTTCAACTGATCTCGGTAGCTGGAGAGGGCCACCACATTGATGCGATAATCCTCCGGGCGCCGCGGACGATCGACCCGCAAACTCAACTGCACGGTCCCCCGTCGCACTTTCTCTCGCACAAGTTGTTCAAGCGTGGGTTCGAACATGGCGTACGTTTCGCTGAGCTTCGCACTCAGCTTAAAGTGCCGATTGTTCACGGTGCGCACCTCGACCGCGATCGTCCACCGCTTGTCTTGAAGCCTCGACTCTCCAAAACCGGTCATGCTTAGCAGCAAAGCAACCTCATTTGGGCGATGGTGCGGGATTTTCCGCCGGCAGCGGAATATCGGGAAGGGCGGGAAGATTGGTCGGTGCCGGAGCGTCGTTGCCGCTCGGGGTCGTCAATGGCGCGGGCACGTCGCTCGCCTGTTTTGCCTTGTCTTTCGCCTTCGACTTGCTCGACGGCCCAGCAAGCTCTTTCGTGAGTGAGGTTGGGGCGTCATCTCCCCACGCGGACCTGTTCCCGCGGTTCGTGAGCACCACCATGAGCATCGACAGCAAAATCCACGCAATGGCTACGCCGACAGTGATCTTGGTGAATACGTCGCCGGTCTTGGTGCCGAAGGCGCTCGAGCCGCCCATGCCGCCGAATGCTCCGGCGAGCCCTCCCCCCTTGCCGCGCTGAATCAGAATGATCCCGATCAGGAACAAGGTCAAAAGGACAATAACAACATTTAGTATGGCGAGAATAACGTCAACAAATTGCATGAGAGCTGCCCTTTGCTTTTGATGATCAACCTGTTTTGCGCGGGGTCACGTCAAGCCCGGCTCGGAAGATGGCGAGGAAATCACTCGGTTTCAGGCTCGCGCCTCCGACCAAGGCCCCGTCGATATCGGGAGAGGCCAAGAGCGAGGCGGCGTTATCGGCCTTGACACTCCCTCCGTACTGGACGACGACGCGGGCCGCAGTCGCTGCACTGAACTGTCTCCCCAGCCAGGCCCGAATGAAACCATGAGCCGCCTGGGCCTGTTCCGGAGTTGCCGTGAGACCCGTGCCGATCGCCCAGACCGGCTCGTAAGCCAGGACGACCCCGGCCATTTGCTCCGGCGTGAGGTTGGCCAGCGAGCCGCTTAACTGCGTGCTGAGCACCCGCTCCGTTTCGTTGTTCTGCCGTTCTTCTTTCGTTTCGCCGATGCATACAATCGGGATCAGGCCGACGCCCAGGGCGGCAAGCAGTTTGGAATTCACCTGCGAATCGGTTTCGCCCATGCCATGACGGCGCTCGCTATGCCCCAGAATTACATGCGTGCACCCACTGTCGATCAGCATTGCGCCCGAGACTTCGCCGGTAAAGGCCCCGGCCGCTTCCCAGTGCATGTTCTGACCTCCCAGCCCGATCGGCGAGCCGGCTAAAACCGAGTCGACTTCTCCGAGAAACGTAGCAGGCGTACAGAGGACCATGCGGACACTGGTCTCCTGGCCGACTCCCGTTTTGATGGCCGCGGCCAGCGAGACCGCCTCGGCGCGAGTCGCCGGGTTCATCTTCCAATTCCCCGCGATCAACAAGGTGCGCATTCGACCTTTTCTCCGGTGCAGACATCGATTTGCTTGCCCAGTAACTCGGCGAGCCGACGAATTTCACCCATGAGCCGGGCAAACTGATCTGGGACGAGGGCCTGGGGCCCGTCGGACAGGGCTCGCTCCGGACACGAATGAACTTCGATGTGAATTCCATCGGCGCCCGAGGCCACGGCGGCCAGCGCCATCGGCGGGATCAGATCCGGCCGTCCCGTGGCGTGGCTGGGGTCGACGATAATTGGCAAGTGGCTTTGCCCCTGGATGTTAGGAACGATTGACAAGTCGAGGGTGTTCCGCGTCGAATCCTCGAACGTCCGAATTCCGCGCTCGCAGAGGATCACCATCCGGTTACCTTCGGCGAGGACATACTCAGCCGACATCAACAGGTCTTTGACGGTCGCGCTCATGCCCCGCTTGAGCAGGATCGGCACCCGCGTTCGCCCGCACTCCTTGAGCAAGTCGAAGTTCTGCATGTTTCGAGCACCCACCTGAAGGATGTCGGTGTAACGCTCAACCATCTCAACCTGGCGGGGGTCCATGACTTCGGTAACGACCGGCATGCCGAAATGTTGGCCGGCGGCCTGAAGAATCTTGAGCCCTTCGCGGCCGAGCCCCTGAAAGCTGTAGGGGCTTGTCCTGGGCTTGAACGCCCCGCCGCGAAGGATATTGGCCCCGCGCATCGCGTACCCGATCGGCGATCTCGAACAGAATCGCTTCGCTCTCGATCGCGCACGGGCCGGCGATCACCGCCAGATGGCCGCCGCCGATCTTTATGCCCTTCGCCTCGAAAACCGAACCCTCGGGATGAAACTCGCGACTGGCGAGCTTGAACGGCTTCAGGATTGGAACAACCTGCTCAACCCCCGGGATCGCCTGCAACGGCTCGACCTGTAGCTTGGCTTCGTCGCCAATCACACCAATGATGGTCCGCGCAACCCCCTGGCTGAGATGTGGCGTAAAGCCCAATGCCGTGATCCGCTCGAGGACATGGTCCACGACCTCCGGTGTTGCATGCGGCTTCAAGACAATGATCATTACAATTCTCGGAAGGACTCTCGTCAACGCCGCGGCGTTAACGCTCGCGGATCGCCCGCGGCGGGAATCGCTCACCGCCGGCAGAACGAGCGCTTCAGGAAGAATGTATGAGTGTAACGCCTCGGTGCCTTCCCGTGAAGAACCAGTCGCCCGAACAGATAAGGAAGAGCCGCGGTCGGGCCGCCAGGGACTGTCGGGTTGTTCAGGTTGGCGAGACCATCCGCCGAAACCCATTGATCGACGGTACAGTAGTGTCTGCAATTCGGACGTAAGCCGGCAGGGCATCCCGGGGCGGGGCTCGCGTGGGGCCGGGGTCGCCATCGCGCGGCGGAGCGTCCTGCATTCGCCTCCCTGTTTTGGCCATTCAGCCGGCCGATTTCACGGCCGTTTCATTGCTTGGGCTGCCCCCCGAAAATTGGTCCAGTCGAAATGGGGGGCTCCGGGTAGAGTGAACCCTGGAAGGCCCCATGAGAAGGCGAAGGAACGCCGACGAGGTCGCGCGATCACTCCGTGGAGCCGACCGCGATCTGGCCAAAGGACTGACCGGTTCTGACATCTGTCGCAAGCAGGGCATCGCCGAGACGGCCTATGATCGCGGGCGACAGCGATACGCACCTTTGGCGATGCGTTCGGCCCGTGAGTTTTGTCGCGAGAGTTTTGCTCTAGCCCATGAGAATTCCCCCCATTGCAACCGCGGCCGGATGGAAAGGTTTAATAAGGAACCCAGGAATGCAGGAGAGAGAAAAATGGCTCTGGAACACGAAGCGTTGACCGAGCCGATCATTGGCGCGGCAATTGAGGTGCACCGGTGCCTCGGGCCTGGTTTTCCGCTGAACTTCGCCAAGACAACGCTGGAACCGAAGCGCGTGATCGCTGCCTGCCTGAGTGAGTCTGTTCCTGGTTTCCTGCCTTCCTCATTCACCGTTGTGCGAGGGCCCGAGAGCGCAACAGATTCAGCGTGTCCTCCAAAGCTGAATTTGTTGCACGGCGGAGGAATACCCCGGGGCAAAGTCGGCTGTCCTTCGAGTATGATGAAAGGACCGGATGACTTTTGAATTGAGCCCCGGCCATTCGCCGCGCCAATCCGGAGGTTTGATCGGACAGCGAGCGGAGTCAGCCTGATGCGAATCATCGACCTGTCGGCGACGATCGCCCCCAGCCCGCCGGGCACTGCGCCGCTCCAGCGGGTCGAGATCCAATACTCTGGCCATGCCGAGGGGGCCGCGCGGATCGAAGCGATGTTTAAGGTCCCCGCTCGTCTCCTGCGCGACGGCGAGGGCTGGGCGATCGAAGAAATCACGAGTCTCGGTACCCACAACGTCACTCACGTCGATGCCCCCTGGCACTACAACAGTCACATCGAGGGAAAGAAAGCCGCCACGATCGACGAGCTGCCGCTCAACTGGTTTTTCAGTGACGGCGTCGTACTAGACCTGACCTCGAAGGCGACGGCGACAAGGTCGATTCTCGCGACGTGCGGGCCGCTCTGGAGTTGATCGGATACACGCTCAAGCGCGGCGACATCGTGCTGGTGCGAACCGGTCGCGACGCATTCTACGGTCAGCCTGATTATATGTTCCGAGGCTGCGCCGTCACGGCCGAGGCGACCCGGTGGCTTTATGACCAGGGCGTGCGCGTGATGGGAATCGACGCCTGGGGATGGGACGGTCCCCTTGACCGCCAAGCAAACGAGGCCCTGTGCGGGGAGAGCCAGGTATCTTCTGGGCCGCCCACCAGACAGACCTGGCCTACTCGCAGATCGAACGGCTTGTCAATCTCGGTTCACTGCCCCCTTTTGGCTTCAAAGTCGCGTGTTTTCCGCTCAAAATCCAAGGTGCGATGCGGGGCCAGCCCGGGCGGTCGCGATCCTCCCGGACGAGCCGGAGTGAGCGGCGATCGGCCCACTACCCCAGAAGACGAACTGCCCCCTTGGAAAATCAATGTCCCGAGACACGGCTAGAAACGTCGCCGGACAGAGCCGGCTCCTACAGGCGTGAGTGTCCTTCGGCTCTCCTTTGGCCCCCGTGTCCTTCGGCCCCTACGGCCCTGAGTTGGTGTTCTTCGGCCCTTCGGCCTGGTTTGGAACAGACACTTTCGAACGCCGGCCGCATTGCTTGTCGCTTTTGCCGGATTGTCACGACGAGGACAACGCAGTTCGTAACGCTTCGCGGATACGGTCCTTTGCTTTTTCCGCCCCCCACTCACTCAGATGGTCATCGTCAATGTAGAGAACTCGTGAGCCGTCGAGGACCCAGCTCCACTGGTTCTCCAGATCGAACAGATCAGACACAGGGATCGATTGGCAAAAAGGGTATTTTCGGCACAGTGAGCGAACGGTCTCGATGCCCTTGGCGTGCAACGTGCGGTCCGTCGACCGGATGTACACACGCTGACTGCCCCGCGGGTACAACCCCACTGAGGCGAGGTACTGCACGGCGGTCCTGTCACCGAAGTGCAGTTTTGGGGGCTGCTCGATGAGGAGCACCTTGGTCCCAACGCGTCCGCAGAATTCGATGAGGTCTTTTGCCTCAGCGGCATCGCGCCACTGCCACATCGACGCGAGCACCACCGCCTTCGGCTTCCAACGCTCGATCGATTCCAGGCGTTTCTGATCGAAGACGCGTTTCGTTCCGGCAGGAAAGTACCCTATCGCTTTGGTGTCTTCGAGTGGGAGTTTGCCAGACGACCGGACTGTACATCAATGTGTCGTAGTATGGCGACCTCACCAGAAGGTAGAGCGACACCAGCAGGCTGGCGAGCAAGAGCGCGAAGCACAGGCCCAGGGCGGCAAAACTCGTCTTCCAGCGTCGCAGTGGAAGTTCAATATATTTATAGGATATTGTTGATATTACTACCATAATAACGGCGAGGTAGGGCTTCCGAATCCTCTCGCCGTGAGAAAGCATGAGCAGCTTCGCGATAACGAGGACGGGCCAGTGCCAGAGGTACAAGGAATAGGAGACCGTTCCCGTGTAGACAAAGGGCGGAAGCGAGAGGAGTTTGCCAGCGAGCAAGCCTCTCTCCGCAGTGAACGCGATCACCGATACAGTGCCGACGACCGGGATCGCAAGAGAGCCGTTGAAGCGGCTCTCCTCAGAAAAGAGAAAGCACGAGGCAGCTATCGCGACGAGGCCAGACAGGGCAAGAGTCGAGGAGACAGGGCGGGGAAAGCGAGGGGAGCCGCCTCTCGTCGAGAGTGCAAGCAGACAGCCCGAGGCGAGCTCCAAGCTCGCGTCGGAAGGAGGTAGAACGTTTCCACGGGAAAGTTGAGCTGGCCGCGCAGGTAGAGCAGGAATGAACCCAGCACGATAGTTGCCAGGACGATGTGGACCTGTTTCGGCACAAACGGAGGAGGAACACGAGAAGCAACGGGTAGAGCAGGTAGAACTGCTCCTCGACCGACAGCGACCACGTGTGCAGGAACGGCGTAGTGTATGCGCCCGCCCCCCAATAGTTCGGGAATTGTCGCCGCATGGTCACGTTGGCAAACGAAAGCGCGGACGAGATCCCCTGGAAGCCGAAGCCAACCGTGTCCCTCTTGAATGGCAAGAACACGCTGATCAGCGATGTCGCCAGTAGCATCGTCATCAGGGCGGGAAAAATCCGACGGACGCGTCTCGCCCAGAAGCCGGGAAAGCTGAAGGTCTTGTTTTCGAACTCGTCTAACAGGATTGATGAAATCAGAAACCCGGAGATCACAAAGAAGACATCAACCCCGATAAACCCGCCGGCGGCCCAACGGAAACCCATGTGAAACAGGATCACGGGGACGACGGCAACGGCCCGCAACCCGTCGATCTCTGGTCGGTATTGGATTCGAGCCATGAGCCACTACAGCAAGTTTTGGAGCCGAGGCTTGGGCCGTGCCGCGCGGGGCCTCAAACACACCAATCGTACCGACCGAAGCTCCCCCCGGTCAAGCTGGGGATGCTGAGCTGCTCACATTTCAGCTGGAACCGAAGCGTGTGATCGCTGCCTGAGTCCACTCAGATGGAAATCCGCTCGACGAAGGTCCTGGAACAGGAAGGGCAGACACCGGTCGAACGATCGTTCTCCGACGCCAGAGTAGAGTCTCGCCCGCGTCTCTCATTCATTTTGCGACGCACGCGCGGTCAAGCTTTGCTTGAGTGACTCGCGGAACCCTCGCTGGCGCGTCGGGTTGGTATCGGTCGCCGCCCAAGGGCGCCAGAATCCGTTGGCTCGCCGCGAACGCTCGCGCGGGCCCCGCGTTTTAGAATCCTTGGGTTCCCGGCAGCCCATCCCGAGCGGTTCGCGGCGGTCGCGCCGATCTGTAAAGGCGGCGACCCCGCGACGGCCGATCGCGTGAAGGCGCTGCCGATCTGGGCATTTCACGGCGAGGATCGATGATCGGAAGGTGTCCGCTGACGAATCTCGGATGATGCTCGCGGCTATCGAGAGAATCGGCGCGGGTGCGAGGCTACCGCTCTATCCGAATGTGGGGCACGACTCGTGGAAATGATCTCGAATGCCCCAGAACGAGCGGAGCGAGAAAACAGGGCGAGCGAAATACGAGGGACCAGGCTGCGTTGGCGGCGGAGGCGTCCCGCGCCATCTCGCCGGCCCCGCGGGTTACGTCTGAACTGGCAGCGCAACTGATATTTGTTCCCCCTTCTTCCCAGTCTTGTCGCGAAATCGCCCTCTCACGGCGATTCTGTTTATGTCTCGGTCTCACAACTGGGTTCGGCCGCCATCGACCGCGATTGACTGGCCGCGGAGCTCTGAAACGGCCATCTCGTTTGCCTGTGCCGCCTCGGTACGCATCGAATCGGGAGAGCCGAAATCGCGACTCCAGTCAGCGTCAGCCGTTGGCTCGACTCGTTTTCTTGGAGACACAAGCCTACCACCCAACGCGGCCTGGCGCTGTCGGAGATCCGCGAAGATCGTTTGCACGTCAAACCCGTATTCCGCCGCGAGCTTTTCCCGTATCCGGTGGACATCCGCCACGATTGGGTCTTCCCACATGATCTTAATCTCCCATGAGTTCATCGGGCGTACAGATAATCGGTATCCGGTAACCCAGCCGCTGACACACTGATCCAATTCTTCGCGCAAGCTGCGCGTTTGCCAAGTGCCTGCAATTCCAGGTCAACAGAAAGTCGACCGCGTGGACAGCCGCGACCGCGACATGGGCTGCATCGCGAACGGCTTGTGGAGGAAGGATGCCCGCGGCCATAATCACTTATGTTAACGATTCGGCATCCGCCGTGATCTCCAGGGCCACCAGCCCGCTGACGATCGCCAGTCTCTTATCCACCTCGGCTGGGTCACCGACAGAGACTTCATCGATGACGACTTGGGAGACGCGACACTCAAAGTCACCGCGTCGAATAGCCCACCATTCCTGGGTCGCTTGTTGGTGCGCGGCAACCAGCAGGTCTCGACTCTGGCGAGCGACCAGGTAGCTGACAAACGTTGTCTCGAGGTAGACCGTTTCCATGCGGGGTTCTCCGCCACGCGAGGCAAGGCGCTGCTTGGAAGTTGCGCGGATCATGCGGCCGTTCTGCGCGGCCGCGGTTCAGAGTACTATACACGCCGGTATCGAACCGCGAAGCGCTGATCGCGCTGGGCGGCAGTGAACCTCGTCCGGGAAAAAGGAATAGAAGCGAATGCCATAAGGTTAAGGTTTAAGCCTCCTCAGCAGAATCTGTGGGTGCGTTCTGGCTCGGGAAGTTGACCAAGATTGTGCAAAAGAGCCAGTTTTGCGACCTTCGCGGTCCGAAAACCGTATGACCTTCTCGTTACCAGTTTCACCTTGTTATTGAGACCTTCAACGGCTCCCGCCGAGACCTGTCCTCGGGCGCGAAACCAATTCAGGATTAGCGGCCGATGATTCCGGATACTGCGGGCGATCTTCTTCATCGGCTCCAGCCGCGAACGCATCACTCGGCTCGTCCACTCGTCCAGGAACTTCCCTGCCCACCACGCGCTGTTGTATTCCCAGAGCCGCTGGAATTCCTCGCGAAGGAAGTAAGCACGCACCGTCCGAAGGTTGTACTTCACGATCTCGGACAACTTCACCGTCTCCTTATCCGTCAGGTTCTGCGGGCGCTTCAGAAAGCACCATCGCGACTTCTTCAAGACGGGCTCATACCCGTCCCGCACCAACCTCTTGGCCTCCTCCGCTCGGATCTCGTCCAGCGCCTTACTGAACATTTGCATGACGTGGAATCGGTCCAGGACGTGAATCGCTTGGCCGAGAGAGACGGCGATCACGTTCAAGTACGGCCTCCACATGTCACTGCACACGTATTTCACTCCCAGGAGGGCCGGGTTGCCGAGACTATCCAGGCAGCACTGAAGGCTCGCTTCCGTCCGACCCTCGGCCACGGCCAACAGTCGCTTCATCTTACTGCCGATGTCGTACACCAATGTCAAATATGTGTGGCCTCGTGCCCAAGCAATCTCGTCCACGCCCAAAGCCGTTACCTCGCTCAGATCCCGATGCGCCAGACCCCACTCGACCGCGTGCTCCACCGCACGGCACACGCTGTCCCAAGACGTGCGGAAGATCGAGCCGACTTCGCTCCAGCTCAACCTCTTGGCCCATGTCGCCAAATACCAGCGGTACGTGGTCGTCAGTTGGTTCTTGCCATCGCACCATGGCACCATCTCCACCGTCACCCCACATCGTTTGCAGTCCACTCGTCGCATCCTGTAGGCCAGGAAGACCATGACCCCCCAGATCGGCACAAACTCGAACCGTCGTTCTTCGAGGCGATCATACGCTCGTCCGGGACGCCCGCAACCGGAGCAAAACACCCGACTATTCTTGCGGGGTCTCATTTGAACGAACAGCGCAGGGCCATCTTCGACTCCTCCATCCTGCACTCGCCGTAGACAAACGACTTGAACTTCTCCACCCGATTGAGGATCGTCTGGATACGCATCCTGAGGTACTCCCGGTTTTGATGAAGTGTGGCAACTCCATCTTGACCGACGGGTGTCTCAGGATGCGATCTTCTTTGATCTGTTCCGAGCTAATCTTCGTCTTCCCTCCCGCCTTCACCATCGCCTCGCCCTCAACCGACCCGGGCGAGGCGATGGTGAAGGCGGGAGGGAGAACCCTCCTGTCGAGCCGGAGCTGAGTTCATTCTCTGATTTAACGCACCCACATTTTCTGCGGGAGAGCCAGGTTTAACTCATCGCCGCGAAAGGGCCCGAGAGAACAGACGACAGCGTGCGGCGAGCGGGAAATGCGCGGCCCAAGACTCGGCTGGCATTGATTAGTGGCACGGCGGAGGAATACCTCGGGGCAAAGTCGGTCGTCCTTCGAGTATGATGAAAGGACCGGTTGACTGGCAGATCGAACGGCTCGTTAATCTCGGTTCACTGCCCCCTTTTGGCTTCAAAGTCGCTTGTTTTCCGCTCAAAATCGAAGGTGCGAGCGCGGGGCCGGCCCGGGCGGTCGCGATCCTCCCGGACGAGCCCGATTAAGCTCGACAGGAAATCGAGGTATGGTTTGGAACAGACGCTATTCGAACGGCGGCCGCGATGTTTGTCGCTTTTGCCGGATTATTCGCGGCCTTGTCTCTGAGCGTGCAGCGGGCGGAGACGACCAAGCCAAGCATTTCGGTGGTGAAGAAGCCCATAGGCTAGGATGTAGAATCGTGCAACGAATCCCGGGCACCCGCTGGTTCTACCTGGTAACCGCAATGGGCGGCCTGATGTCGCTGATTCTTTATGCCTATTCCGCCGGGTTCGTCACGGTTTCAGCCGACGAGTTTGCAAAGACCGCGATCGCCGTCAGGGGAATCAAGCATCCCAGGACGTGGTTCGGCCAGACCTGGATGCCGTTGCACTTTGGTCTCATCGCGATGGCCAGCGCCGCTCACCGGCGACCTGATGCTCGCGTCGCGAGTTGTCTCGATTGCGTTTGGGTTGTTGCTCGTTGTCGCAGTATGGGGCATCGGCCGCCGATTCGGAGGAGACCTGGGTGGCGGACTCGCCGCCATACTGTGCGCGACTCATCCTCTCGTCGTCTTGCTCTCCGCGACAGCGCTGGTTGATATATGTTACGTCTCAATGGTGCTGTGCGGATTTAGTTTCTATCTGAGGTTTGCCGAATCTCCGACGTCCCCTCCGATCGATCTCTTTGCGGCATGCGGAATGATGACGATCGCCTGCGCATTTCACTATAATGCCTGGATTGTCGTTCTTGTTTTCGTGGCATTGATGCTTCGTGATCTCTATCGGGGCGATCTTCCGCGCCGCCTGGTGGTGGGCGGCCTGTTTGTTCTTGGCTCGTGGCCGTGTGTCTGGGTCGCCTGGAATTGGAGGCACTTCGGCAGTCCGCTTGCTTTCCTCACGAGGCATAAGGGCTACAGCGAGTCATTCTGGCTTCATTCCGGATATCGTCCTTCCTTGCCGGGTGCCATCGCGGCGTTGATGAGCATCTTTTGGGCGTACTCCCCTCTGCTCATGGTCGTGGCATTTGCCGGGGTCGGTATGCTGTTGACGAAGAAGTCTGGCGAGCGGAGGCCAGTTCTGTTGTGGACGATGTTGGCCAGCTTTCTGGCTGGACTTGTCTTCCTGTATGCGACGGGTGGCCGTCCAGCGGCCTACGAACCTCGATATATCCTGCTGCCATCCGTTCTGATGATCCTGATTGCATCAGAATCGGTTTCCCGGCTCTGGGGGAGCGGAGATCGCGGAGTGCGCGCCTTTGGTTTTCTTCTGTCGGTCGGCCTGATCTTGGTGAATTTTTGCATGTTTCATCGGGCCGTCGACGACATGAAGAAAGCCTCCCATACGGAATTCTCGATTGAGGCACGACGGATCGCCGCATACATGCACGACCTCAAGTCACAGAACGCCCCCCGCATGGTGCTCGAAGTCAAGCTGTGGAACTACCTGGCTTTGCAGGTTTATCTCAACCGGGTCGATGCTGTTGTCCTGGATCGAAAAGTCCTCGACGATCCGATCCGGACGTTCGACAATCCCAGTATTCTCCTGGGCGATCGCGAAACCGTGCTTGGCCAGCTCATGGATCAGAACGTTCGATTCATCGCCGCCTGGTCGCCCGCGGTACAAGACCACATCGAGACATGGGGGCTTCAGCGTCTCGCCCAGGTCGATTCCTATAGAATTTACCAAATACCCAGGGGCACCGTCGTGCCGGCGCCAGCCGCTCAGTAACCGCGGCCGGCTATCGAAGAGCCTGCTCGCCGATGATTGCCTGATTCTTCGGGCGCGTCGCCGCACCGCATTATGGCTGGTAGGGGAACCATCTTTTCAGAGAATTGATCGGGCTTTCCAAGAGATGCCATCGAGCTGAGGCATGTGGGATGAGGTCTGGCCGAGGGAAGAACCCCGTCCGAGGCTTGCTTTGCCGTTCATCGTTTCAATCCGCCAGCCTTGACAACGAAAGTGCCCTCCTGTAACCCTGGAATGATGAAAAACGTAATAAAAAACCATGAAATTCTCACTGCGTAAAAAGCCACATTATGGGCACCCGAATTTGACATTCCTACTCGTTTCCCGGGGACGAGGCACTGATCGCGCGAGTCAGACAAGTGGCAGCGGATGCTCGAGTCTGGTCCAACCGGGCTCTCGATATGAGCGACGGACCAATTGTCAAGTAAATGGATAGGACATGCCTTTCTCGCTAAATCGGACCGCGGTTGCGGACATATTGTGCGTCGGATTGCTGTTTGACGCGTTGTGGATTGGCCTGCTCGGAAATCCGGCATCAGCATCGCTCCAGGCCGGTCTCGTGATGTCCGCGCTCGCCGTGGTGCTCGCCTGTTATCTTTCAGCGAGTCGACGGCAGATCGAAGGGAAAACCCTCCGCGGCGCGATCGCCGCGAACGAGGTGCGACTGCTCGCGTGCGTGTGTTTCGCAACGTCCCTATTGCTCGTAAAACACCTCCAGCGCCCCTTCATCTGGATTGATCTATTGATAGCGATGCTGTGCTGCTGGATTGCCTATCGTCGGCGGCCCGTGCGACTGTTGTTCGTAAATGCGGCCGCCGTGCTGGCAACGCTGGCAGCGAGCGAAGCATGGTTCTCGCGATCCGTCGACCCCAAGATGAGTTGGACGGTTCAGGTCCCTGCAGGTGCCGAGTATTTTCAGCGTGATCCTGTGCTAGGAGAGACGGTGCGTCCGAACGTTCGCGCCGTATACACGACGTGCAGCCCCGACGGATCGGAAATACTTCGGGCGACCTACACGATCAACGCACGTGGACTGCGAGTCACGCCCGAACGCGAATCTGCGCCTGGCATCGTGTTCTTCGGATGCTCGTTTACTTTTGGCGACGGTGTCGATGACGAGTCTTCGATGCCGTATCGCGCGGGCGTGTTGCAGCCTGCGTATCAGGCGTACAACTTTGGCTTCCACGGCTACGGACCGCACCAGATGTTGGCCGCGATCGAGAGCGGAAAGATGGAGCGACTCGTCACCGCTCCCCCAAAGTTTGTCATTTATCAGATGATTCCCCAGCATGTGGGGCGAGTGGCCAACCGGGTCCCATATCAGCGGCATGCACCAGCCTACGGAATCGTCGAGGGGCAGGTTCGGTTATTGGGGCATTTCGATGAGCGTTGGCCGTCGCTGATCATCCGGCGGCTGTTGCGGAAGTCGTCGATTTACGGCAGTCTGATCGAGCCCCGGTTGTGGACGAACGCGGATGTGGAGCTCGCTGTCGCCGTTATCATGCGTGCGCGGGCCCTGATCGGCGAGCGATTTCCCGACTGTGAGTTTCATGTCGTGTTCTGGGATCTTTGGCTCGAAGAGTTGTCCCAGAAACTGCTGAAAAAAATGCGTCACAGTTCTTTCAACATCCACTCGATGAGTGATATACTCCCGAACGATGGCGGCTGGCATCGGAGATTCTTGATCCCACGCGACGGTCATCCTAATGCGGAGGCCCACGACCTGATTGCCAGGTACGTCTGCTCGCGGATTGTCGAGTCGAGCACTAAGAAGGGCGGAACCGTGGAACGCCAGTCAAGGACGACGATCCGGACGCCCGACGAGGGGAAAGGTGGCTAGATCGGCCCCGCGCTGGTTTTACGCCGGAAGTGATCGCCACGCGTTCGAGCGGATCAAAGCGAATCAGCGGATTGAGGCGCCGGCGAAGCAAGAGCGCCTCCGCCGACAGCGACACAGGCCTCGCCGTCGCCGGACGCTCAATTCGCCACAGCAATTCGTCAAATTGTTTAAGAAAACGAACGTTTTGGACGAACTGGGCGATCCCCTCGGGTTGGCACTCCCCGATCTTTGCTGTGAAAAACGGACGCACCTTGACAACGAAAGTGCCCTCCTGTCATCCTGGAATGATGAAAAACGTAATAAAAAACCGTGAAATTCTCACTGCGTAAAAAGCCACATTATGGGCACGCGATTTTGACATTCCTGCTCGTTTCCCGGGGACATAAATGTTCGGAGAAAGTCGGTTCCGGATCAACGAAAAAGAGGTGACGGCCAAGGTCATCGACGGTGAGGCCATCATCATCAATCTCGCCAAGGGCCTGTATTACAGCCTGGACAAGACCGGCGCGGTGGTGTGGTCGTTGATCGCGGCCGGCCACAGCTTGCACGAATGTTCAGAGCTCGTGAGTTCGCGTTTTTCTGAACCGGTTGACCGCGTTCGCGACGACCTGACAGCGCTGCTGGGTGAACTGGTCGGTCATGATCTGGTGAAGCCGGTCGACGGAGTGGTGCCGGATGCCGGCGTGACTCTCGTTCCGCCCTCCGGCGATCCCTACGAAACGCCGGTCTTGAACACCTACGACGACATGGCAGACGTGCTGGCGCTTGATCCGCCACTGCCGCAGGTTGAGTTCGAAAACGAGTCGTGGCAAACCGGCCGCTAAATGGGGGTGTTTGAGCCGTGTCGATCGACGCTGGTTCGCTCATCTCGTGTCTCTGCGTGACGCGTGCCCGTGTGGCCCTGCTGCGCAGGGCTGTCGCGTGTTTTTTCGACCAAACACATGCCGAGCGCGAGCTGCTCATTCTGTACGAGTCTGACGATGTGGCGACGCGCGACTACGTGGCGACAGTTGTTGATGATCGAATTCGCCGCCATCGAGGTGCCAGACTCGCCCAGAAAGGCGCTCGGCACACTGCGTAACCTCGCCGTTTCCGCGGCCCGCGGCCGCTATGTCTGCCAGTGGGATGACGACGACTGGTATCATCCCGATCGCCTGTCGGAACAGTTGGCGGCAATACGGGAGAGCGGCCGGCCGGCGTGCGTGCTTTCGCGGTGGACCTGCGTGGACGCCGAGTCGCATCGCGCCTACATCTCGCCGCACAGGGCCTGGGAGGGAAGTCTGCTGGTTGAGCGTGAGCAAATGGTGGCGTACCCCGACCTGGCGCACGGTGAAGACACGGTGGCCATCGATTTGCTGGCCGAGCGTCAGAAGCTGTGCATGCTCGATCGACCAGACCTTTACCTATACACCTTCCACAACGCGAATACATGGGGGCGCTCGCACTGGACCAGGTTGCTCGACCGATCGACGGTCGTCCCTTGGTCGGAATCCGAGGATTTGTTGCGGCGTACCGGCTCCGACTTGATCAGCACGCGAGGCAGCGCATTGCGCGAGCATCTCGCCGCCACGCGTTACTGGTTTGATCAGGCACGCCAGCGTGGGCGTGATCCGATGCAGACCAGCTATTTCCGGTTCGCCGGCGCAGCCGGTGCGGATGCGAGTCGTGGGTAATGCTCTCGGCGACCACCTGAGGCAGAGCTACAGACAGTTAATAGCCGACGATGTCGACCCGGCGGGCCCGTTCGCACTGACCATCGATGCCTGGGATCGGGCCACGACCGGCGTGGGTTGTCCGGGCGTGCCGATGCCGCCCGACCAGACCCAACTGCTTGACATGGGGCTCATCACCTTTTACGGCGATGGCCGCATTATCCGCTACGAGCGCGGGCATTACGTCAACGCGATCGACCGGACGACCGGCGAAATCTTCACCTGGCGCGCCGATGGAAACGATCAGGCACTGTACGAGCGTGCCAAGCCGTTTCCAAACATGCTCGAGGTATGGTATCGCGATCACGGTGTGCAGCAGCTTCACGGCGGGCTCGTCGCGCGCGACGGCAAGGGCGTCTTGTTTATCGGCCAGAGCGGCTCGGGCAAAACGACCTGCACGCTGGCCTGCGCACTGGATGGCTTCGACTATCTTGGTGACGACCACAACGGCCTGGAGATAACCCGGGATGGACGTTGCATTGGCCATAGCTTTTACAATGCCGCCAGGATCGGGCCCAAGCATCTGGAGCATTTTCCCGAGTTACGCCCGTATGAAATGCCGCCACATAACGACTACGACCACAAATCACTCGTGTGGACGACACAAGCCGTCGCCGGACGCGTGGCCAGAACGTGCGATATTGTCGCGGTTGTCATGCCGCGGATTGTGCCTGAAGGCCCGGCTCGATTTCGCCGATCCTCCAGGGTGCAAACGCTCCTCGCGCTGGCCCCCAGTTCGCTCAAGGTGCCGATCGGCGCCGGTCTTGTCGGCTTTGTAAACCTGACGGAATTCATTCCGAAGATGCCGTGCTTCGTGCTCGAATGCGGTCCTCTCGTACGTGACATCCCACAGTGTGTACATAAAATCATTGATAGTACTTCTCCGTGAACCGAGCGACGACGTGTTTTGCAACTGTCCCCCTACTGGCGGCCCGCAGAAGTCTTGCGAAGGCATGATCCGCGACGAATTGCCAGGGAGCTTGATGCCCCTGAGAAGCATGCTCTGAATCCGATGCGAGTTCTTTACTGGACAGAATCTTTCTGGCCGAGAATCGGCGGTAGCGAAGTGGCTGCCGAGGTGCTGCTCGATCAACTGCGGCGCCGGGGCCACGAATTTGAGGTGGTGACGCGGCAGTGGTCGTCTGATCAGCCAGCAATCGACGAGTGGCGAGCCATGCCCGTGCATCGGGTGCCAATTGACGACAGTACGCTTGCGACGTGGGATCTGCACGAGCTATTACCATTGCGTCAGCGCATCGTGGCGATCAAGCGGCGCTTCAGGCCAGATCTCGTGCATATCGGACTGATGGGGCCGAGCCTGTTCTTGCATCAGTTTACGGCCGCGCAGTTTCCCGCTCCCACATTGGTGTCCCTGCACGTGGCGCCGACGGAGAAAGAGTATGGGAAAATTCGGCCGGTCCATGACACGCTCTTGAGTGCACGCTGGGTGGCCCCCGTCTCGCATGCGCTGACGGAGCAGATCAAGCGTCGCATGCCCGAACTTGCCGCCCGCTGTTCCGTGGTTTACAACGCGTTGCCCGAGCCGGCGACGCCACCTTCACCCGCACCGGTCAAGCCGCCGACACTCCTGTGCGTCGGTCGCGTCACTGAACAAAAAGGTTTTGACACCGTCATCTCGGCGATGCCGCTAGTACGTAAGGCGTTTCCCGACGCTCGACTCGTGATCGCCGGCGATGGCGATGCGAGCGATTCACTTCGCGAGCTCGCCCGGCGATTAAGCGTGTCGGACTGCGTGCGAATGCTCGGGTGGACGCCGCCAGAGCATGTGCCGGCGCTGATCGACACGGCGACGCTGGTACTGATGCCCTCGCGCTGGGAGCCGTTTGGGCTGGTCGCCTTGCAGGCGGGGCAGATGGGGCGAGTTTGTCTGGCGTCGCGAGTGGATGGTTTGCCAGAGGTTGTGCAGCACGACCGCACCGGAATTCTGCTGCCGCCGGATCAGCCTGGACTGTGGGCCGAAGCCATCTGCGCGATGCTTGGAGACCATTGCCGGATGACGGCGATGGGCAAGGAGGCGGCGCAGTTTGTGCGGCGGCAGTTCAGCTTGAAGGATCACGTCGATGCGTACGAGGTGCTTTACGCGCGGATTGCTATTGGTGGAAACCGGCGGGAGGCCATCGCATGAGTCGCCTCACCGTCAGCTACGTTCTTGCCGTGTACAACGGGCGTCAGTACCTGGCCGAAGCCCTTCGGTCGATCGCCCATCAGTCTCATCCCGTTGATGAAATCATCGTCGTCGACGACGGTTCAACGGACGACTCGGCCGATATCGCCGAACAATTTGGCTCACCTTTACGTTGTCTGCGCCAGCAAAACGCCGGACAATCGGCCGCCCGCAACCATGGCGTCCGTGGATCGCGCGGAGACCTGTTGGCGTTTCTCGATTGTGACGACCTGATTCATCCCAGAAAGATTGAGCGTCAGGTGCAGCGGTTCGCGGAAGCTCCCGAGTTGATGTTCATGGATGCCTTCGCCCAGAACTTCTGGAGTCCGGAAATCCCCGAGCATGAGCGGCGGCTGACGGGCTGGCAGGCGCTGACGCATTCCGACAAGCCGTGGCCGCAGTTCATCGGCACGTGGCTTTTCCGGCGGCGCGTGTGGGAGTGCGTCGGCGAATTCGACGAGAACCGGTCCTTTGCCGAAGACAGCGACTGGCATGACCGGGTGCTTTTTAGCGGCCTCGCCGTTGAGACAATCCATGCGGTGCTGGCCCGGGCCGACTGCATCACGCCAATCTCACGCGGAACAATTACGACGGCCATATCGACGGTTTGCAGCGCTTCTACAAGGAAAGAATGGCCCGCCGCCGCGCACAACCCAACGCGGGCCGAGTCGAACCATGAGCTTACCCGGCATTAGCCTGGTCATGCCCGTTTACAACGCCCGCCGATACCTCCGAGAGGCGATCGGTTCGGTGCTCGATCAAACGATGAAGCCCCGGCAATTCATCATCGTGGATGATGGATCGACGGACGAAAGCCTCGAGATCGCCCGGTCTTATGGTCGTTCCGTGACGATCATTTCCCAGGCCAATGGGGGGACGGCCGCCGCGCCAATCGCGGGGTTGCGGAAGCCGAAGAACCGCTGATCGCCTTTCTCGACAATGACGACCGCTTCGTGCGGCACAAGCTCCACCGGCAGGCCCAGTGCCTGGCAGAGCATCCGGAGGCGATGCTCTGTCTCTGCCGGGCCCGTGCCTTCTGGTCACCCGAAGTACCGGAGGGCGCCCGCCGGCCGGCCGATCTCACGCCACAGTTTCGACCGGGCCAGCCCGGAACCTGGCTCGTACGACGAGAATCGCTCGAACGCGCCGGTGGGTTTAGCACCGAACCGGAGTCTTACTTCATCGAGGGGACGGAATTGTACGTACGCATCGAGCACTCCGGCTGTCCCGTGGTGAAAATTGATGAGTCGCTGCTCGATCGACGACTGAGCTTGTCGAACAAGTCGGCCGATGCCAGGGGGCACCTCGACGGAATCATGACCATCATGAAACGCCGGCTGGATCTGAAGAGGAGCCGTCCATGAACCAGCAGCCCGGATCGCCCTTGGTGAGCTGCATTATCGCCGTGTTCAATGGCGAGGCGTACTTGCATGACGCGATCGATTCAGTGCTCTCCCAAACTTATCCTTTAATCGAGGTGATCGTCGTCGACGATGGATCCACCGACGGAACGGCCGAGGTGATCCGCCGGTATGGTGTTCTGGTGCGCACGCTCCACCAGGGCAACTGCGGCGTGTCGATCGCACGCAATCGCGGCGTGGCCATGGCCACGGGTCGGTTTTTGTCTTTCCTCGACGCCGATGATCGGCTGGATCCCCGGAAAATCACCATGCAGGTGGATGCGTTCCGGGCCGACGCTCAACTGGACTTTATCGACTGTCACACGGCGTACTTCTGGAGCGAGGACCTCTCGGAGGAGGCTCGCCAGCGCGATTTTCGCCATGAGCAATCGTTTTGGCGGCAGACGTTGCCGGCCCACATCAGCGGATGGTTGTTTCGCCGTGAACTTTGGGACCGGGTGGGCGAATTCTCCGCTTCGCTACGGTACTCGGAAGATATGGACTGGTTCAGCCGGGCACGCGATCTGCCGATGCGCCGTCTGACGCTTGCCGATGTGCTGACGCACCGCCGGCTGCATGCGCGGAATGTAACGGCACGCCGCCGCGATGAGCAGGTCGCCTCACTAGCTTATATGCTCAAAGAACACCGGATGCGAGCGAGAGGAGGACCAGGGGTTGATCTCAATTGAAATACCCGTCTCCTTGAGTCGTCCGCCATTGGCTGACACGCTGCGTCTGATGCTGCCGTCAGGGCCGACAACGTTGTTGATGCAGGCGGCACTTCTCGAAGGAGATCGCGTGAGGGAAGCATGGTCAATATGGCGGCGAACCGTTGACGATCCCAAAGCCTTCCTCGCGTCGGATCGAATCGGGATCAAGCGCCACCTGCCGCTGTTGTACGGCAATCTCACGGCGAACCGTGCGGACGTGGGCCGCGACCTCGAACCTTACCTTCGCGCTGCCCGTGCACGCGAAGAACTTCGGAGCGTGCGCTATCGGCGGTTCCTCGGTGCGGCACTCGAGGCTCTGCGGCAAAGCGAGATTGACTTTGTCGTGGGCAAGGGGGTGACGGTTGGCGAGACCGTTCATGCCGATCCCGTGGTGCGACACTGCCATGACATCGACCTCCTGATTCGTTCGGCGGATCTGCCGGCGGCCGGGAGGGCCCTCGGCCAGGCGGGGTTCGTGCCCGCCGTGTCATGTCAGCGAGGCGAGCCGCGATTTGATCATGAGTCGGGTTTGCCGGTGAAGCTGCACGATCGCCTCTATCGCTCGCCGTTTTACCACGGCAACGTGGACGACGTATGGAAGCGGGCACACGTGGCAACCGTTCTGGGAATGTCTGTTCGCGTCTTGGGCGACGCCGATTTGCTCGTCCAGACGCCAGTGCACGCGTCAGTTGTCCCGCAACGGTACAACCTCAACTGGATTTTCGATGTGGTGAGTCTGTTGCGACGACGCGAATCCGAGGGCGCGACGATCGACTGGGCACTTTTTGCGCGGATCGCCGGCGAATCGTGCCGCAATTACCACTTTACGTGATGTGTCAGTATCTTGCGACGACGTTTGGTGTGGCGGTTCCGGATGAGTTCATCCACGAGTTGCGGCGCTCGGCGAACAAGTCCAGCCGATTGCAGCATCTCGCCGCGCTCGACGGTTTGCGGGCCACGCCCCCAATGCGGCTCAAGTTGCTGGCGCAGGCCAGCGGCTGGCAGTCGCGTAGGGCGATCGCCGCGGCGATGCTCGTGCCTCCGATCGAATATTTCAGGGAGAAGCATCCCGGTGCCAGCGCGGCTGCGCTTGCGCTCCTGTATTTTACTCGTCCCATTCGGTTTGTCGGCAGGAAACTCACGCGGAGCTTTGGGTGGTTTTCAAACCGATGGTTTAAACAGGACCGAGCCGGGAGGCAGCGCGTATTCCTCGCCCGCCTGCTACCCGAAGAGCGGCTGTTGCTGGGGTGCGTGCGCCGGGAATTGAGCGACAACGAGGCGCGACGGCTCGCCGGCGACCTGCATGACAGAACGATCAACTGGACTGCCGTGCTTCATACGGCCGGGCGCAGCGGCATCGAGCCGCTCTTCCTGTCGAATGTCAAGAAATGCCGCGAGCAGGGACTCGCTGTTCCGGCGGACGTATTGATTCGCCTCCGCGTTGCCATGTTCAAGGCGATGGAGACCAAGGAAAGACAGGCCCGGCAGCTTCGCAACGCGCTGGAGTTTATGAATCGAAATGGCCTTACGGTCATGTTGATCAAGGGGGCAGCACTTGACGCGGTCGTGTTCCCCACGCCGTGGCATGTGGTTTCGCTCGACATCGATGTGCTCATTCGTGAGCCTGTCGACCAGTTGCCGAAGCCGGTTAGTAATCAAATCTGGGACCTCAATGGCAAAGGCAACGGTCCCTTCGAGTGCGAGTTCGGTGGCCATCATGACCTGAGTGTCGACGGTTTACTTCCGATTGATTACGACGAGCTGTGGCGCGACGGCCCGCGTGTGACCGTGCGGGGACAGGAGGTTCATGTCATGTGTCCCGAGGACATGCTGATCGCGACGTGCATCACCGCTTGCAGAAAGCGTTTTTTTCAGCTCAAGAGCCTGTACGGACTCCGTGAAATCCTCGAACGGTTCCCGGATCTGGACTGGGATCGCGTTGCCCGAAAAGCGGCGAGTTATCAATGCCGGGCGATTGTCTACGCCGCGCTCACCGTTGCCAATCTGGCGGTGGACGCGGACGTGGCCGAAACGTCGCTTCGAAAGCTGAATGTGAACCCGTTGCAGGCGGCCGTCATCCGTTTTCTGTCGACCCGGCGGTCGTTCACGCCCGTAACCGGTCGCCACGTCATTGACGAGAAACAGTACACGCTTTGGAGCAAGCGGGTGGTCTCGTTCGCAAACTTGTCGCTGATGCTGCCTTACACTGCGTATACCTGGCGGCAACGGGCTGCCCGGCTGCGGTGGTTGGCACAAACCAAGAAGATGAGCAAGCCCGGTCTGTTTCAGCCCAAGGCTGTCGTGGCAGACTCCGCCGCAGACGTTTCCGCGTCGGTGGAAGCCGGATCGACATTCTCCGACCCTTCGCAACCGAGTTAGCGCAGTCAGCCGATCGAGGGTGATTCGCGTGCCGTTGAACCGCTGGAGAACCGGGGTCAATCAGACTGCATCTGGGCTGATAGCTTGCCGAGCGCTTCATTCTCGATCTGACGCACTCGCTCGCGGGTCAAGCCCAGAGACTCGCCAATCTCCTTGAGCGTCTTGGGAGGCGAATCGTTCAGGCCGAAGCGCATCCGCAAGACAGTCGCCTCGCGCTTGTCCATTTCGTCCAGGCGGTCCATGACAAGACGGAGATCGTCGGCCTCGACCATCATCACGTCCGGCGTGCGGGACCGCTCGTCCATGAGCATCTCCCCCAGGCTCCAGCCGTTTTCCGGTTGATCGGTCTGGGGGACCAGGTTATAGACCTTAATCGCCTTCTTGACGATTGCCAGCTTCTTCTTGGGGAGCTCGAGGGCTTTGGCGATCTCCTCGACAGTCGCGGGCCGGCCCAATGTTTCTTGCAATTCCGACGCCATGCGGCGCCGCTTGAACAAGAGCTCGACCATGTAGGCAGGAATGCGAATCGGCTTGGCTGTGTTGACCAAGGCGCGCTTGATCGACTGCTTAATCCAGTAACTTGCGTAAGTACTGAAGCGCGTGCCGACCGCGGGGTCAAATCCCTGGACGGCGCAGCAGCAGACCGAGGTTTCCTTCCTCGATCAGGTCTTGAAGTGCCAGCCCCTTACCAACATATCCTCGGGCGATGTTGACGACTAACCGCAGGTTGGCCCGCACCATCCGGTCTCGCGCCAACTTGTCGCCGTCGGCGATCCGGTGGGCCAGCTCCTTTTCCTCGTCGGCGGTAAGCAGAGCCATCTCGTTGATCTCCCGAAGATAAGTCTCCAGGGGGCTCTGCACTGGGTCACGGCGATGTCGGCGACATACGGGCCATGAAGATCCTCGTTGAGTCGGTCGAAACGGGGTCCGCTCACATAAGGGAATTGGAATAGGAGAAATGGCTTCGGCCCGTTAATCCAGGCGATTGGGTCGCAGTCGACCCCGACTGCGATCGGCGTCTCGATCGCAGAGGCATCGCCGTCGGCCGAACGTCGTTGGCTCCCGTCCCGCTACCCTTCCGGTCAAGGCATTTCCCGGCAAAGTCTCGGCATCCCGACCGAAGCTCAGCCCGTTCGTCGCACCGCGTCCAGCGCATGCATGCGCCGACCGACTGGTGCCGTTTACCGGTCGAAAGGGCGGTTCAAGCCCGGTGAAGAAGCGCATGCGGGCGCCGCCGAACTCGACAAGTCCTCTTCACTCCCTTTGCGGCTTACGGTTTCACACAACGATGTATCGGACCGGATTGTTTGGCAACTTAAGCCAGACTCGGAAATCTAGGTTGTACTGGAGAGATGAGAAGAAAAACAGCAAATTGGAGATCTGCGGATACGAGGAAATATAAGATGTGTGCTGGTCCTCGGGATCGTGTGGAAGGAATTAATCCGCCGTCGACTTGAGCAATGGCCCGATCGCCGACCAGAGTTGCGCTTTGAACTGCACCGCGGGGGGATTGGGAAGCCGATCGGGACGATCGGCGTCTGCTTGGGTGCCAAGGACGGCGATCGTCAACTCACCGTCGGTGAAATACCGATCCCCGCCGCCGTTGCGCGCGATCAGCGTCGCGCCGACGCCGGTCACCTGATAAATCCTGTCCAGCCATCCGGCATCGGTCAAATCTTGGATCAGGCCGTGGCGTTCGGCGTCGATATCGGGGGAGGTGTGATGGGTCACTTGGCCGGTGAAGTGGCTGAAGCCGACGCTTTTGTCATAAGTGGCCGACCCGATCCAGAGCGGTCTGCCCGCGTGGCCGCCATCGACCCATTTCCAGAACCGGACGTGATGCCGGTGGCGGGCGCTGCCGCCGACCGGCTTCTCAAAGGCCAGGTCCTGGCGACGGCCAAAAAGATAGAGGCTGCTCACTGGCGCGTCCGGATCGGGGCGTTTCAAGACTACGCTCGCGGCTATGGCGACGCTGGTCTTCAATGTGATCGGATCGGCGGGGTTCCAGCCCGCGGCGTGCATCGCGCGGACGAGGTCTCGCTCATCGCCAATCAGCCCGACGTTGAGCGGATCACCGGGGATCCCCTGCGACGTCAGCGTCGTCTTCGGTGCGTCGGCGAGCGCCGGGTTGTGCTCGTAGTGGCGCCAGATCGAGGGCAAAATGACATAGGCGAGCAGAAGCCAAAGAACGAGCACGACGGCCAGTGACTTGATTCCGCGGATGGCCAATCGGCGCATGGTCACGCCTCCGGTATTGCCCGTCGTCATGGTCTCTTGACCGGTCGGCTCGCGGGGCATTCCGGCATGTTACTCAAGCTATAAGCTAATTTGCCGTCGATTTTCCCGCGGGCATCGTCGTAGAGCAGTTTCTCAAGGCCCTCTGTCCGCTCTCCGCTCATTGCCAGCCGGTTCGACAAGTACATGGGGAGGTTGGGGAGCGGCACTGTGCTGCGAGCGGTCGGGCTCGTCTGGAAAACGGGCGCCCCCTGATCGGTGGAACGGACCGTCAGGCGCACCTCGATTCGCGTCAGTCGATTCGCCGACGACAGATAGTTTCCCTCCAGTTGTTCCGAGACAACAATGCTGGCGTGATATTTTGCTTGCTTCCATTCATTTTGCCAATGAGCTGATGGGCGGTAAGGGAGGTAACCTTTGGATTCGAAGGCTTTGGTCACACTTGGCACGATCTGAGAGACGTAAGACTGAACGCCGAAGACGAAGTGGCCTTGAGGCTGCTCGATGATCACTCCATGCTTGGCGATCAATTGTTTGACCAAACTCTCGGTCGCAGTTCGGACCGCGGCTCCTTTCTCTGGAGCAATGTGGTCGGCCAATCCGACAATTCGCTCGCAAAAGTTGAACGAGCGAAGGGCCTCCCCTCTTTCGGCCGAACGTCGCGCGGCCGCGAGGTCGGAATCGATCTCTCGGTTCGCGGCGGCCAGGAATTGATCATGAATGAGAGCGGCCAGCGGAGTGAGATCGGGGTCTTTTTCGGCACGCGCGATCAAAGTCAACCAGTGACCGACGGGAAACGACGACGGGGCGGAATTGTTGAGACGGTCGATAACGGCCTGGGCCTCGCGCCGGGCAAGGCCGGCGCGTTTTCCGGCCCAGTCGTCAATCCGGGCGAGGTAGGCTGGGCCAGCCTTCCGTGCCAATTCGATCGCTGTATCGAGATCGATCAAGGACTGATCGAGACGGCCGTCAGCCTCGTTGGCTTTGGATGACTCAAGCAGGAGATTGATCGACCGCTGCTGGGCCGAGTCATACTGGTGCGTGACGAATCGGAAAGTCCAACTTCCCAGGATAATGATCGAAGCGACCGCGAGCGTGGCACAGGCCCAGACGAACCACCTGGGTCGGGTGAATCGACGTCGCTTCCATTGAGGACCAGCGGCCCGGGGCAAATAGGGCACCTCAAGGAGCCGGTTGCAGAATCCGCACCGGACTTGCCGGCCGGGTGCGAGCCCCTCCACTTCGACGGTGCTGCCACATTCTGGACAGGCGAACCCCTCATCCATGCTGCTGCTCTCCCCCCCGGCCGCGCTGTCAAGGTGACCGACGACGATGCCACTCCGCGGGGCGTCCGTTCCGCTTAGAGCTTCGCGTCGGCCGTGCAATGGCCTATGAGCCATGTGTCTACATCGGAGAGCATGGGGTTGGTCAGGCGGTGCGAGCTGGGATAAGACTGGAAAGCCACTGACAATCCGCCGGCGCGGAGTGTCGCGACGTTTTGCCGAGCGTCATGGAGTAGCACCTTGGCGTTCCAGGCACCGTGCACGACGAGAATGGGCAGCTCGCGACAAGCTTTAAGTCGACCTAATGGCCGAAGGCCGACGGGGAGCCAGCCGTTGATCGCCACGACGCCCGCGAACCGCTCGGGAAAGCTCAGGCCGAGCCAGTAAGCGACTGCGGCTCCTTCCCCGCAACCCACCAAGAATATCCGTTCGGAGTGCACGTGCAGCAAGCGGCGAGTCTGGAGAATGGCTGAAAAAACAGCCTCTTCGAGACGGTCGAAACTTTCGGGCTCCGGGTCATGGAGGACGCGCCGCACGATCTCGGCCTCCGACAGCCCCGGAAGGCACCGCTGCCGACGCCGCTGCGGCTGTTCGAACTCACGGCCCCAACCATAACCCACCAAGCGGTCGCGCTTGGTAACAACCTCGGGCCCACGCAATCCCAGCCCCACGTAGTTCCGCCAACTCAAGGCGGGCATGCAGCGGACGAGTTGCTCTTCGTCGCCTCCTCGACCGTGCAGCAACACCAGGAGCGGGTAGGCATAATTCGGCTCGTACTGTCGGGGGATGAACCGCGCTTCAAGCAGAGAACTCGTCCGAGACGCCGCGCAATTCAAAGGCTCGTGCAACCGATCGAAGCTCATCTCTAGGAAACCTCCAGAACCGATGGACCAGCCAAACCTGGATCAAACGACGTCAGCCGCAGCCAAACTTGGGGTTCTTTACCCATCTTGCCCCGCGGAGCATTTTGTCGGTCCCAAGCATAGCGATCCGACGCCCGCCCTTCAATAAACTTGTTGGCTAATCCTAATTTTGGCTCAAGTTTTACCCGATGCTATCCGAAAGTTGCACAAATCGACGGAAGCTGCTTGGGTTATACTGGTTGCGCGTGCCCCGTGATTTGAGCCGAACAGCGAGAGCGTCGTGATTGGGCGATTGGTACATGTCTAGAATTCGCCGCGAAACCCGCTCAAGGTCGATCAAACGCGGCAATTCGTCGCCAAGGCCCCCGATCAAACGGATCGCTTGATCGCATCGAAGACTTGGGTGGGCAACTTGGTGAGTTCCTCAGCGACACTCAGGCTGGTCTTAGCGATATTTAGACCTCCCTTTCCGACCTTACGGTGCAATTTTTTTGCGGGCTTCGTGGCGTTTCGCGCGGCGATCCTGGCCGCGCGGTTTTCCGCGGCGGCAACCTTGGCTTTATTTTGAGATTGGATCGCCAGCGCCTGGATCGACGGCAGGGTGCCGGCAGCCGCGGAGGTGGGCACGGTCGTCGCATTGCCCGGGAGCCGCACGATGAACGGCTGCGACAACGAAGCGCCATTGGTGTAGACCGATTCGTCGAAATCATTCTCGGGATTGGTCAAGACCTCGATGCGGGCATAGCCGACGTTGCCCAGCGATACGCCGGCCGGCAATCGGACGGGAAGCACGACGGTCTGGTTGATCGGCGCGGTCGCGCCGGGCGCCAGGGCCGGAATTGTCGTCTCGCCCAGGAAGATGGCGTCGGTGAGCGAGCCGGTCTGCCCCGTCAGGACGAAGAAAACAAGCGACGAGGGCGAGGCCCCCTGCCCCAAGTTTTGAACTTCGGTTGAGACCTGCACTGGCGAGCCCCAATCCACGCTCGATTTCGAGAGTAACACCGACGACGTGGCGAGGTCGGGGAGGTTCCCAACGGTTGCCGTCGAGGTCGAGCTGGTGGTGATCGAGATCGCCGCCTGGTCAAGCCCGGGGCCTTGATCCGGCTGGTGGGGATAGAGGTCATTGGTGACGTAGTCGGCATCCTGGGTCATGGTCAGGCCGAAATTCGTGTAGTTGGCGATCGACGAAGGCTCGACGGCGGGCAAGGTGATATTCTGGACTAGGTTAACCGTTTGGTAAGCTCCCAAAGGGGGCACGATGATGCTGCCGATCCCAACCGTGGTCGAGCCGCCGTAGGTAAGTCCCTGGGGCGTCAGCGACAAGAGAGCGCGGGTCTGGGGCGATGAACCCGAGCTCTGATTGGTGATCTGGGCCGTGACCGTGATGGTGCTGCCCCAGGTCGGATCGGTCGGATTGACGACGAGCGTCGTTCCCTCGAGGTCCGCAGGGGTCGGCGGCTGGATCAAGACGGCATCCGTGTCGTACGGCGGCCCGAGATCCTCGTCGTTATGGTAATTGCTTTCCTCGACGGTGCGCGTCGAGTTGACGACCGCGGTGATGTAGAGGGTTCCTCCCGAGCTGCTCACGTCGGGGACCGGAGTCGAGGGCAGAACGATCGAAGTCTGATAAGGAATGGCTTCGCCGGGAGCCAAGCCGGCCGGAATTTGGACTTCACCGACGGGTACCGAGTAACGGTCGATGCCCCGGATGGGCGACGCGTAGATCGTGATCTCGAAGTGCGCCGTCGTGGCACCTCCACCCTGGTTCTTGACCCGGCCTTCGACCTCGAGTGTCTGACCCCAGTCCGCGACGGTGGGCGCGGTGATCAGTGAGGAATTCACCAGGTCGGGCAGGGTGGAATTGGCACTCGCGGCCAGGAGTTCCCGCCGTTCGAGACTCTCGAGCTTAAGGATGATCGGTCCGCGTCCCCACGCGCGTCGAATTCCCGCGGCCCGGCGATTTTGGGACGACATGATGGTTCTCCTCCTTGAGATCACCCGCTACGCGACGATCCGGAAAGTCCGTTGTCGGACCTCAACCGGAATCGTGAGCACCCCGAAGGGTTGTGCCGTCAGCGTGATGTGCCGGCGCAAGGTATTCTGTTGACCCGTCCATGGGATCTTAGGGACTGTAGCCCTCTTGCACGAAACGGTCAAGAGCGACTGCGAATCGAAGCTATTCCAAAACGATGGTGTCGCCGGGGCCCGGGCATTCGGACGCGATGCCGAACCGGGACTGCAAAACGTTGCGCAGGACGTCGCGAGCATTGGGTTCGCCGTGGGTCAGCACGATACGGGGACGGCATGAAGCCAGGGACGCGGCCCATTCGACAAGCTCGGCCTGACCCGCATGGGCCGAGAAACCGCCGAGTGTGTTAACGATCGCTCGCACCGCGATTTTCTCGCCGAAGATGGATGGCCCCTCGATAGCCGCGGGACGGCAAGAGCGGCAGCCGCCCCGTGTGGTCGAGATGCGGCGTGAGTGACCACGATCGCGTCCAGGGCCAGGGGTTTGACCGGCCCGAGATCCAGGTTACGTGCCTCGGTCGCCCCGCGGCCCTGGAACATTCCGAAGTCGACCAGAACGGTCGCCTTCGCGGTCTGGACGAGGTATCCCGAACCGGTCACCTCGCCGGCCGCGCCGCATAAAGAAATACGCATGTTGGGCCTCGCTCGGCGGAAAGGGCTTGCCAGTATTGGCCTGCGCGTTTGCCTCGCCGGGTTCGAGCAGGTGAGCCCATCCTAATCCCCCAGTAATCCACGGGGCAACGGGAAGCGGAAACGGCGCCCACTGTTTTTCAGCCATGGGCTCAACTTTTGTTCCATTGCCCACCCGCGGAACCAGCGATTGAACGATGACGAAGTCCTCTCCCGAATCGATGCTGCGCACAGCGAAAGGCATCGTGTCTTTCTGGCTTCAAGGGTTGACAAAGAGAACACCATCGATGACGCGGCCGTCCTGAAAATCCTCGCTGTAAATGACCCCGACGTTGTACTCAACGGCCGACGACCATATGAGTGCATCCCAGAACGAGAGGCCATAGTGCGCGGCCCACTATCGATCGAAGCGGTCATAGAGTTCCTCACGCTTGGGGTAAGGAGGCCCGCCCAAGTGGATTCCCTCCTTCATACGCGCGAACGCCCGCTGCCGGAGCGCCTCGCGGTCTGGGCTCGCGTCACCTGGCGACTTCTCGGAAGCCATACTTGTGGGCAGGAAGGTCACGAGCACCGGAGCGGCCTCGTTTACATGCTCGGGCGCTTGGCTAGCTCAACCCTGCCGTCCTTGTAAATCCCCCTCACTGTTAAGAGTGCCATTGCACATGCCCCTTGTTTTAGTGTGGCTTATCTCGATCCATGATAAGTTCGTGCACACTTCCCGGGCAACCGATCCTTGTGGTGGCCGCTCTCATTTTCCGGCATGTCGCCGCCCCTTCCCATTCTGGCTGCGCCGCTTCGTCCCAGCCCACAAGCTCGCCACGAGCGAGCAACTGAGCGGTCGCGTCTTCGGGCTGGCCGACTGCCGCGGTCGCCGGGCCAAGGACAGCCCACCGGTGGTCACTCGAGCTGCGCTGATCGTGGCAATGAATTCACTGCCAGGTTGGCCGTCGCCGGTGCCGTCGATCTCTCGGCCCACGCATCGACCACGAGCTTTGCGGTCATCGACGGTAAAGGAGCAAAAGACCCGCTCCATCGGTCGGATTTCGATCACACTGGCATTGATCTTCGCAAATTGTGAACTATAATTGGGTAGCTCAAGCCTGGAGACGCTGATGCATGTGATCTCCCGGAAGAAACTCCGCGAAGTTTGGGCTCTGAATCCCGAACTTGAGAAACCGTTCGCGCCTGGATTAAGGTCGCTGAGAAAGAGAGATGGCATCGGTTCAGCGACGTCCGCGCCACACTGAATAGCGCAGACCAGGTCGATAAATTCACCGTCTTCGACATATTGGGGAATCGCTACCGGTTAATCTGCATTATTCACTACAATCGGGGCAAGGTTTACATTCGCCAGGTCCTATCCCATGCGGAATACGACCGAGGCCGATGGAAGCGCGACTGAGTGGGAGAGCGACGCACCATGGCAAGCCGGTCGAGGCACATAGTCCAAGCCGCGGTAGATGATAAGTATCTCCGATTGGTGCGAGCATTTCCTCTCCGCCCGATTCGCTCAGATGATGAGTTGGACCGCGCTATTGCGACGATCGACTCGTTGATCATGCGAGACGATCTCGATTTGGCGGAGGAGGACTACGTCGACGTGCTCAGCGACTTGGTCCATAAGTACGAGGCGGAGCACGACCCTATCGCGCCGGTTCCGGATGCCGACATGGTGCGGTTTCTCCTCGAATCCAACAGCATGTCGCAAGCAGAGCTCGCCCAACGGAGCGAGATTGCCGAATCGACGATCTCAGAAGTCCTCGCGGGGAAACGGAAGTTGAGCCGTCGCCATATTGCTGCGTTGGCGAAAGTCTTCCGCGTGAGCCCCGCGATTTTTTTCCACGAGGCCATCGAAACGGTTGAAGAAACCCTGCCTGAGATCGGTTTGATGCGGCGAGGGATCGCCGAAGAAAACTAGCGATCGCTTCTCTCCCCTGACCTCGCCGAAAAGGCGCCGAGGCGCTTACCGCAGCCACGAGCTTACTTACGGCTAACACTCCTGAACGCCCTCGGCGCGGGACGGGTTTCGCCCCGTAATAACGGGCAGGCTGCTCGGCTGATTCTCGGCCCGGATCGTCGCATGCAGGGAATCTGGAACGTCTTCGTTCCGGTTTCCGGTAATCGATTTGATTGTACACTCATCCCGTTCTCGAGAGAAGCACAGGCGGCGCCCAAGCTCAGCCGCCGAGAGCGCCGATCTTTTTTCCGTGCCTTTCGGTGCCTTCGGTGGTTAGAAATCTTCTCCCGAAAGTCCTCAATGGAAAGGCCCAGACCGAACCATACTTTTCGCCACGAGGCGGAAGGCCATTTTACGGTCTTCGGGGAATAATAAAGACTTTTAACCACGGACGGCACGGACCACACGGAAAAGACAACCAGAAAATCGGAGAGGGCATGAGAAGAATTTTTGAGAATCTGTTTACGGATTGAACTGTTGCGTCGTTTCGTTTCCCTCCTTCCGTGTGGTCGGTGTGTTCCGTGGTTAGAAATGTTCTCCCGAATCGGTGTTGCCCACAGCGGAAGCCATCGAGTCTTTATCGCTTCGAGACCTCGACCGCCATCGAAAGCTATCTACCGAAATGGATCTCGAACGCATTCGCCACGAGCCGAGCCTCGATCCGCGCCCGCGGCGCCCGATTTTCCTCCTTCCTCAGTCCTCCGTCCTCCGTCCTCCGTCTTCCGTCCTCAAAGATGGCACCCCGCCGGCCGTCACTCGAGTTCCGCTGATGGTTGCGATGCACGCTCTGCCGGCTTGGCCGTCGTCGGCGCCGTCGAGTTCGCGGCCGAGTGTATCGGTGATGAGCGTGCCGTTGACAATCAGCTCTTCGGGCTTTGATGCCGTGAGCTTGGTCCGGGGAGCAAGCGTGACCTGCTTGTTCGAGCCGTTGTAAATGGCCGAGGCCAGCGCCAGGGGCGAGCCCAGCTTGATTGTTGCCGGCTTGCGGTTCTTACCTTTGCCCGAAGCCCTGACCTTGATGACCGGCGCAAGCCCATAGGCGCCGGCATTGTCGGCGGCAGCGGCATTCAGGGCGCCGCTGAACTGGAGGACCAATACGGTCTCTTTCTTCGCCTTCTTTCCCGTGGCGGCCTTGATCGCTTCCACTTGCAACGAGTTGATGGCGGCGAGCGGTTTCGGGCCGACCGTAATGATGGTCTGGGCGGGGCCGACGCTGCAGCATTCGCCGTAGTGGTCGACCACTTCGAGCTGGTACGTATGGGAGCCAACGGCGGGCAGGCCGGAAACTTGGATTCTCATAGCTAAAATTGGCTATCCGGCCCACGGTGCCCGAGCTGAAGTGTGCGCCGGCCGAGATTCCTGCTAGACTGATCGCAAGTGGATTGGTGCGAGACGATCGGAACTCAGCGATTGGCTGATGGGTAACGGGGACTCTGGGATATCCCTGACCGCGAGGAGTGTATGTCATGTCTTCTGCTTCTCCGCCGCCTGATCTTTCCTTGATTCGTTCTGATGCGGGCATTCAAGAGCGGTTTAGACGGCTCGCCGACGAGTGGAAGGAGCAATCGCGTTACCTTTCAAACGCCGCGCAGATGGCGATGTTGAAGCCATACCAGCGAATCATCGGCCTTGGATTACCGGTCGTGCCATTGATTCTCGATGAACTGCAGCGCGAACCCGACCAATGGTTCTGGGCCTTGGAATCGATCACTGAACAGAACCCAGTTCCTCCCGAGGCCATGGGAAAAGTTCGTTTGATGGCCCAGGCGTGGATCGACTGGGGGAAGCAACACGGCTACCTTGCGAAATGACTACGAGTAAGGACTTCCCCCGCCTGACGGAGCAAAACCATCGCATCACCAGTCCGCCGTCTCTCGACTACAATTGCATCGCCTGGTCAGCGGGAGATACCGAGCATTGGTGGCAGCCGGGCGTCTATTGGCCCATCGCCACCGTGGAAGGCGAGTTCGGGCTTTGGACCTTGGAGCAAGCATTCCTCTCACTCGGCTTCGAAGACTGCGACGACGGCGGCCTGGAGCCCGATCACGAAAAGGTCGCTCTATATGGCGCTTCGCTCTTTTACACCCACGCGGCTCGCCAGCTTCCAGACGGAAAGTGGACGAGCAAGCTTGGCCGGTCGGAAGATATCGAACACGACACTCCGGACGATGTTGCTGGTGGGATCTACGGTGAGATCGCCCAGTTCATGAAAAGACAAGTTGCCACGAGCACCTGAACGAAGCGACCGTCCTGTCACGCTCGGCCTCGAAGCGCTACCCTTCTCGGCGAGCTCGGGGCGAGCGGGCAATCCCTGCCAGTTCGCCGCGATCCAGTAAAGTGTCGACGGCGTCTCGGACATTGGCCACCTGTTCCAGTGTCCGCGCCATGGGCAGCCCGCCAGGCGTCGCGGCGCGTTCCGCTGATGGTCGCGACGTAGTCACTGCCAGCAACGCCATCATCGGCGCCGTCAATCTCGCGGCCAAGCGTATCGGTGATGAGCGTGCCGTTGACAATCAGCTCTCCGGGCTTTGAGGCGGTGAGCTTCGTTCGTGGAGCGAGTATCACCTCGTCGTCCGATGCCGAGTAGACGGCCGAGGCAACCGGCACTGGCGATCCCAGCTTGTTTGTCGCCGGCTTGCGGTTCTTGCCCTTGCCCGAAGCCTTGACCTTGATGACCGACGCAAGCTTGTATGCGCCCGCATTGTCGGCCGTACCGGCACTGAGCACTCCGCTGAATTGGAGGACCAGCACGGTCTCTTTCTTTGCCTTCTTCCCCTTGCCAGCCTTGGCAAGTTCGCTCTTCTTCCGAGCGGTCCGCCGGATTCCGTCTGACCGATGGGTTGGATCTGTGAGGCCTTTCAGGGCACATAGAGTCGGCCGGTGCCGCGGACATCATCGATTCGCATCAAGTAGTCGAGCAAACTCTCGGCGACCTTCTCGGCGTAGCCACGATCGCGGACGACGCGGCCAGCGTCTGCGATGGTAATCACGGGCAGACAATTCGGCAGATTCTCGGCTCGAATCGTCGCCTCCAGAGAATCTGGAACGTCGTCATTCCGGTTTCCGGTAATCAATTTCTCGATCGGCGAAGTTCCTCCAGCTTTGCTCGTGCCGTCCCGCGCATCGCGTCCAGCTTGGCTTGGAGTTCAGGCGGATTGCCCCGAGCGTCGCGTGCCAGTATCCGCTCGTATACTTCCATCACCTCGTCCCGATGCTCCTCGATATACCGGATAGCGACTTCAACCTGTTGCGAGCTGAGCTCGAGGGTGTCCGCAATCATGTCACGGTGCCATCCCGTCTTGTGATAATCGAGCACGTCGTAGACCGTGATCCGCGTCCCCGCGATTTCGGGCCCGCGGCCACGGTTGATAATCTTGGCTCCGAGCATAGTTCCAGCCCTCTTCTCTTGAGACGCAATGATTTAATTTTACACTCAAACCCTTCTTGAGAGAAGCACTCGCGGCCAAGGGGCAAGGAATTGGCTGACGCTTGTCGGAGCCGGATCGCGACAACCACGAAATGGACTAAATTCACGAAAACAGACGCTCGATCAGCGGTGCACACTCCTATGTGGGTGTTCTTTCGTGAATTTCGTTGTTTTCGTGGTTAAAGGTCTTCTCCGACGCCAGTTATTCCAGGGCGGGACGTCCCGACAGCGGCCGCGCGGCGCGGCCCGCTCAGCTCACCGTGAGCGAGCAGGTGATCAATCGCACCGGCGACACTCGCTGGTTTTCCTTCGGTGCGCGCGAGCGAAATTCCACCCGCCGTGACACGGGTCCCCGTGATGGTCGCGATATAGTCACTGTCGGCCACGGCGTCGCCGGCGCCGTCGATTCCCCGGCCGAGTGTGTCGGTAACGAGTGAGCCGTCGACGATCAGCTCGTCCGGCTTCGACGCGGTGAGCTTGCCGCGTGGCGTAAGTGTCACCTGACGATTCGAGCCATTGTAGGCCGCCGAGACCACCGGCGCGAGCGTTCCCAGCTTGATCGTCGCCGGCTTTCAGTTCTTGCCCTTGCCGGAGGCTTTGACCTTGATGACCGGAGCGAGCTCGTAGGCGTTGGCATTGTCCGCGTTAGCGGCACTAAGCGATCGGCTGAATTTGACGACCAGCACGGTCTCCTTCTTCGCCGTGAAGCTGGTAATCGTCGTCTTACCACAAGCGCGTCACCCCATACGCGTCCAGAATCGCATCGGCGGAAACCAGAGTCAACTTGTCGACCAGCGATGTTGCCGCGACGAGCCGGTCGAATGGATCGTTGTGGTGAAACGGCAACGTTGTGAGAGGCTCAATATGCCGGGTTTCGATCGGTAGCAGGTGAATGTCGTCCGCCGTCAGCGCCGAGGGAAAGAGCGTCCCGAACGGCGCGGGCAGCGGCAACTTGCCTCTTCGATTCTTGAGGGCGATCTCCAACAACGAGATCGGTGACAACCACCGCTCGTTCGCCGGGTCTTCGATTGCGGCTTTGGCAGATGCACTCAACTTTGGATCGTCAGCCAGAAACCACAACAAGGCGTGCGCATCGAGCAACAGCCTCATTCCATGCACTCGCGCAGATCATCGAGCGGCGCCTTGAAATCGTCGGGCACGATGAGATGTCCCTTCAGCCGGCCTGCTTTCGGCACGCCGGTGACCGGTGGCCGTGGCCGGCTCGGGGCAAGCCGGTAGGTCCGGCCGTTCTCCGCGCGGATCTCGACCTCTTCGCCCGCCTCGACGGCGTTCAGCAACTCCGGCAGCCGCTGCTGAGCTTCCACCACCTCGATCTGGATCATGGCTCTGCTCCTTCGCCAATCGTCGTGTCCCGTCTCAATCAGCGCCGACCGGGCCCGATCACGGGACGTAGAGTCGCCCCGCGCCGCGGACCTCATCGATTCGCATCAGGTAGTCGAGCAGCCGCACGGCGACCGCCTCGGCATAGGCGCGATCCCGAAGCACGCGATCCTGGTCGGCGATGGTGACGACGGGCAGGCTGTCCGGTTGGTTCTCACTCTGGATCGTAGCCTCCAGGGACTCTGGCCCACGCCTGTTCCGATTCCCAGTGATCAAAACGAGCTCCTCTCTCTGGCAGGTCCTCCAGACCACTGCGTCAGACGAGTCGAAGGGCAGGCCCAACGCGGGAAAGTTCACTACGGCCAATCCGAGTTCGTTCCAGAAGTCGCGCCAGGCGTCCGTGGCCCAGATCGCCAGGATGGCTCTCTGCTGCTTACCCACGTTAATGTCCGCGAGAATCCCCCGCATCCCGCGGCCCCCGGCTCTTGGCTTCGCGGCGCTCTCGGACCATGGCGAGGAACCGCTCGTGTCCGGCGTCCAGCTTCGCCTGGAGTTCAGGAGGGTTTCCCCGCGCGTCGCGGGCGAGCATCTCGGCGTAATCGGCCATCACCTCGTCGCGATGTTCATCGATATACCGGATCGCGACTTCGACCTGCTGCGAGCTGAGCGACAGCGTGTCCGCGATCATGTCACGGTGCCATCCGTTCTTGTGATAATCGAGGACATCGAAAACCGTGATCCGTGTCCCGGCAATCTCCGGCCCGCGGCCGCGGTCGATGATTTTTGCTTCAAGCATGGTTCCAGCCCTCCCCCACCCTTGAGACGCGATGATTTAATTTGATTCTACCCTCGGACCGTTCTTGAGAGAAGCACGCGCGGCGTCGAGGCCCAGCCGCCGGGAGCAGCGATCTTTTTTCCGTGTCCTTCGGTGCCTTCGGTGGTTAGAAATCTTCACCGCGAAGACGCAAAGAGCGCGAAGCTAAGAGGCAATGAAAAAGACGGGGGAGGAAATCGGCCGGATTACCGAGTTGGTGGTGGATGCCGTGCTCATAGGTTATGACCCGGCTTCGTCAACCTTCTTGCGCTCTTCGCGTCTTAGCGGTGAATCCTTCTTTCTATTTCAGTCTACGATGCGGGTTCAAGACGCGGACCGAAGCTTCGGGAGCGGTGACCCACCGAACCAGAGCCTGAACGGTTGCGTAATCTTCTCCCGAATCGGTTCTGCGCACAGCGGAAAGCATCGTGTCTTTCTCGCTTCGAGACTTCGACCGCCATCGAAAGCTATCTACCGAAATGAATCTCCATGGCGGTCGCGACGAGTCGGGCCTCCATTCACGCCCGCGACGCCCGATTTTCCTCTGTCCTCGGTCCTCCGTCCTCGATCTGCACCAAGGGCACCCCGCCGGCCGTCACTCGAGTTCCGCTGATGTCCGCGAGAACGCCCGTCATCCGTGGCCTCTGCGGTTTTCGATCGACGCAGCTCCTCAAGCTTTGCGTGTGCCGCCCGGCTCATGGCATCCAGCTTGGCCTGAAGTTCGGGCGGATTTCCTCTCCGGATGCGTTCCATGTTTTTCTCGTAGTTGGCCGTCACTTCGTCGCGGTGTTCTTCGATGTAACGGATCGCGACCTCGACCTGCTGCGAGCTGAGCTCTAACGTGTCGGCGATCATATCGCGGTGCCGTCCCGCTTTGTAATATTCGATGACATCGTAGACGGTGATCCGTGTCCCTGCGATCTCGGGCCCTCGGCCCGTCTTGACGATCTTGGCTTCCAACATGGTTCCAGCCCTTCTCTCTTGAGACGCGACGATTCGATTGTACACTCGTCTCGCTCTCGATGGAAGCACAGGCGGCGCCCAGGGTTCTGGACCGGCTGGCCGGTTGCCGGTCGCCGTGGGATTATCGGCCTATACCCGAGCCCAACCCCGAACGCCAGCACGTTGGCACGGATTCGGACGTGGGCGTTTTCGGGCTGGCGAATCTGTTGATCGCCCAGGGCGGGCAGGACGCCCAGGCACACGCCACCCGACCGATGGAAGCAGCCATTCGGGATGATGACCCGCTGGCCGCCGCTGACTGGCGAGCCGTCGAGGCCGCTATCGGGTTGTTAAGCAACGATTCTGCGGCCACCATGCATTAAGACCTCACCCAGACTCAACACGGAAGCGTCCGATAAGCGGAGTTATGTTCGGTGCGCTCCATCGCCCGTCACCGTCGGCCGATAGCGTGGCTCTCGGGAAGGAGGCGGTGATCGGAAACTCTAAGTGCGGGGCGACATCCAATGAGACATACATATATGGTCCGGGACCTGTTGCGTAGCCAACAGTCGAAAACAGTCAATCACCGGCAACAATTCCTCCCAAGGTAGCAGTAAGGATTGATCAGGAGACACCCTGACGGCATCGATTCGGTCGGCGGAGAAGCTCTTTCTTTGGTGCGTAGAAAGTACGAACTGTTGATCAAGAGGCGTGAGCAGATAAACGGCCTTCACTTCCCGAGTCTGTCCGATTCGGTGCACCCGTTGAATCCTCTGGGCGTTGGTGGATGGATTCCATGCCGGCTCGAAGTTCACTACGCACCTCGCCGAATGGAGATTGACTCCGACTCCTCCAGCGTCCGTACTTATGAACGCTCGGATACAACCGTCTGTCGTAAATCTGTCGATCACAGTTTTGCGCTTCGCGCCGAGTCGTCGCCCGAGAGCGATACGAACGGAATGCCTAGGGCCACGCAAAGGTCGCAAATCAACCGCTGGCTCCGAATCCATCGCGTGAAAACCACGACTTTCTCTTCTTCCACGGTACACGTCTGTTTGAGGTATTGAGACAACCATTCTAGTTTGCAGGAGCTTGACGTCGCAGGATCAAGAAGAGCAGTGCTGTCGGACAACTCGACAATCCTGTTTATCAGCCACCGATGCCGTATGAAGTCGTTCATTTCATAACGTTCACGTAACCTCTGCCCAAGGATCGTGAGTTCTTCCAGTATTGGATCGGCCATTTCTTGTTGTCTCGATGTTAAACATAACTCGATATACTCAATACAAAGCTTTGGAAGAGTGCGCTCGACGTCCGACTTGAGCCGCCTGAGAATTCGGTCACTATGTCGAACGAAAAAGAACTCTGGGTGATGTGTCACTTGGACCTTACCAAAGGAATCGCACACAATGTGTGATGCGTAAAACTCGATGGGTGACTCTAGCTCAGGACAACGAACCGCCCGAAGAATCCCGTAAAGGTCCTCGAGACTCTTCTCGATAGCCGTCCCCGAAAGTCCAAATATGAACCGAGACTCGATACTCCGTATGACCCGGTTCGATAGCGTCTTCACATCCCTGACTTTATGTACCTCATCAACGACCACGAGATCTGGTGCCCCAATCCTCGGGAAGTCTTGGCGCAGCGATTCCAGTGTGACGACCTTGAAGAACGACGAGCATGTATAGAGCCTTTCTCGTTCACACCAATCACCTTGTATCAGCGCGCACTGCTCCCCAGTGAACCTCTTGAGTTCCGTTTCCCAATGGGGCAGCACTGACTTTGGTGCGACAATCAAACAAGAGCGCAGGGCGCCGAACTTACGAAGAAGACAGGCTCCTGCTATTGCTTGAACAGTCTTCCCCAGCCCCATTTCGTCGAGCAAGAGCGCCCTGGGACCGATCTCGGATTCGGCAGCGCTTTCGATCACTTGGTGAGCGGCGCTCTGAGTTCTTGTTCCCAGCGTGTCAGACGAGACCGTTTATCTCTTTGTCTTGTTCTCGAGAAGACGATCGTCTGGTGAGCAGCGCTCGGGGTTCTTGTTCCCGGCGCGTTGAGAAGACCGTTTGTCTCTCTGTCTTGTTCTCGAGAAGACGATCGACTGGCAAGCAAGCGTCTTGTTCTTGGTGTTTTTCCCATGATCGCGGTGCACTGGTAAGCGCCGTCTAATTCGTGTATTGATAGTGCTTGGTGAATACATCCGTTTTCGTCTCGTCCTCGATGAGCTGGGCTATCTGCCCATCGACAAGCGTAGCGCCGATTTGTTGTTCCAGGTTGTCGCCGTCCGTTATGAGTTTGGATCGATCGTGATTACCACGAACCGAGCCTTCCGGGAATGGGGCAAACTCTTTGATGTGGACAACACCCTGGCCACGGCCTTGATCGACCGGCTGATTAATCACGGGGTGGGCATCGTTATTCAAGGAGACAGTTCTCGCATGAAAGATAAAGATCCTGATTCGCCCGACGAGTGACTGAAGCGCGGTACGTCAACGTTCGGATCGGGTGTTCGATGCGAAGTGAGTTAGTTTTGGCGTGAATGGCGGGGATCGTCCAGCCAACCCTCGAGCAAGCCCAGCCATTGTGCTGGGTGATTCGAGCGGCCGGTTCCTTGAAGAGCGGGCTCGCGTTGGCCCCAGGCTCTGATCCAGAATCCGCGAGCAGCTCCCTGCGGGGGGCTTCGACTTGGCGGTCTGGTCATCCTGTTTGTGGCCCGTGGCGGTCCGTGGCGAGGAATTGGCGGTGGCCCCGTCCACCACGCCGAGCTCAACCAGCTCGAGCGCCTGGGCGGCCCGTCCGTTCCAAGCTTTGCCACGCCCAACTGCTGGCTCGATTTGACTCCGCGTTTTTCGCAACGTGCCGAGCGACGTGGGTGTGCGCGCCGACCACGTCGTACCCTGTCCAGCCACCAAGCGCGCTGCCGTCCTGTTGATCGAAAATGACTCCATTTCGCGGATCGGTCCCACGCCCGCTGAACGCTTGCGAGAAAGATCGCACCATCGAGTTGGTAATCTCGCAATTGTGGGATAGTTGTCGCCAGGAACGCCCGACCCTCTCGAAGGATCATGTTTGACAAGTGAGAGTCGCACCGTGATCCATCTGGCACGGTCAACGCCATCTTTGCCGATAGGAGTACATGAAATGCAATCCCGTGCTTTTCGACCCGTTTTTTCGCCACTTCGAGAACAGAGGCATCCGAGATCACGGTTATGCCCTGCAACGCACCGCGGACCGAGGAGTCGATGTCCCCCATACATCCAATGCGAATACGAGGTGGGAGAGCCGCCTTGTCAACCCATGCATATGCAAACTCACGACACTCGGCGAATAGAAGCGACGGCGATGGTAATCCAAGCCTTAATCTGACGTGCTCGATGTGGATGCAGGTGTCCTTACCCTGAGAAAAAACATCGCACTCGCACATGTCGCTTGTGATTTCGCCGATGCTGACGGCGTACTGACTACCCGTCGTAGGGTTCTTGACGAGATAAGTCCCGTCGCAAACGGGTTCGATGTCGTAGTGAAATCGTTGCGCCGCCCGGTACGACTGCAACATGTTCTCCGCCATGAGCGAGTCATTGCCGAAGACCGCGGTCTCGGCCGAATCTAGCGTCCATCTTCTAGGCGTGTCAGGGACATACGGATAGCCGAGGCCGCAAGGACACAGACCCGGGATGACGATTGCTAGAGATGGTACGAGTAGCCGTTGCTCGCAGCTTGGGCACGTCCATTCGCAGTAGGGGCTGCGGCTTTCCGAAAGGGGGGCAAGCAGGAGTTCCTCGGCCGCCACAAATCGCCGTGAACAGGTGCATTGGAGTGTGTCGGTGAGCTCCGCCACATTCACAAGGCGAATCTTGTGGCAATCCGGACACTGGGTCACCCTCATAGTTAGGGGGTTCAGGTTCACTATTAATCTTCTATTTCGGGGTCAATATCACACAATCATTTTCAACTGGGGGTCACTTCACCAAATGCGAAATATTGTACGCTAATCGAATTCGCATGAAGTGACAGTGGCTTGCGACAATCATCTCCATTAATGGGACCGATCTGCGAAATGGAGTCATTTTCGATCAACAGGACGGGAGCGCGCTTGGTGGCTGGACAGGGTACGACGTGGTCGGGCGCACACCCACGTCGCTCGGCACGTTGCGAAAAACGCGGAGTCAAATCGAGCCAGGAGTTGGGCGTGGCAAAGCTTGGCACGGACGGGCCGGCCAGGCGTTCGAGCTTGTTGAGTCTCGGCGTGGTGGACAGGGCCACCGCCAATTCCTCGCCACGGACCGCCACGGGCCACAAACAGGATGACCAGACCGCCAAGACGAAGCCCCCCGCAGGGAGCTGCTCGCGGATTCTGGATCAGAGCCTGGGGCCAACGCGAGCCCGCTCTTCAAGGAACCGGCCGCTCGAATCACCCAGCACGATGGCTGGGCTTGCTCGAGGGTGGGCTGGACGATCCCCGCCACTCACGCCAAAACTAACTCACTTCGCATCGAACACCCGATCCGAACGTTGACGTACCGCGCTTTAGTCACTCGTCGGGCGAATCAGGATCTTTGTCTTTCATGCGAGAACTGTCTCCTTGAATAACGATGCCCACCCCGTGATTAATCAGCCGGTCGATCAAGGCCGTGGCCAGAGTGTTGTCCACATCAAAGAGTTTGCCCCATTCCCGGAAGGCTCGGTTCGTGGTAATCACGATCGATCCAAACTTATAACGGACGGCGACAACCTGGAACAACAAATCGGCGCTACGCTTGTCGATGGGCAGATAGCCCAGCTCATCGAGGACGAGACGAAAACGGATGTATTCACCAAGCACTATCAATACACGAATTAGACGGCGCTTACCAGTGCACCGCGATCATGGGAAAAACACCAAGAACAAGACGCTTGCTTGCCAGTCGATCGTCTTCTCGAGAACAAGACAGAGAGACAAACGGTCTTCTCAACGCGCCGGGAACAAGAACCCCGAGCGCTGCTCACCAGACGATCGTCTTCTCGAGAACAAGACAAAGAGATAAACGGTCTCGTCTGACACGCTGGGAACAAGAACTCAGAGCGCCGCTCACCAAGTGATCGAAAGCGCTGCCGAATCCGAGATCGGTCCCAATTAATGCCTTTAAGCTACCCGGCGGGCTTTGTCCATCATCCTACGTCCGAACCGGCTCCGCCGCAACGCAGTCATCGACGCAATCCCCTTGCGTCTTTTTGTGGGTCGGTTATAGTTCGGATGAAGTGGGTTATCCGTACTGAAGCCTGACGCCGGGCCATGTAGATACTGACTAGCCGCTACGTGTCGGTCGAACACCGTGCTAACAACAAGCAATTGTGTTGGTCATGTGAAATTAAGTAACCATGCGGCGGATATGAATACGCGATGGTGTGCCCTATCAAGAGTTCCTCAATGTCGCTCCAAGCTAGGAAGCCGCTGTGGTCGTTCGTGTCCCACACCTGTACAAAATCGTTGTGGATATCGAAAAAGGACAGCATATGATAACGTTCAAGCCGCTGAGCATTCTGCCCCTGGAGTTGTGCTAACTCTAGGGAGACAATCAGCACTGCTCCGGCTTCAAGAAATCGACGTAGGCTGTCGAAAGCCGGGAGCGGATTATCTCGGTCGTGATACTCCGAGATCGTCAACGACGGGGCCCTCCGTTGCACGAGTGAAGCGACATTGCCAAAAGTCGGTTGACCACCCCCGCTGACGCGTAAATCATCGACAAGTTCAGTTGCTGTCACGTTGCTTCCCGTGAGCCAATTGACAGCACCTGCAAGGCTCGCAAAAACGCACGTATCACCAATTTGCTTGATTCCCGGATACGCGACCGGGTGGTCGTGTCGTTGCGAAGACAGAGTGAAAACCCTCATCGACTCCTCCAACGCCTAGTGCCCCGTCAAGCCTTAATTTTGGGGTAGAGCCGTTTCAGCTTGATGCGTGCATTTTCGATACGGAACTGCCAGTCGACGCCGCGTTGCTTTGCATTGGTTTTCTCGGACCAGGCTGCGATTTCGGTTTGCAGTTCAGTCAATTCACCGATGCGACGGTCGCTCAGACACTGACTCGTCAGGCAATTCAGCTCGCATTCGGCGACATTCAGCCAACTTCCGTGTTTCGGGGTGTAGCAGAAGTTGATCCGTTTGATGTACCCCCGCGCACGGTCCGGTTGAACGCTTCATAGAACGCTCCTTTAGTGTGCGTGTTGAGATTGTCGCAAACGAGTGTAACTTCCTCGCGATCCGTATCGCGCGGTTCTCCAGCATTTGAGCTACCTCGATTGCCCAGTCGGCTTTGGTTCGCCGTCCGCGGGCGGTCGCTTGCCGAAAGCCCGACAGCGGCTCGGCAAACATGAAAATGCTCGCCGTGCCATTGCGTTCGTATTCGTAATCGACACGCTTGCCATGCTTCTTCGTCGCGGCGATCGGCACCCGAGTCTCTTTAAGCAACTGCACGGGTGTTCGTCCATGCACAACACCGGATGCTTCAATCTCCTTCTCCGCATAGGTCTCGAGCACTTCTTCCATGCACGCCACGAACTCGGCATCTTGCTCCGGCGGAATCACCCAGTACTCGATCTTGCGTTTGGTCATGCCGTTTTTTTTAGCACCTTGCGGACCGTCTCGTGGCTGATCGAATCCACGATTTCCAAGGCCACCATCTCATCAGCGAGCAGCCGCAACGTCCAGTGTCCGTAGCCTGCTGGCGGCTTCCCCAGCCGCATGGCGATCAACTTCGCTTCGGCTTCGCCGTCGAGTTTGCAGGGCATCGGCGTCTCCTGGCGCGGCTTGCCGTCCAAAGCCAGTTCGAAGCCTTCCAGCACCAGACGTTTTCGAAGATTCTCGATTGTTTGCACGCGGCAGTTGAAAGCCTCCGCGATCTTTACGTCCGACCATCCAGGCCCATCGGCATCCGCCTTGACCAAAACCTGAGCACGGCGAAACTTCTGTGATGATCCCTTGAGATTCTTGATGATCTCCTGACAAACAGCACGCTCTTCTTCCGAAAGGCGTACAATGAACTT
>CAWHKI010000175.1:0-63234 GCA_963829765.1 uncultured Isosphaeraceae bacterium | reverse complement strand
TCACCAATTGCGAGGCCCGATTGGTAAGGTCGCGAAGTGGGCATAGCTGTCAGCCGCGGCCAAGACCCAGGTTTGCGCGGGCAGCAGCAAGATGATGGCGTAAGCGGGCGCCGCGGCCAGGCCAGAGGCCACGCCAGCGATCGCCACGGTCGCGACCAGGTGCCCTCCTTCGGCACCCAAGAGTCGCAGGTAGCCCGCGATCGCCCCCCGAATGGTGCCCCGGCTCCACGCGACGGCTCCGGAAAGGCCGATCGCCGCGAGCGAGACCGCCTGCACGTCGGTCAGTCCCCAGCCCAGTTGCCAGCGCACGTAGTTTCCGAGGGAACTCGCACTGGCTGATGTCGGCAGATAGGCCTGGCCTAAAACAACGAACGTCGCCAGGTAGCGAGCCGGCAAAGCGACTGCGCACGCCAACACCGCCGCCGGCATCAGCCCGAGCGTTGGCCGCGTGTCGAACCTGTCTTCACCCGAGTCGCCGAGACCCGCATTGCGCAGCTCGGTCAAGACCCATGCGAGCAAGAATCCGTCGCAGACAAGCATTAAGATCGGGATAAAGGCGGCTTCCGCGACCAGCCAATTTCCTAGTGGTAGATCGGTGCTACCGGCAAGCCTGCACACAATTCGATAGAGCGCATAAATGGCCGCGCATCCCCAGACGACTGTCGACCAGCCCGGGCGGGGCTCGGCGACTCGCCCCGCGAGATTTCCCCGAAGGCGGAGCACGCCACTCCAGCGGCTCGAACGATGCCCGGAAGACGAGCATCGCGGCGGCAATGAGTAATGGCAGGTTGTCAGCCAACCCCGCGACGTCCCGAAGCGGAGTCAGGGAGGCGAACATGCCTTGTTCGGCCGCCAGCTCGCCAATCCCGCGTGACTTGGTGAGCAGAACAAGGTCGGCCTTTCGGCTTTCTTGCGAGAAGACCAACGAGAAGATCCAGGCCTGACTCGCCGTCGACGACAGCACGGTAAATGCGATCGCGATCGAAACCAATCGCTTGGTCCGCCACACGCGACGAACTGACCCGCGGACCAAGCTTGCGTTTCCTCCGAGATCGAAGAGCTGCTTAAGCGTTGCAACCAGCCCTTGAATCGTCATGGCGAGAAGGAGCAACAGGCCGAGACCGGTCACGAAAGCCCAGAGTACGTGCAGGCTGGGAAAAGACTGCGGAGAAGAGAGTGTTAGGCCCGAGCACCACCGCCTCAAGGCCAGGAAGGACATCGCGCTCGAATTCGGCACGGCTGACTGAGACTGTGCGTACATGAGCGGCAGCATGGAAAAATCCATTGGCGCTCACTCTCGTCAAACGGGCTGAGACGTGTCGAGACCGCCCGGTGGGTCGGCGCAATCGGTCGAACTTCGCCTTTCGGGCTCTGGCGCTTCGTCGGCACGGCTCTTGATATAATCGCGAAGGTAGCGAAGGAAGGTAGGTAAACCAGCGGCATCCCAAGCTTCTTCGATGGCTTCTTTCAATCGCTGGTTTTCCGCCTGTAGTTCGCGGAATGCCTGAGCATCCACCCCCGTACCTAGACCGGAAACCTGGTCGTGACTGTTAACGGAAAGCATGAAGCCGGCAACGTTGGGCCAGGGCTGAATCTGGAGCTTCATGTGCGGGTAGCGATGGTTACCGAGGCGAAGCGCATACACCGGTGCCGTTCGCCCCGGGGCAATACTTGCGTGCTCGAACGGAGGCGAGCCTAGAACCTCGTCGGACGGGCCCCCGTCGTGCCAGACCAGCCGGCGAGAAACAACGATCGGGATCAGAGCCGTAGGATAGGCTAAACTAAGGTAGATTTCGGCTGCCGTACGCAGCAAATCGAGCCGAAGCTCACCCATACCCTCATGCCCCGCTACATAGCTCGGCTCCATGAGCAATTCTCTGGTTGCCAACACGTGCGCTCCCTTGTCTTCTTCCCAGTCGATTTATTTTTGCCAACCGGCCAACTCTTGGATTGTCAAGCGATGGAAAGCTCCAACAACCTCATCACCGCACCGCAAGTCGCGCACGATAGATCATACCCGCGAACGCCCCCGTATGGTTGACGTTATTTTGAAAAGCCGGTGACTACGGCCGGCTATCAGTTCATGTTCTACGTTTTTTGGCATAAAGCACTTGACCATCGAATAGTTGACTGCTATGATGCACAGGTCGGAGTGAATGCAGTGATGGGCTGATGCTGCTGGCGTAGACTGTAGAGACGCTTGATCCGCGAGAGGAGAATACCAGGATGGGTGCAGAGATGGTGGTCGCGGGAGAGATTGTGGATTCATGGTTTGAGGGGGCACGGCCAGCGGGTCACGGGGCGCGTCTGGTGCTGCAGGTCGCTCCGAGCGAGAGGCCTAAAGATTTGGTCATTGTCGAGGCGGAGCCATCGTTGGTTCCTGATCGCTACTGGCTAGAAGATCTGAGTGAAAACCTTTGCCACGGTAGCCCGGTCCGTGCCGTGGGGCGTTCGTCGTTTAACGGTTTTTTCGCGGCCACTTCCCTGCAGCTTGCCGCGATGAATCGTCTGTGCGAGTTGGCCCGTAGAACTGGCTAAAAATGGAAAGTCCGCGTCGGCAGATTCGGGGACAAGGGCATTTCCTTCGAGGCGTGTGCGGTGCTTTGCTCGCCGTGGTGAGCTGGGCAGCCTTATCCGGCGAAGTGGCCGGCGGCCGGGAAGCCGTTGACGCTCCGGGAAACAACTCTCTGTCACGCCGCGTTGAAGTCGTGCTCACAACGCCTGGTTTCAAGTTCGGACATTGGGGCGTGCTCGTGGTGGACCGCAAGAGCGGTCAAATCGTTTACGAGCGAAATGCCGACTCGCTTTTCGCGCCGGCATCGGTGACGAAACTGTTCAGCACCGCCGCGGCGCTGGTTGAGCTCGGGCCCGACTACCGGTTCCACACGCCGCTGGTTCGACGTGGGGAGATCGACGGCAAGGGTACGCTTCACGGCGACGTGATTCTCGTTGCCCAGAGTGACATGGCCATGGGTGGGCGTACCGGGCCTGACGGCAAGATGACTTTTCAGGATGACGATCACACGTACGCTGGGGAAATCTCGATCGCCCAGGTCGTACCGACTGATCCTCTGGCCGGGCTCGAGCACCTCGCCCGAGAGGTCAAGGCGGCGGGCATTCGCGAGATCTCGGGCGATGTGATGGTCGACGACCGGCTGTTCCCGCCGTCTCAATCGAGCGGTAGCGGGCCCCGCACCGTGAGCCCGATCGTGATCAACGACAACGTGATCGACGTGTTTGTACAACCCGCCACCAAGGCGGGCGAATCCGCTCTGGTCACGTTCCAGCCGGCAACACGCTTCGTGACGATGGACGCCCAGGTGTCAACCGTTGAGGCGGGCGCCTCTCCGGTGCTGGAGGTGCGGCCGGTTGGCCCGCGCCGGTTCGAAGTTCGCGGACGGGTGCCTCTCGGACATCGTCGCGTCGTGAAAATCTATGAAGTTGACGAACCCGCCTCATTTGCTCGCGCTCTCTTGATTGAGTCGCTACAGCGCCGCGGTGTGCAAGTCGCGTCTTCGCCCCTTGGCGCGAATGTGACGGAAAATCTACCCGCACGATCCGAAGTCGCTAGATTACCACGAGTGAGTGAATATATTTCACCTCCGTTCAGCGAATATCTGCGCGTGATTTTGAAGGTCAGCCACAACTTGCACGCCAGTACGTTGCCGCTGCTCCTGGCGGCTCACCATGGCGAGAACAGTTTGCGGGCTGGTCTCAATCGAGAGGGCATCATCTTGAAAACCCTGGGCGTCGAGCCCGGTTCGGTTTCCTTCGGCGGCGGAGCCGGCGGCGCTGCGCTCTGACTTGGTCACACCGCGCGCGACGGTCTCGCTTCTGCGTGCAATGGCGGCCGACCCGATTTTTGCACATATGACGCGGCCTTGCCGATCCTGGGTCACGATGGAACGCTCGCCAAGTCGGTCGGTAAAGAGAGTCCTGTCCGCGGCCATGTGCACGCCAAGACCGGGACATACTATGTGGAGAACGAATTGGACGGGAAAACGGTCCTGACCAGTAAAGCACTTGCCGGCTACATCGAGACCGCTTCGCGCCGGTCGCTGGTGTTCGCCGCTTTCGTCAATAACGTGCCGCTTGATGCCCCCGGGCCCGGCCGTGCCGTCTCCGACGCGACGGCGGCAGCCGGCCGCGTCTTGGGGAAACTTTGCGAGGCGATCTACGACGACTCATCCGAGAAGTAAAGCTCGAAGCTTTACGCGAGGCTGGTGATTGTCGCCGCGGGTTTTACGTCTTCGTCGTTATTCCCTCCGGTTGCATGAGTACTGCCGGCAGTGGCGGGAGCATGTGGTGCCGGCGGATTTTTCGAGGCCAGGTCGTAGCGATAGGGGTGAACGACTTGTGCCTCATTCTGCGCCGCTTCCAATAAGTGGGGCTGTTCCCGCGGCGCGCGGTTGTTGACGTGGAGCTCATGAGTCGGAAACGGAATGACGATGCCGTCCTGCATGAATCGTCGCTGGATCTCGGCGCACAGGCGATGCTTTACATCACCGGATAAGCCCGGCTCGGGCACATAGATGTAAAGCGCGAAAAGCAGCGAGGATTCTCCAAACCCCTCGAGCGCTGCCGATGGCGCCGGATTGATCATCACATCGCCGTCAGCCGTCGCGATCCGGAGTAGGAGATCGACGACGCGGTCGGGGTTGGTGCCATAGGCGACGGTCATCTTGATCGGCACACGTAGGATCTTGTCTTTAAGCGTCCAGTTTACCAGGTTTCCCGTGATGAATTCGCGATTGGGAACGATCATACTCTGGTTGTCGGAATTGACAATCGAAGTAGCTCGGATGTTGATGCGATCGACCTTTCCAGTGGTCCCCGCGACGGTCACCACGTCACCGATGCGGATGGGCCGTTCCAAGAGCAGGATGATGCCGCACACGAAATTGGACACGACCTCCTGCAAACCAAAGCCCAGTCCGACGCCCAGTGCGGCAAGGATCATGCCGATCTTGGCCAAGTCGACATGAATGGCCCCGAGCGCCATCAGTGTCGTCAGGCCGAGTATGGCATAACGGCAGAGGGTAATAACGGCAAACCGCACGCCCGGATCGTCGGGCATCCGCGGGAAGATCGTGATGGCGAACAAAGTATTCAAATGCCGCCACGACAATCCCCCTAGTAAGAGCATGGCGGAGGCAACAACCAAATCGCCTACGGTGACCGACGTCTGAGGGTCGGCGGACCAAAGAGGCCGATCAAGCAGAAACTGGACCAAGGCCATGTCTACTTCCCAGATCCAGGCGATCGCCAGCAGAGTCAGAACTGCTATGGCATAGGCAGCGAGGCGCCGCAGGCCAGCGGTGAGGTCTTCTGTTGGCAGATCGTCGTCGTCACTCTCGCAGTCCGTGGCGGGGACTGCGGCCTCGGCGATCGGTCCAGCGGCGGTGCCCCGCGTTCGAAGCTTCGTTCGCAGTGCCATCGCCGAGGTCAAAGCGATGGCCCACGAACGATTGGGCTGCGCCCACCGCCATGTGTTTCGGCTGATCGCCCGCGCGATGGCGCGGTACGCGATCGCCGCGAGCGCGACCGCGACGGCGGTCTCAGACATGCCAAGGGCCAGTCGCCGGGCCGTGAAGCTATATCCGCGAACATCCAGAAAAATGATGGCGGCGATTGACGCCAGAACCCCAGCCGGCACCAGCCGGCGCCGCCTGCCCAGACAGACCAGCGCCGAATAAGCTTTTGAAGAGACCGAGAAGCTCGGCGGCTGTCGGGAATGGATCGGTCTCGGCTCAGCCTGGTCTGTGGCGTCGGGGACCGAAGCCACGGGCTCTGGCGTCGATGGCTGCGGCACCGAGAGCCAACCCGCACAGGGCGAGCCGCTCCGAAACAGCCCTACGCACGTTCCCCAGATCACTAGCTCGAAGCCGAGCACCAGCAGCCGGCCGATCGCGGGGGCGGCGATGGGTTTGCCTTCAGGCACGATCAGCTCATGGTCGAACAGGTAGACTGGCAAGAGGAGGACCGCCGCCGCGATGACTACGAATCGACTCGCCGCGTTGAGCTGTCGCGCTGAGGCGTGCGTCAGGCCCAAGTAGTGCTCCGGGCGCCCTGATAGGGACGTCAGCCAGTTGCAGCAGGTCATGGATGAATATCGCGATGGCCGCGCCCGTTGCGCCGGCCGAAACCAGCACACCAAGGCTGCGCGGCCAGGGAGCGACCCGCGCCGCGTAAGCAATCACTACCAGATAAAGCGGCCAGATCGCCACTTTCGCCAGGCCGAGCCCCAAGGATCGCAAGCCTTGCATTGGTAAGCCGTCCTTGCTTTTTACCGGGTATCGATCAACACCCTAAGTGTTCGCCGCAGCCGAATCAGGCCGATGGGCAAGATGAGCACAGCGAAAACCGTGGCCAGAAACTCGCCCGAGGGTTGACCCCAGAGGTTCGGATTGACCGTCTCCTTGATCAGTCGCAGCAAGCCCTTGACCAGAACGTTGAACTCCCGAATCCCCTGCGTGAGGGTCATAAGCCCGATCGGTTCCTGGTCGCGGACCCAAAAGATATTGGTGCGGATAAAACCGTACTCTCGATCCAGAATGTTGAGCCGCCGCGTGACTTGCACCAGCGTGTGTGATGCCCGTTCGCAAAGCTTCTCGAGGGCGCGCCGGCGTCGCATCAGAAGCGACCGGTGTTTTCGCTCGAGCTCACCCATCATCGCCTCCCCCTCGGCCCACCGTGTCGACGGGAGTCGCTCCCGTAAGAGTTCGTGCTCGAAACGGTCGTCATGGAGCGAGTCTTGCAGCAGTTCGAGCTCTACGGTCGTGAGCGCATTCTCGTAAAACTGGAGCTGGGCTTCGACAGAGGCCATCTCGTTCTTGAGAAGTCGGTCGCGTTCGGGGCCGATGCGGCGAAACTCGTTGTTGAGGCGAATAGCATCCAGCCGACTGACCTTGCCGTCGTCGAGCAACTCCTTGATGTTGGCGAAGTCAAAGTCGGCATGGTCCGCCAGGGTCTTTTGCTCCTCATAAGAAGGAGCGGGACTGACCACCAATTCTCGCTCGCTTCTGATCACTTGTGCCTCGAGCGCCAGCAGCTCAGCGGTCCGCCTCGCGTGGAAGCACTCCAGGGGATCGTCAGACGATTGGGCTTTTCTTTCCTCATCAGCCCAGGCCCGCTTCAGGTCCCGCTCTTGATCCTCGGCGACAACGCGATACCGCGCCTGCATGGGCTCAAGCTTCTTGGTGGCGAGCTGTAGGTGAGCTCGATACATGTCCAACCGCAGCTCGCGGACCTCGGATAATTTGCCCTCGAGGGCGAGCTGCGCCTCGATGACCCGAAGACGGAGCGATTCAACGCGGAGCTGCCACTCGAAGTTGACCAGTCGCTCGCGCCGACCCGCCGCTCGGCGGCGGTCTGGGCGTCTGTGACCGCCGACTTGAATTCCTCGCTCTTGGCCGTCAACAAGGTGACTTTCTCGAAGAGACTGTCTCGGTCGGCGCCGTGCGCTCATTAGGCTGTTCATCTTGGCGATCTCAGCCTGCAGAGTTTCCAGCTTGGTCCTCCAGTCCTTCAATTCGTGGCTCGCCGCTTCGATCGCGTCCTTCATCGCCGAGGCAATCTCGGTCGAGATCTTGACAGGGCGATCGAGAAAAAACCGCGGCAAGAGCGTCTCGGGCGATGTATCAACCTGCTTCAAGCGGCTTCGCAGTTTCAGTAGCGCAGCCTTCGCGTCGGCTACTTGCTGTTCCGGACTTGGGGCAGAGTACGTTGCCTTCCGAAGATCCAGTAAGGCCGTATCGTATTCATGCAGCCAGCGCAGTCGATCTTGCAATAGTGCGGGAAGGGGATCGCTCGAGGCGGGGTTACGCGATGGCGGGCTCAGGGGGGCCGCGCCCTGCGGTCTCCGACACCAGGGAACTTGTCGAGGAACCCGAATCGGATGCGGTCGACCCCCTCGGCCCTGCTGTATCGCCTGTCGTGATCGGACCATACTCCTTGAGCCGCTCGATTGTTTCGGCCCGAGCGGCGTCGGGATCGGCCTCCGCTGGTGCGCCAGCCGAGGCTGCCCCCGTCGTGGACATTGCTAACGGCCGTTGTGGGGCCGCAAGCTCCGTTTTGGTAACAGGCGCTGGCCCGCGCCGCGCTCCAGGAAACGAGCAGGAAAAAGCTGGCCAGCAGCAGCCGCTGTGCCCGGGCTCGGCGGTCGGCGGCCCGAGCAGTCTTACAAGGGATCTCGCCGCCGCCCGACCAGGTTGCCCGTGCCGTCGATTCTTGCATCGAGCGGGCTCCTTCCCGACAAGAAGTTTGACGACTCTCACTCGCCTTCGTCGCGACGTTCGTAAGGTAGCCCGATGGCCGGGATGCCACAAGGGGAAACCTCTGACGGTGGATCAGTTCACGTCACATAATCAATCGCGCCTCGTTCAAATCGCTCCTGCTGGTCCTCCAGCCCACCTTGCGGTACCTTAAAACACCCTTGACGTAACGCGTTAATGCGCTAAGATTCCAATCGAACAAGCTGGAATGTGTAACCGATGTAAGAGCAATTTGCCGGTCGCGGCGTTTTTCTTCTTTTCTCTAGTGCCGTTGTGTGGGTGCATGCACCATGATTGATTTGCCGCGTCTGGCACTGGCGACCTCCGCGGCCGGTCCTGAGCCGTCGCTGGCCTCACTCGCGATGCTTGCGGGGCTGAGTCAGCGGCGCTGGCGAGTTCAGCACTTTCGGACACGGGCGTGTCCGACAGCCACCGAGGCTGTAGGACAGGTCACCGGCTTGCCTGGGCGCCACATGGACGCGTGGTTGATGCCTCCCTCGCTTTGTCGAGGCCTGTTCGCTCGCGCGGCTCGATCGGCCGACATAGCGGTGGTGGAAGGCACGCTGGACCCTGTATTGCCACGAGTGGTCAGTTGCCCTGATTGCCCGGGCGATTTGAACCCAATCGTGGATGCGCTCGACCTGCCGGTTGTGGCGGTGGTCTCTTGCCGGGATACCAGCTCCGAGGTCTTCCATCTACCACGTTTGCCAGAGGGCGTCGACGCCATCCTTCTTGACGAATTGGGTGATGATCCGTGTGAGCTGCCGCGATTGAAACGGATGATCCATCTGGCCGCCAAGCTGCCGGTGATCGGTGCGATCGAGGCCATGCCCGCCGCTCGCGAGGAACTGGAAAAGGCACCTCGCGACCGACGACTGCCGCAAGCACTGATCGAGGCCCTCTCCCAGAGTTTCTGGAAACACGCGGACACAGAGGCCATTCGCGGACTGGCGCGGTCTCGCCCGTTTCCAGAGCAGGGGGAACTGTTATGCCTCGATCGTCGGAATCGCCGCCGTCGCGGTTTTCGTGTGGCCTACGCCCAGGATGAAGCGTTCGGCCACTACTTCCCTGACACTTTGGAGGCCCTCGAAGCACTCGGGGCCGATCTGGTCGAATTCTCGCCGTTACGCGACGAAAGCCTGCCCGAAGAAATCGATCTGGTGATGATCGGTTGCGGCTTCCCCGACCACAATATCGATCTCCTCGTAGCCAACGTAAGCATGATCGCCTCGTTGCGCGAACACGTATGCCGGGGCAGACGAATCTACTCAGAAGGAGGAGGTACCGCCTATCTCGGCCGCCGAATGGTCATCGAAGGCCGGCGTTTTCAAGGAGCGGGTATCCTACCCTTCGAGGCCGAACTCTTGGGCAACCCACAGCCATCCCTTCCTGTCACCCGTGTTCTCTTGAATGATTGCTGGCTTGGGCCCGCCGGCACGGTCGTGCGAGGCTATCGAAGCGGTCGCTGGCGCTTGACCCCAAGTATTGAGCCCTTCGAGTGCCCGGCGTGTTTCGGCACACTTTCCGCCGAAGAAGATTGGTTTTACCACCATCACGCCGTCGGGAGTTTGCTCCATCTTCATCTGGGCGCATTGCCCGAAGTTGTCAATGCCTTCGCCGGACCCCACTCACCCTCGCTGAAACGTCCATCCGCACGCAGAGAGTCCGAGCGCGCCCTGGAGACGACGTTAGAAGCCGACGACGATCTCGACGGCGCCGATTACTGAGGAGCAATCAACGACCTTCCCACTCTTATTTGCATCGGTTCCGTCGCCTTTGCGTTGGCGATTGGGTTTTCTCACTCATTCTGCGTTTCCAGCTCGTGGATGCTCGCTCTCAGCTCGCCATTGTGCGGCCGCAACTTCAAGGCGCGGCGAAGTGAGTTCAGGGCGTCGCGACGACGGTTCAAACCGAGCTGGCACCTCGCCAATCCTTCAATGGCCCCAATATGAAAGGGGTTGCGCTCAATAACCTGCTGACAATCTTGCGCACTCTCGCCAAGGCGGCCCTGAAGAAAATAAATGATGGCCCGCTGATTGTAAGCCTCGGCGAAGTTGGGCGAATCGGCGATTAATCGCGTGACCAACTTCTCGGCCTTAGTAATCTCTTTGCGGCTGATGAGTTGCCGCACCGCCGCCAGGACCTGATTATGCTCCGGAGTGTCAGCGCGAAACCAGATCGCCCAAAGGGCGTCTTCGGCCATGCTTCGCACGGCAAGGTCTTCGTCGCGCAACGCCCTGCCTAGCACTACGTTGCTCTGCGCAAAGCTTCCCAGTATTCCCAACGACACCACCGCGGCTCGGCGAGCCGACACGTCGGGCGAAGATGTCAGAATCCGCCCGAGCGTCGCCTCGGTGTATCTCGCGGCAACGCGGTTGCGAAACGCATCCACATCACGCTTGTCGAGAAGATCTCTAAAATAGTCAACGAGGAGCGATCCGGATTGCGCCTCCGACATGTTGGCTACTCCCATTTCCCCGCGTAAAATCTCGGACCGGATGGTTATTGCGGCTCGCGCTTCCAACGGAACAGACACTGCCAGGGCCCACAGCGCGAATCTCCATTTTGTCACCGAGCGTGCGGCGGCGGCCTGTGGCGACCCAGCCGCGCTTGCGGCTTGCGAGAAGGACAAACGCGATCCTGGCATGGCCATCTCTTTCGGGACGAACTGTCCTTTTGCTTCGGGTCAAATCGCCGCCTGAGCTTCAGTTTAGCATCCGTACTGATTCGATTCTACGAGAATTCCCGGTAAAGTACCGCCGCCCTCACCTTGGACAACCGTCAGCGTCGTCGCTCATGCGGGCTCATGGCCTGCCGGCTATCGGCAGCCGGGACCGTTGGTCGCCCCCTCGACCGACAGAATATCCGCGATCGGAACCCGGGCCCGTTCAAAAGTGTTCTCGTGGGCCCTCTCTTGAACGGCCCCGATGGGAACGTCCAAGGTCAATCCGTGTCGTAGGTCCATTGCAACGAGCCGGCCACTCAGACTGCCAACCGCCGTGGCGACCCGGACGATCTGGCCCAGATGCTCGCTGCGGGCTTGCCAGGGGGCGTTCAAGACCTCGATTCCGCTTGATTGGGTTGCGTCATACCAGTGATCGAGCCGCCGGATCAAGTCGCGAGCCAGTTCCGAGCGATCGAACAATGCGCCTCCTGCTTCGATCTGCATCGACGTTGCCCCAGCAGCCAGTTCGGCCGGAAATGCGTCTCGGCTCAGATTGACGTTCACCCCGATTCCGATCACCGCGGCCCAAACATCATAGAATGTTGCGGTCGCCGAGCCTTGCCTGCCTGACCGTCCCGGCGTAACCACGCGTTCCACCAGGATGCCGGCGATCTTGCGCCCGTCGATCCGAACGTCGTTGGGCCACTTGAGCTTGGCGTCGCGGCCGGTCCAGGAGGTGACCAGGTCCGCGGCCGCGACAGCGGCGAGTGCGGTCAACCAGGCACAGCCAAACGCCGGATCGGGGACCGCCAGGGCCAGGTGCGAGGGAGGCACGAGCACGACCGACATCAAGATTGACGAACACGCGGGGGCTGTCCACGACCGCCCGCGGCGACCGCGGCCGGCCGTTTGCTCTTCGGCCAGGATCACCAGGCCGTCGTTGGACGACGATGTGCCCGCCCGGACGGCCAGATCGTTCGTGCTCGTCACTCGGTTCCAGACCGCGATCCGCCGGCCGATCCGGCGAGTCGCCAGATCATGCTCGATCTGGTCGGGGCAGAGCCGCTGCGCGGGCCCATGGTAGGCCGCGCCGCGATACGGATGCTGCTCGATCTCGAAGCCGAAGGCCGCAAGGGCGCCCAGCTCATCTTGGAGCCGTTGGATGTCAGGGCCCAGCTCGTCGATCGGAATGTAATTCCCCGCCGCGGCACGAAGGCGGTTCAAGAGCGGAATATTCAAGGTCGCCGGCGCGGGCCGTGACGAGGACGCCTTCGGCTTGCATTCCGATTCAAGACTGGACATGTTTCGATTCTTTCGCTAGAACAGGCGTGGCCAACGGGCCCGGCGCCGGCTTTGACTCGAAGTCAAACGCGAGATCGATCGCCGGAGCCGAGTGCGTCAGCGCGCCGACGCTGATTCGATCGACGCCCGTCTGGGCCAGCGCCCGCACCGTGGCCAATTTGACGCCTCCAGAGGCTTCGAGCTCAACCGACGGTGCTCGCTTGTCGCGTCGGCGCACGGCCTCGGACAGGAGGTCGGGGCCCAGGTTGTCGACCAGGATGATATCCGGCAGCAACGAGCGCGATATCGAGCTGCTCGAGTGAGTCAACCTCGATCTCGACAACGGTATCGGCGGGCGTATGCGCCCGAGCCGCCGCAATCGCCGCCGCAATCGGGTCGGGGTCGCCCGGCCCGGCGGCTGCCCGCAACCATGCCAGATGATTGTCTTTGATGAGAACCGCATCGAACAGACCGAATCGGTGGTTACAACCACCGCCGCACCGGACGGCGTATTTTTCCAGAGCGCGCCAGCCAGGGGTCGTTTTGCGCGTGTCGTAAATGCGGGCGCGGGTGCCGGCGACCTCCACGACAAACCGCGACGTCAGGGTGGCGATTCCGCTGAGCCTCTGAAGAAAGTTGAGGGCGATTCGCTCCATTGCCAGCAGGGACCGAGCCGGTCCGCTCACGCGGGCGATCAGGCTGCCGCGTTCGAGCCCGTCCCCATCACCCAAACGCGGCTCCCAGGAATCGGTGAGCTTGAATTCCGCCACCAGGCGCTCTACGGCCCTCATACCGGCCAGCACCCCCGCAGACCGCGCTACCAGTTGGGCGACACCTTGGGCGTGGTTGGGAATGATGGCCGTCGAGGTGATGTCGCCCTCCTGGCCCAAATCTTCCAAGAGCGCTTGCGCGATGAGCGTCTCCACGTTGTGTCGTTCTCGCTCGCCGAACCGGTATCGAGGTCCGTCCATCGCTCCGCCACCTCCACTCGGCCCCAGCCGGCTTGTGCCCGTAAATTGAGGTACGACTCACCGCGGTCCCCAGGCCTACTTCTTCCCCTTTTCCGCTGATTCGGCGGTTTGCTGCGATCGCACGGCCTGGGTCCGGTACATGGCGGCAGTGGCCGTTGAGTCCGTAACGTTGACCGCACATTCGACCACCGGCGGCACATCTTGACCCTGCACCAATGCAGCGGCCGTCGAAACCGCCTTGCGAAGCAGACGCATCGGCGAGAACTGGGCGACCGCCGCGAATTTGGTCATCTTGCTCAGCTCGCTGACAGTCTCCTCGCCGGTGTAGCAACTCACCACGAACAATCGATGATCGACGTCTGCGTCGACCACCTTTTTGACCGCGGCGGAACTTGACCGGTCCACGGCGAACATCAAGATCGTCTTGGGATTAGCCTTGAGGCTTGCCTCGATGGACTTCGCGGGATCGGCGTCGTCGGCCGGCAGTCGCGTTTCGTGGATTGTGGTGATCCCGACAGCATTGAGCGCGTTCTTGATCGCGACCAAGCGATCCGCGACGAACGAGTCGCCGACGCTGCTGACCACGAGGACGGCGGCTTTGCCGGGTTCGAGCTCAGCATCACGACAGCGTCTGGATCGTCGACTCGACCAACTGTTTAGCCGACGTTTCAAATGCAGGCGTCACCACGACGATCGGTGCTCGATGACCGGCGGAACCTTTCGAAATGCGCCTTCGCCTCCTCGAAGGCTGCCCGGGCAGACTTATCGCGGGATGGCAGCCGGCCCGCCACAACGACCGGTATCCCTTGGCTCTGGGCCTCTTCGATTGCTCGCGAAAGGGGCGGATCGTCCGCGGCGGCAGACTGGACCACGAGCACTCGGGGCCGGTGCGTGACGGCTTCGCGAACCAGGGCGGCTTGCGTGGACGCCGGTCCCGATGGGTCCAAGATCCGAATCTTGACCTTTTCACGCCCCGCTTGCGATCGAACAGCCACTTTCCACTGTTCCGACTCGTCCGGGTCGTCATGAGGTCCCAGCACGACGGCGATTGATCTCGCCGAAACAGGTCCGGCTTCCGTGACGGCCGGCAATGGCGCGGTCTCGATCACCGACCCCGGCGCCGCGGACATCGCTCCCCGAAGCTCTTCTGGCTGGGGCGGAACGAACGAGACCGAGTCGCACCCCAGCGTCGCGCAAATCACCACGATTGAAAGAGCCGCGCGGGCCGGAAATCCCCGTGTCGGCAGCGCACTCGTCGGCGACTTCCTCATTCTTCTCAAAAACGGGGCCCTACGCCACATGAATTGCTCCTTAGATCTCGAGAAAGACCTCTGGGCAGGTGATGGACGAGACCGTGATCCAAGGCGAGCAGCCCGGCACCAGTGCCTCGCTTTGGGTGGATCTCCATTAAGAATAAAAACCACTCTATTATTGCTGCCGGGCCCGCCCCTGGGCTACTGCTTTCGTCGGCCGCCCCTGGCTTTGGACTTTGCCTTGGACCGAGCACTTTCCGCCTGAGGCGACGCGCCGGGGCGACGCGGGCCTTCCCCTTGGGCGGATCGCAACTCGAGAATCTGATCACGAAGGGCCGCCGCCCGCTCGAACTCGAGCTTTTCGGCGGCGTCCAGCATTTCGGCCTCGAGGTTACTGAGATACTCTTCACTGGCATCGGTGGTCTCGTCGCTACCGACGGCCCGGCGAGCGATCGTCTTCGCCTGAATTTCCTCTTCGATCCCGCGGCGGATCGCCTTGACAATGGTCTCGGGAGTAATACCGTGCGCGGCATTGTATTCGAGTTGCCTGGTGCGCCGGCGATTGGTCTCGTCCATGGCCCGCCGCATCGACTCGGTGATCTTGTCGGCGTAAAGGACCACCTCGGCGTTGACATGCCGGGCTGACCGGCCGATCGTCTGGATCAATGACGTTTCGCTTCGGAGAAACCCTTCCTTGTCGGCGTCGAGGATGCACACCATCGAAACTTCGGGCAGGTCGAGCCCCTCGCGCAGCAAGTTGACTCCCACGAGCGCGTCGAACGCCCCTTCTCGCAGCTCGCGCAGGATCGTGACCCGCTCGAAGGCGTCCAACTCAGAGTGCAGCCACTTGCAGCGCAGCCCCTGTTCCTTGAGGTACCGAGACAGGTCCTCGGCCAACCTCTTGGTCAAAGTGGTGACGAGCACGCGTTCGCCAAGGATGGCCCGCGCCTTGATCTCCGCCAGGAGGGCGGGAACCTGCCCGCGCGCGGCTCAACCCGCACTCGCGGGTCGACCAGGCCCGTTGGACGAATCACCTGCTCGACCACCTCGCCCCCCGACATCGCGATCTCGTAGTCGCTGGGCGTGGCCGAGACAAACAGCCGCTTGGCGAACTTTTTCTCCCATTCATCAAACCGTAGCGGCCGATTGTCAAGCGCGCTGGGTAGCCGGAAACCGTGCTCCACCAGCGTGCTCTTGCGGCTGAAATCGCCAGCGAACATCCCGCGAATTTGCGGGACGGTCACGTGCGACTCGTCCAGGATGAGCAGGCTGTCCGGGGGGAAGAAGTCGAGCAGCGTCGTCGGCGTCTCACCCGGCTTTCGGCCCGCCAAATGACGCGAGTAATTCTCGATCCCCGAGCAATAGCCCACCTCCATCAGCATCTCCATGTCGTAACGCGTCCGCGCCCCAAGCCGCTGCGCCTCCAGGAGTTTGCCCTGTTCCTTCAACTGCTTGAGCCGCTCGTCCAACTCCTTGCCGATGTTCTCGACCGCCTCCTGAATCCTCTCTTCAGGCAGAACGAAGTGCTTGGCGGGATAGACATACATGTCGTTGTGCGTCTCGAGCACGCCCCCGGTCAAGGGGTCGATGGTCGCCAGCCGCTCGACCTCGTCGCCGAAGAGCTCGATCCGATAACCGAACTCTTCATAAGCCGGCCACAGCTCAACCACGTCCCCGCGCACTCGGAACTTGCCGCGATCGAACGACACGTCGTTCCGTTCGTACTGAATATCAACGAACTTCAGCAGCAGTTGATCGCGGTCGAGGAAGTCGCCTAACTTGAGGTGAACCATCATTTTCCGATAATCTTCGGGCGAGCCCAAGCCGTAGATGCAGGAGACGCTGGCCACGACCAGAACGTCGTCGCGACTGACAAGCGCACTGGTGCTCGCCAGCCGCAGCCGCTCGATCTCCTGGTTGATGGCGGCGTCCTTTTCGATGTAAATGTCGCGCTGGGGAATGTAGGCCTCGGGCTGGTAATAGTCGTAATAGCTGACGAAGTAGCGAACCGCGTTTTTCGGAAAGAACTCCTTGAACTCGGCATAGAGCTGAGCGGCGAGTGTCTTGTTGTGCGACATGACCAGGGCTGGCCGCCCATATTGCGCGATCACATTGGCCATCGTGAACGTCTTGCCCGATCCGGTGACGCCCATCAGCGTCTGGTGCGACCGGCCCTGGCGCAAGCCATCGACCAGCTTCTCGATCGCCTGGGGTTGATCGCCCTCCGGCTGAAATGGGCTCACGAGCTCGAAATCGGACATGAATCTCTTCGTCTTAGGTTGCGTTATCTTCAGAATCGACTCGCCCATTATTTGCCGATTTCGGCATGCTGCCAATTGCAATCGGCCTGGCACTATCCGGTCGGCTTACGAGCACCAGGATCGAGCGATTCCGACCGCGGTTATTGTACGCTTCTGACCATCGCGTCAGAAACTTGGCACTTTTTGGCACGGAGCGACCCGGTTTGAGCGAGGCTCCGTCTCGGGAGGCGAATCCGAGAAATGCGTTAGGGCCATTCGGCAAAGGAACAGGTACACCCGCGTTCGGGGCACAAAAAACGGGTCACCTCCGCGCCTGAGGGAGCAGACGCAACATAGTATCCCGACGCGCCAGCGAGGGCGCCTCAACTGAAGAGAGGGTTTCGATGACGAGCCTGGCGAAGTAACCATGGTGGTCGTTGTCTTATCCGTGTGAATCTGTGTGCATCCGTGGCGAATTTTCTTGCTGCTGACACGGAAGACTGAAGACGATTTAGCCACAGATTCACACGGATGCACACGGATGAAGAGAGGGCTTCGATGACGACCCTGTCGAAGTGACCATGGCGGTCGTCGTCCCATCTGTGGTCACGCAAACCGCCTGGCATGACCGTGGCGACCGGGCGACCTCCGACGAGCACTCGGCGCACTTCGCGCAAACCCTCTATATTACAATATAACAGGGTTTTGCAATTTCGTTAATGCACCTATACCGGTTTGCAGGCAGTTTTCGATCAGAACTTATTTCTTTGGAGCGACTTAAAATGTTTTCCGAAATTTTTGTCCGCGATCATTGGCGCACGGCGTAACACGCTGATGGACCCCATACATCGCAAAAACTCGGCAAGGTCGCGACAGCCGCGACGGCCGGAGGAACCGTTCTGATCGGCCTTTCAACCCGATCCGAGCCGGACTCGCAACGACGCCGGAGGAATCGGCACACACCTCGGGCCGCGACCGGATCCGAACCGGCCCGTCTTGCCGTTTGCCGGCCCCCCAGGACCGCTACGGAGTCTTACGACGGATTTCCCCTTCGTCGCGCGCGACAGGTCGGAAGATCGCGACGGAACCGCCGGCCTGAAGCGATCCAGGGCGGATCGACGCTTCCTGAACGACCTGCTTCGTCGCGTCATCGGCCTCGTGCTCGCCGACGTTTTGATGGAGGATCGCGACGACCCGTCCCCCCTCGCGGACCTCGAAAACAATGGCCGTGTGGTGCGGATACTCGTGATGCCACGAAACCCAACGCCGTTTCGAGATCCAACGTTTGCCCTGGAACACAGCATTGCGGAACTGGAGGATATCGCCCGGCAGTGCCTCCTTGAACGAAGCAACCGGCCGCCCCCAGACGTAATCTCCGCTCGGGTCGAACGGATAACGCTTCGCGCCGGCGTATCGCAGGGCCTCGACCGCCAGGCTTATGCACTGACCGTCGGCGACCTTCTTGCCCACTCGTTCGCGGGTAAACTCCAGGACTTTCTGATTCAATGGTGGGATCGGCACCGAAGGCGGCGCCGCCGCGATGACCGCCGCGACCCAAGCCAGCGCAACCGCCTGCCGCGATCGCGATCGACGATCCATGAGCGCCCGGTCAGTCGAACAGAGAATTCCATCGTACCGATGACTCACACTCCCTGAAGATTACCGCCGCCGATTTATGGCGTCCAGCGCGTCTCAATCTGTGCGAGCGTTCTCGGACATCTTGACCAAACCTCGCACCACGCTCCGCGCTACGCGGCCTTGGGATGGCAAACTTGCGGCCAACTGCCGGTCGAGATATCGTGGGCTTATTCGCCGTGACGTGTTCATCGAAGCACTCGAATCGCGGCGACCGGCCAGTGCCGCGTTTGGCGGCTGGTCCACTCTCCTCGTCGATCCGTCCATCCAGCGAGGTCGCCCCAATGATCGCGACGCGTGCCGTCCGACTCGGTGTTTGCTCGATGTTGGCAGTCGCCTGGACTTCGCCGGCTTTCGCGTGGGGGCCGCAAGACGCACCGGGTGATCGCGCGGGTCGCCGAAGGGCGTCTCAGCCCGGCGGCGAAAGCCGCGATCGCCGAGTTGCTCATTCCGCCGGACACCTTGCCCGATGTCGCAGGTTGGGCCGACAAGGAGGGGCACGATGCCGTGCCCGGGAGCGTCAGATGGCACTTCATCAACGTGCCGATCGGCGATGCCAGATTCGATGCACGCCTGATCCGCGACGATAACAACGTGGTCGTCAAGATCAAGCAATACCGAAGAGCCCTGTCTGACCGATCGAGACCCAAGAAGGAACGGCAGCGAGCGCTCCTGTTCTTCGTCCATTTCGTCTCCGACATCCACCAGCCGCTGCACGTCGGCGACCACGACGACCACGGCGGCAACGACACCCAGATCCGGTTCTTTGACGAGGGCACCAACCTCCACAAGCTCTGGGATTCCGACTTGATCCACCGGATCGGCGGCGATGACCGGACCTGGGCCTCCCGGGTCGAGCGGGACATCACGCCCGAGGCGATCAAGGAATGGTCCAAGGGATCGGTCGACGCCTGGGCCGACGAGAGCCTGCAAGTCGCCAAGCTCGCCTACCGCCCGCTCGACGATGCCCCCAAGATCATTCCCCGGGGCTACAGGCTGGGCGAGTCTTACCTCGTACGAGCGGAGCCAATCCTCAAGAAACAGATGGCGAGAGCTTCCGTCCGCCTGGCGAATGAGCTGAATGCCATCTTTAAATGATCCACGTACGGCGAGGCAGCGATCACCGCGATCGACAAGAGCAACCAGGCCTGCCATTGTCGCGGATTCCAAACGAGCGCCGACAGGACGAATGCCACGATAAAGATCGCGGCGAGCCGATTCACGCCGAAAACCGCGAACACGACGGCAACGGCCGCCGTTGCGATCATCGCATGTGCGATCGAGAATCTTAGTCGGCACTGCGGCTGTTCGTCGAATACCAGGATCGAGCTGTCGGAATCCGATGACATTGAACGCCTCCCGCGACCGCATATTTTAGTAAGGAATGAAGCCACCCACCGAAAAACAAGCCGTTTCTAAAATCGTCGAACTGTTGGGCGACCTACTTGGCGGCTCATCGACGAAAGTGCAGGTTCATCACGTCGGAGGCACAGTTCATCGCTACGACTTTGCGATCTTCATCAGAAGTCGTCGGTTCATCGCGGAATACAAGAGCCATGAATCCACAGTTGCAGTGGCGGCGGCTATCGACGGCCTCAAGCGCGTCGTAGAAACGAGTGCAACCGGAAGCCTCCCGCTTACCATCGTCCCATTCATGGGTCCAGTGGGTCGACAGCTATGCGACAAGTCGAAAATGTCATGGATTGATCGGTGCGGGAACGCCAAAATCGACACTCCGGCACTCAGGATCTGAATCGAAGGACGCCCAAATCAGTACAGCGAGCGGGGACGGCCGCCAAATGTCTTTGCGCCGAAAAGCTCGAGGATTGAAGACATGCGAGCTTCAGCCGGATCGGCGGCGGCGATTTACACAGACGGAAAAAGAGCACCACGAAGTTAGGCAAGCTCGACGCGGAAGTTGTTGCTACCAACACGAGCTTGGGATTTGCCAAGTGGATCGGCGCCATCCTGGCCGGCGCGGCGATCGGTGCTCTCGGTGTAGCGGCCACCGTGGCATACCGAGCGGTGTTGAGTTCCAGAAGACGCTCATGTCCCGTCCGGCTGGACGCCGCAACCGGACGGATTGGCCCATCGCCCGGGGCGTTCCCGAACTGCGGACTTCGGGATCGGCCGAAGCTCGGCTGATAATACACGGAGCCATCCGCGGTTAACATTAGTAAGCGTGGCTTATCGCCGTGTGAAAGAGTGGATAAAGCCTCATCCTAAACTTGACTTTCCCACAGTATTATCGCACACTTAGGAATGGAGGTTCTGCTGAGGGGTTGCTCTAGGGTGGCCCCGACTGCTTTACCTCTTTTTTTTACGCGCGGCCGGGGCCGTACGGGTTGGGCACGAAGCTGATGCCGTACGAATCGAAGACGGTTCCATCCCGGTAGCCCTGTCCGCGGTACTGTAGTCGATTGAGCCACGGCCCAAACTGCTCGGCGACCTCGGTTCGCGTTTGTGCATCCATCCCGCGACTGGGAATCCGAAAGCCCCAATTGACGCAATAAATGCAAAGGTCGGCGGCTTGCATCGCATATATCATGTCCGACGCGATAAAGAACGGCGTCGGAACGATCCACTCGGCTCGATAGCGGCCTGACATCGTCTTGGTGAAATAAGACTCGAGTCTTCGCACGAACGCTCGATCGGCCACTTTCTCGACTTCGTCGGCGACCAATAGCCCGTGCTCGCGCTTCTCTTCCAGGAAATAGAAGTAGCGTTCGAGCAGAAACACCTGGTCCTTCCGAAGATAATCTTCGAAGAGAAATCCCCTCGGCGGACGGATCGGCGGGATTGCTACAGCGAACAGCACAGCCCGGTGTTGGCCCAATAACTGGAAGATTCCGCCCGCCATTTCTAGACACGCTTGCCCATAGGCCGAGAACTCGTCGCGCAGTTGGTTGCTTCGTTTCCAGTCCTTTCGTGAGAAAGCCGCGACAATGTTTCCCTCTAGATTCCGGCTCCATCCGGGGAGCTTGTCGTGCGAACCTAAATCGTTTGGGGTCAAGAAGCGTGCTCCCTTTGAGCTCTTTGCGAAATTGATGCAGTTGGCAACCGAAAGATTGAAATTCCAGGCGCTGCATCGACTGAACAAACGGCCAAAGCTCGCAAGCGTGAAGCGCGATCCCACCGCGTACCTCGTAAGGCATATGCTTATGGTCATGCCCACTCTCGTCAAGAAACAGGACCCAGCTCATTTCGTTATCTTACCGTGAAATGTCATTCTGAACGCGCAGGCAGCTGTTTGGGCAGCGAGACAGCTTAGAACAGCTCGGGCTGTCTTTCGTTTTTAGAACCGGCTCAGGATCACGCGCCGACGTCCTCGCCTCGACTACCGTGGTTTGCGGAAAACAGGCAGATTGACTTACCGTTCGGGACGCCAGGACACGCACGTCGCGGGGACGCCAGGAGACGCACGTCGCGGGATCGTTGCGGGCGGAAGAGCGGTGCGGTGGCATTGTCGGCAATGCCTGGAGTGGCCACCAGGCGGCGAGCGTCTCGGCTGCGTCCATATGCAGTGGCGTACTGCCCACCATGTTGCCCGTCCCGGTGATGTCGAGCCCGTCCCCTCGCCGCCGGCCGGCCCGTGAGGTCCGCGACTTTGCGTCAATTGCGTCATCTGCGTCACGGACTTTTCTTAATTATGGTTCAATAAGGACTTGCATCGCAACGCTGCCACTCGGCATTTGCGTCACGACTTCGTCATTTTGCGTCACGACTCTGGTTTTGCGTCATGCGACCCGGTCTTACTTTGCCAGGTGACGCCTCCCGGGCGCCTCGCCGCGGCGATCGGGTGATCAGCCCAGCCGGCCCGGAAATGCCAGGCGACAAGTGCATGCATGGCATTGAACTAGAAGACTTGCGAGCGGTACCATAGTGTGGTGTGAGGACTGACGCGACCGAAACTGGTGGATTGGCACTGCGTCTGACTTTCCCGGACCGTCGCGCCCGCGACGATTTATCGGGCCTCGATCAAAAACGGCAGCGCCGCCGCGATCAGTGCCTCGGGTGCTTCCTCAGGGATGTAATGGCCGCACGGCAGCTTCTCGCCGCGTACATCGAGCGCAACGCGCCGCCATTCTTCGATCGGCTTGAAGCAGCGTTCGATGGCGCCATGCTCGCCCCAGAGCACCAGGAGGGGCGTCTCGAGCATGCGGCCGGCATCGCGGTCGGCGCGATCGTGGATGAGGTCGATGGTCGCCGACGCGCGATAGTCCTCGCAGATGGCCCGCACTGTGCCGGGCAGACGGAAGCAGCGGACGTATTCGGCCATCGCCTGGGGCGTGAACGCAGCGGCACGCTCCGCTTCAGACGCGAACCGCCCGGCCATCAGCTTCTCGACGTAGAAGGCCGGGTCGGCGGCGATCAGCGTCTCCGGCAGCGGCGCGGGCTGGATCAGGAAGAACCAGTGCCAGTAGACGCTCGCGAATTCCATGTTGGTCTGCTCGTACATCGCCAGCGTCGGCGCGATGTCGAGCAGGACCATCCGGGCCGCCGCTTCGGGGTGGTCCGCAGCGAGCCGGTGGGCGACGCGGGCGCCGCGGTCGTGCGCCAGCACCGCGAACCGCGAATAGCCGAAGTGGCGCATCAACTCCAAGCTGTCGAGCGCGAGCCGGCACTTGCTGAATTCCTGGTGTTCGTCGCCACCTTCGGGCTTGTCCGAGTCGCCGTAGCCGCGCAAGTCGGGCACACGATGGAGAAGTGCTCGGCCAGCGCACTTGCGACCTTTTGCCAGACCGCGTGCGTCTGCGGGTGCCCGTGCAATAGCAGCAACGGCGGCTTGGCCGGCGTACGACGCGTGCGCACTCGCAGATGCACGCTGTCGACAGCGATTCGGGCGTCGTCGAATCCTGGGAGCAGGTCGATCGCAGCCATCAGCTCTCCTCCGTCGTGCCTTGATTCTTTTGGCGGGATTAGGAATCACCCGCCCAAAAATCCTGCCGGTGTGTCGGCGATTCCATGATATCGATCCGTTCCCCATTCAGCATGCCATCGTTGTCGCGAGCTTGATCCCGCCGCGGAGCCTGCCCGGTATAGTCCGAATTTCTTCAGTTCTGGCAGGATACCGGTCCCCATGAAAACCGCCGGCGGCGGTCAGCAGGGGAGGCGCTTCGGCGCTGCGCGGCTGGCCCGAATCGTGGAGGAGCTGCAAGGGCGGCTGGCACCGGTCAGGGCAAGCGAGCCGGACGGCCGAGCGATGCAAGCTGGGTGCATCATCCCAAGGTCCCGATGAGTGAGGCGACTCAGCGGCGGCTGAGCGTCCTGGCGGCCCGGGCCAGCACCGAGGGGCGCAAGGTCAGCCCGATGCAGGTTGCTGCACAGATCCTCGAGGATGCGTTGGCACGGATATCGGAGCGATGACGCGAGGTCACGGTGATCGTCGGCGATGAGCGGCGTGAGTCATGGTGCGCACTGGCTTCGAAACGGCCCCGTTGGTCCGATCTCAAAAGTCCCACCCATCACCGCCGCTGGCCCGGGAAATCCGCGATTTTGCGTCACACGAACCACGCCCGAATTTTGCCCCACCCCCTCGCCGCCGGCCGGCCCGTGAGGTCCGCGATTTTGCGTCACTTGCGTCATTTGCGTCACGGACTTTTCTTAACTGACGATTCAATAATGACTTGCATCGTGACGCTGCCACTCGCCGTTTGCGTCACGACTTCGTCATTTTGCGTCACGGCTTTGGTTTTGCGTCATGCGACCTCGTCTTGCTTTGCCAGGCGACGCTCCCGGGCGCCTCCCCGCGGCGATCGGGAGATCAGCCCAGTCGGCCTGGAAAAGCCAGGCCAAGAGTACATGCATGGTGTCGAACTAGAAGACTTGCGAACGGTACCATTGCGATTCGAAGACTGACGCCGAGTGGGTGCCGCAGCGCGATCACCGAAGACCCGGCGCCGTCTCAGCGATTTTTGGAGCATCATTGATTAGACCTTTTTACGGTAGGCCCACTTGATCTATGGAAAATGTTCAAACGAACTGTCAAGGAAATTATGGCGGCGGCGGCTTTTGGAGAATTATTCCTGATCGCAAGCCTACGACGAACGAGCCTGGAATACCAGTAACATTCTATAATTTACATGTCTGTATGAGTTCATATTATAAATTGACGACCGTCATATTTTCGTTGACACGCGTGTCGCTCGCAAAGCTCAGTTGGTCAGTATCGACCAACTAATAGTCAAAAAAACCTGGTCGGAAAAATCGCTGCCGTCTCGGCGGGGCGAACCGTTCAATAGTCACGTCGAGCGGCCAGCCCCGCGCGACGGTCGTTTCGATAGGCTCGGTCTCAGATCGCCCCGAGGCTCCGAGAGCGGTTGCGCCGGATGATTGGTCCGACCGACGAGCTCATCGGTCTCTGAATCCCACTGGTCCGACCGACGAGCTCATGGGTGCTGAATCCACACGGTCGTCTCGATAGGCTCGGTCTTAGACTGGGAGCGGTCGCGATAATGGACGTACCGACGATAGAGATAGTCGATGGGATGGGCTTTCGGAGTGTAAGCGCACCGTCCCACCATTCGATGGCGCAGGCCGACGGGCACCACGACGTCTGGCCGGCTACCCACTCGACTGCCTGGCGCCGGCGGCGTACGACTCCCTGGCCCGGGTTCCCGGGGTGTTCAGAGCCCGAAGAAGCAACGATTGCGGTCTTTGCAGTTATTCGACACTGAGAACTCACTCGGCGTATTCTCCTTGCCCCAGATCTTCCGCCCAGCCCGCCGGGGATTCACCCGGAAGAACGCGTTCCGGTCGGCGAAGTGCCGGTCGATCGCCCCCTTGCACGTCTCGATCGACTCGTAATCGCTGTTCTGGATCACCGCCCGAGACATCCCGCTGAAGACCGACTCGATCACGTTGAGGAACTGCGCGCCGGCGGGGAGCGGGACTAACTCGACCAGCGGGGTGCCGTGCTCGGCCCGGTACGCGGGCGCGTTGACCGCCGAGACGCGCTCGGCAAGCGCCTTCGACGCGTGCCACGACGCGGCGTCCCAGGAGAAGTAGATCTTCGCGACGCCGGCGTACTCCTTGAGGAGGACGTCGAGCAGTCTGATCATCTCGTCGGTGTTCTTTTTCTCCGAGTAGAAGTGCGTGACCTGGTTGGTCGAGAGCTCTAGGGCCGCTGTCACGATGAGGGATCCCTTCGACCTCTGCCGTTGCGGGATAGTGCGGACCTGCCCCGGGGGCGTGAGCGATCGGCCGCCCTGCATCTTCACGGCGAAGGGACCGTACTCGTCGATGGAGAAGAACCGCTCATCCGGGCCGAGGATGGAGAGGACGGCCTGGATACGCGCCAGCTTCTCCCGGTACTCGGGGTCGTGGCTCGTGAGCACCTCGCGGGCCTTCCTCATCGTGTAGCCAGCGCCCCGGATGATCCTCCTAATGACTTGCGGGCATGCTGGCAGCCCCTTCGCTGCGAGCACCTTCCGGAGGTCTCTCGTGATCCAAGTGGTCCGGTTGAAGCCGTACGCCGATGGCGGCGCGTGGAGAACTGCGAAGAGCGTGTTCTGCAGGAGTTCATCATCGGACTTCTTGACCCGCCTGTAAAACCCCTCCATGAGCCGCTCGCAGCCGTAGGTGGAGTAGACGCGGCACTGGGCAGTCACGGTCTTCCTGGTGATGTGAAGGAGGCGCGCGATCGTCCGCTGTGGGACGCCGTGATGCCGAGCAAGGATCACCATCGCCTTACTCCGCCGCTTCAGCCCGCCATCCTCGATCGCATCGATCAGGATATCCAGGTCGGCGGGCCGCTTCAGCCGCCCCCTGAGATCGTCGACCGGGTTCTTACCTTGGAGCACGCCGAGCATCCAGTCGCAGTCCCGCTCGTCATCGCGCCCGGTCCAGTGTTCGTCCAGTCCCAGTCCATCGCATGGGGGATGATCGCGGTCGCGGGGACGGCGCCCGGGGCTATTCAATCTGGCGGCGCGAAACCCTCGCTGGAGCGACCTGGGGGAGGGTACGGCGCGATCGGGCCACCGCTTACGGAGTCGATCGCGGATCAGGCCGGCTCCCCAGGAGGGGTGGTGTCGCTTCAGCCAGCAGGCGGCCCTGATCATCCGCCCCGGACCCGATGCTCGCCGTCGGCCGCATCGGTGGTAATCGGGCATCAGTCCGGCTTCGCCCTTGTCTCGGTAGCGTCGCCGAATATTGCGGACAGTGTCGTACTTCAGATCCATCTCGAGTGAGATCGTCTTGAGGCTCTGACCGGCTTGAAGACGTTCGACGATGGCCCGACGGATCGGGAGCGGGGTTGCCCGGGGCATGATTGTCTCCTTAAGGTGGCACGACCGGTCTATGGTGAGAACGGTCGCGATATTCTCTCCTCGTCAAGCCCGCGCGGCCCGAGGTTCACCAGCCAATCGAACAAGGCCCTGGCCACGGCGCTATTCGCATCGAACGTGATCTGCCGTAGCCCAAAGCCGGGATGCTTGCCCCACACAAAACGGCTGGGATTCCTAACCGCTTGCGACCACGCTGAACAGCCCCCAGGCCTCACTTATTGACAAGCTAGCGGCCCAACTCCACGGGTGCGCAGCCAAGCTCACAAGCCACTTGGTTCAGCATACCGCCCGCGCACGCAGGCACAAGTGGGCTGAGCAAGGAAGACGGTCGGGTCCGGAGTGTGTATTGTATTACTGAACCGATGTATTTTATCAGACTGAAGTGGATTATCAAAGGCTTACTAATTGCCCCTCGTCGGTAACCAGGGATGATGGTATCCAAGTTTATCGAGGGCAGGGCGCGAGCGGCGATGAATCGGGCCTCGCGTTTCAGGGTACAGATGGATATCATGTGCTCGGGTCGGTCTAACCAGAGCGTGAAGGATGGGCCTCTATGCAGCTAGCAAGGCGTTCAAAAGAACTTGGATTGCTAGATTACTCGACCGCTCTTCAGAAACGGCACGACGCGGCAACGCCGGCGGAAACTCGAAAGCAGAAGGGGCAGGTCTTCACGCCCCCAAGCGTCTGCAGCTTTTATGGCTGGCCAGTTCACGCGAATTCCCGAGCGTTTTAGGCTGCTGGACGCAGGGGCGGGCGTCGGTTCGCTGGCAGTGGCAGTCTGCGAGCGGGTACTTACGCTTCCTTCGCCTCGCCAAATCGAGATCGTACTTTACGAGAATGATGTGACGCTGCTGCCGTTACTCGATGAAAACATGCGGCATTGCCGCGATACCCTTAAGACTGGCGGGCACGAGCTGCATTACACAGTTCATGGCCAGGATTTCATCCTGAGTACGCGAGCGCGGCAAGCACAGCGTAGGCTCTTCGATGAGGACGATGCTCCGGAACCGTTTGACGCGGCCATTTTGAATCCGCCCTATTTCAAGATCGGGGCCGACTCGGCTCACGCCGTGGCGATGGAGGATGTGTTTCAAGGTCAAACGAACATCTACATGCTGTTTATGGCTCGGGCTGCTGACCTTTTGCGGGCGAACGGGGAGATGGTGGCCATCACGCCGCGAAGTTTCTGCGGCGGTCTTTATTTCAAGAATTTCAGGCGGTGGTTTTTCTCACGCATGGCGCTGCGTCATATTCATCTCTTTGAATGCCGCCGCAGCACGTTTGATGATGTTCTGCAGGAGAGCGTGATTACCCACACACATCGCTTAGGCGTGGCCACTCGATCGACCACAATCACGACATGCCTGGGGCGGGATATTCCGGCCAAGCTGGAGGAGCTAACGCTGCCGAAGGCCAAAGTTCTGGATGATACCTCCGGTGATATGGTTCTTCGCATCCCTGCGACGGCGGAAGACTCCGCGATCGTGGATGAGGTTGAATCATGGCCGAATCGGTTTGCTGAGCTTGGTTTGCGGGTATCGACCGGGCGAGTGGTATTGTTTCGAGCTGAGGAATTTCTTCTGGCGAAGGCCGACGGGGAAGGCGTTGCACCGCTGCTCGAGCCTCACAACGTGAAGCCATTTGAAACCGTCTGGCCGGTCGAGAGACGAGGTAAGCCGACGGCCTTTCGCGTGTGCCAGGCGTCCCTCAAACACCTGGTGCCGACGCGGAATTACGTGTTGCTACGTCGCTTTCAGCGCGAAAGAAGAACGGCGGCGGCTGACGGCAAGCTGGTTGCTGCAAGCAGAGGAATCGCGGCCTTATCTTGCCCTAGAAAATCACCTGAACTACGTGTATCACGCAGATCGAGAGTTGACGGCTGAAGAGACTTACGGCCTGACCGCTTTGTTCAATTCGGCTTTATTGGACAGATATTTCCGCATCATCAGCGGCAATACTCAGGTTAATGCCACTGAGATCAGGTCCATCAGGTTCCCCACCCTTGACCGAGTTGCAGCGATCGGCGAGCGTGTCAAGGTGCTGGGCGAATTCCGACCGGATAAAGTGGAGCGGCTTGTGCTCGAAGAGTTGGGGATCAACGGCGGGATCGCGGCCTACCTGACGGGATCGTTGTTGTGAGCAGGACCGAGGAAGCCGTTAAGATTCTGGAGGCCCTTGGCCTGCCACGTAGCCAGCAAAATGAGCGCTCTGCCCTGACGCTACTCGCCCTCGCCAAGCTCGGGCCGAATGCGGCCTGGTCTAAGGTCGAGCGACCATTGCTACGGACCGTGGACATCATGGAATTCATGCGGGTGGAGTACGGCAAGGACTACAAGCCAAACAGCCGCGAGACCATCCGCCGCCAGACGATTCATCAATTTGAGCAGGCGCGGCTGGTCGATCGCAATCCCGATGAGCCGGAGCGGCCGACGAATAGCGGCAAGAACGCGTATCGGCTGACCGAAGAGGTCGCTGAGGTCCTTAAGGCATTTGGGACACGGCGTTTCGACAAGGCGGTTGCCATCTTCATCGAGCAATTCGGCACGCTGAAGGCCGCATACGAGCGTGCCAGGGCCTCTCACCAAATTCCGCTTCGGCTGCATGACGGCTCGACGGTCTATCTTTCGCCCCACGAGCATAACGCACTCCAGGTCGCCATTATCGAAGACTTCGGTCCTCGCTTTGCACCGGGGGCGATGGTGCTTTATGTGGGCGACACCGCCAAGAAGCGAGTGATCTACGATCGTGATGAGCTTGCCCGAGTCGGTGTGCCAATGACGGGGCACGACAAACTGCCGGACGTCGTCCTGTTCGATCCAGCGAAAAACTGGCTGTTTCTCGTCGAAGCCGTTACGTCACACGGGCCGGTTTCGCCGAAACGGCACCGCGAGATGGAGGCGTTTCTGAAAGGCTGTAAAGCAGACCGGGTCTATGTCACAGCGTTCCTGGCGATCAGCGACTTCCGGAAATACGCTGCCGATATCGCCTGGGAAACGGAGGTCTGGATCGCGGCCACGCCCGATCACATGATCCATTTCAATGGGCCGAAGTTTTTGGGTCCGTACAAGCCGCAGTCTGGTTGAGTGACGTGGGTCAGGCCAGGGCAACGCCCCTTATGTTACGCGGGCCAGGAGAGGGGTCATGCGGCGGATCGAGACTCGGATGGCCGATTGCGGAGTGAGGACAGGCCGGTGGGTGAAGGGGCTGTGCTTCATGCCGCAGCGACTTTCCGCACCGATCAGGTATAATACAAGAAAGGAGTTGGGCATCGGGACACCCCCGGCCAGAGTGCTGGCCGAAGACCTGCTGGAGCCAAAACGATGGCGGAACAAGTCGAGGGTGCGTGGAGTGTTTTCTCCAGCTATTCCCATACGGATGATCCTTTCCGCCAGAAAATCGACGAGCATCTCTCTCTGCTCAAAAGGCAAGGGCTGATTTCAAGCTGGTCCGACCATAAAATCACGGTCGGGAAAGACCTCGACCAAGAGATCGCTCGCGAGCTTGAGCGGGCCAAGATCATATTACTGCTGGTCAGCTCATCATTCATCTCATCGAACTATTGTTTCTGCACGGAACTAGAACAGGCCGTCAAGCGGCACGAAGCCGGGATCGCCCGCGTGGTGCCGATCGTTCTTAAACCATGTGACTGGAAATCGGCCCCGTTCGGCAAACTCAAGGCTCTGCCCAAAGACGGCAAGGCGATCACTAAATGGAAAAACCGGGATGACGCTTACCTCGACATCGCGGAGGGTATCCGCGAGGTCGTCAAGGAACTCAACGCGCAGAATCTATCGTCAACCGGCGGTGAAAATGCGGAAGCCCCCGCCAGGAAAATGAGCGATCAGGAGGAAGTGTCGCTGTCAGCACACCTGTCGATTGCCAGCGACGTTGAAGTGCTCCGGAAGATCGGGTGTCCCTATCTCAAGTTGACGCTTGTCTGCACGAGCAAGCGACCAGCTAAGATTAGCAGAACGGAACTCCGCATCAGGGGTTCCAAGTACATCACGCTCTTTCAGAACGGTTTCGGCACCGACTTTGGTCATACCCCGCTTCAAGGCCCGCTCAGCGACTCTGATAGTCTCTGCGTCCACTTTGTTCCCGTCTCGTGGCCGAATGTACCCGCCGCTCTCACAATCCAACGCGATGAGGCGTGTACCTTTATTCTCCCTGGTCTCGGTTTTCCCATACCGCTGTTTACAGAAGCGGCGCCGGCGGATATCTCGGTCGTGGTTACTTTCCTCGACGGTCGGACTCAGACCGTGCTTTGCGGCAACGATGTCCAGACGCAGATCAGTGGGCTTTTGGAGGTGTTCAAGGCGAAGCCATTCACCATGAACCCGAAGTTTAGAACGGGTATGACCCTGCATGGTTGGTCGAAAACCGCACCAGACTTTTCGGCGGTGGGGATGTGGAATAGAAAGCCGGTCACTTTGTGGCAAAGCGGCCCGATGGCAGCCAATCCGCCGTGGCGGAGCGGTAGCATGGATGTGTTTGCCGATTTCCCGGAACTCGCCGCGATCGGGCTAGAGGGTCTTCAGACACACTGCAACGAATGGCTCAAAACGTCGATCGCACGGCAAAGTCGAACAAAGCTGTTAACCATTGGCCAGGACGGCTCGAAGTTAATCATTTCCAATCTCGCCATGGAGTGCCCGCCTGATATTCAGGGAGGAGAGACCTTATACTTCCCATTCGACCACCTGCTCAATTTCCTTATCGAGCGGATCGCTCCTCCCGATCAGCAGCAGAGGCTCAAGGCAACCGTGGCAGCGAAGCGATTTAACGGTGGGCTGGCGCCGTACCAGCATTTCGTAGTGGCTCCTAAAATGCCTCTTGGCCTGAAATGCAAGAACCCCGCATGCGGGGAGCTGCTGCAAACCCAATTGCTAGGGTATCATGGGCAGCCCTTCATAACAGATATAGAGCCTGCGATCTGCCCAAAATGCGGGGTCAGCTCGTCCTATGAAGCGAAGGATTTCTTCGTACTTCCTGGCACCGGTAATTCTGCGGGCCGACGTTGATGGCCGACCATGCAGACCGACGCACGTGCCGGAGACCCGACTCCGGCCAGTCACGCATCTATATGCTTCACGCGGGAGCCGATTCGTCAGCTTCTTCGGTCGCTTGAAGGGCAGCGCTCTGCGAGCTGCTGAATCGGGGTTGTGGCTTGATCGTCATCCGCTACGACCATCCCACTGAAAAGCAGATCGAGCGGAACCCGGATGTCTTTGGTCAGGCGACGAGGTAGTCGGAATCGCGGACGAGCGAAGCGCGCACGGAGTGCTGCCTATCCGCCGGGGCCAAGACATGACAGTCATAAATCCAGATACCACCCGCTCGATGTAGAGCGTGGTGTTGGCAGAAGAGCCGTCACTCCGCGAACAGTGATCGTTGTGTGGCGTTGGTGGCAACGCTAGCTGGTGGAACTCGATGCGGCGCGTCCGGAGCCAGTGAAAGCTGTCGATCTGACGTAAGCCGTGCCGGTCGGCCCGCCTCCATTTCGGTCATGGACGTGCGGATCGTTGTTTCTGTTCCGCCCTCCATAAAGCGGACGGCGGATAGGGCTGCATAGCTTCGGTCCAATTCCATGCTTAGCCATCGCCGCCCGAGCTGCTCGCAAACATAGCCCGTGGTATTCGATCCAGAGAAGATGTCTAGCACGACGTCATCGGGATCGGTGAGGAATTGGATAAAAAACCTGGGTAAGTCAGCCGGAAAGCGTGCAGGGTGACTTTCGCGGCCAAGAAGTTTGCATATGCGTAGATAATGAGAATTGCTTTCAGTGTTCGGAATCTGAAGCAAATTGGATGGAATGGCTCCGCCATTGTCCTTGCCGAACGCGTCGGCAATATCATGGCCAGAGGGCCGCTCCTTGGGCGTGTAAAACGCCGACGGGTTCTTGAGCAGAGTTTTCATGCGTTCCGAGTAGGGAGCCAGCACCTTCGTCACATCAGCTTTAGGGAAATCCGTTTTCGAGAGCCACCATACGGTATTCACGGCATCCTTTGCCCGGATTTTCCGTTTGTTGACCCACTCGATGGGTGATGGGAGTTTGGCCGGGTTGAACCAAAAGAACTCCTCAGCCAAACGGTAACCAAGATTATCGCAGAACTCTATGAGCACACGAAAGTTATAGAGTGACCGGATGGGTTTCCCACGCTCGTAAGCCCCGCCGAGGTCCAGAACAAAGCTGCCAGTCGGCTTCAGGACCCGGTACGCGGCCCGGCCGAAACTGCTGAGCCACGCAACGTAATTGGCCTGCGCCTCGTTGCCGTATGATTTTTGCCGCAGCAGGGCGAACGGAGGGCTTGTCATGATTAGGTCAACGCTCTCGTCCGGGAGTAAGGCCAGGAGTTCCCTGCTGTCGCCGGTCAATTGGGTGCCTAAGCCCGTCGTGTAAACCTGAGTGTCCGAGGGGAAATCAAACATCTGCCATGTCCTCCGCGCCATTCGCGTCTTTGCCAGGATTCAGCTCCCACCGTTGGGCAATCCAGCTTTCGGTAAAGGACCAGAGCAGGCTCACGGCGTAATGAAGCTGCGGTGCCGTTGTCTGGAGCCCGGCGATGATGGGGGCCACCTGCTGACGTGGAAGGTTGCCGAAAAGCCAGACAGGCCATACGGGCAACGGTGTTTTGCCTTTGAGTTGTGGGGCCAGCTGGCGAAGCATCTCGTCTGACAACTGTTGTTGTCGCAGAGCCTCTGCACAACCAGCGGCCAAATCTGCGTCGGAATCGCCGATATGCTCGGAAAGGGCCGGGAAGGCTTCTCGCCCAATGACAACGATGCGGTCCAACGCTTCTTCCCGGATTTTTACATCTACGTCGCGGAATAAGTGCACAAGTTTGTTGATGGCGGCATTACCGCCAATCTGACCAAGGCACCATGCCGCCGCACTTCTCAGGAAGTAGGGCTCAGCGGGCCGAGCGAGGATTTCCGAGAGCAGCTCTACTGCCTCCGGAGTCGCGGTTTCTCCAATGGCGATGACAGCCTCAAGTTGCGTTTGCTGGTCAGGACTCTTCAGCGGGTCTTCAAATAAGTCGCGTGCTGGGTATCCGGCGATAGACGCAAGGTAGGCCATTCCTTCGAGCCTGATGTAGATGTCCTCCTCGGTGTCCTGGGTCAACTGTTCGATGGCCGACTTGAATTTGCCATCACGCACTAGCCTCGCAAGTTTGACCCCGGTAAAGCGTTGAGTTCGCTCGCGTGATTGCAAGAGATGTTGGATATGACCGCGAGGCAGCGAGCCCGGGCAGGTGAGCTCCGAATGCCCAATGGGCTTGACCGCAGTCTGCGATGACCTGATGTTCTTCAATCTTGTCGCCCGTAGCGACGAACACGCTTTGGTTTGGTCGGATGGTCCACGTATAATTGTGACGATCCGACGTTCTGCGGATCGCTACTTTTTGGCCTTGAATAGATTCAACCTGTCCGGTGCGTGTGGAAAACGTAGCAGGCCATTCGATTACCGTTTCAGAACCCTCGGTCACCCCCTTCATGGTTTTCCGTTGAAAGGGCACCGCTCGGAATTCTGCGACGCGAAAATAGTTGATCTTTCCCAGCAAGCCCCAATGCGTCCAATCCCGCTCGTGCCAATAGGAAGCCGATTTCTGAAGCCTGCCGTGGCTCCAGAATAACTTTCGCGTTGACTCGCAGACGGGAAAGGCGACGCAATCTGCATCGACCATACCGAAATCCCAAACCCGCTCGGCGTCGCCTGTACTGTGAGACATTGTGAGTTCGGCCTTAGCCTTCGCCCGGCTTTCAACCCTGAGCCCGCATTTGACGCACAGCAAATCGGGGATTCGCACGCGTTTTCGCTTCACATCTTTCCACAGTTTCGTGTCGAGAGAGCCACGCTCTAATTCGACCATTTCATGTCCGTGGCGATCTAGATCATCACAGACAGCTCGGGTACCAATCGCCCCCCGCACGATCTTTTCGAAAAAGCTGGAATCCGGTTTGAAAGCGAGCCTGGGCATTGCAACGGCGATCCACGCTTATGCTGGTAGGCATTCCTATGACGACGTACGAGCCTAGTACGTCCGTGGCATGGTAGCAAGCCCTCGTCACGCTTGTCAGCAAGTCTGATAGGCCGAGCCTTGGGCGAAGCGTGTCAATACGAACGCGGCGAGTTGGAGTAAACCCAACATTTCTACCCCCCGGGGGTAAAGCGGGCTTTTAAGCCATTCAAGTTTATGAAAATGAAGGTCGTCTCTTCGCAGCACCCGAAAAATCAGCGTTTGACGACGACTTTTCTGTCCAGCTTGGGCCATAGAGATTTGCCCGATGCTGTCAGAAAAACGCAGAAAAGGCCCCAGATTGACGGCTTTTAGGCTACTTGCCTGACGTCGAGTTGGAGTGCAATTCAACCTGACATAAGGCCAGATTATCGAGCACTCCGGGCTGCTCCCTCGGCGGCCGAGGAGCAGTGATTCCCTAGCGCAAGTTAGGCAGCGCACGGTATACGCCGCGAGGCAGGCCAGCACGAGCGCTGCGTTGAGCGTGCCGATCGACGCGAATGGCAGGTTGCACGGCTTGTGGTCCGGCGGCGGCCCCTCCCACTCGAAGCGCAGCTCGGCCAGCTCCGCGCGAAGTTGATCAACACTATTAAACGAGCGCCAATCGCGATCGCGGATGACCTCGGCGCGGTAGTCCTTCTGGAGCTGGACGAGCTCGTCGCTCTCTTGCTCGTGATCGTCGAATTTTGTCTCCCCATTTGCCAGCAGCCGGTACACCGGTTTCTTGAGCTCGCGGGCGAGGTAATACTCCCACTGGGTGTATGAGCGTCGGGGCTGGCCGGGCGGTCGATCCTTCGGCTCGCCGCCGTAGACGAAGCCGATCAGGCAGACGACCGCGTCGCAATGGTCGATTCGGCGCTTGAGCATCTCGCCGATCTGGTGGTAAGTCAGGTTGAAGATGGCCTGGTCGTCGACGTCGTAGCGGCGCTTGCGCATCGACTCGGCGGCCAGCTTGCGATAGCTTCCCAGGTCGCGGGAGGTGGCGCTGACAAAGATGCGTTTCTGCTTGGGCATAATGGCCGACGCCTCCCAACGCGGCGGCCGTCCGGGGCCCAGGCCGCGAGTGCCGCGAGCGTGCCGGGCGATCCGCTGTAAACCAACCGGCGCCGCGCTCTGTCGATTGTACGGGGCCGCTCGGTTGGGGTAAACGTGGTGGAAGGCCGCACCTTCACGCTTCGGTCTCCTCTCGGCCGACGCCGATCTCAACGCCGCTGCCCAGGCCGAAGGGCTCGCGGTCGATGACCCCAACAGCCATCCTTCAACGGCCAGCTCTTCTCTGTCTTCGTCTCCGTGTGCTCTGCGTTCTCCGCGGTGAATTGATCGGGTTCTCGAAGGTGTTCGGCCTCGTCTGGATCGACGCATTTTATGACGCCGTTCTTGACACCGACAAGCGCGCACTGGCATCGTTTCAGGAGCACGAGCGGCGCGATCGGGGGCCGCCCCTAGGCCGAGCGGCAGAATGTTTGGGGCCGCGTCAGCAAAAACTTCAAACTACCGTGAGCTGAAATCCGTTCCCGTTCGCTTTGAACATTTTCACCTGATTCGTCAAAGCAAAGGGGCCCGCGTCATGAGCAACGATCACCGATCTCCGTGGGTTGTCATCTCCGCAGCCATCTGCCTGCTTGCCTGTGGCGGCAGCGCTCATGCTTCCAACGATGCCGAGCGGGAGGAGCAAGCCTTCAAGGTCGGCGTGGAGGCGTACGTCTACGGTTTCCCGCTCGTTCTGATGGACGTGACGAAGCGGGTGATGACCAACATGCCGTCGCGCAGGCTGATGGCGGCCCCAATCAACCATTTTCTACACGTGCCGATGTTCCCTAACCCCGCCAGCAAGGTCGTCGTCAGCCCAAACGTTGACACGCTTTACTCAATCGCTTGGCTGGATGTCTCGAAGGAGCCCGTCGTTCTGCACGTCCCTGACACACGGGGTCGCTATTACCTGATGCAAATGCTCGACGCCTGGACCAACGTCTTTGCCGCGCCGGGCAAGCGAACGAGCGGAACGGGCGAGGGCGACTTCGCCGTCGTTGGGCCCAAATGGCAGGGCAAGTTGCCCGAGGGGGTCAAGGAGATCAGAGCACCGACCAGCACGGTCTGGATCATTGGACGCACTCAGACGAACGGCAAATCCGACTACGCGGCGGTCCATGCCATTCAGAAGCAGTACAAGTTGACTTTGCTCTCGTCGTTCGAGACGGCGCGGATGCGACCGTCCGATGCGCGGGTCGATACGAATGTGGACATGAAGAATCCGCCCGCGAAACAGGTGGAGGGCATGGACACGGCGACTTTCTTCGGGACGATGACGAGGGCGATGAAGGACAATCCCCCTGCGCCGGCGGATGCTCCGCTCATCGAACGGCTCGCCTCGATCGGGATCGTCGCGGATCGGGTGTTCGACCCCAACACGCTGGATCAGGCGACCAGGAACGGTCTGGAGCGTGCTCTCAAGGCGGGTCGAGAGAAGATCAAGTCTCCCCCCACGAGTTCATCGGGGGCGACGGAGAATGGTTGGCGCGTCCAGCGTGCCGGGATGGGCTCATACGGGACGGATTACCAGAAGCGGGCCTTCATCGCCCTGGTCGGTATGGGTGCGAATCTCCCACAAGACGCCGTCTACCCCATGACAAATGGGGACGGTCAGGGGAAATCCCTGACTGGTGCAAATCGCTACGCGATCCATTTCGAGAAGGGCCAAACCCCGCCCGCTCACGCCTTCTGGTCAGTGACGATGTACGACATGCGGCATTTCCTCGTCCCGAACCCGATCCACAGGTACGCCATCGGCGACCGTGACAAATTGAAGTTCAACGACGACGGCTCGCTCGATCTGTTCATCCAGCACGATTCGCCCGGCCCGGAAAAGGAACCCAACTGGCTTCCCGCCCCGGAGGGCGAGTTCAACCTGATCATGAGGCTTTACTGGCCCAAGGAGTCGATGCTCGACGGTTCGTGGAAGATTCCCCCGGTCAGCCGTGTGCGATCACAATGGTAGAGCGACAACGTGGCCTGGCAATCAGGGAATGATCATCGCGCAGATGCGTCATTCCATGTATTCCTTGAAATGTGTAATCTGCCTTTGATCATACCATCGGCGATCTTTGTGGTGAATCATTTTGGGAGTTTTGCCGCGGAACGCGATAGAATAAGCAGACTGATAGACGTCGCGCGGGACCCTCTGAGACAACCTGGGAGGGCGAGCCTCCGTGCGAGCCGCGTGCTGATGCCGGCTCGGGCGGAGCCTCGCCCTCCCCGCAGAGACGCGGCTGCCGGCCCCGCTTGCAGTACAGGTATCCCGAGCGAGGCAATCTGCGGAGGCATCCATGGCAATCACTTACGAGCAGGCCGTCGAGAAACTGCACGAGTGGACAGATAGCTCCGCGCTGCGGAACCACGCCCTGGCCGTGGAAGCGGCCATGCGACGGGCTGCTCATCGCTACGGTGCCGGCGAGGCCGACGAACTCCGTTGGGCCATCACTGGGCTCCTGCACGATGCCGATTACGACCGCTGGCCCGACGAGCATCCGCGGTTGATTATCGCCTGGCTGCGCGAACAGTCAGAGCCGGAAATTGCCCAGGCCGTCATGGCTCACTTCGACGCCTCGGCCATTCCCGAGCTGACAACTCTCGACAAGGCACTCCTGGCATGCGACGAGCTGGCTGGATTTGTGATGGCCTGCTGCATGGTTCGACCCGACGGCATTCACTCGCTCGCTCCCTCGAGCGTCAAGAAAAAGCTCAAGGATAAGGACTTTGCGGCCAAGGTCAGCCGCGACGACGTCTATCAAGGTGCCGAGCGGCTGGGGGCTGAATCTGGATGATCAGATTCAATTGGTCATCGATGCACTGAAGCCCCACGCCGAGGAACTAGGTATCGCCGGCTCGCAACGATCGCAACAGTGAACCGCCCCCAAGTCTCTACTCATGAGGGACCTTTTCACATGACCGCACTTTCCAATATCTATACCCGCCTTGGCGTCAAGCGCGTGATCAATGGCCAGGGGACCTACACAACGCTCGGCGGGTCATTGATGCCTGCCGAGGTCATACAAGCGATGGCCGACGCCGCGGGCTCGTTTGTTTCCATTGCCGAGTTGCAAGACAAAGTGGGGACACGAATCGCGAGCCTTATCGGAGTTCCGGCCGCGATGGTCACCGCGGGGGCGGCCTCGGCGATCACTGTCGCGACGGTCGCCTGCATGACCCACGAGAATCCCACAGCCATCGATCGCCTGCCTGATACGGTGGGCCTGAAGAATGAGGTGATCATTCAAAAGGCTCACCACTGCGGCTATGAGCCGCAGATTACGATCATGGGAGCCAAGCTGGTCTGGATAGAAGCTCGTGACGAGCTCGACCGAGCGATCGGCCCGCGCACCGCGATGATGTTCTTTTTGAACCGCTACGAGCCTCTGGGCCAGATCAAACGCGACGAGTGGATTCGAGTCGGCAAGGAGCGTGGAGTGCCTTTGTTTAACGACGCGGCCGCCGATGTGCCGCCGGCTGGGCGGTTATCCGAATACGTTCGCCAAGGGTTCGACCTGGTGGCCTTCTCGGGGGGTAAGTCCCTTCGCGGTCCCCAGAGCTCGGGCCTCTTGCTGGGCCGCCCCGACCTGATCGCGGCCGGCCGGCCGGCCATCAGCCCCAGCATGGGCATCGGGCGTGCAATGAAGGTCGGCAAGGAAGAGATCGTCGGCTTGCTGGCGGCGGTTGAACGATTTCTCAAGCTCGACCACGCCGCCGAGTGGCAGTCGTGGGAAACGCGAGCCGCCGCGATGATCGAGACACTCAGCAAGATCCCGGGGATGACCGCCCGACGGGACGTGCCCGAAATCGCCAATCATTCGCCTCACGTCACTCTGGAATGGAGCCGCTGGCATTCCGAGCTGACGGCCGGGGAAGTCGTCCGGCTGCTCCGCGAGGGCGATCCCTCGATCGCTGTCCTCGACGAAGCAGAGCGAGCGCTGCGGATCGCCGTCTGGACTTTGCGTGACGACGAGCATCGCATCGTGGCCCAGCGAATCAAAGAGATCTTCGCAGGGTGAGGACGCACGGTTGAACATTGACTCAGACTTCCTGGTGTTTTTTCTATTGTTTTTGGTTAACTGAACTGTCATGAATCAATATGGATTCTGCCGCATCACGTGCGTGTCGCCCCGAACCGCGGTGGCGAACCCGGCGGCCAATGCCGCCGAGATCGTTCGCGTCCTCGACGAGGTCTCCGACAGTGACATCGTGGTCTATCCGGAGCTCTGCGTGACCGGCTACACCTGCGGCGATCTCTTCGGCCAGTCGACGCTGCTGTCCGCCGGCATCGAGGCCATCGCGCGAATCGCCCAGGCGACCGCGGGCGCGGGCAGCTTGTCGTTATCGGGGCTCCGATTCCCGTGGGCAACAGCCTCTTTAACTGTGCTGTTATTCTCAATGAGGGCTCGATCCTGCGCCATCATCCCCAAGCAGCATCTTCCCAACTACAAAGAATTTTACGAACTGCGCCTGGTTTAGCCCCGCCGCGGGCCACATGCCTGAGGAGATCGAGCTCGGGCGGAGGCGCGTCCCGTTTGGCATCGATCTCCTTTTCGAGGCCAAGGGAGTGGGGGCCCTCTCGGAATGGGGCAGCGTGCTCGTGGGTATCGAGATCTGCGAGGACCTCTGGGTGCCGGTACCCCCGTCTGCCATGCTAGCCCTAGCTGGAGCGACGATCTTGCTCAATCCGTCAGCCAGTAACGAGACGATCGGTAAGAGCCAGTATCGTACCGATCTTGTGGTCGGTCAGTCGGGCCGGGCGATCGCCGCGTATGCGATGGCCGGTAGTGGGCCGTCTGAGTCGACCACCGATGTTGTCTTCGGCGGCCATTGCTTGATCGCGGAGAACGGCCATTTGCTGGCGGAGTCGCGGCGCGTCGGCGACGGCCAGCCGATACGGCGTGACTCGTACTGGATCACGCGGGACGTCGATGTGGCCAAGCTGCTGGCCGACCGCCGCATCATGACCAGCTTTGATGGCACGCGCGGGCTCGTGAAGGCATTCCGGCGCGTTCCGTTCACCGTGCGCGACACCATGAATGGCCTGAAGGGCGACGTGCCGGGGACGCCATTTGTACCGGCGGAGGGGCCCGAGCTGCACCGTCGTTGCGCCGAGATCTTCGGCATCCAGTGCGCGGGCTTGGCCAAACGAATCGAGCAGCTTCCCCCCAAGACGCCGCTTAATCTGGGCATCTCGGGCGGGCTTGATTCCACGCTGGCGCTATTGGTCACGGTCACGACGTGTGACATGCTGGGACTCGACCGCCGCTTGATCCACGGCCTCACCATGCCCGGTTTCGGCACTACAATGCGGACCCGGACCAATGCCCTGGCACTGATGGAGCACCTGGGGGTAAAGTCCGAGACGATCGACATCAGCGAGCTGACACTCCAAACTTTTCAAGAGCTCGGCCACGCGCCATTCGGCATCGACTGTCAGGGCCTCGACGTCCCGGCGCTACGGCAGCCCTGGCCCGCTTGCCCCGTGAAGCCCTGAGCGACCTCACTTTTGAAAACGTGCAGGCCCGCTTGCGCACGTTCCTGCTCATGTCGAGGGGCTTTGTCGTTGGCACTGGCGACCTGTCGGAGCTGGCCCTGGGCTGGTCGACCTATAATGGCGACCACATGAGCATGTACAATCCCAATTGTTCGATTCCCAAGACGCTGGTCAAGTTCTTGGTCCGCTACGTGGCGCTCAACCAGTTTTCAGAAGGGGCCGTGCGGCAAACCTTGTTGTCCATCGCGGAGACGACAATCTCGCCGGAGCTCTTGCCGGCCGGGGCGGCCGGCGAGATCGAGCAGTCGACCGAGGCAACTCTCGGCCCTTACGAGGTGCTCGACTTCATCCTCTTTCACGCGGTCCGGTGCGGATACTCGCCGGCCAAGATTCTGTTTTTGAGCCAGTTCGCGACGTTCACGCAGCACTATCCCCCCGCGATGGTCGAACGGACGATCCGTACGTTTTACCACCGGTTCTTTCGCCAGCAGTACAAGCGTTCGTGCATTCCCGATGGGCCAAAGGTTGGCACGGTCAGCCTCTCACCCCGCGGCGACTGGCGAATGCCGTCTGATGCCGATCCGGCGCGTGGCTCGAGTAAAGACCGGCCTCACAGAGGCCGGCTACAAAAGCAGCTCCTTGGCCACCTTGGCCCCTCCCTCCGGACCAATCAGCTTCTGATTCAGCCCCTGGTACGCATAGGAAAGCTTCCAGGCGTCAAGGCCCAGAAGGTGGAGAATCGTGGCCTGAAGGTCATGAATACTCACGGAGTTTTCCGTGATGGTGTAGCCGAGCTCATCGGTCGCACCCACGGTGATGCCCGGCTTGATTCCACCGCCGGCCATCCAGATCGAGAAGCAGTGCGGATGGTGGTCGCGGCCCAGGAATTTTGAGCCGCCGCGAGCTTCGTTCATCGAGGTCCGTCCGAACTCGCCGCCCCAGATCACCAGAGTGTCGTCGAGCAGCCCGCGCCGCTTGAGGTCGACCAAAAGGGCCGCGATGGGCCGGTCGACTTCCCGGCATTTTTCGGGCAAGTGCTTGACGATGTCGTCGCCGGCTCCGGTGCCGTGGCAATCCCAGCCCCAGTCAAAAAGCTGAACATACCGCACCCCTCGTTCCACCAGACGGCGAGCCAGCAGGCAGTTGTTGGCGAACGACGCCGCTCCTGGCCTCGCCCCATATTCTTCGAGAATCGGGCCCGGCTCTTGGCGGATATCCATGACGTCGGGGACCGCCATCTGCATTCGGAAGGCCAGCTCGTACTGGTTGATCCGCGTCAGGGTCTCGGGATCGCCGAATTCGGCGAGTTCGTATTCGTTTAACTGTCGCACAGCGTCCAGCGTGCTCCGGCGATCGGTTCGGTCCATTCCCTTCGGGTTGCTGACATACAGGATCGGGTCGCCGACCGTCCGGCATTGCACCCCTTGGTAAACGCTGGGCAGAAACCCGGTACTCCAAAGTGCCTTGCCGCCGGTGGGGTCGGTCCCGCCACTGATCAAGACGACGAACCCGGGCAGGTCCTGGTTTTCTGAGCCCAGCCCATAGGTGATCCACGACCCCATGGCGGCGCCACCGTTACGAGATGAGCCCGTGTACAGAAACAGTTCCGCCGGCACATGGTTAAACTGATCGGTGTACATGGATTTTACGATGGCGATGTCGTCGACCACGCCGCGCAGGTGGGGCAAGAGCTCGCTGACGACCGCGCCACTCTGGCCGCACGGGGTGAACTTATAGGGCGAGCCGAGCAGCTTGGGGTGCCCCTTGATAAACGCGAACTTCTGGTTTTTGAGTAGCTCGTCGGGACAGGGCTGCAAGTGGTGCTTGACAAGCTCGGGTTTAAAATCAAACAGGTCTTGCTGAGGCGGCCCTCCAGACATGTGTAAATAGATCACTCTCTTGGCCTTCGCCGCGAAATGAGGCGGCCGGGGCGACATCGGGTTGTCGACCGAGCTGGCCGCGCGACTGAGCCCAGGCTCGGCCGCCCAGCCGCGGCGGTCGGCTTGCGCGAGCATCCCCAGCGCGATCGCACCCAGCCCCGCCTGAGACCTTTTGAGAAACTGCCGCCGAGTTCGCGCCGCGCCCACTGCGATTTCCAGGGGAGATCCAGGTCCATGAGAACTCAGCCTTTGGTCAAAACGGAATCAAGATTCAAGAGGACATTCGCAACGGTGGTCCAGGCGGCCAAATCAGCGGGTTCCATACCGGCGGGCAGTGGCCCGAGGCGCTCAGTGGCCAGCGACGTCGCGGCGGTCGGGTCTTTGCGGTAGCGTTCAAATTCCCGAGTGTAAAGAGCGACCAATGGCTTAATCTGCTCGGGCCGCGGCGGCCGACCGAGGCAAAGCAGCAAGCCATGGCGAGCACGCGACTCTACATCCGTCCCTCCCTCGCGGACGATCCGCCGCGCCAATGCCTGGGCGGCCTCGACGTAGACGGGATCGTTCAACGTCACGAGCGATTGCAACGGCGTATTGGTCCGCACCCGGCGGATCGCGCAAATCTCTCGGCTGGGGGCGTCGAACACCGCCATCGACGGATAAGGAACCGTTCGGCGCCAGAAGGTATAAAGACCGCGGCGGTACCGGTCGTCGCCCTGGCTGGTCGACCACGTGCGCTGGCCGTTAAAGGCCGCTTGCCAGAGGCCCTCCGGCTGGAGCGGGAACACGCTCGGTCCACCGACCTCGCGGCAGAGCAAACCACTTAAGGCCAGGGCCTGGTCGCGGCACCATCTCGGCCTCGAGCCGAACTCGAGGCGCACGAGCGAGCAGCCGGTTTCGCGGGTCGCGCTTCAGCAGCTCGGGGGTGACTTTCGACGATTGCCGATACGTCGCCGAGGTGACCAAGAGTCGCAACAACGACTTTGTATTCCAGCCCGACTCTCGGTACCAGACCGCCAGGTAGTCCAAGAGTTCCGGATGGCTGGGCGGCTCGCCCTGCGTGCCAAAATCTTCCTCGGTCTCGACGAGCCCGATACCGTAAATTTGGGCCCAATACCGATTGACGGCCACGCGGGCCGTCAGAGGGTTTCGCGCATCGACCAGCCAGTGCGCCAGCCCCAGCCGGTTCTTGGGCTCGCCCTCGGACCACGGGGGAAGCGCGTGGGGCAAACCAGGCCCCACGACGTCGCCCGGGTCGAGGAAATTGCCTTTGCGTAAGACGTGGGTCACCCGATGCCGCTCCGGCGATAGCTCGACCATCACCGGCACGTCCGGAATGGCCGGCTTCGACTTCTCGAGCGCGGCGATCTGGTCGCGAACCAGCTTCGAGTCGGGCCCGCGTAAACGGATCGCGGCGATTTCGCGATCGATCTGCTGGATTCGTTCCAGAATCGACGCGGTTGGCGCGGCCAAAACGGGGGCCTCGGACGGCTGGTCTTGGTCGGCGGTCTGATTTAAAATCGCGTAGAACTGGTAATACTCTTCGTGCGTGATCGGGTCGAACTTGTGGCTATGACACTTGGCGCAGCCCATCGTCAGCCCCATCCAGACCTGTATCGTCGTGTCGACCCTGTCTTTGATCGCGGCCACGCGGAACTCTTCGTCGTCGGTCCCTCCCTCGGTGTTGGTCATCGTGTTGCGGTGAAACGCAGTCGCGATCCGCTCATTGAGGGACGACTTGGACAGCAGGTCACCGGCGATTTGCTCGAGCGTGAACCGATCAAACGGCAGGTTACGGTTAAAGGCGTCGATCACCCAGTCGCGATACCGCCAAATCGTGGGCCGGAGCGGGTCGGAGCCATACCCGGCCGAATCGGCGTAACGGGCCTGGTCGAGCCACATTCGTGCCCATCGTTCGCCAAAAGCCGGGTCGCCCAAGAAGCGGTCGACGGCTTTCTCGTAAGCGGTGGGGGCGGGATCATTGAGAAACTCGTTGACTTCAGCGAGCGTTGGCGGCAATCCGCGCAGGTCAAGGCTGGCGCGCCGAAGTAACATGCCGCGATCGGCTTCGGGCGAGGGATTCATTCCCTCTGTTTCAAGGGTTGATAGAATCCAAAAGTCGATGCCATTTCGCGGCCAATTCTTTTGCTTGATTTCGGGCAGTGGTTGTAGCCTGGGCGCCGACAGCGACCAGTGCGGAGTGTATTCGGCTTTTTCCAGAATCCAGCGCCTAATGACATCGATCTCGGACGGCTTGAGCCGATGACCGCTTTTCTTGGGCGGCATGCGGAGCGATTCGTCCTCTTCGGTGATCCGCGCGATGAGCTCACTGGAATCCGGATCGCCGGGCACGATCGCCCGTTCGCCGCTTTTGAGACGCTTGACAGCCCCCTCGCGATGGTCCAACCGCAGCCCTTTGGCCCGCTTTGCTTCGTCTTGACCGTGGCAGGCAAAGCAATTTTTGGCCAGGATCGGCCGGACCTCGCGGTTATAGTCGACTTTCCGAACCTTGGGAGAAGCTGGCTCACCCGCCGATAGGGCCGACCAGCCGCCGAGTGTTCCGATCGCACAGGCCGCGCTCCACAGGCAAAGTCGAAACGGTGCTTCCGACCACGGTTGCCGCGGGCCGGCTTTGAAGACGATGATCGGGCGCATGCGCTCGGCTTCTCCACTCGAGTCGGCGTCAGCCGCCTCACTTGCCAGCGGCGTGTGTGGCGACATGCCTAACGATCCAACATGGTCCGCGAACCGCCTGTGCGGCATTCCGTCTGCTATAATACGAAAAGAGCGGTTACGGATACAGGAGAAGACGATGGAACTGCCAATCAAGTTTCCGAGCGAGACAGAGGTGATCCTCAAGGATGTGGCGAGGTTTCGGGTGCTTTCGCCTGCGGAACGGGCGCGCGCGATCCAGAGCTTCTTGGCCGACGGCGACTATCTGATGAAGCTATCTCCGAAGGCGGAGTGGGCACGGCAATACGCTGACGAGGAAAAGCGAATTGTCCAACAAACCATCCGGAAATTCATCGCTCGCCATGCGTAGTGAACATAACCTACTGCCGGCCGGTACCGCGCAAGCTGTGGAATCACTGGCCGAGGCTTTCGAAGCCCGATCGGTACGTTACGCACTCATTGGCGGATTAGGGTTCCTGCTCCGTGGGCGGCCCCGTTTGACCCAAGACGTCGATATTCTGCTCGATGTTCCCCAGGTCGTCCTGCCCCCGCTGCTCGACGATCTGATCGCGCGGGTTCACACTGGAACCCGCAACCGTGATCAAAGAATATGTGCGCGAGCACATGACCGCGTTCAAATTCGGAGGCGTTCGGATCGACTGGCTAAAGCCTATGCTCCCGTTTTATTCGCGAGTACTGGCGAACGCGAGCCTGTTGGAATGGACGGAAGGCCACATGGTTCGCGTCGCCACCGCCGAAGGACTGATCCTGACCAAGATGGTCTCGTTCCGGCTGCAAGACCAAGTTGACATCGAGACCCTCCTGACGGCCAATCGCGACACAATCGACATGAATCTCATCCGCGGGAGTGGGCGCCATTCGCGGCGACCGAGGCGGAACGCACAGCCTGGCTCGAGGCCGTCATGGCGAAGCGAGTCGTGCGGCGAGAGTAAGAATGGGTTGCACGAACGGTGTCGCCCGGGCGAGCGTCTAACCGCCGTGAAGCTGGCAATAGTCTAAATTGTTGATCGAGCTGACGAGCAACGAAGGATCGTTTTCGGCTTCGCCAGAAGTTTCGAAGCGGAAGATCGAATTCTCGAAAATCGGAATGAAGGACTTCAGTTCATGGTGCGTGTGATCCGCTCGAATCAACTGAAGCACGACATCCAAAGACTTGAGGACCAGCCGTGGAGGGTGCCGCTCCCAATTCAACAGAATCGCTTGAGCCATTTGTATTGCCGAGGCGGGATTTGCTTTCCAAAGCGCATTCAGTGCCACATAGCGAAAATTGGCGTTGTGCGGATCGAGCTCGCTCGCGCGTTTCGAAGAATGCAGCGGCAATCTGGTATTCTCCGGCTTCCATCCAAATTTTACCCCGACAGTAGGCGAGACTCGCCGGCGGAATGGATACCGCGTGTTTGCGTAATAATTCAAGCGCTGCGTGAAACTCTTTCGACTTCTGTGGTTGAAAAATAAGCTGAAGTTCGGCCAACGCTTCGGGCGCACGGGCGAAAGAGCACTTGGTGGCGAGCCGGTTAGTGAGTAAAAGTCGGCGGAGATTCCGCTGAGGCTGGCAATTTCGTCGCCAGATAATCGGCTTCCCGGCTCGTCCATTCGATCACGAAGCACTTCGCCTTTTTCGCTTTCGTCCCATCCCTCCATGATCGCCCTATGAAGGTCGAAAAGCAGCCGAACATAATTGGAATAATCCGGATTTTGCAAAGACAGGTCTACTGACATAAATCAAGTCTCATCAATGGTCCAGTCGTCCCGCGTTGCAGCGAGATCGGATTGGAACTCACCTTCAGGTACTGTGCCCGCCGGGACAACGTTTCCGGAGTGAATGTCATGCGTTTTCGAGGCCAGCGCTAACCGAGCATTCAATGCTCCCGGCAAAAAAGGACCTTGGCCGAAACGGAAGCAGGCAATGCTGTTCGAGCCAGTCGCTCCCGCGAAAATCGGCTTTAGCCGTTTCGGAACAAGGTGCGGTAGCAACCTTCGCCAATTCTGAGCAACCGACATTCCCTTGCCGTTCAAGATCACGTTTCCGGTCTCATCCAGGTCGATATCCGGATTGAGCTTGGGCGGGACCCGCACGCCGAGCTCCTTCGAGTTTGAGCCGACGATCGGCAATCCGTCATCAGCCCGTTTCATTGCTCGATAGATTGTCGGCATCATATTTTTATCGGGCGCAGGGTTCCAATCCTCAGCTTGGATTGGCGTTCAAAACCATTCTATCATGGATTGCGCGATTGCCAGCAGTCCTCTTCGTCCATCGCGGCGGCGAGGCAGCCGGAGAATTCTTTGCGCCCGGCGAGATTTTCGCCAAGCTCGATGAAGCTAGAAACCACCAAGGGTGAGGAGGAATCCAGCGATTTGATGCGTCGATCACTCGGCATTCAGTTCAACATTGCCCTGAAGCCGCACCAATGAGGGCCGTCTTGGAAGCTTCGTCCTCGGTGTCGTGCTCTGCTGGCTGCCAGCCGTTTAACGTACCTTCAGTGCCGAAGACAGGAGTTGAACCTGCACGCCCGATGAAGGGCACTAGGACCTGAACCTAGCGCGTCTGCCAATTCCGCCACTTCGGCATGGCCTTATTAGAAGGGTTCATGGAGAACGACGTCAAGAGAAAGAACTGGCCAAACCCAGACGAAACCAAGACGCCCCTGGCGAGGCGGTTGCCGGAATGAGATACTCAGGTCTCAGCTTACGAAACGCACCAATAAGGATGGAGCGATCATGGTCCAGCCGTTGCCGGTCTTGCACTTGACTTTTATCCTTCTCACGGGGTTATTCGCGAGCATGTCGATCACAGCCAAAGCGTCCGCCGACGAAGTGGGCTCGAACTTGGCCAGGGCATTCATCCTCGAGCACGAGCAGACGATTCGTCCCCTCGAGCGCGCGGCCGCCCTCGCCTGGTGGAACGCCAATATTTCCGGACGCGATGACGATTTCAAGGCCAAAGAAGAGGCTCAGAACCGTCTCGACGCCGCACTCAGCGACCATGCTCGCTTCGAAAAGCTCAAAGCCATCAAGGCAGCAAAGCCCGTTGAGCCCACCCTGGCCCGGCAGATCGACGTGCTTTATTTGATTTATCTCGAAAAACAGGTCGACCCTGAGTTCCTTAAACAGATCACGGCCAAGGCCAATCTGATCGAAAAGGCGTTTAACGGCTACCGCGCCGCGTGAACGGTCGTGAAATGGCCGATAGCGAAGTGCGCAAAGTCCTCAAAGAATCGCAACCCCACCGACGCAAGGCGGTCTGGGAAGGGAGCAAAGCCGTCGGGCCGCTGGTCGAGCCCGACTTGAAGGCACTCGTCAAGCTGCGGAACGAGGCCGCGCACAAGCTGGGCTTCGCCGATTTTCACAAAATGCAACTTTCCCTGAATGAGCAGACGCAAGAACAAGTCCTCAAACTGTTCGATGAGCTCGATCTGCTGACACGCGGGCCGTTCACGAAGCTCAAGCACGAGATCGACGGCAAGCTCGCCGAACAAAGCGGACTGCCGATCGCCGAATTGCGCCCCTGGCACTACCACGATCCCTTTTTTCAGGAAGCACCGGCGATCTTCGCCGCCGATTTCGACTCGGTTTACGCGAAAGCCGATATCCTCAAACTGTGTCGCGACTTTTATGCCGGGATCGGCCTGCCGATCGACGACGTCATCGCCCGCAGCGACCTCTACGAAAAACCCGGCAAAAGCCCCCATGCCTTTTGCACCGACATCGACCGCGAGGGCGACGTGCGAGTACTCGCCAACATCGTGCCCAACGAATACTGGATGGGCACGATGCTCCACGAGCTGGGCCACTCGGTCTACAGCAGCAAGAACATTCCGCACAGCGTCCCCTACGTGCTCCGTTCCGAGGCCCACATCCTGACGACCGAGGGGATCGCCATGCTGTTCGAGCGATTCTCGAAGGACGCCGACTGGTTGCAAGCGATGGGCGTGCACGTCCCGGACCCCGCGGCCTTCGACCGCGCCGGCGCCGAATGCTTCGCGCCAAGCTCCTGGTCTTCTCGCGGTGGGCCAGGTCATGTTTCGGTTCGAAAAAGGCGCTCTATGACAACCCAGACCAGGACCTGAACACGCTTGTGGTGGGACCTGGTCGAGAAGTATCAGTTAGTGCATAGGCCCAACGACCGTCACGCGCCTGACTACGCCAGCAAGATTCACATCGTGAGTGCGCCAGCGTATTATCATAACTACTTGATGGGCGAGCTGTTCGCCAACCAGGTTTTGCACGCGATCGCGCGCGACGTTTTGATCGGGGCCGAACCGAGCAAGGCCAGCTTCGTCGGCAACAAGGCGGTCGGTGATTTTCTCAAGGCGCGAATCTTCACGCCCGGCCGCTCGCTCGATTGGAACGGCCTGACGAAATACGCCACTGGTGATGTTTTGAACGCCAGGGCGTTCGCGGCCGAGATCGGGCGGGAATGAAACACAAGGAGCTCGTGCAGTTGGTGGAATCGCTCAACAAACCATAGACTTCGCGCGGGCCCCATCGAGACATCTCGGGAGGGCGAGCCTCCGTGCGAGCCGAGTGCTGATGCCGGCTCGGACGGAGCTTCGCCCTCCCCGCACAGGCGCCGCGGCTCGCCCTGCTGCCGTATAAACCCGCTCATCGACAGCGCTTTGCCATTTGCCGGGCGCGGCACTGATCAGCTCTTGTCGTCTCGTAAAATCAAAACAGAGACGCGATCGGCTCTCCATGATAGACGAAATGCGGCCGGTCCTGAACGTCGTGCCATGCGACCGTTGCCGGCAATCCCAGCGCCTGGTAAATCGTGGCGGCCAGGCTCTCGGGCGTCTGAGGGTCGGAACGGGGAAACCCGCCGGTCTTGTCGGACGAACCGACGACGCGACCGCCGACCACACCTCCGCCCGCGAAAAAGACGGTCTGGACCTTGCCCCAGTGGTCGCGGCCGGGGAGCTTGTAATACTGGGGCAAGGACGAGATCCGCGGCGTGCGTCCAAACTCGCCGGCCATCACAATCAGCGTCGAGTCAAGCAGCCCGGTGTCATGCAGGTCATCAAGCAGCGCAGACAGGGCCTGGTCGGTGGGGGGGAAGAGCTTTTCTTTCAAGTGAGGGAACATGTTGCCGTGCGTGTCCCAGGTCTCGTCATTTCCCAGGTTCACCTGAACGAGGTTTACCCCCGCCTCGACGAGCCGGCGGGCCATCAGCAACGACCAGCCGAACGCATGACGGCCGTAACGGTCGAGCACGTTCGGCTCGGCGTTGACGACGTTGAAAGCCTCTTTGACCTTGGCGTCGGTCAAGAGCGAGATGGCCGATTGTCGATACCGGTCGAACGGTTCGCTCGCCGCCGCGGCATCAAGTGAGGCACGCTGGCGATCGACGCATTGCAGCAACGACATTCGCCCGGAAAGCCGCGTGCCAGAAAACCCCGCGGGCAAGCCCAGGCTCGGCGCCTGGAAACTCTTGGTCTTGGCAGGCTGTTTACGCTCCTGGTGGTCGAACTCGAATGCCGGGTAGGCACCGCAAAAGTTCGGGTCGAAGGGCGATGCCTCGATAAACCAAGGGTCGCGCCGTGGCCCCATCAAGCCAGCGAACTGGCCGGGAATGATCCGCCCCGTGCTATGAATCAACGTCTCGGGTAGCACCACCGCGGGCGGCAAGTTGTGGCGAGGCGAGGTCAGGGCTCCGACAACCGCGGCGATCGACGGCCAGTCGCCGGGTCGCGGCTTGGTTGAGTCGAACCCGGCGGGAAGGTCCGACCGGCCAGTCAGCATGATGTGGTGGCCGGCCGAATGCTCGTTCGAGCCGTGCGTGAGCGACCGAACCAAAGCCCACAGATGACTCCGCTCCGCCAGCTTTGGCAGATGTTCGCAAATCTCGATCCCGGCCGTCTTCGTGGCGATCGGTCGGAACTCGCCCCGCATCTCCGCGGGCGCATCCGGCTTGAGGTCGAAGCTCTCGAGCTGCGACAATCCCCCCGAAAGGAAGATGTAGATGACCGACCTGGCCTTTGATTCGAGATGAACCCCTGGATGATGAGGATGGCCCGGTGCCGCGCCTGCGCCCCCACGCGTGCCGGCTCCCAGTGCTCGAAGGGCCTCCATGTGGTTCATCCCCAGTCCCAGCAGCCCGATCGCCCCGGCCTGAACCGCCGCGCGACGGCTGAACCGAGGGTGCTCCGGCGAGTCGGCCGACCGTGAAGAATCCCGGAATTTCACAGCTCGTCCTCCTGTTCCTTGGTTCGCTCGCCTTCTCAACCGGTTCAAGCAGTACCGTGTGATCGATCTCGATGATAAAGTCGAGATATCGCATAGTGTACGTCGAATCAAGGCGGCGGTCCATCCGGCGCAATGGCCGTGTACCAAACGCCGACCTCTCCCACAGGTCCGGTCGGTCGAAAACAGGAAACAATGGCTGACAGCGCGAAGCGCCATGAACAAGCAATGTCAGGAATGCAAACGGGTATTGGATGATTCCTCCTTCAACGGAAGCAGTAAGGAGCCCGACGGTCTAGCAACGAAGTGCAGGGCTTGCGTCAACAGGCGAAGGCGTCAGCTTCATGGCGCAAAACAGGTGAAAGAAAACCGGCTCACATTGGGACGCTCGTAAAGAAGGGCGATTATGCTGCGATAAAGAGCAGTCGCAGGATGATCAACGCGAGTAACCGGGACCGACTGCTCGCTCTGGCTGTCGTGGACCTAAAGTCAGCGCCCAAGAAATCCAGCCACGTGGAACTGGTCAGGTTCCTGATTCAGATGGGCGCGAGACCGGATTTTCACCTCGTCTGCGCTGCGACCGTCGGGCCGCATGTTGACATCATGAACGCCCTGATCGAGGCGGGGGCGGAACAGAACATCTTTACCGCCGCTGCGCTCGGCGACGTGGCAAGGCTTCGGGACCTGCTTCATCGGGATTCAACACTGGCCAGCAGAACGACGGATTATAAGCTGCTGGGTGAGCGTGGCATGACCGCGCTACATTACGCCTGCCGATCCGAGCTGGGAAAGGTGAGCCAAGCCTATGCGGACCAGCTCGTTCGTTGTGCTGAGCTGTTGTTGGACCAAGGACCGATGCGAGTCATTGTTTCGGGTGCTCTCGTTCTCTGCGCGGCGCGCGGCGGGAACATCAGGATTGCTCGACTGCTGATGGCGCAAGGGTGCCAGCCGCACGTCGGACTAGTATTGGCGGCTTTAGGACACGGCCAGCGACACGGTCGGGGGAATTATGACATTGCGGCCCTGTGTCTGGAATCGGGCGTCGATATCAACGAAATGTCCGGCGGTCGCACACTGCTGCACGCCTTCGCACACCAGGGCGATATCGTCGGAACAAGGTGGTTGGTGAATCATGGCGCCAAGATCAACGTCACAGATGTTGGGGACGACACGGCTCTGCATAAAGCCTGCGAGAGAAACTCTACGCTCAAAGTAGTGGAACTCCTTGTGGAGCATGGTGCAAGCCTGACCGCGGTGAACAAGAACGGGGAGACGGTTCTCGACGTGGCGATCAAGAACGACAAGATGAGCATCGCGGCTTATTTGAGAAGTGAGAGAGCGAAGCCGGCATCGGTTGACAAGGGGACAGAACAATAGCGATGGGACAGCGTAAGAAATCAGGCTCTTGGTACTTGACCTCTGACAGTCCAAGGTTTACACTGTTAAGTCAGTAGTTGCTCGTGACGGGCAATTGCTATTCGGCTAAAGGCGGCCCCGGCGTGCGAACCTGCGCACGGCGGGGTTTTTTTGTTGCGCTGGGTACTGCGGTACAGATGTATCCGACCGCTCCGTGGGGCGATCTCACTTGGCGGTCATATCCGGAGGAATGCTTCGATGCGACATTCACGATTCTCTCGGGCCCTATGCGGCCTAGTCGTCTGCTTGGGCTTGACGGTGCATGCACCCGCGGCCGATCGAACCGGGAAGCCGGTCAAAGACTTTTCGCTCAAGAGCTATGTTGGAAGGGAATACTCGCTCCACGACTTCGCGGACCAAAAAGTCCTCGTCGTGGCTTTCCTTGGCACGGAGTGTCCTCTCGCGAAGCTTTACGGGCCGCAGCTCGCCGAGCTGGCCGCGAAGTACGGGCCGAAGGGGGTCGCTTTTATCGGCATCGACTCGAATAGCCAGGATTCGCTCAGCGAGATCGCCGCATTCGCCCGTACTTCCGGAATCGAGTTCCCGCTGCTCAAGGACCTGAAGGGCGCGGTGGCCGCTGAGCTGGGGCAACCCGCACGCCCGAGGTCTTCCTGATCGATAAGCACCGTGTCGTGCGTTACTCGGGGCGGATCGACGATCGCTATGGGGTCGGCTACGTTCGCGATAAGGTTGAACGCGACTATCTGGCGCAGGCGCTCGACAGTCTGCTCGCCGGTAAGGCGATCCAGACGGCCCACGTCGACGCGGTCGGGTGCTTGATCGGCCGTCCGCGCGAGCCCGAGGCCAACGCCGAGGTGACCTATTGCAAGCAGATTTCCCGAATTCTTCAGGATCATTGCGTGAGCTGTCATCGCTCGGGCGAGATCGGCCCGTTCGCGCTCGAGCGACTACAATGAAGTGGCCGGCTGGGCCGACATGATCGAGGAAGTTGTTCGCACAAAACGGATGCCGCCATGGCACGCCGATCCCAAGTACGGCCACTTCTTCAATGACATCAGCCTGTCGGACGCCGACAAGGAAACGATATTCAAGTGGGTCGCCGCGGGTGCGCCTGAAGGGTCCCCGGCCGATCTGCCGCCCCGCGCGAATTCGTGTCAGGTTGGTCACTGCCGCGCAAGCCGGACCTGGTCCTGAATGTGCAAGCCGAACCGTACCGGGTGCCGGCTAATGGCGTTGTCCAATATCAATATTTCACCGTCGATCCGGGCTTCAAGGAGGGCAAATGGATCACGGAGAGCCAGATCATTCCCGGCAGTGCGCCGGTCGTTCATCATGTGCTGTGCTTCGTACGGCCGCCTAATCACCAGCGGAGCATAAACGAAGAGAACGGCCTCGGCTACTTGGCCGCTTACGTGCCAGGATACCGCGTTACGCCTTTCCCCAAGGGCATGGCGAAGTACGTGCCGGCCGGGTCGAAGCTGGTCTTCCAGATGCACTACACGGCGGTTGGCAAGGAGCAGAAAGACTTGTCGAAGATCGGTTTCCTCTTCGCCAAGCCCGAGGAGCTCACGCACATGGTCACGACGGTCTCGGCGGCCAACCTGGGTATCAACATTCCGCCGTACGCCGAAGACTACAAGCGGCAGGCGACGATGTTGCCGTACAAGAACGATCTACAACTCCTCTCGTTCTCGCCGCACTTGCACCTCCGCGGCAAAGCGTTCTCTTACGAGGCGATCTATCCCGACGGCAAGCGGGAAATGCTGCTCAACATCCCCCACTACGACTTCAATTGGCAAACCTGTTACGAACTGGCCGAGCCCAAGACGCTGCCGGCGGGCACGCGTATTCATTGCGAGGCCCGTTGGGACAATTCGGAGAACAACCTGGCCAATCCCAACCCGGCGATCACGGTCAACTGGGGCGATCAGACGTTCGACGAAATGATGATCGGCTTTTTTGACGTCGCCGTACCCATCGATCGCCAAAAGCTGCTCGCCCAAGGTATCCTGCCCAAGCTTGAGTCGGCAGCCACGCTCGAAGATCGCGCCCGAGAGCTCGTCATCGAGTTTGACGGCAATGGCGACGGCAAGCTAACCAAAGACGAACTGCCCAAGCGATTCCAAGGGATGTTCACGCTGCTCAACCGCAACCACGACGGTTATCTCGACGCGACCGAGGTGCAGAAGTTCGTCAAAGCCATCGCGGAAAGGCGAGCGGGCATCGTCGGTGGCCAGCGCAAGCCCGGCGGCGACGATCGTAACAAGCCAGCCGCGCGGATCAAAACACCGGCGGGCGATCACCAAGCGGGGTAAACCTGACGATTCCCAGGGCGGAAGCCAAGAAACCAATCGAGCGAGGCCGCTTCCTGGAGCCAGACGGGTAAGCGGCCTTCTGCGACAAGAACAAAATGGCCACGAGTGAGAATTCCCGGAGTCGCTCCAGGGACCGTCCCTTCCATCAGTTGAGGAGATGAAATCCCTTTACCCGCCCTCGTGGCAATTGTCACACGTGCGGTCGGGGTCCATCAAGGATGTCGGCTCGAGTATGTGGTCGCGGCAGACGTTCCAGTCGGCGGGACCGGTGATCGGCAATTCGGTGCGTGCCCGTTTCCGTCCTCTTTGGTGCCCGATCGGTCCGGCCGGATTTACAGTGCATGCATTGTTGGCTTGCCCTGCTCGCTGGAATGTGATATTCTTATGTGTAGGACCGCTCTCGTAGCACGACCACCATTAATGAGGCAATATGATGCGTAACCGAAGGCAGCAGACAAATCGAAACCGTGCACTTCAGCTCGACCCCCTCGAATCACGCCAACTTCTGAGCACCGTCATGAATTCGGGTCACCAGGGGGCCGATGTTTCTCGCTCCGTGCCGGCATCCATGTGGTCATAGCCGGTCCGATGAGCGGTCAGGCCGCTTTGCATCCGATCACGCTCACGAAGGGGACGGACTCCTTCGTTACTTCAGGCGGCGTGCTCGGGCCGTCTACCTTCGATGGCAGTGTCTCTTACTCGGCGAATAAGAGCCACGTCATCAAATACACGAAGGGAGTGGGAACCCTTGCCGACATGTTCGGTGATCAGGTCTTCGTTTCCTTTAAGGGTACTGGACATTTGAATGGTACAACTTACGATTACTCGGTAAAGGGCTCCGTCAAGGGGGGGACCGGCGCGGATGCGAATGCAGCCGGGACTTTTTCCGCTGGCGGCACTCAGAGTGCTCTGACCGGCACCTTTTCGATCAACCTGAAGATCGTCCTTAAACGCGAATGAGCATCTCGGCTCATTCCGGACGTGTCATCAGGGCTGGCGCCGGTGCCCACGGTGCCGGTGCCTTGCAGGTCGAAGTTGCTGTTCCAGCCCAAAAGCGCCGAGCCAAGATCGTCGAACGCGCCACCCGAATCGACAACGGCCACGTCGTTTTCGCCGGCGTCGAAGCCCCTCATGGCCCAGTCGCCGCCACTCTGGATGTTGACGGTGCCCGATACGGTGAGCGTGCCGCCCATGCCGCCGGTGAGGCTGGTCGCGCCCCGAGCTGCGTGGCGTCCACTTGCAGCGACCCGCCGCTAAAAACGGTGGTCGTGCCCCCCGAGGCTGAGCGTGCTGACTCACCCGACTTCCATCGTACCGTACACGTTCAGGGTGCTGGCCGCGTCAGTTACGTCATTTCCGCCGGCGTCGAAGCCCGTAACGGAATGATTCCGCCGGAGCAAGGGAAGGAAGGACAGTCCCGGGTGACATGCGCGAGACTTCTCCTTGCCCTCTGGGTGGCGGCGAGCGGGACCTTCGGGCGTCCATGCCGCCGGCGGGCTGGTCCACGTGCGCTGAGGGTCCGCTTTACGCAGACCGAAAAACAAAAAACAAGGGCTGACCCCGTCAGAGGTTCGTCAAAGCCATCGCGGAAAGGCGCGGGTATCGTCGGTGGCCAGCGCAAGCCCGGCGGCGACGATCGCAACAAGCCAGCCGCGCAGATCAAAACACCGGCGGCCGATCACCAATCGGGGTAAACCCTGACGATTCCCAGGGCAGAAGCCAAGAAACAGATCGAGCGAGGCCGCTTCCTGAAGCCAGACGGCTAAGCGGCCTTCGAGTTCGCCCAGCCGACGAGGCTCAGGCCAGTTCCGCAATGGGCTGGGCGTGGTCGTCCACCAGGAATTGCGGGCGGCCTTCGATGTCGTAGAGCAGCGGGCGGCCGACGTCAATCCCCAGGTTCTTGTAGAGTGTCGCGTAAAGTTCCCCGAAGGTTACTGGGCGCGAGATCGCCTCGCCAGCGATGCGGTCGGTGGCACCGATGACCTGGCCCGTCTTCATCCCGCCCCCGGCCAGGAGGACGAAGTTGACTGGGGGCCAGTGGTCGCGGCCGACGTCCTTGCTGATCTTCGGCGTCCGGCCGAACTCGCCCATCACCACCACCGTGCAGTCGTCGCTCAGGCCACGAACGTGCAGGTCCTCGATCAAGGCGCTCAAGCACTGGTCGAAGATCGGAAAGTCTTCCTTCTCGCGGTTGAAGATGGTGCCGTAGGATGCGCCGTGCCAATCCCACTTGCTGTAGTTGAGGGTCACGACCCGCGCCCCGGCCTCGACCAGCCGCCGCGCCATGAGCATGCTTTGTGGCACCCTCGGGGCGCCGTTCTCGTCGATCGACTTCTTGGGGTCGCCCGTGCCGTAGCGGTCGACGGTCTTCGGGTCCTCCTTCGAGAGGTCGAGCGCGGTCGCGACCTTGGACGAGGTGAGGAGCCCAAACGCCTGCTCGTTAAAGGAGTCCATGGCCCGCATCGGGCCCCGGGGGTCGGCTGAGTTGCGGAAGTTGTCGAACGTCTTTAAAAGGGTCTTGCGATCGGCCAGGCGATCGACGGTGATTTCCTGAAAGCCCGTGTCTTTTTGGCCCGGGTCGGTAGGCCGGTATGCCGAGAAACTCGTCCCGAGGAAGCCGGGCCCAGGCTCGTTGTACGGCGGATGGGTGCACGGGTAACAGAGGCTGATGAACGCCGGCACCGCCGGCTCGACGGACCCCTGGAGCTTGGCGACGACCGAGCCGAACTGGGGCCAGCCGCCGCCGGGCTTCGGCTTGCGAGGGTCTCGACCGTTGAAGACCTGGACGGCGTCGTGATCGGCCTGGTTGCCGACCAGCGAGCGAATGATGGTGAACTTGTCCATCATCGTCGCCAACCGCGGCATCGCTTCGCAGATCTCGATGCCCGGAACATTGGTCGGGATCGGCCGCCAGGGCCCAGCGATCTCGACGGGGGCCTTGGGCTTAAGGTCGAACATGTCCTGATGCGGCGGCCCACCGACCAGGTAGACGAAGATGATCGACTTCCGAGACGTGCAGATCCCCGCATTCGCCTCGGCTTGGAGCAACTGGGGCAGATTTATTCCCCCCAGGCCGAGGGCGCCGATCCTCAGAAATCCCCGGCGAGACAGACAAGTCGTGTGGAGCATCGGGACACTCATCGGGTCTGTGTGAGGCGGGTGGAGGCATTGTGGGTCTCGCATTAACCCGATCACCCTCCCCGCCGGCGGGATCCGGGATCGGGCCGTTTGAGGTATCAGCCAACTCTACGTCCCGGCCCGAATCAAATCTAGGCCAACCTGGCCCGGTCCTCCGATGACTTCGTGCAGGATGAACTTTAATTGGCGGGTTGCTATAGCTAAGCTTGAAGCTGGCGTTCGGCCGGGCGATAATCTCACTTGTGGATTAAACGGTGACGATCCGTCAGCCCGCATAGCATTGGCCAATTGCAAAGACCTCGCGGCAATGCCAAGGCTCAAGGAGCCCGATCATGTCCACCGGCAATCAGGGCGCTGAACACGTGGCGGTGCAACTGAATTGCCCGCACTGCCATAACCCGATTGATCTTGTCATCACAGGCGACGAGAACGGAGTCGTTTGCCCGTCGTGCGGTGGTTCTTTCAACTTAGACGCTGACCGCACACAAAGCTGGAGCGAGGAGAGGCTCCCCACATTGGGCAAGTTTGAGCTCATGAAGGCGGTGGGCCGCGGTGCCTTTGGCACCGTTTACAGGGCCCGCGACACCGAACTGCGGCGCACTGTGGCCGTAAAGGTACCGCGCAGCGGCCAGTTGTCGACCGATGAGGACGAAGAACGCTTTGTACGCGAAGCCCGCAATGCGGCCCAGTTGCACCATCCGTTGATTGTGCCGGTGCACGAAGTCGGCCGCGGTGCCACGTTTCCGTACATCGTCAGCGAATTCGTAGAGGGAATTACCCTTTCCGATGCCCTATCCGGCCGCAGGTTTGGTTTTCAGGAGGCGGCCGACTTGCTCATGCAAGTCGCCCAGGTGCTTGAGCACGCCCACCGTCACGGGGTCGTCCACCGCGATGTCAAGCCGTCCAACATCATGCTCACTGCGGAAGGCATGCCGCGAGTCATGGATTTTGGCTTGGCCAAGCGTGATGCGGGCGAGATCACCGTGACCGTGGAAGGTCAGGTGCTCGGCACACCGGCCTACATGAGCCCCGAGCAGGCATCGGGCCAGGGGCATTATGCCGATGGCCGCAGCGACGTGTACAGCCTGGGTGTCATCCTGTTCGAACTGCTGACGGGGGAGCTGCCGTTTCGGAGCAATCAGCGGATGTTGCTGCATCAGGTGCTGCACGACGAGCCGCGCACCCCGGCGCACTCTTGAATGACCGCATCCCTCGGGACCTGGAGACCATCACCTTGAAGGCGATGGCCAAGGAGCCGTCGCGGAGGTACCAAACGGCCCAAGAGTTGGCCGATGACCTGCAACGCTGGCTCAAGGGAGAGCCCATTCGGGTGCGCCGAGCCGGGCGACTGGAACGCGGCTGGCGCTGGTGCCGGAGGAACCCGTTCGTGGCGAGTCTTTCGGCGGGCATCGCCCTGGTCTTAGTGGCGGGCACGATGGTGTCCACCTATTTTGCGATTCAAGCCGATCAACAGGCCAAGCAAGCAATCCGGCAACGCACGTGGTGCCGAGGCGAACGCCCTAGCCGCCTCAGCTCGCGAACTGGAGGCGGCGGCGGTGCTGAGTTTTGTCAGCGATAAGATCTTTGCCACCGCGCGGCCTGAAGGCCAAGCAGGGGGCCTGGGTCGCGAGGTCACCCTGCGTCGGGCGATCGATGCCTCACTGCCGTTTGTGAAAGAGTCGTTTGCAAATCAGCCACTTGTGGAAGCCAAGTTGCGATCAACGCTCGGAGTATCGTATATTCATCTCGGTCAGGCAAAGATTGCCGCCGAACAATTTGAAAGGGCACGGGCCCTTTGCTCGCGGCACCTTGGGCCAGACCATCCCAACACGCTCACCTCTATGATTAATCTGGCCTCCAGTTACAATCGCATGGGACGGCATCAGGAAGCACTCAGGCTGGACGAAGAGACACTTGCTCTTAAGAAAGCCAAGCTCGGCCCAGAACATCCCGACACGCTCTTCTGCATGACTAGTCTGGCCGCCAGTTACGGAAACCTGGGACGGTTTCAGGAAGCACTCAGGCTGAACGAAGAGACACTCGCTCTTGAGAAAGCCAAGCTCGGGCCAGACCATCCCAACACGCTCTACGCTATGCATATTCTGGCCGCCAGTTACTATCGCATGGGAAGGCATCAGGAAGCACTCAAGCTGAACGAAGAGACACTCGCTCTTGAGAAAGCCAAGCTCGGGCCAGACCATCCCGACACGCTCGTCTCCATGGTTAATCTGGCCGGCAGTTACGAACACATGGGAAGGTATCAGGAAGCACTCAGGCTGAGCGAAGAGGCACTCGCTCTTATGAAAGCCAAGCTCGGGCCAGACCATCCCGCCACGCTCAGGTCCATGACTAGTCTGGCCGGCAGTTACAAAGACATGGGAAGGCATCAGGAAGCACTCAGGCTGCAGGAGGAGACGATGGCTCTCGCGAAAGCCAAGCTCGGACCAGACCATCCCGACACGCTCATGTGCATGCGTAGTGTGGCCACGAGTTACGGTTCCGTGGGCCGGCAACAGGAAGCGTGCAAACTATTGGAAGAGACGGTGGCTCTTGAGAAAGCCAAGCTGGGCGCAGAACATCCCAACACACTTAGCAGTATAACAGCACTAGGTAATTGGCTGGCCGCGTCGGGAAAGTGGACCGAGAGCGCCACACTGTTTTCTATGGCGGCTGGGAAAAATGGGAACGAAGAAAGTGAAAGCCGATGCAACGCGCTGTTCGGCCTTGCCGGGGCACGTTTTGTGTTAGGAGATCAAGCAGGCTACCGCATCGCCTGCAAGGAACTTCTCGACCGGTATGGCGCGAAGGCCAGCGATGAGCGGGCATTCAACATCGCAACCGCGTGCGTGGTTGGCGAGCACGCTGTCGACGACGCCGAAGCCGTGGTGGCAGTGGCCAAGCGTGCCGGCCGTAAGTATCCCACCTTCGCAGCGACGCTTGGCATGGCGCAATTCCGAGCGGGACACACCCAAGAAGCCATGGCGACGATAAAAGGTGTGCTTCCCCGGGCACTTGCTGGCATTAGCACCGGCGCCAAAGGCGGCCGAGCCCATTCGCTGCGCACAGCTTGTGGGCGAGCTTTGTCTAGCGATGTGCTATCGGAAGTTGGGCGATGATGGGGCAGTAGTCTCGCAGATCAAGAAAGTGCGAGCCCTGGTTAAACAACTTGAGGAGTCGCCACGAACGTACTTCCCGGGCTTTGAGCCTTGGACGGTCCCTTTCGCGATCGAATGGGCCAAACGCGAGTTGGTTGCGTTGGAGGCAAAGGGCCGGCCGGCGAAAAAGTAGGCTAGTGCCCCGTCAAGCCTTAATTTTGGGGTAGAGCCGTTTCAGCTTGATGCGTGCATTTTCGATACGGAACTGCCAGTCGACGCCGCGTTGCTTTGCATTGGTTTTCTCGGACCAGGCTGCGATTTCGGTTTGCAGTTCAGTCAATTCACCGATGCGACGGTCGCTCAGACACTGACTCGTCAGGCAACTCAGCTCGCATTCGGCGACATTCAGCCAACTTCCGTGTTTCGGGGTGTAGCAGAAGTTGATCCGTTTGATGTACCCCCGCGCACGGTCCGGTTCGAACGCTTCATAGAACGCTCCTTTAGTGTGCGTGTTGAGATTGTCGCAAACGAGTGTAACTTCCTCGCGATCCGCATAACGCGTATCCAGCATTTGAGCTACCTCGATTGCCCAGTCGGCTTTGGTTCGCCGTACGCGGGCGGTCGCTTGCCGAAAGCCCGACAGCGGCTCGGCAAACATGAAAATGCTCGCCGTGCCATTGCGTTCGTATTCGTAATCGACACGCTTGCCATGCTTCTTCGTCGCGGCGATCGGCACCCGAGTCTCTTTAAGCAACTGCACCGGCTGTTCGTCCATGCACAACACGGGATGCTTCGGATCGTACGCTTCGGCGTAGGTCTCGAGCACTTCTTCCATGCACGCCACGAACTCGGCGTCTTGCTCCGGCGGAATGACCCAGTACTCGATCTTGCGTTTGGTCATGCCGTTTTTTTTAGCACCTTGCGGACCGTCTCGTGGCTGATCGAATCCACGATTTCCAAGGCCACCATCTCATCAGCGAGCAGCCGCAACGTCCAGTGTCCGTAGCCTGCTGGCGGCTTCCCCAGCCGCATGGCGATCAACTTCGCTTCGGCTTCGCCGTCGAGTTTGCAGGGCATGGGCGCCTCCTGGCGCGGCTTGCCGTCCAAAGCCAGTTCGAAGCCTTCCAGCACCAGACGTTTTCGAAGATTCTCGATTGTTTGCACGCGGCAGTTGAAAGCCTCCGCGATCTTTACGTCCGACCATCCAGGCCCATCGGCATCCGCCTTGACCAAAACCTGAGCACGGCGAAACTTCTGTGATGATCCCTTGAGATTCTTGATGATCTCCTGACAGACAACACGCTCTTCTTCCGAAAGGCGTACAATGAACTTCTTGATCATGGGAAACCTCCTTGTGATCAGAAGTTTCCCACCATGCCTCAAGAGCGGCAACCCCAATTCCTAGCCTTGACGGGGC
>CAWHKI010000174.1:0-9044 GCA_963829765.1 uncultured Isosphaeraceae bacterium | reverse complement strand
GAATCTTCATTTGTCCGAGGGGGAAAAGCGGTCAGGAATCATTTGGGGGAAAAGGGGCCAGGAATCATTGTAAGGGCTCCTTTCGTGGGCGACCCCGAGGACGGAACAGCGACTCCAGCCCGAGCCGGGCGGCTACCGACGCCTGCCACGAGGGCGAACCGAACGGCTGGCCCCGCTGAATGCTTCGGCATACCGCCGCCTCCTCCTTCGGTCCGAACGGCCGATTCACGCGCGCGGTCCAGTCGCGAGGCCGCGCGATGGGCCACGGAGCCAACAGTGGTCGCTCTTCATCCGCCTTCGCCCGTCGTGCCGAGAGGCTGCCCCATCGCCAATCCTCGGCTCGTTCAACTAAGTTGGCCCGCAGCGCATTGCGCTCGACATAGCGGCACACCGTCAGGAAATTGTCGTCCGATTCCACCGGGAATGACTTGAACCGGCCCTGGTAGAGGTGGCCGGTGCCGGCGGTGCGGTGGTGGGCGTGCCAGCGCTGGGTGTGCGTCACGGTGAGCCACCGCATGAACTGGGATAGGTCACCATCCTCGCGCGGCCAGAGCACGAGGTGAAAATGGTTGGGCATCAGGCAGTAGGCCAGCAGCCGCATTTCGTGTCGCACCATGGCTTGGGCGAGGACTCGCTCGAACGCGGCATAATCCTCGTCAGTCTCAAAGATAGGCAGGCGTGCATTGGCGCGGTTGAGGGCGTGGTAAACAAGGCCGCCCTCCGCCGCTCGTCGTGGTCTTGGCATGTAAAAAGGATAACGGATCATGCTCCGAATGTCAATAACGGTTCCTGACCCTTTTTCACTCGTCGTGGTCTTGGCATGTAATGAGGATAACGGATCATGCTCCGAATGTCAATAACGGTTCCTGACCCGTTTTTCAGGCGTGCATTGGCGCGGTTGAGGGCGTGGTAAACAAGGCCGCCCTCCGCCGCTCGTCGTGGTCTTGGCATGTAATGAGGATAACGGATCATGCTCCGAATGTCAATAACGGTTCCTGACCCCGTTTTCAATAACGGTTCCTGACCGCTTTTCCGTTTTCCTGACCCCGTTTTCAATTTCGTTTTCTGACCCCTTTTCCCCGGTTCCTGACCCCGTTTCCGCTGTTACGCCTGTCCCCGTTCCCCCGTTTTCGGTTTTCCGTTCCCTTTTGTAAGCGCCTTTCCTCGTTCCCGCAGGATGAAGCGCCTGTCCTCGTTCCGTTCCCGCAGGATGAAGCGCCTGTCCTCGTTCCTTTGATGCCGCAAGGCGTTGAGCACAGATTGCGTCGGTCGAGGCTGCGGAGAAGAACGCTGTGCCGACCTCTTTGATGCCGCAAGGCGTCGAGCACATCACCCCGTGCGAATACCGAGCACCGCTAGCGTCCGGGGTCGCGCCCGAAGTGTGTCGGCGCGGCCCAAGTTCGGTGTCAGTCGGCTTTCCCTGGAGCGGAAACTCAGCGCTTCCTTGCGGCCGCGGCCGTCACCGTGGGCGGGATGGTGATGGTGATGGGCGCACCGCCGTTTGCGACCTCGCCATCGGCACCCACGATCGCGCCCGGAGTGATCACGAGCAGGAACCCCTTGCCGACCGACGTCTTGGCGAAGTTGAACGTCAATATGCGGCCGGTCGCGTCGAGGACGGGCCCGTTCAACTTGTGGATCTTCCTCGACTTACCGCCGCGAAGCACGTAGATTTTAACGTTGCGGGCCAGGGTGGGATTGATAGGCGTATTGAACGTGATCGTCACGCCCGAGGCCTTGGCCTTGCGGCCGGTTCCCGTGGTGACGATTGCCGTGGACTGGACCGCCGGCACCGGGGCCGTGGTGCGGTAGATGTTGCTCGGGGTGAGGTAGATTGCCTTGCCATCAGCCTGAACGAGTAAGCGGCTGTTGGCGATTCCAGGCAGGAGCGCCACGCCGCCAGTGCCGTAGGTCGTGTCGAGCGTACCGGCGGACGTCAAGTGGGCCAGCATGGCGTCTGAGTTCAACCCGCTATTCTGCTCGAAAGCCCTGCCGCCGAAGAGCAGTGAGCCATCGACGAGCGTCGTGACGCCGAAGGTGTTGCTGTTGAACGTGATGCCAGCCTGGCTGAAGGCGAGTGTGAACTTGCCGCTGCCGTTAAACGAGGTGTCGAGCGTGCCGTTGGCATTGAGCCGGGCCAGCGCAGACTCCTGGATCACGGGGCTGATGGCACCGCCGGTGGCGCCGGGAACAACTCGATCGAATAGCCGGCGATCACGATCTGCGATCCCTCCAGGGTCACGGCTCGCCCGACGTCGGCCGATGTGCTGCCGCCCAGGCCGAAGTTGAGGGTGAAGAGACCGGTGGTGTTGAATGTCGTGTCGAGCGTGCCATTGTTGTTGAATCGCGCAACCGCAAAGTCGCTGGGAGTGCCGGTCAGTGGGGTCGCGCCTGCTGGGAGAATGGCCGTGCCGGCGACCACGACCTTGTTGTCAGGTTGGACCACCACGCCGTAGGGGTCGTCGTCTGTCGCCGTTGCCGTGCCGTTGGGAAACGCTGCCGTCGCGAAACCTGAGGTGTTGAACGTCGTGTCGGGCGTGCCGTTGGTGTTCAGCCGGTATACGCCGAATACGTCGGCCCCGGCGGCGGTTGCATAGAGGCCGGTGGCCACCACGATCTTGCCGTCAGGCCCGAGGGCCAGCGCGAGGGTCTCTCTGTGGGCGAGATCCAGCGAGTAGCCCGAGGCAACGGGGATAAACGCGACCCCTGAGGTGCCGAAGGACGCGTCGAGCGAGCCGCCGGGAGTAAACTGCGCGACCATGATCTCGTCGCTCGAGCCCGCGGTGGTTGACGCGACGACCGCCGCGACGTCGATCGATCCGCCCGACTGGACCGCGATGTCGGGATGGAAATTCGCGTCGGCGGTGTAAGTCGTGGCTCCCAAGGTCGTGGGGACCGTCGCGACACCACTCGAGCCAAAGGAGTTGTCCAATGTGCCACCGGTCGTCAGCCGCGCAACAATCACGGCATTACTTACGCTTGCGGGCGTGACGATATTGCTCCTCAATATCCCGGCCGTCACGACCTGCCCATTCTCAAGCGCGATCGAGTCGAGCGCTTGAGAGTAGCTGGCGTTCGTCGTGTTCGGAGGAGCGTTGATTTGCGCGACACCGCCGAACCCGAAGTTCTGGTCGAGCCCAACAGACAGGAGCGTCCTCCCTTCCAGGTCCTCTGCAAACGGCCGCAACCTGCGACTCCCCCTGCGCAGCGCCGCCGGTGTACGAGAGCCGCCCAGGCCTCGCGCGAACACGCCCGCAGCATTTTCAGAAGCATGATGTACCGTTCTCATGGGAAACCTCTCTCTCGCTGGAAAAATCGAATGAGAGTCGCGGCGTGGCCGCGAACATCGCGACTCTAGGAAGGCGCATTCAGGCGCACTTTCACGACGGAAGTGTGAGTTCGACCCACTTACCGACCGATCGAGACGGGCCGGCGGAGCAAGATTCCTGAATCCGGCACAACGGAATGGCGGTATCCGCCGCTCCGCCACCAAACCGGGGCCGGTCTCCGCCACGTTCAACCAGGTTCGCACATGAAGTATCTTCCGCCTGGGCCCGCCCATCCATCCTCGACACCGGGTTTTATCGATCCAAAGCGAGAATCCCCGGCTGAAGTCGCCCAGGTTCAGACGTTGCATCACTCGGACCAACAGACGCTGCGGTGCGCCGCCCTCGCAGTCACAACACCTTTCGCGCAATCGATCGCCCGAAGATTCGTCGATCGACCGCAGTACAGCGTACGGACTGCCTCATCGTTTGTCAATCACCCAGATCGTCCAGTTTTCGCCGCCGACGGCCCTTTGATTCCGACAGACTGCAACGGGTCGGCGGCACCGCTGGCGCGGTGCCGCCAGACGGGGTCAACCCTTTTGTGGGCCGTGAACCGTGTAAGGTGTTGGTCTAATGCAAGTGGAATTCTTGCCCGGCATCTGGGTCGCTCCAGCCGGTGGCTATCGAAGCGATGGGGGAGGAAACGAAACCGTCGGAGCCTTCGAGACAGACGGGTCGCTTTAGGCGGCTCGGCGAGCCATTAGGCGTGTGCTGGATTTGAAAAACCCGGGCATTTTTCCGCCCATTGGTTTCGAGTATAATCGGCGCCGATGCCCGGCGGGCCGTTCCGCTGAACATAGTCGTGGTGCCCACTTGTAACAACCCCATGTCGGCAGCTAGCACAACCGGGGCTGCTTTTCTCAACGGATACGTCCCGGTGCTTCTTGTCGAATGTTAGCGTTGAGTCGCGCATTGGCCAGTGTGTTTACATAATATTCTCACATACAAGTAGTTTGTTCATTCATGAAATAGTCGAGAAGGGCAGGGTAGGATGCTGACGTTGTTGAGCAAGCCGTCCAGCGACGGACGCCGACGGGGCCGGCGGGCGCTGTTCTGCGCCACGGGGGTACTCGCGCTGAGCGGCCTGCCGCTGTTTGGGCCGATCGCCGCCGAGGCGACGTCCAGTCGTCGTCGCGCGAGCCGCTGTATCTTTATCCTTCTCAACGGCGGCGTCTCGCAAGTCGATACCTTCGACCTCAAGCCCAACGCTCCGGCCGAGATCCGGGGACCTTACAAACCGATCGCCACGAGTGCCCCCGGCGTCTTCATCACCGAAAAGCTGCCCCGGCTGGCGGGGTGGATGCACAAGGTCGCGGTCGTCCGCTCGCTGCACCACGAGATGGCCGCCCATAACACAGGCGCTGCCTACATGCTCAGCGGCCACTCGCCCGGCTCCGACGACAAGATCGCTCCCACGGCCGACGACCATCCGACGTACGGTTCGGTGGTCGCGCGGCTGGCGCCGCCCGGGCCGCTACCCCCTTTCGTGCTCACGCCGACGCTCCTGTTTGACATGGGCTTCCCTACCCCAAGCGCCGGCGGCGGCTGGCTGGGTCACGCCCACGATCCCTTCCCCGTCGTTCGCAACAAGATGATGTCGAGCTCGCCGTCCTGGAACGGGGAATTGCCCGTGCCCGACGGTATGACCGTGCCCGCCGGCGTGACGCTTGCCCGTATGAAGGGCCGGGAGGAACTGTCCCACGTGCTAGAGGATCTCACGTCGCCGATCGCGGGTCAGCAAATCGACGCGCACCGCCGACAGGCGGCGCTCGACCTGATCCTTTCACCACAGGCCAGGCGAGCGTTTGACCTCTCGAACGAGGACCCGAGGCTGCGCGACCGGTACGGCTGCTGTGAGATGGGCCAGGTTTTTCTGCTCGCCCGCCGCTTAATCGAGGCGGGGGTCCGTTTCGTCACGGCCAACGCCGTGTCCAACCCGCCGAACACGACGCTCTCGGCCTTCCAGATCTGGGACACGCACCACGACCACTTCCGTCTGTACGACAGCCACCTCATGCCCGAGCTGGACCAGGCACTCTCGGCGCTCCTGGAGGACCTCTCGCAGCGCAGGCCTTCTGGATGATACGCTAATCTTGGTCAGCGGGGAGTTCGGTCGGACACCAAAGACCAACAGCGGCGCCGGCGGCGGCCGGGACCACTGGCCGCGTGCCTTCAGCGCACTGCTGGCCGGCGGTGGAATCCGCGGCGGCCAGGTCTATGGGCGGACCGACGCGGTCGCCGGGACAGTCCAAGAATCCCCGATGCGGCCCGACGACCTCGCCGCAACCCTTTACGAGGCGCTCGGCATCGCTGCCGACACCACCATCCTCGATTCCTTCCAGCGACCGCGCCGGATCACCGAAGGCCAACCGGTGAAAGCATTTTTGGATAAGTCGGACCAGCGCCCGAGGCAACCCACGGTGGTCCTGGTAGCCATGTTCATAGACACGGTCTCGCCCGGCCCGCCCGCCGATTATTCCCCATCGATCGACTGGGGCGGCACCGCTGGTGCCGCCCCGACGGGGTCGGGTCTGGGGCTCACGCCAGGCTCGGTGGGACGCTACGACCGCGCGTAATGGCCGACGACGCGAACGAGCGTTAGAATCCGGCCGTCGTGCGACAATGTCATACTATCGGCGCGATCGGCCAAGCGCAGAGCGAGATTCAACGAGCACTTCGGCGTCGAAGAGCATGGCGATGAAGAGGCCGCGATCGGCCATGCGCAGGATGAAGCGTCGATGAAGCGCCTGTCCTCGTTCCCTCGTTCCCTCGTTCCTCGCGCAGGATGAAGCGCCTGTCCTCGTTCCCTCGTCCTCGCGCAGGATGAAGCGCCTGTCCTCGTTCCCTCGTTCCTCAACGAGCACTTCGGCGTCGAAGAGCATGGCGATGAAGAAGTGCGATCGGCGGAGCGCAGGATGAAACGCCTGTCCCCGTTCCCGTTCCCCGCATCAAACTGAGTATGAGCCTTGTCGGCGACTTGGTCAAAGCTCATTTCGGAGGCGACGGAAAGCGTCGAGATGCCGAGACCCGCCTGGCAGACACCTCGGGTACGTGGCGCACGGGTTCACCGACGAAGACATTGCCATCGTCAAGAATCGGCTGGCATCGGACGAGCGAAGCTATACGACGCAGCAGATTACTCGAGCTTGACCGCACCTTGTAGTGGTTTCCCCTACACAAAGTGTAGGCCCGGCCCCGACTTTCAAGTCGCTCGCACCCCGGCTATGGTGTATCCCGAGGGGCGATAACCCTCCCCGCCGGGGACGCGGCGGGCGGACACGACGGGTCGCAGGGAAAGAAGTCGCTGTTTGGCACCGTCTGACACAGGGCCTCTGATGAGGTGGAACCCGCGATGCCGAGATCGTCCGAGCAAGTTCGGGAGAGCGAAGCGGCACTCCTGGACCAGACCCAGGCTTACCTGGAGTACCGTTCCCGCGGCCTGGACCCTCCGCCCCCTTTGCCCACGGCCTGGAACCGTTTTTATGGCTATTATGTGCCGAAGCTGCGGCACGCGTTCGCCCGCTGGAACCTGCCGGTTGCCGAGCGGGACGATTGTTTTCAGGAGGTCTGGGTCGCGGTCGTCGCCCAGTTGCCCCAGTTTAGACGTGACGGGGTCGCGTCTTTCTCAACATGGCTGATCACGCTGGCCCGTAACAAGAGGGCGGACGCGCTGCGGCACCGTGGCATTCATCGCGTCGAGGGACTGTTCGACGACTCGCTGCTGGGCATCGGTCCCGACCCGGCCACCGCCTACGAGTGCCACGAAGTGCGACAGCAAGTCCGCGCCGTGCTGGCCGAGCTATCCGCGGGGCCTCGGCGCGAAGCTACCAGGTGCTCTATCAGCGCCGAATCGAAGGTCGGACGGTTCCCCAGATCGCCTTGACGCTGGGACTGACGCACGAGCAGGTCCGGGAGCGAGACCATCGGATGAGGCAGAGGTTCCGCGAGTTGTGGGTGCAGTCAGTCGATGGGCCGTGATGATCCTCGCCTGAAGCCGGTAGTCAGTGATCAGTGGTCAGCCGTGAGTAGCCGGTGATCAGTGATGGCGGTGTAATGCTTGGGCGGTGACAATCCTCGCCTGGCCCCGCACACAAGAGAAAAATCACGGTTCGAGCGATTTTTCGTCTAACGTTTGGACCGGCCCCGCGAGTAATTATTGTAAGGCAAAGCTGAACCGCGGTATGGGGGGAAGTGATCGCAACCGTCTTCGTCTTTTTCCTCGGGTCGCTGCGTGGGGTCTCGCTGTGCCAGTGCCTCGTACCGCTTATGCGGCACGGGGAACGATGTGCAAATGATTTCGGCTAGGTCTTTACGAATGGATCTCTTTGATGCGCCTCCCCTTCAAACACGTTTCGGCGCTTTTCTCTGCTCGCGCTGGCGCTGCTGGCGATGTGTGCACATTCGCAGGCAGGGCCGACTCCTTTAATCTTACCCGTCCTCTACCCTGTCACGGCTACGGCTAACGCGATCGGAACAACCAAAATAGCAACTAGTGCCCCGTCAAGGCTAGGAATTGGGGTTGCCGCTCTTGAGGCATGGTGGGAAACTTCTGATCACAAGGAGGTTTCCCATGATCAAGAAGTTCATTGTACGCCTTTCGGAAGAAGAGCGTGTTGTCTGTCAGGAGATCATCAAGAATCTCAAGGGATCATCACAGAAGTTTCGCCGTGCTCAGGTTTTGGTCAAGGCGGATGCCGATGGGCCTGGATGGTCGGACGTAAAGATCGCGGAGGCTTTCAACTGCCGCGTGCAAACAATCGAGAATCTTCGAAAACGTCTGGTGCTGGAAGGCTTCGAACTGGCTTTGGACGGCAAGCCGCGCAGGAGTCGCCCATGCCCTGCAAACTCGACGGCGAAGCCGAAGCGAAGTTGATCGCCATGCGGCTGGGGAAGCCGCCAGCAGGCTACGGACACTGGACGTTGCGGCTGCTCGCTGATGAGATGGTGGCCTTGGAAATCGTGGATTCGATCAGCCACGAGACGGTCCGCAAGGTGCTAAAAAAAACGGCATGACCAAACGCAAGATCGAGTACTGGGTCATTCCGCCGGAGCAAGACGCCGAGTTCGTGGCGTGCATGGAAGAAGTGCTCGAGACCTACGCCGAAGCGTACGATCCGAAGCATCCCGTGTTGTGCATGGACGAACAGCCGGTGCAGTTGCTTAAAGAGACTCGGGTGCCGATCGCCGCGACGAAGAAGCATGGCAAGCGTGTCGATTACGAATACGAACGCAATGGCACGGCGAGCATTTTCATGTTTGCCGAGCCGCTGTCGGGCTTTCGGCAAGCGACCGCCCGCGTACGGCGAACCAAAGCCGACTGGGCAATCGAGGTAGCTCAAATGCTGGATACGCGCTATGCGGATCGCGAGGAAGTTACACTCGTTTGCGACAATCTCAACACGCACACTAAAGGAGCGTTCTATGAAGCGTTTGAACCGGACCGTGCGCGGGGGTACATCAAACGGATCAACTTCTGCTACACCCCGAAACACGGAAGTTGGCTGAATGTCGCCGAATGCGAGCTGAGTTGCCTGACGAGTCAGTGTCTGAGCGACCGTCGCATCGGTGAATTGACTGAACTGCAAACCGAAATCGCAGCCTGGTCCGAGAAAACCAATGCAAAGCAACGCGGCGTCGACTGGCAGTTCCGTATCGAAAATGCACGCATCAAGCTCAAACGGACGTGCACCAAAATTAAGGCTTGACGGGGCACTA
>CAWHKI010000173.1:0-26506 GCA_963829765.1 uncultured Isosphaeraceae bacterium | reverse complement strand
GTGCCCCGTCAAGGCTAGGAATTGGGGTTGCCGCTCTTGAGGCATGGTGGGAAACTTCTGATCACAAGGAGGTTTCCCATGATCAAGAAGTTCATTGTACGCCTTTCGGAAGAAGAGCGTGTTGTCTGTCAGGAGATCATCAAGAATCTCAAGGGATCATCACAGAAGTTTCGCCGTGCTCAGGTTTTGGTCAAGGCGGATGCCGATGGGCCTGGATGGTCGGACGTAAAGATCGCGGAGGCTTTCAACTGCCGCGTGCAAACAATCGAGAATCTTCGAAAACGTCTGGTGCTGGAAGGCTTCGAACTGGCTTTGGACGGCAAGCCGCGCCAGGAGTGCCGATGCCCTGCAAACTCGACGGCGAAGCCGAAGCGAAGTTGATCGCCATGCGGCTGGGGAAGCCGCCAGCAGGCTACGGACACTGGACGTTGCGGCTGCTCGCTGATGAGATGGTGGCCTTGGAAATCGTGGATTCGATCAGCCACGAGACGGTCCGCAAGGTGCTAAAAAAAACGGCATGACCAAACGCAAGATCGAGTACTGGGTCATTCCGCCGGAGCAAGACGCCGAGTTCGTGGCGTGCATGGAAGAAGTGCTCGAGACCTACGCCGAAGCGTACGATCCGAAGCATCCCGTGTTGTGCATGGACGAACAGCCGGTGCAGTTGCTTAAAGAGACTCGGGTGCCGATCGCCGCGACGAAGAAGCATGGCAAGCGTGTCGATTACGAATACGAACGCAATGGCACGGCGAGCATTTTCATGTTTGCCGAGCCGCTGTCGGGCTTTCGGCAAGCGACCGCCCGCGTACGGCGAACCAAAGCCGACTGGGCAATCGAGGTAGCTCAAATGCTGGATACGCGCTATGCGGATCGCGAGGAAGTTACACTCGTTTGCGACAATCTCAACACGCACACTAAAGGAGCGTTCTATGAAGCGTTTGAACCGGACCGTGCGCGGGGGTACATCAAACGGATCAACTTCTGCTACACCCCGAAACACGGAAGTTGGCTGAATGTCGCCGAATGCGAGCTGAGTTGCCTGACGAGTCAGTGTCTGAGCGACCGTCGCATCGGTGAATTGACTGAACTGCAAACCGAAATCGCAGCCTGGTCCGAGAAAACCAATGCAAAGCAACGCGGCGTCGACTGGCAGTTCCGTATCGAAAATGCACGCATCAAGCTGAAACGGCTCTACCCCAAAATTAAGGCTTGACGGGGCACTAGGGCCCATCGAAGTTAGTTTTCAGCCCGTGGCGTATGTATGATAATTCAAGCTCGGCTGGTCCCGCGCTGGTTGCCAGCGGGGAAGGCAAAAAAGAGCAGACCGTCGCCGATCCGGCGACCTGGGCTCGGATCAAGGCGAGGTACGTGCCGTGAAGAAAGTTGAGGCCAAGGACATCGAGAAGATTTTCGCAGAGGGAACCTTGATCGACGAGGCCCTCAAGAGGGCCGCACGTGATGCGCTCCGCCAGCACAAACGAGACGGCCGCCCTGTCGCCGAATGGCGCGACGGGCGTATCGTCTGGATCCAGCCCGAAGACATTCACTTGGACGATCAGGCGGACGAAACTGACAACGCACGCTGAGGCGGAAACTCGACATCACTGCGGAAACAAATCCGGCCGGGCCGGCGAAACCCGGCGATTCGCTCATCAGCCCAGGCCTGATCTTGGGGCGAGAGCCGCGGCTTGCATTTCTGATCGTAGCGAATTCGTCGCCAGTACCGGCCGTCAACATACACTTGCTCGAATGCAGCCTGGAGGTCGAGCGTGATATCCGGGTCTTCCTCCGCGAGCGGGACCTTCAGTCGCGGCAGCCGTTGTCGTAGGGTGCGCAGATAAAGCTCGAAACGGTTCCGCGCTGGCCATCGGCTGACACAGCACAGAGAATCAAACGGCTTCAACGGCTTTAATCGCCACTCGGGGATGCAAAGAACGTGGCGGCCGCGACCGAGCAGATCAATTTCAATCAAGTGACACTCGCGAGCCAGTGTTTCTTGTTGTTTCGCCCTGTAAGACACGCGGCCGGGACCGGCACCCTGGTTGGTGGGACTCACAACCTCGATCAATGCGACAAGCTTCAGCTCGTTGTAGGAATCGAGGATCTCAACCCGCGTCTCGTGGATCTCCAGACTGTCGACTTCGACAATGACCGCGGTATCGGATTCCGTTTCAGCGAATGTTGTCACTTCATCCGCGTCGCTGACTTTTTGGATCCAAACGTCGGGAACCCGGAGCTGCGGCCCCTCGATGAAAACACGCTCTTCAATCGACGCGATGTAACGGGGATCGAGCTTGGGCTGAAGCTGATTCGCGATGGCCACCATGAGCCGCGCGTGAACGCCTTCCCACAGCACGGGATGTTCGAGATACGGGTCTTTACCGGGGAAGGGACAATTCATCGTCGCGCACCCTGTCGTAAGCTAAGATTCCGCCGAGCAAACGATTTTATTCGGTCGTTTCTTACGCTCACCATCGTACAAGAACCCCGTGACGGCTGGGAAGCGTGAGCACGCCCTATGGCGCCAGCTCGCTGAGCTTTGCGTTCACGAGTCGTTCGATCTCCTCGATTGCGGTATCGGTCGACTCCTGGACCGCGCGCTGCGATCCGCGGCCCGATGCCTCGATCTGCTTGCGTGCCTGTTGCCGGATCGACCGGATGCCGATCTTGGCTTCTTCCCCCAGCTTTTTGATGTACCGTAGCGTCTCTTCGCGCTGTTCCACGCTCAGGGGTGGTATGCTGACACATACCGTGGTCGGGTTGAGGGCGTACGCGCTTAAGCGCGACTCGGTCAAGGCCCTGACGATAGGGGAGACATTGGCTCGATCAAACGGAGTGATCAGGATGCGATCTCCCTGTGACTGGACCGCTCCCAGCCGGTTGATTGGGACCAAACGGCCCTGGCAGTCGACGCGAATCGTTTGCACCATGGCGACACTGACAGTGCCGGTGCGGATGTTGCCGATCTGCTCGGCGAAGTGGCGGGCCACTTTCTGCATCTTGGGCTTCCAGTCGTGCATCTGCTGTCCTTACGTTGATCGCGGCTCTCGTTACAAATACTCGACAGCTCGAAATCGTGAAATCTTGCTGGTTCCCCACCGCTTCCGGGCCGCGACCACCCAGTCGGGCCTGTTATACTAAGACTAGGGGACGGGACCCTGATCTGTGCGTATTCATGACAATCGAGAAAGTATGAGCGGAAAACAAACGATGGCGAAAGTCTTGTTCCTCCACGGTTGGAACTCAACACCAGGCGGCATGAAGCCGTCTTACTTGGCCCAGCACGGTCATACGGTGATCAACCCGGCCTTGCCCGACGAAAGCATCGCAGAGTCGATCCGCATCGCCCAGGCCGAATTCGACCGGCACCACCCCGACGTGGTCGTCGGCTCGTCACGAGGGGGCGCGGTCGCCATGAATATCAGTGCCGATGGGGCCGCACTCGTGTTGCTGTGTCCGGCGTGGAAGAGATGGGGAACCGCGACCACGGTCAAGCCGGGTACGGTCATTCTTCATTCCGAGGCCGACGATGTGGTTCCGATCGCGGATAGTCGCGAGCTCGTGGTCCGCAGTGAGCTCCCCGCCACGGCCCTCGTGGTCGTGGGGAACGATCATCGTCTGGCGGACCCCGAGCCCCTGGCCGCGCTGCTCGCGGCCGTCGAGCAGGCGCGTAATAGCGCTTTGAGTCTTCTCGCCTGCTCGAAAATACCGGTGTTATTCCCCTGGTCAGATTAATCGATTGCGGGTAGAAGATCGCGAACACTTGTCTGCGCGGATACTCCAGCCCTTACCGACGGGCTTATCAATCGACGGGCCGTCGGCCTTCCCGGTCGGATTTGGCCCGGCAAAGCCCAACGGACGTACCAGTGGTCCGTCAAAAGACGACGTGGGAGATCGGATACCGATGCCACGGTGGCGGCAATGGACGATCGCTGGTGTTTTCACCTTCGCCCTACTCATGCATGGCCGATCAGCGCATGCCGCGGCTGAGGTCAAGCTCGACAAGGATTTCATCAACGGCGTTGTCACAAAGCTTCCGCCAACGTCCTTCGAAAAGGAGGATAAATATCGCGGCGCTGTTCACTCGTATCGGCTCATCGCGATCAACCCTCGCACTCGCCGGTTTTTGATCTCGTGCCAGATCAATGGGGAGTTTCACGCTCCCGTTACCGGTCCGATTTCCGAGCGCGTCGGTCGAAGCCCGCAGACGCCCGAAGGGTGGCGCAAGTTTCGATTCGACGTGAAGGCTAACGTGAACATCGAGCCCAAAGTCGACGGATCACCGCGGTTTCAGATCGAAATCGACGAGGTCAAGAAGCGAGAGCTGGAGGGACTCTCCGGGGTCGTGGCCACGTTTTTGGGCCGATACTTCGATGAGATAGTCACGCAGCTCGCCAGTGGACGGGCGTCGCGCCTCAACAAGCGGCTTAACGACGAAATCACCAAACGGGTCACTTTGTTCAAGGAATACGGCGTGTTCCGCGCCATCGATTACACACCGACTGAGGTAATCCTCCACTTCGATGTGACGCGGTTCAAACTCGAAGGTATCGCCGCCTATGTCTTCGCCACCGAGCAGCCGGGCACTGTCCCCCTTTATCGCTGGTTCCACCCCAGAGATCGCTCCCACTATTACACCGTCCGGCCCAACGCACCTGACCGGCCCAACTCGGTGAGCGACGGGATCTCCTGTTACGTTTACGACCATCCTGTCCCCGATTCAGTCCCGTTTTTCCAATGGCGGAACAAACGCGACAGTTTCTACACGATTTCCGCCGGTGGCGAAAACGCCTCCCGGTCCGGGTACCGGTCACAGGGCATTGCCGCCTACATCTATCCCGATCCGAAACCGGGGACCGTGCCGCTCTACCGTTTCGTAGACCCCGCGCGGGGCCAGCACTTTTACACGCAGCACCCACACGCCGAATTCGCGAAGTAGGGTGGCGCCGAACGTCGCCCCGCGACGTGAGGCCCACCAATCGCAATAGACCGATTCGGTGGGCCTCGCACCGCTGGTGCTCGGCCCACCCGACGGCTCTCGGGAATCACTCGCGCGCGACGGCCCGAACCGCTTCAATCACCCGTGTGACCTCTTCATCGGTCGTGTAGCAGGCGCAACCCAGCCGAACTAAGCCGTGGTCGGCCACGCCGAGCCGCTCCACGACGGTCATCGCGTAGAAGTTGCCGTGCGAAGCGAAGATGCCGTTGGCGGCGAGGAGCCGGCACACCTGTTCGGCGGGACGATTGGCGACCGTGAAGGCCAGGGTCGGCGTTCGTGGCGCATGGTGCGGCGGCCCATAGATTTTGACGCCGTCAATCTCCGCCAATCCGAGCCACAGCCGTTCCAAGAGCGCCGTTCCGCGTTCATGGAACGTCTCGAACGCGGCCCGTAATCGCTCGCGACGCGATGCGGGTAAAGCCCCAGCCATCGGCCGGGCGAGCGAGGCGAGAAAATCGACCGCGGCGGCCGCGCCAACGATCCCCTCGTGATTTTGCGTTCCCGTTTCCAGCTTCTCCGGCACCGTTTCGGGCGCGGGCTGGAGCTTGGGAACGTCGAGTGCTTCGAGCTGCTCGCGCTTGCCATAGAGCACGCCGACGTGCGGCCCATAGAACTTGTAGGCCGAACACGCCAGGAAATCGCAGCCCCATTCACGAACATCGATCAACTGGTGCGGCGCATAATGCACAGCATCAACGAACGACAGCGCCTCGGCTTCGTGGGCCATCGCCACGGCACGAGCGACGTCGTTGATCGTTCCCAGCGCGTTGGACGCCGCGCCGATCGCCAGCAGCTTGACTCGGTGGTCGGTGAGACAGCGATCGAGGTCGGTCCAGTCGAGCTCGCCGGTTTCAGGGACCATTCGGACCTGGAGAATGGCGACGCCTCGCTCGCGCTCGAGCGCCCGCCAAGGGTCGATGTTGGCGTGGTGGTCTAGCTCGGTGACGATGATCGCGTCCCCCGTCCCCAGTTGCCGTCCGAGGGCCCTCGCCAGGTGAAACGTGAGCGTCGTCATGTTGAGCCCAAAACAGATCTCGACGGGCGAGGCGTTGAGTAATTCGGCCAGGGCTTGCCGCGCATTCGAGAGCGCCGCGTCGGTTTCCTCGCTGGTTGGAAACGCCCAGTGCGTGTTCGCATTGTGGTGAATCAGGTGATCCGTCATGGCCTCGACGACGACGGATGGGACTTGTGTGCCGCCTGGACCGTCGAAATGGGCCACGCGATGACCATGGTAAACACGCTCGAGCGCGGGGAATGCCGCGCGGATCACTTCGGTCGAGGCGACGGCGAGTCCAAGCGGCCGGCCGGTGGAATGTGTCATGTCTTCACCTTGAATAGGGCGGTGTTTCTTCGGTCCGGTGCGCCCGGCTTTCGCGCTGGGCTGGAATCATTGGGCCGTCTGAGCGAGGATATTTCTGTGCAATCGTAACCGTGATCACAGTCGAAATCGAGTCCGGAGGCCGCCATGATCTGCGTCGCCGTCACCTATGTCGTGAAACCGGGATACGAAGACGAGGCCATCACGCTCTTTGCCAAGCTCACCGAGTATACCCGTGCCGAGCCCGGCTGTCGGATGTATCTTGCGCATCGGTCAACCAGCGATCCAGCGCGGTTCTTCCTCTACGAACAATACGACGATCAGGCCGCGCTCGATGCGCATCGGGCGTCACCCCACTTCGAGCAATACGCCAAGGGTGGACTGTTCCCCATCATCGCCAGCCGCTCGCCGGAAATTTACTCGCCCCTAACGGAGTAACCTACGCTCGCCGTGGTGTTGGTCGAGCCCATCACGAGCCATTGCCGTTATCAGAGAAAGGGCCTTTGCCGATGTCAGGCTACACCCCAAAATCGCTCAAACTGCCCCCGGGGCCGAAAGGCGGTTTTTTCTTGGGCAGCACGTTCGTGTTTATGCGCGATCAGCTCGGCTTCTTGACCGCGGCCGTAAAAGAGTACGGCGACATCGTCAACTTGCGGCTCGGCAACCTCACGACGTACGTGCTCGTGAATCCTGAACATATCGATTATGTTCTGCGTTCACATGCCGACAACTTCATGAAAGATAAGCTGACGCGCTGGCTGATTCCTTTTGTCGGCGAGGGACTCTTGACCAGTGAGGGCGATCTTTGGCGACGCCAGCGCAAACTGATTCAGCCCGCATTTCAGCGCCACCAGATCGAGCGCTACGCGGCGATCATGGTCGAGCAGACCGAGCGCATGGTCGAAACCTGGCACGACGGCGAAGTTCGCGACACGCACCAAGACATGGCACATCTGACGCTCTCGATCGTCACCAAGACTCTCTTCGGCACCGACTTGAACGACGAAGCCGACATCATCGGTCAATCGCTGGAAGTGGCCATGAACCACTTCATGAGCCCAATGCGCTGGTTTCGGTTTCTTGACTATCTGCCACTGCCTTCATCACGGAAGTATTGGCAAGCCGTCCGGAAGATTGACGAAATCGTCTACGGCATCATCCGCCGGCATCGCGAGCGAGGTCAAGATACGGGCGATCTGTTATCGCGTCTCCTGGCCGCACGCGACGAACAGGGTGGAGGTGGTATGACCGATCGCCAGCTCCGCGATGAGGTCGTGACCCTTATCCTCGCCGGTCACGAGACGACCGCCCTTGTATTGTTCTATTCGTTCTATTTGCTTGCCCAGGCGTCTGATTGCGCGGACCGCCTTTTGTCCGAGCTGCGAGACGTCCTCGGCGATCGACCCGCGACAGCCGCCGATGTCCCCAACCTTCGGTATACCGAATGGGTTGTCCGCGAATCCATGCGGCTGTATCCGCCCGCCTGGGGAATCGCCCGCGAGGCGCTTTCCGACTGTGAGATCGGCGGCTACCATGTCGCCAAGGGCACGCAACTTTTCATCGTTCAGCGCCTGGTCCATCACGACAGTCGATGGTTTGACGATCCCGAGGCATTTAAGCCCGAGCGTTGGGACAACGACTTCATCAAACGTCTCCTCGCTGCGCCTACTTTCCGTTCGGCGACGGCCCGCGCATTTGCATCGGCAACCACTTCGCCATAATGGAGGCCGTGCTTCTTTTGGCCACGATCGCGCGGCGATTCCGCTTGGAGATCAAGCCGGGACAAACCCTCGAGCTCTTGCCGTCGGTCACGCTACGGCCCAAATACCCGATTCGCATGCGGTTGAATCGCCAAGCCCGCCGGGGCACGGAGGTTCCGCAAACATCGGCCGTAAGGGAGCATTGCTTGTAGCACCGCGGATTTGTCCCGGAGAACTATTCCGCCGAGGCACTACGGTTACTGGACGACCGTTTTCGGCGCCACATCCCCACTCGCGGAGGACCTCGTGTTCGGCCTGTTCAAGCAACGACGGCGCAACCGGCTCCGTTCGGCTCCATTTCCGCCGGCCTGGCTTGAGATTATCGAGCGGAACGTGCGCTTCTACGCCTGTCTGAGCGACGCCGATCGCCGAGAACTTCAGGGGCTGGTTCAGATTTTCATCGCTGAGAAGACGTTCGAGGGCTGCGGCGGGCTCGTTGTGACCGATGAGATGAAAGTGACCATCGCGGCACAGGCATGCTTGCTCTTACTCCATCGGGAGACCGACATTTATCCCCGATTGATTACGATCCTCGTCTATCCCAACGCCTACTTGGCCAAGGCAATCAAGCCAATCGGCGGCCCGATGATAATTGAAGGCGAGACGGCCCGCCTGGGTGAGTCGTGGACCAGTGGAGTCGTTGTTCTCTCCTGGGACGACGTTCGGGCCGGCGCATCGGACATCCACGACGGCCAAAACCTCGTCCTGCACGAGTTCGCCCACCAACTCGACCGCGAGGATGGTGCCATCAACGGCACGCCGCTCCTCGAGCAGAAGAGCCAGTACGTCGCCTGGGGACGAGTTCTCAGTGCCGAATACGAACGCTTGCAACGCGACGCCGCGGCCGGACGTTCCACTGTGCTTGATGAGTACGGCGCGACCGACCCCGCCGAGTTCTTTGCCGTGGCAACCGAGTGCTTCTTCGAAAAGCCGCGAGTGCTCAAGAAACGCCATCCGGCTTTATATGAAGAACTGAAAACCTTCTACCGACAAGATCCGGCGCGGCTTCTGCCGATGCCCCCCTCACCGGCACCGTGAGTGCTTACTTCATCCAGGTTTCCTGTACAAACAGCTCCAGCGTCGCGAACGCGTTTCCAAGGGCATGCAAAAGCATCGTTAATAGCAGCGAATGCGAGCGGAACCGGACAAGACCCAGGTAAAGCCCGAGCGCCGCGACAGCGAGGAGCCCGTACCAGTCATATTGCAAATGCATCGCTGCAAAGGCGGCCGAGCTGACGATGATCGCCGTCGCGGGCCCCATTTGGGATGCGGCGATACCCTTGTAGAGAAATCCCCGGAACAGAGTCTCCTCGCCCACGGGAGCCAGCACCACAAAGGCGAACAAGAGCGCCGGCAGCCAGGCGGTGCGGTAGACATCCACCATCACTTGGGGCACCAGCGGCCTTCCGAGCAGATAGGAAGTCAAATCAGTGGCACCAAGCAAGATCGCGAGACCCAAAAGTGCGATCAGAACTGATCGCCCGGCTGGCCAGTGAAGTGCCAGGTACTCGCGGATGGGATAGCGGCGGAGCCGAACAAAGAGCGCGACCAGCCCGACTGTGGCGAGGGTGCTCAATAGGGTCGCGAATGCCAGAATATTGCCGTTGGTACCGATGTCATCGACTTTCAGGCTGCCGGTTGTGACGCTTCTGAACAAGACGAAGAGTAGCGCACCGATGATCTGCGCACCAAACAACACGACGATGCAAAGAAGCGTCCAGCCGATCGTCGCCCACGGGCCCCACAGGCACGGTAGTGATTCCAGCGCCTCTGTCGTGGCGATCTCGCTATCCGCAATCGGAGCCGACCATGGCGAGATTTCAGGGGCGTCGGCTTCAATACGATCGGTCTCGGAATCTCCCATCGCATCCCTCATCGCTCGATCGCTTCGTCCGCCCGTTCCGCTCACTGCCGGCCGCCAATTTTGGCACATCGCACACTTCGAGACGCCCACGTGAGTCTTCATTCGAGCCGATCAGCCCGGCAGCAATCAAGACCAGGCCGCATCGACGATGATCAACAACTCTGGTGCGCTCGTGCACCTCCTCACAAACCTTAGCCTTCCATCAAGTGGACCTGCGGTTGCCATGGCTGGCCCGTGCCATTACGATGTTTAAGGAATATTGAGCATTCCGGTAGACACCTGGGATCTCCGAACGGCGAGGTGACCATGCTAAGAATTCTGGGGACGCGAGCGCCGGCTTGTGATGGGACCAGCCGCCGCGAGGTGTTGCGAGTCGGCGGTCTATCGCTCTTCGGCTCGATGACTCTTCCTCGCCTGCTCCAGGCGGCCGCCCGGGGACAGCACAGTCCGACGCCCAAAGCCAGGTCGATCATCCTCGTCAACCTGTTCGGCGGGCCGAGCCATCTTGATATGTTCGACATGAAGCCGGACGCGCCCGCCGAGGTCCGCGGTGAGTTCTGGCCGATCGCCACCAGCGTGCCGGGGCTTCGGATCTGCGAGCATTTGCCCCGGCTCGCGCGTTGGATGCACAAGGCGACGTTGATCCGGTCGGTTTCCCACACCTACAATAGCCACAATCCGTACGCCGTCTTGACTGGATTCACGGGGGGCGACGACCGTGAAAATTATTACACTAAGCGGACTGACCACCCGGGAATCTCGGCCGTCTGCCAATATCTCGGCATCGGCCCGCGCGACCTGCCGGGCTCGGTCTATTTGCCCGCGCTCCCTGGATACAGCCAGGGCCTTCGCCGCGCCGGGCCATACGGCGGATATTTGGGCCACCAGTGCGACCCGCTTTTCGCCGACTGCGACCCGAAATTCCCACGCGAGTTCGATCAGAACCAATCGTTTTACGATCCCGTCGCACCGTACGGCGAGCCACGGCTGCCTTCGCTCGAGTCCGCACCCGCGCTGACCGTCGACCGGTTCCGGCGCCGGACATCACTGCTCGCCGAGATCGATCGCCAACTCGCCGGTCTCGAACGCTCTCCGGACCTTGCCACCATGGACCACTTTCAGCGCAAGGCGATCGAGCTCTTGACCTCGAGCCGGGCTCGCACGGCCTTTGACCTGTCGGCAGAACCGGAAACGACTCGCCGGCGCGACGGCAAATCGCTTTTCGGCACGAGCTTGCTGGTCGCTCGCAGGCTCGTCGAGGCAGGAGTGACTTTTGTGGGCGTCACGACCGAATCGCGAGGCGCGGGCCACTGGGACTCTCACGAGAAAAACTTCTCGATGCTCAAGGCCTTCAATTTGCCTAATCTTGATGAGATTAGCGCAGCCTTACTCGAGGACATGAACCATCGCGGGCTGCTCGAGACAACCCTGGTCGTCATCATGGGCGAGATGGGCCGCGCGCCCGGGTCAACGGTAAAGCCGGCCGCGATCACTGGCCCCAGTGCGGGTTCGCCTTGCTTTTTGGTGCTGGAGTCAAAGAAGGATTCGTTCTCGGTGCCAGCGACAAGCTGGGAGCCTACCCGACCGAACGCCCCGTTTCACCCGGCGACCTGGTCGCTACGATGTATCACCTCCTTGGCGTCGATTCTCAAATGATGCTCCCCGACCTGACCGGCCGGCCCATCGCCATTTCTCATGGCGGGGCACCGATCACGGAGGTCCTTGGCTCATCGTCTTGACTGCCTACTGCTCCCCCATCGATCTGCAAGAACTTGGCGACGAGCGCATCCGGCCGCTCAGACACGGGACGAGCGGTCCGGATGATGCCGGTCATTCCCGGTAATCCTTCGTCCGTCCAATCCGGCCCTAGGGAGGCCGCCAGCGCACCCGCATCGGGCGGCGGCAGCACCGGGCGAACGACCGTGTCCGCCCAGGCATAATGGGGACGCTCATAGCGGTAGTCGTAGAGGCCGTTGCCGCGATCGAAAGCCAGCAGATAACGCCGGGCGGCGGGAAGAAAGCGGCGAGCGAGCAAGGGGCCTGGAGCCTCGGTCTGATCAAGCGAGTGAATCATGAGACCAATCGTTCCATGGCACTCCGCAAGCAGGCGGCGGGACTCGAGCGCAGCCACCGCGGCCTGGAGATCGTCCCATTCCGGGCCCCACAGGTCGCGTCGCTCATCCAGGCGGCGAATCAACTCCGGCAGGTGGGGCAGCACCGTCTGATATGCGGCGGCATCGTCCGCTGCGCCGCGCCCAGGGCACGAATGGCAGCATCCAGCCAGAGGCCACGTTCGAGCGCCGGCCACTCGTCGAAATCGCCGGCCTCGGCGGCGGCGATCAACGACTCGCGGTAGTTCACAGCTTGGGCGGGATCGAGCAAGACCCAGATCGACAAGAGCCCGTCAGTGTCAAAGTGGTTGTTGACCACAACGGCATCCGCCCATTGCTCGATGGCCTCGGGTGAGCCAACAAACTTTAACGCGATCTCGGTGGACGTGTCGGCCTTGTAATGACTCGGCGTGCGATTGTGTTGCCAGTGGGTAAGATCCAGCGCCGCGCCTGGAACCAGGCCGTCGCAACTGATGGCTGGAGTGCCGCCCTCGTAAGAATCTTTGACGAACTGGAACCGACGTGCGTTTACAATCACGGTTAACCTCCCTCATCGCGGACACGCCAGCCCTCAAGCGGAGCCAAACACATGCATTTCGTCGTTTCAGTCATGATGCACCTCTAAAAACATCATACCCCGCCAGGCGTCGCCAGCGAGTCGCACCACATCACTTGACTCGTCGCCTATAGAATGGAATGGGTCGTCGAGAATTCCGTCGGTCCGCGAGGTGAGACTTGTCCGAATTACAGGCCATTCCCCCATGCAATCGCTCAAAGGCCATCTTCTGATCGCAACTCCGCAACTTCATTCACCCATCTTTACTCGCTCGGTCATCTTGATGATCGACCAAAATGAAGACGGAGCGATTGGGGTGATTATCAATCAGCAGATCAACACCACGTTGACCGACCTTTCGGGGAAGATCTTCGTGGAGGATTTCAAGTGGAACAAGCCGATCTTCCTCGGCGGTCCCGTTGCCAGCTCGCTGATGATGCTGCATACGAACGAAAGTCTGGCAGATGAGGAGATCGTACCGGCTGTCTACATCACGGCCGACGGCGCCAGGGTGCAGGAGTTGATCGAACGGCGATCCGAGCCATCGTTGGTCGTGGCGAACTATTCCGGTTGGGGACCGGGCCAGCTCGATGGCGAGTTCCGCGCGTACTCCTGGCTCACACTCCCCGCCACGTTCGACCACGTCTTCTGGGCGGGCGAAAAAGAACTCTGGAACGTTGCCATCAACCAGGTGCGGGCCCAATTGCTGACCGCGCTGGTGGGCGTGCGTGAGCGACCGCCGGACCCAAGTCTGAACTGAGCTGGGCGCTCGACTGCGACAGAATCTGCGCGGCCACTTGGTTGGGGTTGTACCCACCCGGCAGCCTCACCAGCAACTTCCTATGGCGGTCACAGATCGCCTTCACATCTCCAAAGCCATGGCTTGACCACCGAATGGCCAACAAAACCACGGCCACATCCGCACGGGCGATCAATGGCTCGAAGGCATCGACGGCCTCGTGTTCTTTGGTCTCGATCCATACCAGGTCCTTGAGACCCAGTGCACGCCTGAGCGACTCCTGGGCCTCGCGGCGGCGGTTACCACCGATCAGCACGATGCTCTTGCCGCCGAGTAATCGCGCAGCCTCTTTCACTTCGTTGGACGCATCGTGCGTGACCAAAGATTTCGGCGGCGCGGCCCGAGTCGCCAGGTATCGGTCGATCTCGCGAAGAACGAGCCGGAACCCGCCCGGATACTCGTCTCGCTCAGGGAGCGAGTCGATCACTGGCAACAGGAGCTCGCGGAGCTCCCGGTTGCTCGGCGGAACTCCATCGCCAACAATCTCGTTCACGACATCGATCAATGCCAGCCAGTCGGCGTCATCGGTGGCTCCCCGTTGAACGCGGTTCAAGCGATCTCGAATCCGGCCGGTCTGCGAACCCGACAAACGCGACGGCCGGCCACCCGCCCCCGCGGTCTCAATGCGGGCGATGAGGTCGTACCACGCGGCAGGATCCGCCGGCTCATCGGCCCGCATAAAGCGCTTGATGTACACATGGTGCCGGGCGGCTGTTACCTTCAACCACTCGAAGACCTCCATCTGATCCGGATCGTTGTGCGCACCCAGACGCTCCAGCGCGGCCCTGAGTGTGGACTGGGCTTCGGCGACAAGGGGGAGCGAACGTTCGAGGCCCCTGGGATTTTCCGGGTGTTCCTCCTGTATCAGCCGAACGAGCGCGAGCGCGTCGGCAACCGCTTCGAAGCTCCCGCCTACGTCATCGACCAGCGAGAGATCGGCTTGCTGCGAGCCCGGCGACGACTGACTCCAATAGAAGCAATCGGTGAGCCGGTCGGCCCATTCGATCATCTCCGGCTCCATCGGTGGGCTTTCTACCTGGACATTATTCCCCTCACGGCCTCGGCAGGCGTTCGGCCGCCCAATGAGCCGCCTCGCCTTTTCGCCGACAACGGGTTTCTAAAAAAGCAAGATCGTCCTGCGCGGGGCTTGGCCAGAGGCATCGAAGAGGCGACCGGGCGGGGATCGCTCTTTGGCGGAAGCGACCTTCCCAGCGTCAGCTCCCTGAGTGGTTCGGCCGCCTGCTGTGCATTTGGCGGGGCACCATCGGCCGGTGATGGGGCGTGGACAACGTTGTCGACCACGTTGGACGCGGAAGCGGTCGCCGCCAGGATCGACTGAGCTAATGCCCTGAGGTCGGCACGAAGCTCGTCGTCTTCCGCGGCCAGCTCAATTAAGCGCTGAGCCTCGGACTTGATCACTCTCATCAGCCAATCCGACATGTCGCCCTCCCAGCACCTGAGACGACGGGCCTTCAGTCCCTGTGGTTGCCCCGACCACCCGGGGCTCGCCCAGGTTGGCGGGAACCCACTTCACCTCTCATCCATGAGAATACCCCGGCAATTTGACGATGAAAACAGGCCCGGCGACAATTGAATGGGCCGGGACTGATCGTTGACCGCGGGCCGACAACGTCAAAGGACCGCGTTCAAGAAATTGATGAAGGCCCGCGCCGTCCGCGTCCTGGAACGCGTAGACGTTGGAGTAGGGTGGGCCGAGCACCAATGGTGCGAGGCCCCGCTGATTCACAAGTCGCGTGAGCCATTCACCGCATACAGGCAGTATATTGTGAAGCCAGTGTTCGAGGTCCGTCACCCAAGTGAGCAGTCCATGAGAAACAGACCCACAGACGTCGGGCGTCAGCTCGCCCGGCTCTTCCGCTCGGGAACAGTAGGAGGAATGACCGATCCCCAGCTCTTAGAACAGTTTGTGTGCGGCGACGACGAATCGGCATCCCTCGCGTTCGAGACGATTGTCGAGCGTCACGGCCCGATGGTTCTCCGCGTCTGCCGAACGGTCCTTCGCGACATGCACGACGCCGAGGATGCGTTTCAGGCCACGTTTCTGGTGCTGGCTCGCAGGGCGCGGGACTTGGGATCAAGGGATCTCCTCGCCAACTGGCTGTACGGAGTCGCGGCGCGGACGGCGCAAAGCCAAGGCGGTCGCTGCACGTCGTAAGGTTCGTGAATCGCAGGCTATGGCCAACCGGCCGATTGCCGTCGAGGGATCGCCGCATGATGAAGGCGAGGAAGAACTCCAGCGGATCTTGCACGAAGAAATCGGCCGATTGCCTCATTCTTATCGCGCTGCGATCGTCGCGTGCTATTTGGAAGGTTTGTCGCAGGCGCAGGCCGCCCAACAGCTTCGCTTGACCGAAAGCACTGTCCGCGGCCGGCTGGCACGGGCGCGAAAGCTGCTCGGACAGCGGCTCATCCGTCGGGGTGTCGTCCCCTCCGCGGGCCTGGCCGGGCTGGTCAACTCAGCCGACGCTGCCGGGCGGCTCTCCAGCACATTGGTACAAGCCAGCGCGCAAGCCGCTCTTTTTTTTGTCAGTCGAGGTCAAGCGACGTCATCCGCCGTTTCAGCAACGGCGTCGGGCATCGCCAACGGAGTACTTTTCACCATGTGGTTCTCCTCACTCAAGACGGTCGCGGCGGCGCTGGTCGCTGTCACGCTCGCTACCGCCATCGCAGTGTCGCAGCGCGAGGTCGAGGCGCGACCCCAACGCGAAGCGACCCCGCCCAAGGGTGCCAGGGCGATCCCGACACCGAACGCCAGGGAACGCAATGCGACCCAAGACCCTTCGATCAATTCGGAGTTGGTCCAGAGCGTTCCGGTGCCGATCGTGCGCGCGATCCCCGTGTCCAAGGACTGCATGATTCTGTCCTACCTGCCTGACTGGGCTCACGGCAACGTAGACAATCTCGGCGTGGAGAATCACGATGGGGGGGTGCGGGCCCTGATCGAATGGTCGGAAATCCCCACTGATCTTGCCTCTGCGCCTGACCGGAGATTCCTGATCGCGCTTTACTCGCGCGAGACCCAATCGCACCCGCCCGCCGGACCGATCCACGCCTTCGCGATCAACGAAAACTGGCCCGAGATCACTTCGTGGAAGACGCAGCCGGCGTATGACCCGGATCCGGCAGCCACATGCCAGCTCGAACCAGGAACGGGCTGGAAGCTGTTCGATGTCACGCCCGTCGTCCGCAGCCAGGCGAAGGCCGGCAAAAAAGCTCACGGCGTTTTACTCCGATTCCTGAGCGAGGACTTCTCGGGACGGGGCTACTCCGGCTACAAGTTCGTCAGTCGTGAGGGTGCCGGCCAGTGGGCCATACGCCAACCCGTCCTTCTGGTCGTGGACGCATCGAAGCCGGTGCTTCCCCCGGTCACGGCCTCAGAGCGGCCTCGAGCCGAACCGCCTGCCGACGCGACGACCAGGCCGGCGCCGGCGAACGAGCAGCTTACATCGACGCATTCTCAAGCCGATTCGCTCGACCCAGCTCTGGTCAAGCTCGCTCCTGGGCCCATCGTGCGATCGAGCGTCGTGTCCAGGGACTGCATGGTCCTGTCTTACTTTCCAGCATGGAATTTGGGGCAGGTTGACAACATCGGAATCGGCAACAACCGCGGCGGGGTCCGGACGCTGATTGAATGGCCGGAGATCCCTGCCGACGAGGCCGGCTCGCCCGAACGCCAATTCCTGATCGCCGGCTATGCGCGCCAAACCATCTCGCACCCACCCGCCGGACCGATCCACGCCTTCGAGATCCTGGAAGACTGGCCCGAGATCACCTCGTGGACGACCCAGCCCCGGTATGGCCCGAAGCCGGCGGCGACCTACGAGTTCAGGCCGGGAGACGGATGGAAGCTCTTCGACATCACTCCGCTGGTCCGATCCCAGGCCAAGGCCGGCCGCAAACCCCATGGCGCCGTTTTCCGGTTCTGGAGCGAGGACTTCTCGGGGGAGACCTTCTCCGACTACAAGATGGTCAGCCGCGAAGGCACCGGCCAGTGGATGAACCGTCGCCCAATGCTATTAGTCGTGAAGGGCCGACCATGATGCCATCGTCGACGCGGCCTCACGGAAGAGAAGACATTATCAACCGAATGATAGCGGGACGACTGATCCATGTATTGAAACTGTTCGCCGCGCTGCTCAGCGTCCAAGTCTCGGTTACAGGGAGCACTGCGGAACCAAAACGCCCCAACATCCTTCTCGTCATTGCCGATGATTGGTCGTTCGGCCACGCGGGTGCGTATGGCTGCAAGTGGATCAAGACGCCCGCCTTCGACCGCGTCGTGCGCGAGGGTGTCCTCTTTTCGCACGCCTTCACGAATAATCCCAAATGCAGCCCGTGCAGGGCCAGCTTGCTGACCGGCCGCAATTCGTGGCAGCTCGAGGAAGCGATGTGTCACAATGGCATCTTCCCCGCCAAGTGGCCGGTCTATCCCGACCTCTTAGAGCAAGCCGGCTACAAGGTCGGCCATACCGGCAAAGGCTGGGGACCGGGCGACTTCCGCACCGGCGGCTTTTCGCGCAACCCCGCCGGACCGGCCTACCAACGGCACAAGCTAAAGCCTCCGCTGGAGGGGGTGAGCACGACCGACTACGCGCGAAACTTCGCGGCGTTCCTGGCGGAACGAAAGTCGGGCCAGCCGTTCTGCTTCTGGCTCGGCGGCTTCGAGCCGCACCGCATCTACGAGAACGGCGCGGGCGTTCGCGCCGGCAGAGACGTGGCCAGCGTCACCCTGCCTCCGTATTATCCTGACTCAACCGTCATACGCAGCGATATGCTCGACTACGGGCTCGAGGTCGAGTGGTTCGACGCCACACTCGGCAAGATCCTCGATCAGCTCGAGAAAATCGAGGAGCTTGACGACACGCTGATCCTTGTCACGTCGGACCACGGCATGCCATTCCCACGAGTAAAGGGCCACGTTTACGAGGCCGGCTTCCACTTGCCGATGGCCGTGCGCTGGGGCCGACGAGTCAAGCCGAAACGCGTCGTCGACGACTTTATCAATGTCCGCGACCTGGCCCCCACGTTCCTCGAAGCCGCCATGTTGAAGCCTCCGCCGTCGATGACCGGACGCAGTTTCCTCGATGCTCTCGTCAGCACGAAATCGGGTTGGATTGATCCCGGCTCGCAATCGCATGGTGATTGGCAAAGAACGGCACGACGTCGGCCGGCCCAACGATCAGGGCTATCCCGTTCGCGCGCTCTGCACTCCGCAATACCTTTACGTCCGCAACTACGAGCCCGACCGCTGGCCGGGCGGAAATCCCGAGACCGGGTATACAGACTCCGACGATGGCCCGACCAAGACGTTGATCCTGTCACGGTTCGATGTTTATTATCGACTCTGCTTCGGCAAACGCCCCGCCGAAGAGCTTTACAAGATCGACGAGGACCCTGACTGCATTAAGAACCTAGCGGCCGAGCCGTCACAGAAGGCTCTGAAGCAACAGCTCCATGCCGAGATGGAAACTCTTTTGCGCAAAGACGAAGACCCACGAATGTTCGGGCACGGCGCTGTTTTTGAGACATACAAATATGTAGGCGACCGACGGCGTTCCTACGAAGCTTGGCTCAAGTACCGCGGGTTTTGAAACGGACTCGACAACAATAGGACATAATGAGCAAGCCGCAGAGAAAGAGAAAACAAGGGGGACGTCACCCAGACGAATGGTCTAGAAGATGATCAACACGCACCCAACCGAGCCTGTCGAAGTAGCGTCTTAATTGCTCATGATCTCCGTCAGAGTCCGCCAGTGTGACATATCCGTCCGGACGGACGAGGTATACCGCGGAGCCAGTGATCTGATCGAGGCCCCGAAGCAAAGCGGGACGAAGATGAGAAACAGACCCACCGACGTCGGCCGTCAGCTCAACCGGCTCTTTCGCTCCGGAACAGTGGGAGGAATGACCGATCCCCAGCTCTTAGAACAGTTTGTATGCGGGGACGATGAGTCGGTATCCCTCGCCTTCGAGACGATTATCGAGCGTCACGGCCCGATGGTTCTCCGCGTCTGCCGGACGGTTCTTCGCGACGTGCACACCGCCGAGGATGCGTTTCAGGCTTCGTTTCTGGTGCTCGCACGCAGGGCGCGGGACTTGGGGGCAAGGGATCTCCTCGGCAACTGGCTGTACGGAGTCGCGGCGCGGACAGCGCGAAAAGCCAGGGCGGTCGCTGCACGTCGTCAAGTTCGTGAATCGCAGGCCGTGGCCAACCGGCCAACTGCTGTTGAGATCCTGGAAGACTGGCTCGAGATCACTTCGTGGGCGAGCCAGCCCCGATATGGCTCGAAGCCGGCGGCGACCTACGAGCTTAGGCCCCGAGACGGATGGAAGCTCTTCGACATCACTCCGCTGGTCCGGTCCCCGGCCAAGGCCGGCCGCAAACCCCATGGCGCCGTTTTCCGGTTCTGGAGCGAGGACTTTTCGGCGGCGACCTTCTCGGACTACAAGATGGTCAGCCGCGAAGGCACCAGCCAGTGGATGCATCCTCGTCCCATGCTTTTGGTCGTAAAAGGCCGACCATGATGCCATCGCCGACGCGGCCTGCAAAAGGGGACGAAAAGAGCGACGCAGAATGGGCATTCTACTTTTGGAAAAGTAGAATATCTCGTTTTTATGACATTGGCGTTGACGAATTGAGTGATTTAGAATATCGATTCACCGCTCAGGTACGGATGCCGAAATGGATTTGATTTACCTCAGGGCGGGGGTTCTTATGTTCCGCATGTTATCCACGCGGGCCGCGCGACTAACCTTGGCTTTTCTCGCCGCGCTCTCGTTCGCCTCGCGATCGAACGCTGCCCCCTATTACACCGTCACCGACGTTGGCAGCGTCCAGGACTTCACGAGTCTTTCTAATTCACAGGGGGACCTCGTGAACAATCAGACTGGCCAATCGTGGTCTTTTCCCATCACTGTCGCCAGTGCACCGCAAGACATCTTGACGAATCTTCCGGAGATGACAGGCCTATACGGCGTGCAGTATCCCGAGACCGTGCTTTCACCATGCAGGTTCGCGACTACGATAGCGCGGGAACGGCCATCGGGGCGTTCCCATCGGGCGAAGCCTGGGTGATCCCTGGTCGTCCGTGGTCCTGGGCTATGCCGTCAGGTCTTCGAGCGGCGAATGGTCGAACTTCGTTACGCTGTCCTACCCCTACAACGGGTCTAACGGTGTCGTCGAGCTGAGTCATCAGGCCAATCTCATCCTGGTGAGCGATACCCAAGCTTCGATGCTCGTGAATCCGATTGACGGATCCGTAACGCCAATTACGCAACTGATCTCCCCCAGCGCAATGACTCAATTCCCGAACGGACTGTACGGCCAGGCGATCGATGATCGGGGCGACATCTTGGCGACCGCCGGTAATGGGTCTGGTGAACTCGACTACTACCTTTTGACTGCGCCGGCAGCCGTTCCGGAGCCAACAACATTGGTGACACTCACGGTCGCCGCAGTCGGCTTCGCTCTCCGAGACCTCCTTCAGCGCCACGCCGGGACGAAAGAGCTTTCGTAATGCTCGGTCCGTCGGCGGACCCACGCGTCAAGTGACTCAACGGCTTATCCCAACTTTCCATTTTTCCGGACCACGAGCCCAACAGCCGGGCTCCGCTAGCGGTCTCCCATTTGGGGTGGACCAAGAAACGGGGGGCAGCCCATGTCCGCGGATACCAACCCGAAGCGCCAGCGAGGGTTCCGGGGCGGTTCCCTCGCTGGCGCGTCGGGTTGGTATGGCCGCTGGCCGACCTGCCGACGACGCAGTGAATGACGGGCCCGGCGCACCGTATCTTACGGAGCCACTTGTCGCACTCGCGCGGGGGCCGACCGCTGTCGTGTCGCATCACGGATTTTGCCCGAGCCGTTGACGGAGGTGGATAAATTTGTCGTGCAAGGGGTTGCCGCCGAGCTCGGGATGCAGAATCGACGTTGAATCGATGAGCTGCGCGGCCTCTTTGAGCCGACCGGTGTGGAAATAGGCCACGGCCAGCGCATACTGCGCGTCGAGCCAGAGGAGCGATCCCGCGGGATTGTTCTTCAATCGCAGGCGCTGAACGTCGATGTCGAGCGGGTAGGCTTCGAGCCGGTTGTAAGTGTCTCCCAGGTCGCGGAGGAGCCGCTCGTCCGTGGATTGCGGGCCTCCGCGCCATGCGGCGACCGATCGACGGGCATCCCGGTCGGCGCCGGTGAACAGGAGGGCCCGCGTGAGCCTCATGGCCAGCTCGCTTTGATGAATGGGGGCCATTTTTTCCTCGGTGCTCATGACAAATGGCTCGACCAACTGCTTGAGCACCAGCCCAAACCGCCTTTGTCGCAGGTCGCTCTCGGCACTGGCCGCGCACTGGTCAAGCAGGCGGACAACGTCCAACAAGGCGTTCTGCTCGGCGGGAATGTGCCACGACCAATGATTCTGGGCTTCTCGTTCGGCTTCGACATACCGCCCCATTTCGACCAGAGCAACCAGGCCCAAGAGCCGGGCGCGGTATTGCAATCCTGGAGCATTGGGGAGCCGGCTGACGCGTTCGCAGAGGTCGCGGGCCCTTTCGGGCGTGCTGACATTGGGGGTGAGGTCAAGCCTGGCTCGTGCCAGTAATAGCTCGGCCAGGCCGTCACCGGGTTTCGCCTGTTTGATCGCCGAATCCAAAAAGTGGTCGGCCCGCGCGAAGTGGTCCACCAGCTTGCGGCGCTCAGGATTGATGTACTGACGGTCGAGATCATCGCGATCGAGGGCGGCGATGGCCAGGCGCGAGTCGAGCCAGCGCGGCGAGTCGATGGCAATCGCGGCCCACAGGGCCTCGGCCCGGGTGCGATCGCCCGCCGCAATGGCAAGCTGGCCCGACAGCCACCGAGCTTCATTCGTCGCCGGGTCCGCTGGGAAATCGCGGAGCTGCTCTTGGAGGGCCGTGGCGTAAGCGTCCCTTGAGGCACCGGGCAGGCCCATTGCGACGGCACGGCCGCGAGCCAGACAGCGGAGCATGCCAGCCTTGGCCCGAAGGGCACCGGCGGCCGGATCGGCGACGGCCCGCGACAAGATCTTGTCAGCCTCGAGATAGTCGGCAGCCTGAAACAAGAACCCGCCACCGCGCAGCCGAAAAGCGGCCGCTGCCGCTGGCTGGCCCAATGCGGCCGCCCGCTCCGCGGCCCGCACCATCGCGGCCCCGGCCTTCGCGGGCTCTCCCGCGATTCCATAAGCGTCCGCCAACGACTCCCAAACGTCCGGCGGTTGGTTCGCGTCGGGCACAAGTGAGCTGGCGGCCAGATCCAGCAGTGCCGCTCGCCGCTCGAGCGTCTGCTGGGCCCGCAGTTCCTTGATCCAGCCAAAAAGCTCGGACTCGATTGGGAAGCGGGCGCCGCCGGCGGACAAGCCTCCCAGTCGAGCCAGGCAAATTCGCACCATCCAAAGCGCCTTCACTGGCTTTTCCAGCGGCAAGGGAGCCAATGACTTCGCCGCATCGTCATACCGTTTCAGCTCGATCAAAAGCGGGACCTTGACCTCGATGACCTCGCGTGCGGGGGGGGCGGGCGTCGAGGTGACGGCGGCGGCGATCTCCCGCTCGGCCTCCGTCGGTTTTCCTAGGCGACGTAAGAGGTCGGCCTTGAGCAGGTGCCAAAAACCGACGAGTTCGCTTTCCGCCGGCGCGTTGTCGAGTAAGTCGAGCGCCTCGGATTCGCGGGACCGGCGGCCGGCGGCCTCCTTCGGCTCCAGATCGGCCCGATCGGCAAGCGCTTCGGCCAGGCGGAATCGAAGGTTGTCGGCCAAAGTCGGGTTGTTGCCCCCACCGGCAACCGAGCGAAACCGTTCGATCGCGTTGTCGAAGGCGGCGATGGCCTCATCGCGCGGTTTGTGGTCTTGCGGGCCCGCCGCGGCGGTCTCGTCCCAGCTTCGGCCTTGAGCCCAGCGCAAGACGCCCGCCTGAAACCGCACTTGCCGTTGCCGCGGCGGATCTGGGTTCTCTTTGAGGAACCAGTCGAGCAAATCGATGGCTTGAGACCACCGCCGTCGCCGCATTGTGGCATCGGTGGCGGACTGGGCCGCCCGGTCGAGCGTGCCCGCCATCTCGAGCGCCAGCTCCTCGCGGCGAGCAAGGTCGATCGTCACATTTTCGATCTGACTGCGAATCGTCGTCAGATGACGCGCCAGCTCATCGTCGGGGATGGGTGCTTGACTGGCCGCCGTCCATCCGACCGACCAGATCACCAGGCCAACCGCCGAAGCTGAGCCATGCCAGCGGCTTATGTGACAAGGACTGGGACCTCTTCGGGAATTGGGTCTTTCGCCTTGGGATGAAAGAATATCGCCAAGATTGCCGTCGCCAGCACCCCCAATCCCAGGGGTACGAGAAAGAGCTGGTGATAGTTGATCGTGCCGTCGGCCCCCTTGAAGATGACGCCGAGGCGGGCGGAGAGGAAATTGCTCAAAAGCGGGCCGAGCCCCAGGATGAGCAGGTTAAACAGGCTCTGGGCACTGGTCCGCACGTCGGTGGGAAAGTTTTCATCCACGTAAATGTAAACGGTCGCGAAAAAGAAGGCGTACGCAAATCCGTGCATGACGTTGCTCAGGATGACCAGCCAGAGCAGTTCATGACTGCCCATCGCATAGATGCCGAACCGGACGACATGACCGAGGATCCCCAGAATCATCGTTGTCCGCCAGCCGAGCTTTTTGAGCACAAGGCCCAGCGCGGCCATCGCCGGGATCTCGGCGAACTGGCCGATGCACATGGACGGCGAGATCCAGTTTTCAGGCATGCCGATATGGCTCATGTAACGGCTTGCCCAGTAAAAGTACGTGTAATGGACAAGTGCATCAAACAGGGTCACGATGAAGAGCACCAAGATGCTCGGAACCGCCAAGAGTTTTAAAGCGGCCAGGGGCGCGAATGAAGAACCCCCTTTCATCGATGGCGGCGTATGGGGCAGAAACAGGCAGTAGACGGCCAGCACGAGCGAGGCGATTCCCGCGACCGTGAACGTGGTGGCCAGGGCCGCCTCCATTCCGGGGCCGGTCTTGAGCGTTCCCAGCGCGGTCCCTAGCCAGGAAATGACTCCGCCCGCTTGATCGATCGACGGCACCTTCGCCCAGTCGATGGGAATGAAGATGAGCGGCCAGCTCGCCGCGATCCAGCCGACCGTTCCCCACAGCCTGATCACGCCGAATTCTTTTGCATCTTTGATGTTAGCAAAAGCGATGGCGTTGGTTACCGACATCGTGGGTACATAGAAGAAACAATGCAAAAGCATCAGGCCGAAGAAGGGCCAGAACGTCTTCTGGTACGCCAGGCCGAACAGGGCGAGACCGCCGATGAAATGGCTAAACGCGAGAAACCGCTCCTGCGCGAAATAGCGATCGGCGAGTTGCCCCCCAAAGAACATCCCGGTGATGGAAGCGATGGCGAAGGCGTTGAATACCCAGCCTTGTTGGTCGTCGGTGAAATTCAGGTACTTGTTGCCGATATAAAGACCCAAAAGCGGCAGCCAGGAGCCGTAAATCACCAGCTCCAAGAACATCATCATGGATAGTTTCACGCGGATCGAATTCATCAGGATGCTCGCGGTTCGGTGTTTCGTGCAGTGGTCGCCGGCCCGCGGCGGTCGTCGTCGTTGCCAACCGCGGGCCCCAGAGTAATTTACCCCTTGCCGCCGTCCGTTGCCATTGGGCTCTGCCCGGATCTATCGGCCGAACGCGGCGGCTGGAATGATCGCGTTCAGGTATTCCTCGACATTTGTGTAGCCATCGCCGTCGTGGCCTCCGGGGCCGTCGTTGGGATCGTTTGGGTCGAGACACTGAACGGTGACATTCTTCGATCGGGTAGCGTTACACTTGCGCCCTCGGGATGAAAGGCAGGCAATGCGTGGGGATAAAGAACCGGCAGAATCCATCCGATCGGATTCGCTCCGCGAACCGGCCCGGATTGTTTGCCAAATTCGTGCAGGCAAGCGCCCGAGAAGGCCGAGTGACGAGTCAGCGAGAAGCGCGACGGTCACTTCCAAACGGAGACGAGCCATGCCAGCCACCAAGATCCGCGTTCGCCGGGATGCGCCGATCAGCGACCGAGTGGCGGCGCTCGATGCCCTGCGAGTGGCCTCGATGGTTGCCGTCGTCGCCCTCCATGCCTCGGCCGCATACATGACGGTTCGGATTCCGGGACTGATCTGGCTGGTGAACGAGCCGGCGGGTTCCGAATTCGTCCAGCAATTCGCATGGTGGTCTTACGGTGCCACCATGCCTGCATTCTTCGCGCTGGCCGGCTATGCGGCGGCGGCGGTGCTTGAAGTCAAGGGAACGCGCGGCTATGCGCTGGATCGCGCGCGCCGGATTGGCCTACCATTCCTGGCGGCGATCCCGGCGATCCTGATTCCCACGGCGCTCGTCTGGATGCTTGGCCTCTACCTCGCCGGCCGTTGTGAAGTTGCCGAATTGCTCTCGCTGAACTTCGCCGACGGTCAGATCCAGGCCAATCGGTTTGGCCCGGCCCATCTCTGGTTCCTTGCCTACCTGATTCCGATGCTGGCCCTTCTGGGCGTCGTTCAATCCCAGTCTCGGAAACGGCCACGCAGCTTGCATGGCGTGCTGAGCCATTTCTGTTCGCCCCTAACCCCCTTGATGCTGGCGATACCCACGACGCTGATCCTCTGGGTGGGGCACTGGTGCAACGGCGTCGACCCCATCCTGGACCTGCGGAACAGCTTCTTGATCAACCCGATCCGCTGGCTCCATCACAGCCTGTTCTTCATCGCGGGGCTGGGCTGGCACGCGGGCCGGACTCGTTTGCCCGCGCTGAGCCGGGGGCCTTTGCCCTGGCTGTTCCTCGCGGGCTCGGCCCTCGCGCTCTTGGTCCGGGTAAGATGGCTGCCTCTCGACCTCGCGGCCTCCTTGACGGGAACGGCCGCCTGGGTGTCGGCCGCCTCGGGGTCACTCTTCGGCTGGCTCACGCTTTATGGGTCGCTAGGCGCGTGCGCGCACCTGGCACGATATGGCGGCCGAGCGATCAAGTACCTCTCCGACTCCTCGTACTGGGTGTACCTGGCTCACTTCCCGGTCGTGGGGCTCGTTCAGGCGGACCTCTTCCTGGTCGCTCT
>CAWHKI010000172.1:0-94605 GCA_963829765.1 uncultured Isosphaeraceae bacterium | reverse complement strand
CCGATGCGTTCCCAACCCTTGATCGCCGTGCGAGACGTCGAGGCGAGCAGCCGATGGTATCAACGTCTTTTAGGTTGCCAGAGCGCCCATGGCGGCGCTGAATACGAACGTCTCGAATCGCGGTCCGGTCTGATCCTTCAATTGCACAACTGGAAAGTCTATCACCACCACGGACCGATCGGCGATCCCGGCGCGAAGCCGTACGGCAACGGCGTTCTCTTGTGGTTCGAGATCGACGATTTCGACTCGGCCGTCGTCCGTGCCGAGGAATTGAAAGCCGAAATCGTCCTGCCGCGCCATCGCAACCCGGCGGAGGGGAACGGCGGCCCGAATCACTGGGAATTGTGGCTGCGCGACCTCGACGGATACACCGTCGTTCTGGCCAGCCCCGACGGGTCGGCGGGAGCGATGTGACGTCGACAAATATCGCGATTGGCGGGGTCCCTCAAGCACGCGGGCCAGGATTACAGCGAAGTGGGTCCGCGGAAGTCTTTGCGTGATGTAGGTCTGGCCGTGTAGCCTGACACCTTTCCGCCTGGCCCAGAATGTCGGGCTGGTAAGTCATCTACGTCAATATATCCGTGGACCCACTGAACAGGCAAAAGGGTTTGTTTCATGGCTGATAATACAACGCATATCAAAAAAGTCGCCGTCATCGGCGCAGGGGTCATGGGCAGCGGCATCGCGGCGCAGATGGCCGATGCCGGGGTGGACGTGATCTTATTGGACATCGTTCCCGAGGGAGCCGCAAACCGCAATGCGCTGGCCGAGGCCGCCGTCAAGAAACAGCGGGAAAGCGCCCCGCCGGGTTTTGTGTTCCCCAGCCGATCTCGCTTCATCACTTGCGGCAATTTGGAGGACGATCTCGGCAAGCTCAAGGATTGCGACTGGATCATCGAGGCGGTGAAAGAGGATGTCCGTATCAAGCAGGACGTCTATCGCAAGATCGACGCAAACCGCAAGTCTGGCTCGATCGTCTCGTCGAATACGTCGACGCTGCCGCTCGAAACGCTGACATCAGGCATGCCGGAGAGCTTCGCCCGTGATTTCATGATCACGCATTTTTTCAACCCGCCGCGCTTCACGCAATTGCTGGAAGTCGTCCAAAGCAACAACATGCGCCCGGGCGCAGCCGACGAGATTTGCCGCTTCGCTGACCTGTCGCTCGGCAAGACGGTGGTGAAGTGCAAGGACACACCGGGGTTTATCGCCAACCGCATCGGCGGCTACTGGATGATGCGTGGGCTGGAGGAAGCGGTGCGGCGCGGCGTTCCGGTCGAACAGGCCGACGCCGCCATGGGCGTGGCGGCGGGCATTCCCAAAACCGGCATTTTTGGGCTGTTCGACGTGGTCGGCATTGACCTGCTGTCGCATACCGCGGCCACGATGGCCGCGTCGGCCTCGCTGCCCGCCGACGACCCGCTGCACAAGCTCGACCGGGAAAAAACTCTGGCACTGCTGGGCCGCATGACCGAACAGGGCTATACCGGACGCAAGGGCAAAGGCGGTTTCTACCGGATCAATACGGTGGGCAGCGAGAAAGTCAAAGAGGTCAGGGACCTCGCCACCGGCGAATACCGCTCGCAGGGCGGCAGGGTGGAATTAGCCGGCCTCGACCCCACGAAAGAGGACATCAAGGCACTGGTGACGCATCCCGAGGCGGGCGCGTATGCCTGGGCGGTGCTGTCCGATTCGCTCTGCTATGCCGCCTCCCTGGTTCCCGCCATCGCCGACGGCATTGCCGCCGTCGATGAGGCCATGCGCAAGGGTTATAACTGGAAGAATGGCCCATTCGAGATGATCGACAAGCTGGGCGTGGACTGGTTCATCGGCAAGCTGGAAGAAGACCGCCGCGCCGTTCCGCGCCTCCTCGAAACGGCCCGAGGCCGATGTTTTTACATCACGGACGGCGGCAAGCGACTGGCGCTCGGCACCGACGGAAAATACACGCCGGTGGAGGCGCCGCCGGGCTATCTGACGCTCGAGGACGTCAAACGCCGTGCGCCGGTGCCGCTGGCCGGCAACAACGACGCATCCCTGTGGGACATGGGCGACGGGATTGCCTGCCTTGAGTTGACCACGAGGGACAATGTGATCACGCCCGATGTGCTGAAGATCATCAAGGACGCCATCCAACTCGGCAAGGACAAACGATTCAAGGGGCTGGTGATTGGCAACGACAGCGACACGTTCTCGGCCGGGGCCGATCTGAGACTCTTGGGCGAGGCGGCCAAGCCGCCGCACCAGAATTGGGTCGAGATCGACCGTGCGATCGCGGACGGACAGCAGGCCATGCTGGGCCTCAAATATGCCCGGTTCCCTGTCGTCTCGGCGCTCGCCGGCAAGGCGCTGGGCGGCGGCTGCGAGATTTTGCTCCACAGCGATGCCATCCAGGCGCATGCCAATTCCTTTCCTGGCCTGGTCGAGCCGGCCGTCGGGCTGGTTCCGGCCTGGGGCGGTTGCACGCAATTGCTGATGCGCCAACCGTTCCCGGTGGTCAAGCATGTTCCGGAGGTCTTCCAGAACATCGCCAAATGTAGGGTCGCCACGACGATCGACGAAGCGCGTGACATGAAAATCCTGCGTCCGGGTGACGGCATCACCATGAACCGCTCGCGCGTCCTGGCCGACGCCAAGTCCCGCTGCGTGGAGATGGCGAAGAACTACACGCCGCCCAAGCCGCCGACCGTGCATCTTCCCGGCGCGGTCTTGAAGCGGATCATCGACGGCAAGGCCGATGCGCTCGCGCGCAAAGGCAAAATCACCGGGCATGATTTGGTCGTCTCCAAAGCGATCTCCACCGTCCTCTGCGGTGGGAACACTAACATCACGCGAGCGCTCAGCGAGCAGAAGTTGCTCGACCTCGAGCGTGCGGCTTTCATGATGCTGGTAAAGACCGATGCGACACTCAAGCGCATCGGCTATATGGTGGAGCATGGCAAGCCCTTCAGAGAGCCGATCTCGCCAGTTGCCTCGTAAAGTTTTTCTCCGGGCCGGACCGCGCGTTGATTGGCAAAGTTCGCCGCCAGGGCTCATCTGGCCCCGGCCTTCTTAACGGCCTTCTTAACAGCCCTGGGGTTCCCCTTCTGATTCGCGCCGCCAGGCCCCCAGTCTTCATTTTTGACGTTTGAACCGAGGAACAGCGGGGGAATCAGTTCTTTGTCCCAGGCGTCGAGCGTCTCGGAAAGACGCTTTGCAAGTTCGGGCTTGAGAGCCGCCAGATCGCGGGTCTCGCCGATGTCGGTGGCAAGATCGAAGAGTTGGGCCGGTTGATCCTTGAGACGGACAAGCTTCCACCGACCCTCGCGGGCGGCGTGGGCTTTGCCGCCCTCGGTGCGCGCAAAACAGGCGATCGTGAGGCAATGTCTTCGAGTCTCCCCGAGAGATAAGGGATGAGGTTCACGCCGTCGTACTTCTTGCCGGCGGGCATCCGAACGCCCGCGAGCGCCACCGCGGTGGCAAAGATATCGAGCGACGAAACCGGAGCGTCGTAGGTTGTGCCTGCGGGCAGATGGCCGGGCCAGCTCACCACGAACGGTACTCGCACGCCACCTTCATATACCTGGCCCTTGGTCCCACGCAGCGGTTCGTTCTTCGCGGCCACCTGGACGGGACCTCCGTTGTCGGATAGGAAGAAGACCAGCGTGCGCTCGGTCTGTCCGCTTTCGGCAAGTGCAAGCATCGCGATCCCAATCGCGTCGTCGAGTAGACTGATCTGGGCCAGACATTTCCGGCGTCTGGCGGGCTCGATTCCCGCGAAGCTTCGCTCACGCTCGGCTGTCGGCTGGTGCGGACCGTGCGGTGCGTTGAAGGCGAGGTAGAGCAACCAAGGCGAGCCTGAGTGCCGACGGATAAAAGACGATGCCTCGTTGCCGAAGCGCCGGTGAGGTGCTCTCTGACCGCGACCGCCTGGCCATTGCGCGTGATCGGCAGGGTGTACTGCCGTCCGTTCGGCGTCCAGTTGATGTACTGATGGCCGCCGCCAATAAAGCCGAATGCCTCGTCAAACCCGCGGCGCCAGGGAACGTGTGCCGGCGATGAGCCGAGGTGCCACTTGCCGACCCAGCCTGTCTGGTAGCCGGCCTCTTTCATGAACTGCGGCAGCAGACGTTCGTTCAGCGGGAGTCCCTCGGTTACATCGAGTGGATCGTACACGGGGTTGTACTCGTGGCCGAACCGCTGCTGATAACGCCCGGTGAGCATGCCCGCCCGCGTGGGTGAGCAAAACGGATGCGTGACATAGCCGCTGGTACAGCGCACACCGGATTTCGCAAGTGCATCCAGATGCGGCGTCGCAACCTCTTTCGAGCCCTGAAATCCGACATCTGCGTAGCCCAAATCGTCGCTCAGAATGATCAAGATGTTTGGATTCGCGCGCGATGCCGCCGCGGCTCGAAGCGAGACGGCCGTGGGAAGCAGTAGCAGGCAAAGGGCGATGATGGTGGTTCTCATGGGTTTCCTTAGTCGTTTGGTCAAGCCGGCGGAAAAGTTCACAGAAACATGAAAGTAATAAAAACGATCCGCTATAGCGGCGTGTCCGCCAAAAACGTTCATGTTGGTGCTTCATGGTATTGCAATCGGGGCTCTTGGGGGGTAGACGTAGTGAGTACGTTTCTTTTGGAGAGTTCAGGTCATCAGGCCGTTGCTGGGCACACAGGCGATGGCAATGATTACACCTGCGGCCGCACAACGTACTCGGAGGAATGTCCATGTGCTCGCGATTACCCCGTCACTTCCGGCCGGCTCTCTCCTGGTTCATCGCCGCGATCGTACTGCTAACGGCCGGCTCGACGACTCGTGCGGCGCTGATCACGTACACGTTTAGCGGTGTCGGCAACGGCACAATTGACGAGACTGCGTGGTCCGGCGATTTCACCTTCGTATTCAGCGGCGATACGGCCAACGTTTCTGGGCCGAGCGGGGGAGAGTATTACCAATACGCCCTTGGTGGGACGTTTTCGGAAGGCAGTTACAACGCAACACTCGACGCCAATAACACCATCGTCGTCAATACCGACCCTAGCTTTCCCAGACTCGGCTTTTTTAACAGCACTGTCGATAACAGCGGGTTGATCCAGAATAGCGCCTTCGCCTCTATTCCTTACGATTTGTCCACTTCCATTGGTCCCATCACCGGAACCGGTTCCAACCTGCTTCCGACCTTCAATTCGGTTGGCGATGGATTCGGAACCACAGGAGGTCAAACGGTTGAGTTGCTCGGGATGACATCGCTTACGTTCACGGCCGCCATAGTTCCCGAACCTTCGAGCGTGGTTCTCTTAGCCATCGGCCTCGCCATTGGGTCGGCCGGGCTACTCCGTGGCTGGCGTAAGCGATCGTAAACGCAGCGTGAACGCCTGCCCCCCGCTTCCCGGTCTTGGCCTGTCCGATTGCTACTAACCCGAAGCACCAAAAAGGTTTGCCGCGAGTCGCTCGCGGGGAGTGATCCTCGCTGGCGCGTCGGATTGGTGTTTCCTGTGATATTCCTGTGACAGGCGATCAGAGAGGTGCGGGCGCCTCTTTGTCGTCGCCGGTAGCATTGGCTTAGAGACCGAAATGGTAAAATACGATTGAGTCGTGGGTTCGCCAGGTTAGGATCGAAGGGACGCCCGACGAGAGTCGCTCGTTCGGGAGACACCTAGCCGCGAACTCGACCAAGTTTCGACTTGGACGACTCAGGAAGACTCATGCCCGAGATCACCGGCAAACCGTCGACGCGACTCGAGCCCTCGACAACCTGGACGGTTGTGACCGACTCTCCGCTCAAGGGATTGGCGTTCGCGCGCGAAGCGGGCCTGGTCCTCGGCTGGGATGAGGGGAATCAGCTTTACTTGCTTAACACGCGAGGTGAGACGCTCTCCACATCGCGGGTGCCCAATCGCATCCTTACCGGCGCGATCAGTGATGAAGGAAGCCTGATCGCACTTTTGGTCGAAGCCGACGGTGCCGGCCTGCTGCTCTTGAGCGCCGATTTCGATGTGCTCTCCGAGCGGCCCGCGCCGTCGGAGGCGTCGTTCGTGACGATTGACCCGCACGGGCGTTATCTGGCCGTGGGAACCCGCCATAACGCGCTCCACTTGATCAACCGCCATGGGCGGCCGGCGGGGCGGCTGGAAACCATGGTGCCGCTGTCGCATCTCTGCTTCGTGCCGGGCCGGCCGCTCTTGATCGGCGCGGCCGCGTTCGGCATGCTCGTGGGCATCGAGCTGGAACGGGGCCGGTCGCAAGGTGGGCTCAGTCCCGAGATCATCTGGCAAGACCGGTTGATGTCCAATGTCGGAAGGCTGGCGGTCGATGGTGAGGGGACCATGGTCCTCGCCAGTTGTTTCACGCTGGGCATTCAGCGGTTCGATCTGACCGGACGAAATGAGGGCTCGTATCACCTGGGTGGTACCGTATCGCACGCGGTCCCCGATTTCCCGGGCCGAAGTATCGCCGCGGCGACGCTTGAAGGCGAGCTGGTCCTCATGAATTCGGCCGGCAATGTACGGTGGCGAACCCGGCTGCCTCGCCCGGCGATCGCGGTTGAATTCGACCCCCTGGGGCGTTACCTGCTTTACGGCCATGCAACGGGTGAGATCGTTCGCCTTGATCTCTTCAAAGGAAATCAGAGCAAAGCAGCAGCCAAGCCCGAGCGGCGAGCCAGTGCCGCCGCTGCTTCGGCGCAAACCCCACGCGCGGCGGGCGGCTCGGTGCGAGCCCCCGACTGGGTGGTCCAGGCCGTCGAGACTGACCAGCAGGCGGAGACGGCGGTGATCGCGGTGGTCGACGATCCGCCGACGATCGCGCTTTTCACCAGCCCCAACCGCCTTCACTTGTATAGCGCTTCCGGCACGAAAGTGGGACAAGGGCCCGACATGACAGGCGTCGGCCGGATCATCCGGACAGCGCCCGGCTGGCTGGCCGCGGCGACCGACCGCCAGATCGTCCTCTGCGACCTCAGGCGAAAGACGTCTCGCCGCCTCGATGTCAGTCTCGTCCAACTCACTCATCTCGCCATCAAGCCCGACGAATTCGGCCTGGCGTTGATCCAGGAACGCGACCGGATCGGCAGATTGACTCCGGCGGGCCGCTGGGTCTGGAAACACGAATTGCGGTCTTCCGTCGAAGACCTCGCCATCGGCCCTCGGGGGTTCGCGGCGGTCAGCACCAACAGTGGGCAAATGCTCATCTTCAATGCCGCGGGCGAGGCCACTCCCGGCTTCGTCTTCGATGCAACCGACGCCCCGCTCTTGATCGAGGCACCCGAAGGATCCCCGCCGGAGTGACCTGGCTCAGCCTGGCCAGACGATCGCAATGCCTACGCGGGCACAGCTTGACCGGCGAGGTCCTTTGGGATCGGCCCATACCCTGGGAGGGATGGGCGCTTTTCCGGGTCGGCCGTGCCGCGATCGTCACCGCGGCCGACGGGCGAGCCATTACGTGCGACGGCTCAGGAGATTTTGTCACGCAAGGAGGTCCCACCGGCGACACGAACGACGTCTTTGGCATCGATTCCGCCGGTGAGCCCGTTCGCATCTCCCGACGCGGCGTTCATTTGATTTGCGCGACCCTCGACGGCCAGGTGCGTTGGCGTGCCGTCGTCGATCAACCCCTGGGGCCCCTCGCCGCCGGCATGCCAGGCACCGTTGTCTTCGTTGGAAAATCGCTGGCCTGGTTTCAGAACGACCGGCCCACCGACACGGGCTGCGTGCCTTTGGCGGATCTGCCAGACCTCCCACATCCATCCCATTGACTCGGTGCGGAAATAACTTGCCCGGCCGTGGGCCATCTTCTATAATGACTCCCAGTATTACTGACGACTAAAGAACCACGAGGTTAACGACAATCCGTATTTCACACACCGTGGCCAGTCTTTTCCAAGGCCACGTAGGGTTGGTCTTCAAGGGTCGATGAGGGAGTGGACTCGCCCGAATCGAGAGTCGAAGAACGGTCGCGACGACGCAAAGCGATGGCGCCGCGTCTCAGCTTGGAGGAGTCGACGTTGGAATGTAGCTCACAGGTCGTATTGACGCCGTTTTTTACCGATCCGCCGTTTCCCGGCGGGTGCCGCAGGAGCCTCCATCGTTGCGGGGAGGAAGAAGCGCAGCAGTACAAGTGGATCGAGAGCGAGAAGGCTGGTCGCGATCTGGGCGAGGTGGCCATTCGACGATGGATCGGTGAGCACTGGAGAGGATTTCTGAGGCATCGATGGCTGGAACATCTTCAGGGCAAGACGTTCTGGATCGAGCTCGATCCGGGTGATTTTGGTTTGCTGAGAACGACGTTCCAAGCGTCGCCGCTGATCGATCCGATTATCGACCACTTCAAGCGCGGGGGTGAGAACCTCGGCATCATCCTGTGGGCCCTCCACAATGACCTGCCCATGAACGAGGTTTTGGAGGTTTTGCTGGCAGTCGACGTCAACAGCCACCGCATCGAATGCCGGTTCGATCCCACGCGGCCACCCGGTTTGGCCTGAAAAATAAGACTAGCCGGTCTTCGCCACCGCTTCCAGATACGCTACCAATGTTCTTACGAAGCAGCCCGTACCGCCGGCATCTCGAGTCGCGGAATCCGTATCGGACCAGCTCGGCCCAGCGATATCGAGGTGAACCCAGGGCGTCGCGCTCGACGAACTGTTCGAGAAACTTCGCGGCCGTGATGGCTCCGCCCCATTTCCCGCCAACGTTCTTAAAGTCGGCGACATGACTCTTGAGCTGCTCTTTGTAGTCATCATCTAGCGGCAGCCCCCACACCCGCTCACCGCTGTGCCGGCAGGCGGCCAAAAGGTCGTCGCGAAACGCGTCGTCGTTGCTAAAAAGCCCGGCGACTTTAGGACCCAGCGCCACCATGCACGCCCCGGTCAGCGTGGCCAGATCGAGGACACGATGCGGCTTGTGTTCCACGGCATAGCTCAGTGCATCGGCGAGGATCAAGTGCCCCTCGGCGTCGGTATTCATGACCTCGACCGTCTTGCCGTTCCTCATCGTCAAGACGTCCCCGAGTTTCATCGCCTTGCCGCCCGTCATGTTCTCGGTAATGGCGAGGTATCCCGTGACGTTGACCGGCAAGGCCAACCGCGCGGCCGCTTCCATTGTCGCGACGACGACCGCCGCGCCTGTCATGTCGGACTTCATGTCTTCCATCGAGGCGGTCGGTTTCAGGCTCAGGCCGCCCGAGTCGAATGTAACCCCCTTACCAACGAGGGCGAGCGTGGGTGCGTCACCCCCATGGTGGTAACCGAGCACGACGAACCGCGGCGGCTCGTCCGAGCCCGCGGCGACGCCAAGCAACCCTCCGAAGCGCTCGTGACGAATCCTTTCTTCGTCCCAAATTTCGACAGACAGGCCGGCGTCCGCGGCAACTAAGGCGACTCGATCGGCAAGATGCCGCGGCACCTTTTCGGCAGGAGGAGTGTTCACCAGGTCGCGAGCCAGATTCACGGCATGGCCGATGATCTCGCCGCGGTGCACGCTTTTCTCGAGTTCGACGCAACTCTTCCTCGGTGTGCTCGGTCCCTACCACCAAGCTGAGCGTGTCAAAGGTATGCCTCGCCGCTTCCGTCTTGCGCACCGCGGGCCCCCGCGTGCCGGCAACCGCGCCTTCGACCAGAGCGGAAGCGAACACTGGCGGAAGCTCGGACGGGGGCAGAACCAGCGCCACTGAGTCACGACGTTTGCCGGCCAATCGCTTGGCGGCGGCAAATCCCGCCGCAAACGCAGCCCCGGGGCCGAATCGCCGACGTAAACCCAGCCCAACCAACAGGACCGCGCTGGCCCGCAGCCCCGTTAGTCCATGCAGTACCGTGAGGTCGCCCAGCGCCGCTGGCAGGTCCTTTTCGCCGATCAAACGACTGATGATTGGCTCCAAAACCGTTCCCCGTGTTGCCAGCGGGGGTTCCACATCATCCTCAAAGATTCCGAAAACCAGCCATTGGGCGAGGACCGATTGGATCGGTTGCCTGAGAAGTGTGGTGTTCATCACGTCCTGATGCTGAATAATCGGCCGGCAACGCAGGCATCATCGCCGACAAACTGGCCGATTACGACTGGTTATACCGTACCCGGGTTGATTTGAGACATCTTGGGAGGGCGAGCCTCCGTGCGAGCCGAGTGCCGATGCCGGCTCGGACGGAGCCTCGCCCTCCCCGCCCCGATGTCGCGCCTCACACCGCGAGCGGTATAGCTCGCTGGGTGCGGAGATAACGAAGTAGTAACACGGCCCGTCAGTATACACAATTCCCAGAGAACGCAATAAGCGAAAAGCATGCCGACAGACCGCCAAAGCGCGCAACCGCCGATTTCCCCGCTCTCGTGAGTGGGGAAATAGACGGAATCATTTTTGACTTGAAGAGTTATGGCACCAACACTCGGCGAGACGCGATGGCTGGGGCCAATCCAACCTCAACGCTTGGCGGCGGGGTGGGTGCTGGTGGTTGACGCGCTCGTCGAAAGAACGTGGATTTCGTCGACCACGCGCGTAACCCCCACGGTGTCTTTGATCAATTCGATCGCCTTGGCCTTGGCGGCCGCGTCTGGCAGCGTACCGCGGACCGTCACCGTGCCTCCCTCGGCCTTGACGAAGAGCGGGACCGCGTGGAACTCTTTGTCCCAGTGCAGCCGCCCATAGACGCGTGACGGAATTCCCATGGCCTGAACCGATTCCCGCGTCTTGGCAAATCCCTCGCGCACGGTCTCGCGCGTCTTGTTCAATTCTTCGCGAACCGACTCTTCGGCATTGAGAATCCCCCTTTTGATCGCACGACCCACCTCGTCGATCTTCTCCGCAGCCTTGGTCGCCACGCCTTCCTGCTGCGGGTCTTGGGGACCCTGCTGCGCTCGGCCACTTATTGCCCAGAATGCGACGCTCAAAGAAACAGGCGCCATGACCGTCACCTGATAGACCTTCTTCATCGCTTTGAGTCCTTTCCTGCTTGAAGGTGCCAATCTCCGCCGTGGAGACCGAGAATGGAGTCTACCATTTTATGAGAAATCCTCCGAGAGCGTTTCGACCGCCGCTCAAACGGTCAAAGGGCTTGTTCAACAGAACGCGGCAGCCGCGCCGGTTCGCTTATTGCATTCGGCTGGGTCGACGTGGCACACAAATTGCCGTCCAGGCTATGCAAGTGGCACCTGGGCGGTCACGATGAGCATTGTTAATGAGACTTCATCAACCGGGCCGGCAAGAACTTACCCCCCGAGCGGAGAGCCGAGCTCGAAAAGGCCAAGAAGATTCTTCAGAAAAAGGCCGATCAGAACAGCCGATCGCGACGCAGCCGACCCGAAACCCCGCGAGATTGACGGCGAGGAGACACCCGAAACAGCCGATCGCGACGCAGCCGACCCGAAAGCCCGCCAGATTGACGGCGAGGAGACACCCGAAAATGGCCAACTCAAGCGATTCTCGCAGCACCGAGGGCCCGTACGACCTGGGCCGCTTTTTGGGGGCGCAAGATAAAAACTACCAGCAGGCACTCTCAGAAATCAGGAACGGCCAGAAACGCACGCATTGGATGTGGTACATCTTCCCGCAAATTGATGGGCTGGCTTATTGCAAGTTCGATCTCCACTAAACGATAATCCGCGAACAGATCAGCGTGAGGAGTCGGCGGAATTCTTTGCATGGCAATTCTTGGTCGGGGCAACATGGGACCTGATGCGTCTGACGATGACAGTAAGGAATGTCTCTGTTGCGGAGGGGAAACCAGGGTCCGTTACCACCTTCCCCATCTTTGTGCGAGCCCGCGGGTTCTCATCCTTACGATATCCGGTGGTGCGCGGCCTGCGATTTTGGGTTTCTCGATCCCCGGCCGCCGATCGAGGACCCGGATCGGTTCAACGAGCCGGCCGCGTTTGGGTTCAATCAGTCGGAGCAAGGTCCCACGTTCCTCGAGAAGCTTCGCCTCCACGTCGCCTGGAAGATCGGCCACGTCTCGGCCCGTCAAATCGATGCACCGTTGATTCACTCGATCGTGAGCCAGCCAACGGCCTCAATATGCCTATTCGGCTGTGAAGACGTGGCCATCATGGCTGGCCTCAGAGACCTGGGGCATCGCGTTCTGGGAGTCGAGCGCAACGACCTTGCAGTTCGTCAGGCCCGAGACCAAGGTCTTGAGGTCTACTCAGGAACTGTCGATGCACCGCCACGAGAGGTACTCGAGACATCATTCGATGCGGTATTCTTGAACAGGGCCCTGCAAAGCAGTCCTGAGCCGCGGGCGGCGCTACGGAACGTCCACAGGCTCATGAACCCCAGAGGCCACGTCTTTGCCGAAGTCGCCAACCACGGAGCGTATTCGGCCCTCCGCTTAGGGCCCGCATGGCATTTCTGCGACGCGGGACGCAACCTGAACTTCTTCACAAGAAAGAGCCTCTCCCGGTTATTCGAGTCCACTGATTTCGATGTCAAAGATATTCTCTACCGCCAAGTCGTTCCGCAATTTTCGCGTGAGCGAATGGTCGCTGAGCAGGTGACATGGGACCGCCTCTATGGAAACCTAAAGCGAGGGGGCGAGCGTTTACCTTCGCGCACGTCGACATTCGATGTCTGGGCCCGATTGGTGCGTCTGATCTTCCAAAGCCCGTCGGAGCGGTTCGAAGTTTTGGGAATCATCGCGACCAAGCGTCCCTCGTGAGACGCGGCGTTCCGAGTTTCCACTAATCCACAGAATTTTCTGATGTGGATGTGTGTGCGCATGATCGCCGGCGGTATCGCCGCCGAGGTTGGTCAGGGGCCGATCTGGAAGTTTGCCGACCGCGCCGTAAACCGGTGAACTTTCCCATCGTGTTTGTAACGGCCAAAGTGCACGATGCGATAAGTCCCTGGCGGCGTTTGTGGGCTTGATTCCCAGGTAATCGTCACGTGGAACGGTTCCGGCTTGGGCACGTAGCGCGGCGGCGGGGCCGTATCTGCAACGGTGTTCCGTGGCGGTTTGCTCGGTTCGGGCCGACCGGTGGCACTGCTGATCCGTGCCCACTGGGCGGTGGTCTCCCAATCGCTGTCTTCACGCACCACTTCCCACTTGTCAGGCGCTTGTATCGAGTCGCTCGATCGCCAGGAATTGATCACGGCGGTCGTATTCGTTGACGGGGCTGCCGGTCCAAAATGACACCTTGACCACATCGCCCGCGGTATACTTTTCGCGCGGCGAGGTGACAATATCGCCGAAGCTGCGCGTTCTTCGGGGCCTGTTCATCGGGGCCATCGAGGGAAACGTTGCGGTGGGGTACCGTGCGCATGTCGGTCGGGTGTACTGCTGGCGTCACGGTCTCGCCGGTCTTAAGTGCCCGCGCCAACCGTGCGAACTCTTGTCGATAAGCGGCCTCGGTCCAGGGGCCAAAAAGCGTGTGTCCTCCTTCGTATTGCTGGGTTTGATACTCGTGCCAGGTCGTGACGTACCCGGCGAAATCGTTGGCGTAGCCGGCCACAACCACATAGCGGGGATCGACCCCTAGCTCGCGACCAACGGCGGCGCAAATCGTCGACCGCTCATCGTCGTGTATTCCGCCGGGCCGATCACCAACACGAGCTGGCCGATCCGCGCGACCGCTAATGGCAAGACCTGCTCGTGGACGGGCGGCCGAGTCAGACCGCTGGCCAGCAGAATGGCCTTTGGTTTGTGACACTCGATCAACTCGGGGGTCGGCTTGGGCGCGGGAACCATGAGGCGAAGGGTCGCATCAATCGCTGGATCGGATTTCGTCATCCCCTCGTGGAACAGGGGATGTCCGCCCCCTTCGGCATCCGACCCGGCGGCGAACGAATAGCCCCACGCCGAGAGACACGTGTGCTGCTGACCCGCACCAGTAAATTCATCGGAGACGACGATGCGCGAAAAGTCGACGAACGTGTGCCGCACGTCGATCGGGCCCGCGAGCTGTTCGCTGGCCGACTCGAACAGCCGAGTGGCAGCGTCCGCCTGGCGCTTGCCGATCATCGCGCAGCTTTCGAGGTCGGTGCGTCCCGGACCAGTGGCATCGAGATTAAGGTTTGGCGTCGCATCGCCGCAGTTGGTGTTGGCGAATGCCGCGACGAACTCCCCTTTCCCGGAGTAGCGGACACCGTGAGCCTGTTCGATAAGATATGCGGCGTAGCCCTTGTTATCGCTCGTCGTGAGTTTGTAGTGGAAATTCACCGACGTCGGATGCACGGCGAACCAGTTGAGCAAGCCGACCGCGCCGTCGTCGCGGACGAATTTGAGCAGTGTCATCGTGGTGTCGACCTCACCCGCGTACCGCGCCGCTCGTCGGCGGGATCATTGCGATAGGCAGGCACCGAGCGGTTGGTGCTGGCATTCGTAAGTTCGCCTTGGGCGAAGAAGATACGACCGGGCTTGAGATCGGCGTCGGCATTGATGACCGATTCGGTGATGCCATCGACCAAAGCGTCGAACACCTGCTGGAAGAAGTCGCTCTTCAGCACGTTCGTCGACAGATGATGATGATAGCCGCCCGGCACGCCGTGCGTATGCGTGCCCGCCAGTATCAGGTTCGCTTCGCTATAGCGATCGCCTAACTTTTCGTGCAGTCGCTCCAAAACGGCCAATTTCACGGTGTGCGTAAGGAAGGCAACCTCGCAGGTCACGTACGCCAGCCGCGTGCGATCGACGCAGTCGGCGATGACAAACGCGCGGGCGAACTGACGTTGGCGCAGCCCTTCACCGATCTGCTGCGGATGCACGTAACCGAGCATCTGAATGCCCCACACCGGCAGCGTGATATCGGCTGTGGCCCGTCCAATGCGGTACTCGTCGGCCCAACAACTCGCCGAAAGCAAACCCGCTACGCTCAACAGCGACGCGATGATTCTGGTCATGCTCATCCCTTCTGGATGCAAGTCTGGCAATTTGACGACAGTGGAAAAAGAAACTTGCTGAGATTGTCAAGTGTCGGACCTTGTTCCGAGCTTCTTTAAACGGCGACGCGTTCGATCAGGGGATCGTTTCCCTTCCTTGAAGGGTGTCAGACGACCTCGCTTCAAGTTATCCCGAGACTAAGGGTTGGTCAACGAGTCAACGAGGAAGCCGCGTAATTTGCAACCGACTGGTCGGGGGTCGCGTGCCGATTCACAAGATCGCTGCGTTACTCCTTGCCTCCGATGCCCAAAGATGGTGGACTATTCGAAAATTATCTGACTTTGGCCGTGTCCATTCGGTTCGAACTCGCCGTCGGTGTCGACAGTCGACCGGGAAAGCGATTGAAGGTAAATTGACGGGACGCGGCCGGCTCGACTACCGTGACTTTGGGGACCGCTCACTTCGTGCTCGAGGACTGCGATCGTGGAAGAAAATCACAAGTACCGTAGTATTCTACTCTTCGGGATGCCTGGAAGCGGCAAGGGGACGCAGGGGGCCGTGCTCGGCCAGCTTCCATCATTGGTACACATCTCTATGGGTGATATCTTCCGCAAGATACCACGCACGGGCAAGTTCGGCCGCGAGATCGAAACTTACACGTCGCAGGGCCTGATGGTGCCCGACGACTTGACAGTCCGGATTTTCGAGCGTCATTTGCTGATTCTGGAGATGCAGGAGCTGCTGGTGCCTGACCAGCAGACGCTCATCTTGGACGGACTGCCCCGCAGCTATAAACAGGCGCAGCGACTCGATAGTATTCTCGACGTGCTCCAGATCTTTCATCTGAAGATCGTCGACACCATGCTGGCGGCACAGCGATTAAGGGCGCGAGCCCTGCGGGAGAACCGGCTCGACGACATGAGCGACGAGGTGATCCACCGGCGGCTCCAGACGTATTATGACGAGACCTTCAGCACGCTGAGCTTCTATCCGAGCGAGCTGATTTACGACGTCGACGCCGGCCGGCGCGCTATCGACGTCCTCTGCGACGTCGTTAACCGGCTCGCCGCGATCGATAAGGCGCACTGAGACTAAAGACAAACGGCTTGCCGCCCTTTTTGAAATTGATGGAGAACTCGCGGACATGTCGGCCCCCGTACGCACCGCCGAGCACTCGCCCCCCGTTGCGAGAGAACCAGGCAAGGATGGCTTTGATCCGTATATCCCGGATGAGGCTCGGCTACCCGAGCTGACGTGGTCGGCCGTGGCTTTGGGCTCGATCCTGGGAATCATTTTCGGCGCGTCCTCGCTGTACCTGTTCCTCAAGGTGGGAATGACGGTATCGGCATCGATTCCAGTGGCGGTGCTGGCGATCACCATCTTCCGTGGGCTGTCGAGCGCTTTCGGCATTCGGCGGACCACCATCCTCGAGAACAACATCGTTCAGACGGCCGGTTCGGCGGGTGAGTCAATCGCTTTCGGCGTTGGGGCGACGATGCCGGCCTTGATGCTGCTGGGTTATGAGCTGGAATGGACACGCGTCTTGATGGTATCGGTGCTGGGAGGCCTGCTCGGCATCTTGATGATGATCCCGCTCCGCCGCGCCTTCATTGTCAAGCAACACGGAACGCTTCCGTACCCCGAAGGAACGGCGTGCGCGAAGGTTTTGATCGTGGGAGAGCAGGGGGGCTCGAATGCCCGGACTGTGTTCCTCGGCTTCGGCGTGGGCTTTGTCTTTCAAATCCTAATGCAAGCGTGCAAGCTGTGGGCAAATGAGTGGGAGCGGGCGATCTCGGGGATCACGGGTTACAAGAAGGCCGTAGTCGCACTGGATTCTTCGCCGGCGCTTTTGGGTGTGGGGTACATTATTGGGCCGCGGATTGCTTCGGTCATGGTTGGCGGCGGGATCACGACGGCGCTGTTACTGGTGCCGATGATCGCTTATTTCGGTGACGGGCTCCCGGAGGTCTTGCCGCCGGGCCAGCAGAAGATCAGCGAGATGAGTGCTGGAGCGATCTCCGGGCAATACGTCCGCTATATCGGTGCCGGCGCGGTCGCGGCGGGGGGCGTGCTCAGCATGCTCAACGCGCTGCCTTTGATCCTTGGCTCGGTCGGCGGCAGCCTGCGTGACTTGCGCGCGGGCAAACCGGGTGGCTCGCAGGGTGTGGCTCGGACCGAACATGATCTGCCCATGTGGGTCGTGTCTGTGGGATCGCTGGGATTAGTGCTGGCGATCGCGGCCTCGCCCTTGATTCCGACGGCGCTCACCGGACGGCTGATTGGCGGTGTTCTCGTCGTCTTGTTCGGTTTTTTGTTCGTAACGGTCAGCTCGCGAATCACCGGGGTCATTGGCTCGTCGTCGAATCCGATCTCGGGGATGACGATTGCCACTTTATTGCTGACTTGCCTGATCTTCGTCGTGCTGGGCTGGGTCGGGCCGGAGTATCGACTGACGGCCCTGTCGATCGCCGGGGTCGTCTGCGTGGCTTCGTCCAATGGCGGAACAACCTCGCAAGATCTCAAGACGGGCTTTTTGATCGGGGCGACGCCCTGGAAGCAGCAGGTCTCGATCCTGGTTGGGGCCTTGATTTCAGCGGTGGTGATCGGCGGTACGCTGTGGGGGCTAAACGTCGCTTACACGACGGTATCCAAAGATCCCGCCGATTTGCCCCGTGTCACGGCACCTGCCGCCGAGTTGAAGGGAACCGAAATCGGTCCCGACGGCAAGAGCTATCGCGTTTGGTGGGTTGTCAACCCGCAGCCGGGTGTGTTGCCGGGCAAGTACCTTGTCGAAGAATCGGGACAGGCGCGATACCTGATTGATGCCGGCATTGGCGGCCGGCTTACCAAGACGACATCGGGGACGGCGGTCAAGAAGTTCAATCCCCCGCAACCGCGGCTCTTCGCCACCTTGATCGAAGGGATCATGGCACAGAAGCTTCCGTGGGGACTGGTCATATTGGGGGCCGTGCTGGCCGTTGTGATGCAACTGGCCGGGGTGTCGGCGCTGGCGTTTGCGGTCGGGGTTTATCTGCCGCTGTCGACGACGCTGCCCATCTTTGTCGGCGGCACTCTCCGCGGCTTGGTCGACCGCTGGCGGGGGCTCACGCCCGAGGAGGCCGAGACGAGTCCCGGCACCCTGATGTCGACCGGCCTGATCGCTGGCGGTTCGCTGGCCGGCATTATCGTGGCGTTACTGGTCGTCTTCGAGAACTTTGGCAAGAAGATCGATTTCTCGATCCCGGCGTCGGCCGGCGGCGAAACCGGCTACTGGGTGTCGGTGATCTGGGCCTTTGGCGCGATGGCGGCGGCTCTGTTGGTGGTCGCGATGTTCGGCAAGCGGGCGGTCGCGGATTCGTCCAATCATCGAGGGAATGTCGAGTTCGACGACATCGGCCCGCGGGAAGGACCGTAAGTGGGCGTGATTGCCCCGCTACTGATCGTGTCGGCCCTGATGATGGGGATCGCCCCGGAACACGCCCCGGTCTTGCTTCTCTTGAGTTTGGCGAGCACATTTGTTCCCTGGCGAGAAGCCTGGCGCGGGGCGTGCGGAACGGCCCTGCGCCCTGCCTTGATCTGGTTTGCGCTGGCGCTTGGCTTGTCAGTCATCGCTCAAGCCGCGGCGCTCGCCGAGCCGCTCGCCGACGGCCGGGCGATGGCGGGCCGGCTCACTTATCTCGCTGTTCTCGCCGTGCTGGCAGCGCTCGTGTCGGTGCTCAACGCCCGCACGCCTGGCGAACGCGTCTGGGCTCTTTTGATGGTTCTCTTGGTCGTGGTCTTCATGATCCCCTGGCTGGAGGAGGCTGGCCAGATCCGCCGGGCTCGGGGAATGCCCCTGGTTCATCTGGACGCTCCGTGGACCATTTTTTACGGCCTCCTGGTCGTCGTGGGTGTGACGAATTACCTGCCGACCCGTTATGGGATGGCGGCGGCCTGTTTGGGGTTTGCCCTCGTCCTCGAATACCTCGGCCTGACCCGTGCGGACTGGCCGTTAGAGCGGCGAGCCGTCTTGTCGGAGTGGGTGGCGTGGACATTCGCCCTCAGCGTTTGGGCTGCTCGGTGGAGCGCGAACCATGTACCGGCGGAACGGGGATTTGACGGGATCTGGTTGTGGTTTCGCGACCATTGGGGGGTCGTCTGGGCCTTGCGCAACCAGGAACGGTTCAATCGCACCGCCGAGTTGCGGGCGTGGCCTGTCAGGCTAAGCTGGTATGGACTGATCTCTGTCGGCACGCTCGACGACAGCCAGCAGCCGCGGATCGCGTTGGAGGCCGAAACGACGTTTCGCGGCCTCATCAGGCGGTTCGCGCAGCCATGGCGTCTCGATCAAGTTTCACAGCGGACGCACGCCCCGACTGGCGATCGCGACGCCGCCGACCGAAGCTGATGCGGTGATTATCGCACAACCTCACAAGGGAGGCGGATCATGGTCAGGCAACCGTCAAGGCTGTAGAAGAATTGGCGTCCCGTCACCTTGACATGTGCGTACACCCCGGCTTGCTCGAAGTGCGGGATATACACTTGGTCGTCCACGACCGGTATTAGTGCGTGGTCGGCTCCGCGGACGTTCGCGATTACACTTTTGGTTGACTCATCGAAGAACTCAATTTGTGCCATTGCTTTCCCCTTCGGCGGTCGATCGTCAGACCCTCCGCCTAATAGAACGGCGGTCGGGATGGTGTGTGACTTGGCAGTCGGAGCGCTCCGAGGGCGTCTCGGCGACTCTTCTTTTTGTCATGATTCGACGTCTGTCTTCTCATGCCAGCCCCAAAACAAGGCCGCCAAACCAAATAAAGGCGTGGTACCGATCAACAAGAAAATCATAGATAAGCTCCCGGTCCGATCCTTGACCAATCCCGCGACCGGCTGAATTCCCGCGACAAACAGATTTCCTATTCCTCCCAGATAGCCTACTACCAATCCTGTATGCGGGGAGCTCACTTCCTGGGTAAACGCAAAGTAGTTGGCCATGAAGGCGGCCGCTCCGGCGGCCATGACGGAGAGCAGGACAACCGCGGTGGTGACATTTGGTGCCACGGTCACGCTGATGCCGCAAAGAATGAGGAGTGCGCACCCCGACATCACGATTTGCCGCGAGCGAACCACCGACCGTCCCCGCGCTGCCAGCCACCGTGAGAGCCAGCCGCCCCCCAGGTTGCCCACGTCGGCCGCGAGAAAGGGAATCGCGCTTAAGAGGTTCCCGGCCTGGAAGGCGAGCCCGCGCTCGTCCTTCAAGTAAGTCGGCGTCCAGTTGATGAGGACATGCCAGCAAATGTTGATCGATACAGAGACGACGACCAGGAGCCAGAAGCGGCGAATGCGAACGATCTCACCCAGGCTGACGGCCCAGTCTGCTCCTTTGAGCCGCTCAAGAGGCAGGAGGGCCGAGACGGCCAGTGGCCCCAGTATGGCCAGCGCGATACTGAGCCAGAGATAGGAAAGCCCCCACCAGAAAGCCGAGATACCGATGCCGACTGTCGCCGCCAGAACGAACCCAAATGCACCTGGGCGGTCGAGGATAGTCGCGGCCCCGGCGCGTCGGCTTGTCGAGGTGCGCCGGCCTGGGGCGGGCCTCTCGGGCGAGCAACCGCCGCTGTGGGCCTTGAACGAGAATGAGCCAGGCGGCCACCCAGGCGAAGCCGAGCGAGCCAATCACCAGAAACGCCGCGCGCCACCCGCAGAACCAGCGTCAGGTTCGTCACCACGAGCGGCGTCACGACGGCGCCCACGGCGGCCCCTGAGTTGAAGATGCCGTTGCCAAGGCTTCGATCCGCGGGCGGCAACACCCGGGCCGTCACCCGCAACGCACAGGGCCAATTAAACGATTCACCCATTCCCAGGAGGGCCCGGCAGACAATCAACATCCCCAGGTTTGGAACCAGGGCGATCGCCATCGCCGCCAGCGACCACCACGCCACCGCCGCCGCGTAAGACCAGCGAAGGTCCCACCGGTCAACCAGATAGCCCGCCGGCACCTGGAAAAGAGCATAAGTCATGCTGAAAGCGGCCAGGACCCAACCGAAATCGAGGTCCGACGTGATCGCGAACGCCGTGGCGACTTGATCCTTGACCAGCGTGATCGTCTGCCGATCCATGTAATTGAGGACCGTCGAGGCAAACATCAGCCAGCACAGGCCCCAGGCCCATGCATTGGCACGTGGGATGCGATCGGCCGGCCCGGCGACGGCAGCTTCGGCCTCATTAAGTTCCTGCACAGGACAGTCTCCTCATGCCAATTCGCGTTGGTGCTATTTTCGGTCTGCGGGTAAACTGGATTTGATTATGAGCCTCCCGGGCCGAAGAATCACCCAGCAGCCAGGAATATCGCGGGGAAATCCCCCGTGCCATCGAGGGCGAAAGGCCAGGCGATTCAGATGATTTCTACGGTTCGTGGTCAGGCCCGCCGTCGCTGGCGTTTGCTAGTACTGTCCGTTCTTCTCTTGAGCGTGAGCTCGATCGCCGCGCTCCCCTGGCTGCTGGCGATGCCAGCCGCGCAGCGTCAGCTCGCTGCCGCCGCGAACAAGATCCTGGCGCCCGGCTCGGTCGAGTTTAGCGAGGTTCGGCTTTCCTGGTTGCGGCCGACGGAAATCTTCGGGGGCGTGCTCCACGATGCCCAGGGCGACCGGGTCGTCGCGGCCGCGCGGGCCAAATTGAGCTGGAGCCTCTGGCAGATTTTGATCACTCGCCCCAAGATCGCCACGCTACGACTTGAGCAGAGCGACGTTGATATCGAGCGCTTTGCCGATGGCAAGATCGATTTGTACGAGACGCTCAAGCCGGTCATTTCGGAGCGCCCCCCCGTCCGACTCGTGATTCGTATTGATCAAGGCCGTCTTCGGTTTCGCGACCCGGCATTCACGGATCCGGTCGTGGCCGACAAGGCTGATATCTCGCTCGATCTGGGACGACATTCCGAGCCGATTACCTGGAATCTTCAGTTTGAGCGAACTTCATCAACGGGCGAACCCGCCCGGATGGCCATCGATGGAACGTACAGCCGGGCGGCCGTGGATCCCGCGGGTCAGCACGATCTCAACCTGTCGTTCAACGGAACGCGGTGGCCATGGACGCTCGCTCACGAAATGGTTCAGGCGAGAGGAGAGTTGAGCGGCAAGATCACCGGCCAGGTTCGTGCCGGAGGCGTGCGGATCGACGGCGATGCGACGATCACGAACCTCGTGGCCATCGGGGATGCACTTTCCTCCGACACGGTTCACCTCGAGACCGCTCGCCTGCAAGTGGGCCTAGACCGAAACAAGGGTTTCTGGAACATTGACAAGCTCGATGTCGCGAGCCCGATCATTTCGATCCAGGGTCAAGGCTCGGTCCCGCCCACGCCCGAGAAGGGGGCGTGGCTCGAGGCGGCGGTCGATCTGGCTGCCGTGGCCCACCAGCTCCCGGCGACTTTGCATCTGCGCGACCAACTGCGTGTCGAGCACGGAAGCGCTCGCCTTCGCGCCGACATCCGATCGGGAAGCGAGCGAGGCACCGAGATCTGGAGTGTTGACGGGAAGATTGCCGAACTGGCCGCGCGGCTGGGCGATAAATCGCTCAAGCTGTCGGAGCCGGCGACGCTGGTCGCGAAAATCGAGCATCGCGAAAAGGAATTCGAGCTAGAGCGGTTCGATATCCAGACAAGTTTTCTCACGGCGACAGGGCAGGGAAACGTGGATCGCGGCATTGTCGTAAACGCAACGCTTGACCTTGCCGCGTTTCGCGAGCGATTTCACGACTGGATCGATTTCGGCGAAATTCAGCTCGCCGGTCAGGGCAAGCTGGAGGCACGCTATCAACGACAAGGATCGGCTTATCGAGCGGGCCTTAACGGCGCGTTTCGCGACCTACGATTGGGCGGTCTGCCCCTGGTTGAAGAATTGCAGCGAGAGCAACTCACTCTCGAGGCGCAGATCGCCGGTCCGGCAACGCCCACGGGATGGCCCGAATCGTGGAAGGACCTCTCGCTCAGTGGTGCCAGTGGCGCCGCGAACGTCACGCTGTCTGCTCAAGCTGGTTCTGTCCGCGACGAATTCGTCGTCGTGGGACGAGCTTCGACATCCGTAAATCTGGCCGACCGGCCGCACCGGGTCGAGGGAGAGCTGAAAGCGAAGTCGGCTCACGGTGAGTGGACGGCCGAGCGGCTGGCTCTACGTGTGGCTCGGACACCGAAAGGCGGCCCGGGGGTTGCTCCCAATGAGGCAATCTGCTGGGAAGGCAAGGGCCGTTACGATCGGGCGCGAGACCAGCTCATCGTCGAGTCACTCTCCGGTCCGCCGCATGCGCCCAACGAGCACGAGACTTGGATCACCGGCCATCAGAAGCTGACGGCGAGTGGGCTCTATGCGCTTGGTCAGGCCCAGATCGAAGTCGTCGCCAGCGCGGATCTTGCGTCCCTTGGACGCTTGCTTTCAGCCGACGAGTTCCCGTGGGAAGGCCAGATGAATGCCTTGGTGCGCGCCCGCCGTGACCAGGAGCTGTGGAATCTCGGACTTCGGCTCGAGCTTAACGAGGCCGCGGGTGCCGCCCGTGACGGTTCAAAATTCAATGTTCTCGAAAGCGTGGTTCTGACCGCGAACGCGGGCTACGCACCACGGTCGGACCGGCTTGATCTCAGCGAACTTACCCTGAAGTCACCGTACATCCAGGTTGATGGGGCGGGCGCGGTCCACGATCTGACCACACGGGCCAGTGTCGACCTCAAGGGATCGCTCAACCCCAATTGGCAGGCCATCCAGTCGCTCTTGGCGCAAAAGGTCGAGCCCCACGCCCGCATCTCCGGCCGCCCGCGAACCTGGCGATTGGCGGGGAAGACGAACGGCCTGCCGGCCATTGATAACATGGGTTCGCTCGAGGGGGAGATTGGTATCCAGATCGACTCGCTCGATATCTTCGGCATGCGATTAAGCGCAGTCCCGGTCGTCTTGCGCTCGGCGGCTGGGCGTCTGACGGTCGATCCCATCGACTCCAAGCTCAATGACGGAATCCTTCATCTCGAGCCCGCATCTGGTTCGGATTAAGGATGGTTCCACCTGGCTGCGACTGGGGCGTGATTCTCGCCTGGATGGGGCCATTGTCAATGATGAAGTCTCGCACCGCGTGTTATCATTCGCAGCGCCGGTACTCGACGGGGCGACCCGCGTCGAGGGGCGAGTGTCACTGTCGCTAACGGATGCTTCATTTCCGATTTCCGCTCCGCCTGAGGCAGAGGCCCGCATCGAGGGAAACATGCTTTTTGACGACGTGCGCTTCATGCCGGGCCCGTTGGCCGACGAATTGCTGAGCGTTTTTCAGCGCGAACGGCGGCCGTTGGCCGTGCTGCGCGACCCGATCGCGGTGCGCATTGCCGGGCGCAAGGTCTATCAAGAAGGAATGGTCATTCCGGTGGGCAATATCGCGTCGATTGGGGTGAACGGGTCGGTCGACTTCGAGCAGAACCTTGACCTGGTGGCACGTTTCGCCTTGAGCCCGTCGGGTCGGCGAGTGCCGTTCCTGAGTCCGCTCATGCGGATGGTGAAGTTTGACCTGCCGATTCGCGGGACCTTGAAGAACCCCAAGATCGATGGCGAGGCATTGAAAGAGCGCTGGAAATCCTTTGGCGCAAACTTTTTGGATGACTCGCTTCAGGCCGGAGCATCGAGTTTGGAGCAGTTGTTAGAGGGCTTGCCCGTACCGGGCCAGCGGGGTTTAAGGCCCCCCGCTCGCCGGGTCGCACCGCCGGCGCCGCCACGCCGCGACGAGTCGGGCCGGGGCGAGCCGCAAGGCAACGATGATCCCGACATGCCGAAGACCAATCGCGAGGTTCTTAAGCCGCCCGATCAAGCCGCCGAACGACCGGCGCCGTTGACCGCCGAAGAACGCAAACGGCTCCGCGAAGAGCGGCGGCGGGAGCGACTTCAAAAGAAAGCCGATCGACGAGCCAAACGGGCACCAGGATAAGCAGTCCGTGAAAACACAAAATTGGTGGCGGCTCGCGGTGATGATGGCGCTTGTGTACGCGGTTCAAGGGTCGTTCTGGCCCTTGCTCGCCGTTCACTTGGCGGACATGGGGATTGAAGGCCGAGGGCGAGGTTGGATCTTCGCCACGCTGGCGATGGGTTCGCTGGCGGCGCCCTTAGGCGCCGGCCAACTCGTTGACCGCTGGATGGCAACCCAGCGGTTCCTCACACTGACCTACGCGATCGGCACCGCATTGCTGGTTGTCGTCGCGTCGGCGATGGTGACCCACGCGGGCGGGATGTTCGTCGTCTTCCTCGCCTTCTGGCTGCTGATTGGCCCGGCCTATAGTCTGAGTAATTCGTTGGCGATGCGCAACCTGAACGATCCAGTGCGCGAGTTTGGCTGGGTGCGACTCTGGGGCACCGCCGGCTGGATGATCGCTGGTTGGGTGGTCTCGTTGGTCATGGTATTTTGGGGGTCGACGCGCGTGGGGCAGGGGGCCTTCGAAGCCCTTTGGGTCGGTGTCTTGGTCGCTCTGGCCGTGTCGATTTACTGTCTCACCTTGCCCGACACGCCCCCCTTGGCGGTCGGTCCGCGCGGCAAACATGCGTTGCGGGATAGCCTCGCCTTGGCCCGCCAGCCCGATATCGCGGTTTTCCTGATCACATCCTTCGGTGTGTATCTGACCGCGCCGATGGTTTACCAGGTCATCCCCGGCTATCTCGAGTGGCGGGGCGTGCCGCGAGCATGGATCTCGACAACAATGACTTTGGGACAAGTGGCGGAGATCGCGACCCTGGCCGTTCTCCCCTGGTTGCTACATCGTTTTGGAGCCAGGGGCACACTGGCCTTGGGCATTTTGGCCTACTTCGTCAGGTTTTTCAGCCTGGCGCTTCACCCACCTCTCTGGTTAGCCGTGGCGGGCACGCTCTTGCACGGAATTGCCATTGCCTGTTTCACTGTGGGGGGAGCACTTTATATTGATAGTCGATGCGATGACCGGCTGCGGGCGAGCGCTCAAGCGATGGTGTTGGTATGCATGTCGGGAATGGGGGCGCTCTTGGGCAACGTGGTGGCCGGTGAGCTTGTGGGCCGGACCTCGCCGGGTGATGTTCTGGTGTTCCTTATCCCTTGCGTGATCGATGGGGCGTTGCTACTCTGTTTTTTGCGAGGCTTTCGGGCTCCGGACTCATCCGCGGCTTGGGGAGGCGCAGCCGAATGCCGGGCCTCCTTTGCCGGCTTCGACGGTTCGAGTGTCGGCCGCTCGCGTAGGACATCTGGTGACGGAATCGGCCGATGGGTGACTACCTACGCTTGCTCACGATTAACGACCGGGACATTCCCCTGGCCACATTGCAGCGGGCGGTCCCCGACGTTGCGATCTGGTCCGTTGATCACCCGGGCAGTCTAGGCAATTACCTCGCCATTGGAAGCGAACTCGGCGATCTTGAAAATGTCTGGGCGACCATTGAGTGCAATCCAGTAGGCCCAAATACCTTGGGTGCCGAGGAGGTGGCTGAGTTTATCGACAGTCTCGATGCCGGGGGCCCTTCGTCCGCCGCTCGTTGGTTGGGCGAATATCTCGAAACGATTCGCGCCATCTACGCGATTCGCATTTATCCCGAAGCGATTGGCGGTCATCGGGAAGCCGAGGACGCCGTCTACGCCGTCCGAACGGCCTTACGAAACGCCGTGGGCGGAATCGGCCAGTGGGACGGCTATGGCTTCACCAACGAGGACGACCGCTTGATCTGGTGTGATCCACGAATGGATCTCAAAGGAATGACCGAAGCAGCGCTTCTTGGACGAATCGACCGGCGAATGGGTCCCGTTTGAGCTGAACCTGGATGATCCCGAAGAACTCGCCGGTTTTCTGCGCGGCGAGATCCCCAAACGGTATCGGCATCGCGTTCATCCCAAATGATGATCGGGGTGTTCGGACGTTCGGGTATATCGAGCTTGTCAGGGCTTGATTCTTCGGGTATCTTCCCATTTCCTTTCTCTGCGCCGTTGGCCGGTTTGGTATTCGCGGCAGTTACTCTAGGCATCGCATCCTGGTTGATTCGATTGATCGTTTCGCCCAGCGTTCTGGTCGAGCCGCGAGACAATCTCGCGGCCCTTGCCGGGGCGATTGGTATGTGAACTACCCAAGGAAGGAAGGGGGAAAAGGATGACCCCTCGATCAATAATAATTGGTGCGGTTTGCCGCCGTCGTTCTCGTGGCGAGCGCGAGCCTGATCGCGAGTCACGGGCTGCGACCCTCGGGCTCTCGCTTATTTTCTTCAGCCGTTCGATCCCACGATCGAGCCCAAAGGGCCCTCTCTCGAGGAGAAAAAGGTCGTCATTCTGTGCAACGTGACCTCGAGCGCGCTCGCGGAATTTCCCTCGCTCGAGCGCGACATTCCTCGTGAGCTCGGCGTCGATTTTTAAAAAGAAAGTCAATAAGGTCACCGTGGTTGACGCCGACAAGGTCGCAACCTGGGTAGAAGCCCATCCCCACTGGACCGATCCGGCCGACGCCGCCCGCGACTTCGATGCCGACATGGCGATTTTTCTCGAAGTCGAGCAGTTCCAAATCCAGGCTCCGGGCGACCTGAACATGGTCCACGGCGAATCCAAGGTTCACATTCAGGTCTTCGAGATGCAATATCCCAAGAACAGCAAGGACAAGCCGATCAAGGACCAGCCCAAGGAAGCTCACAACGTCTACGATGAATACGCGGAGACGACGTTTCCCGAATCGGGGTCCGTTGCCCATCGATAGCGGCAACAGCCGATCGGCCTTCAAGAACACGTTCTTAAGGATCGTCTCGCAAGGACGTCTCCTGGCACTTCGTCGCACACGCTCCCGATGACTCGATTCAAGACTCGCGAATCGAGAAATAACTGGCCGGACTGCGTGTGGGACCAGTCCAGCACGCAGTCCGACAACCAGCCCTCGCGGCGCTGTCGCATCGCCCCGCCCGTACCGGGCCGAGTGGTCCACTCGGCCCGGTCTTCTTTGCCTGGCATCGATATCCGCGTTCGACGATCCTAACCTGGGACAGTTGACTCACGTTTGACGCTTCTTATAATCGAACCAATGTCGATCACCATGTTGATCGATTGTCGCCGGCCCAAGCTTGAAGAAGCGATCGACTTGGTTGAATGACTGTCCGCCATCAGGGGCTCGTGCACTTGCGGATGTCCCGATTCCAGAAGCACGATTGATTGATGGGAGGGCAGGTGCAGCTCCCGTCCGGTTCCTCTTTGAGGAGATCGCACCCATGCGGAAATTTGCTTTAGGTCTCGTGGTTCTTTCGTTGGTCGGCGTGACCGGCCTTCGCTGGCAAGTACAATAAGGTGATCAGCGTCGGCGACAAGGCGCCTGACTTCTCGGGCATTCCGGCCATTGAGAATGGCGAGCAGAAGAGCCTCACCCTTTCCGACATCAAAGAACCCGTTGTCGTCGTGGTCTTTCTGGCCAATCACTGCCCGGTTGTGCGGGCCTATGAAGATCGCATCATCGACTTCACGAAGGATTACAAGGACAAGGGTGTCAAGGTTGTCGGAATCGCCGTTTCCCAGGCGACGCAGGACAAGTTGCCTGCCATCAAAGACTACATGAAAGAGAACAAGTCGAACTACATCTACGGCTACGACGAGAGCCAGGCCGTCGGCAAGGCTTACGGCGCCACCAAGACGCCCCAGTTCTTCGTGCTCGATAAAGAGCGGAAGATCCGCTACACCGGCGCGATGGATGACTCTCAGCGGGAAGACAAGGTCACCAAGACCTACCTCCGCGACGCGGTTGATGCCGTGCTCAAGGGTGAAACAGTTGCCGTTGAAGAGACCCGCGCCGATGGGCTGCGGCGTGAGCTACAAGAGGCGTTGAGCGGCTCCGATCCGCCACGGTTCATTCCGTGCAAGCCGTGAGTGCAATTTTGAGGGATCGTAGGTTCAAGGCAAGCCGCCCCGCACTCGGGGCGGCTTGCTACCCCTCGACTCGCTGCTGATGCTTTCTCGTTTGGGGCTTCAACCGGTTCTGTGTCGCTGGTCCTAATCCGAGTTTACGAGTTTAATCCCATGCGACTTTATGCCCAAATTGCTTGTTGCGACCGTGCTAACCGCTGGGCTCGCCGTCTCTTGTTGGGGCACGAGGGGCGTTTCGGAAGAGAGTACGGCGGCAGCCGATGTCAAACTGCTTCGGCTCAACTGGAAGCAGCTTCAAGAACGGCTGGTGAACAGCAAGATCAAGTACACGATTGTTGATGCCTGGTCGACCACGTGTGGCCCTTGCAAGGAGAATTTTCCGCACGTTGTTGAAATGTATCGCAAGTATGGGCAAAGGTTGGCGGTCATTTCTCTGTCGCTCGACGACCCTACCGACAAGGCCGCCGTCGCCGAGGCAGAGAGATTCCTTAAAGAGAAAAAGGCCGTCTGCACGAATGTCCTGCTCAACGAGAATTTCGGCGAAGGGTTCGAGAAGCTTGAATATCGGCGCAATCCCTGCCGTTTTCGTCTACGGGCCCGACGGCAAGGAGGTGAAACGATTCACCATGGACGACCCCAACAATCAGTTCACCTACGACGAAGTCGAAAAGTCGGTCGTCGCCCTCCTTGACTCAAAACCGTAAGATAGAGTTAACACGACGACTTCTAAAAGTTCTTCTGACCGAGCTGAAAATCATGAAAGACGGAATTCATCCTAAGTATCAGGATTGCGTTGTGACCTGCGGGTGCGGCAATTCGTTCAAGACGCGCAGCACCAAGGCCAAGATCATGGTCGAGGTGTGCTCGAAGTGCCATCCGTTCTTCACGGGATCCGTGAAGTTCGTCGATGCCGCGGGGCGCGTCGACAAGTTCAACAAGAAATTTCAGGGAACTTACGGCAAGACGAAAAAGGCGGCGGCGACTGCCGACAAGGCTTAGCGAGCTGAGACGACAACCCGAAGACGGCCCGCCGGCGGACTCCTGTTTCCGCCGGCGGGCCGTTCTGCTTGAATTAGCGTTAACCACAAGTAAAGACCGGATTTGGGATCGTCTGGTTCCCACGCTCCCGCGTGGGAACCCACTTTCTGGACGCTCCGCGTCCCTGCGGTTTCCCAGCCGTGGCGTGAGCACCTGCCGACGCGGAGCGTCGAAGAGCACATTCCCACGCGGGAGCGTGGGAACGAGAACCAACCCCTTTCTTGCCTTCAGTTTATCGCTATTTCAACCCTTAGCCCCCTCTCAAGCGGGAAAAAGGAATCGCGAGGCGGTTGCCGTGTTTGAGAAGCTTCAGGCGGATTATCAACGATTCCTGGAGATCGAGCAGATGCTGCTCGATCCCGACATCGTCGCGGACGCGACGCGAGCGTCGGCCCTGTCGAAGGAGCGGGGCTCGCTGGCGAAGATCGCGATCGCCTACGGACGCTACATGGCGCTGAGCCGGCAGGTCGACGAGGCCGGGCAGCTCGTTGCTTCCGAGTCGGACGCCGAAATGCGTTCTTACGCGGAGGCCGAGCTCGTGACGCTGCGAGCACGCCACGAGCAAGAGGGCGAAGTCCTGCGGGACATGATTTACGATCGTACCGCCGGGACCGGCCATGCCGCCTTGATTTTCGAGATCAGGGCGGGAACCGGTGGAAGCGAAGCCGCCTTATTCGCCCGCGACCTCTATGAAATGTACCGGCGATTCGCCGAGCGGATGAACTGGAAATTCGAGATCCTCGACCTCGAGGCAACCGAGCTCGGCGGCTTTCGCGAGGTCTCGTTTAGCGTTGCCGGCGAGGGGGCGTTTCGTCATCTTCAGTTCGAAGGAGGCGTCCACCGCGTTCAGCGCGTGCCGGAAACCGAAGCTCAGGGCCGAATCCACACATCCACCGCGACGGTCGCCGTCTTGCCCGAGCCCGAAGAGGTCGATATCGTGATCCGAACCGAGGATCTCTTGATCGACGTCATGCGATCGGGCGGGCCCGGGGGCCAGCATCAGAACAAGACGGAAAGTGGCGTGCGGATTACCCATCTGCCGACAGGTGTCGTCGTCAACTGCCGTGACGAGCGGAGCCAGCACAAGAACAAGGCCAAGGCGATGCGCATCCTCCGCAGCCGGCTTTTTGAACAAGCTCAGGAGAGTCATCGCACCGAACGAGATCAGACGCGGCGAGCCTTGATCGGATCAGGTGATCGCTCGCAGAAGATTCGGACCTATAATTTTCCGCAGAATCGCTTGACCGACCATCGCATTGGTTTAACCCTCTACAATCTCAACCAGGTCGTTCAGGGTGATCTGCTCGGTTTGACCCGGTCACTCATCGAGCACGACCGCCGGGAACAGCTCGGCGACCTGTGATGACCGCTTCCGGCGACTCGCGTCGTAACGAACGGAGTGAGGTCTGATTTTCCGTGATCAATGGACACCACGAGCCAATATCGCAATCCGACACCGGGGCACGTCCCGACGATCATTGGACGGTTGGGCGGCTGTTGACCTGGACCACGGATTACCTGAAGCGCCACGGCTCGGAGAGTCCTCGCCTCGATGCGGAAGTCATGCTGGCTCACGTGCTGGATTGGCAGCGGGTGCAGCTCTACACCCATTTTGAAGAGGAAGTCGACCAGTCGTCGCGGACCGCGTTTCGCGAGTTAGTTCGCCGGCGATCCGAGGGAGCGCCGGTGGCCTATCTCGTGGGCCGCAAGGAATTCTATTCGCTGGCGTTCATAGTTTCGCCGGCTGTCTTGATCCCCCGTCCTGAATCGGAATTCGTGGTCGTCGAATATCTCGAGCAAACCCGCCACCTGGCCTCGCCGCGAGCCGTCGACGTGGGCACTGGCTCGGGCTGTCTGGCCATTGCTTCGGCACACCGCCAACCCGCGGCTCATTTTGTGGCCATCGACGTTTCCGAGGAGGCCCTGGCGGTCGCAAGACGCAACGCCGCTCAGCTCGGCGTTCTTGATCGCATCGATTTTCGACTGGGCAGCCAGCTCGAGCCGATCGCCGGCGAGGGCCCATTCGACGCGATTATCTCCAACCCTCCGTACATACCGAGTCGATGCGATCGAACATCTCGAACCGGGAGTACGTGATTACGAGCCGCGAATGGCCCTCGATGGCGGGCCGGGCGGCCTCGACATGGTTGCCCAGTTGATCGAAGAATCGGTCGAGCTTTTAAAACCAGGCGGCCACTTGATCCTCGAAATCGGTTCCGACCAGGAACAACCCGTCCGCTCGCTGATCGAAGCTCAGTCACGGCTCCGGCTGGCACCGACGGTGTTCGACCACGCCCAGCATCCGCGGGTCATTCGCGCTACGCGAAACGAGTAGGGCGGCCAAACCGTCACGCGTTGGTTATACCGTGCGCGGGCTGATTTGAGACGTCCCGGGGCGCCTCCTGGCGAGCCGAGTGCCAATGCAGGCATGGACGGAGCCTTGCCCGTCCCTCGCCGACGTCGCCGCTCACACCGCGGGCAGTATGTCTTACCGCCGGCGCTTGGCGGGAACGCCACGCAGTGCTTCGGGCAACGTTTTCATGGTCGGCCAGCGCTGCTCTTTGCTGCCGGGCGGTCAACTGGCGGAGGATCGCGCAGAGCTCATCTGACAACACGGGCTTGACGACCGCCGCGTCGAGCGGTTCGCTGTTGATGCGCTGAAGCATCATGGCCGTCGGGTTCGTCGCGTCATACGGAAGCCGGCCGGTCAGAAACTCAAAGGCCAGCACTCCGAAAGCAAACACATCGATGCGCTCGTCGATCGGCTCGCGCCGAAGCAACTCGGGAGCCATATAGTCGAGCGTGCCGGTGCGATTGCCGGGCCGGCGGAACGCCGGCGTGTTGGGCACGGTCAGCCCGAAATCGATCAGCTTGACTTGCTGCTCGCGGTCAACCAGGAAATTCCGCGGGATTGATATCGTGGTGGATTAAACCGGCGGCGTGAACCGCGGCCAAACCCTCGGCGGCCTGGGCGAGTAACTCGACCTTCTGAGCAGTCCGGGCCGTTCGCGACTCGCGAATGAATTGCAGGCTCAAGCCGTCGATGAATTCCATGACCAGGAAATGTTCACCCTTGGTCAACGTTCCATAATCAAGTGTTCGCACGATATGCGGATGCACGAGCTGCGCGGCGATCTCGCCCTCGGCGGGACGCGCCTCGCGCGTGGATGATCGCGCGGTCGCTGCCTCGTTCTTATCGCGCGATTGAATCTTCAGACAGACGGTTCGGCCTGTCTGGTTATCGACCGCCCGATAGACCCGAGACATGCTGCCACGCGACGTCTCGGAAACAATGGCGAAACGTCGCCGAAGGTTTACCCGGCGAGCTCCACCCTTCGTAGGGCTCGATCCTCCAGGTCCAAAAATGTCCTTCAATTTTCCGAGCATCGGGTGCGAGCTTTCTTCGTGGTCTCGGACTGTCGGCAGCCATACCGAACGGAACTGGCAGAGTACGATTATTCCATGTCTACGATCGTTAAGCGACGAAGTGACGTGCGATCACCCCAGGTTTTCGGTTCAGGTGGAGCGGCCGGGTTGTCGCGGTGTGATTGGGTGCGTGCTCGTTTTTCGCAAGAGAGATCGCAGGTGTGATGTTGTCAACGGCGTGGTTGCGACCCGGCCGACACAAGCTTGTGACCGCGGGCGACGTTGGGCCTGGCCGAAGGATTGGGGCCCAGAGGCGGCGGGACCGGGCCCGCCGTACGGGCCAAGACCCGTTCTTCCGCCGATTGGTCCAAAAGTCTCGCGACCACGGTGATGGGCGGCGCCGACTTGGGCCAATTCTCGAATTCGGAAACCTGAAGCAACACAAACTTGCTCTGCGGGCCTGGCTGATACTCGAGGTAGTGCGGGCTCTGCAACTGTCGCACGGGCCGCTTCATGAAAAAGGCCAAATCCGCGGGCCAGTCGTGGAACGTGTAAAGGGTCCATCGCTTCGGCACCCACTGGGCGATCGCGCGGGCCCATGGGCCCTGGCTATTGCGATAATTCCATTCCGGAACGTAATAACCCCAGTGCACAATCTTGAGCGCCACCGCGATCACCAACAAGGTAACCACCGCGCGGCGGGTATTGCGAGTCTCCAAGGCTGACCAGCCAAGAATGGCAACGCCGATTGTCGTCAAGCCCATGACGATGCCCAGGGGCCGGTAAAACGGCATCGCCAGGTTCCAGACGAAACACCCGTAGAACATCACGACCAGCCAAAGCCCAAAGAGTCCGCCAAACAGACTGAAGAACACGCGCCGGGGCCGTCCGGTGAGGACTCCAGCCCATAACGCTTCTAGACAGACCGCGGCGCTGACAAGCAGGCCGGCCAGGGCGACGACCCGAGCAACCGGGCTCAGCCCGGGTACGAGCGTTCCACTCACGAGCGATGCCACGGCGACAGACAGCCACCCAGACATCCATGGGTTCCCCTGGACATTCGACGCATGACGCACCGAGCGGAAGAGAAGCAGGATGGCGAATGGACTCCAGGGAAGGCCGAGGGCGACCACTTCGGGGCCGAGCATCCAGGCTTGCTTTTGCGTAAACGGGAGTGTGACGGCCGCGGCCCAAACCTGGGCGGAGGTCGCCCAGATCGTCCAGAGATGACCAGGTCGTGGCCACTAACAAAGGCGGCAGCGAGCAGTCCGAGAGAGAATTTGACGTTCGGCTTGCCGATGACGATGATCGCCAAGCGCGATCACCGCCAGGGCCGGCCAACCGCCCGCCAGGAACGCCACTGCCGCCCACAATCCAGCCACCCAGTCCGAGCCTCGGCGTGATCAACCGATTGATCGACGCCAGCGTGGCCAGCCCCACGATCAGGTCCAGGCCGGTCGCGGACGATCGATCGATCATCGCCAAGCTACCGAACCAACACATTCCAAACAGGATACCCGGCCGCAGCCCCACGCCTTTGACCATGCTGCGCGAAATCATCCATCCAGCGATGATAGCCGCCACGCGGCCGGCCAGCGGACGTGCCGCGGAAGTGGGGCGGCCAAGGAGCTCGAGCCGTCCGAGCACGCGGCTCGGAATCACCTGGCCCGGCCAGAGGTCAGGGGCCCAATAGCCAAACACCTGGCCCAACGGGCCCAGTTGTTCTCCGGCCGCAAGGCCCAGGCGTGACTCGGCAGGGCCGAGGTCGAGGTCAACCGCGCCAAGGATCACAAAAAAGAGAGCCAAACCGAGCATGATCAGGCGTGCCCCGATCGTCTGGATCTCCGGCGTAACCCAATTGGCTGTACCATCAGGCCTTAACCTTTTGAGCCGGAAACGATGGGCCGCCTGAAGGAAGGCCGGATCAAGGCTCATGATCGGCCTCCTTCGACAATCGGACCGCGGCCGGTGACGACATGTCCACAACCCTGTTTCCGTCGAAGGTCATCTCGGGCCGCGGCCCGGCCAAGGCCGGTTTATTCTTTGCCATCGCATAAACGTAACCCGGTAAGCCAGCCATAATGGTAGGTCTGCCGACGCATTTCGGCAGCGACATCTTCGAGTGTCCAGCCATCGCGTTCCAACCGATACATGGCAACGGCTGCGCCGGTGCGACATGTGCCCCGGGCGCAGTGGACCAGCACGGGGCACCGCTGGAGGTCGTCAGTGATCTTGAGGATTTCTCGGAACTGCCATTCCTCGCCAAAACCATCGCCGGGCATCGGTAGGTTCACGAAGTCGACTTTCAGCCGAGCGGCTAACCGGCGTTCGGTCGTCAGTTCCTCGCCGGGCATCTGCAAATTGACGATCGTCCGGATGCCATAACGCTCGATGACGGCGGTGAGCTGGTCTGCGGTGAGCTGACCGCTGCGATAAAGTACGCCGCGCTTCGCCACGTCCCAATGGTCCCATACCAGGCGTCCCTGGCGATCCAAGATGATCAGCCAAACTGCGATCAGGCCGGCGCCGAGAAGGATGAGCCCATAGAGCAGGTTACGCATTGAACGGAGTCCTGGATGGCGACAAGTGCGGTCCACGCCACGAAAAAAAGAGACGGCCGACCCGGCTATTTCTGGCTTCGGGCTGTTTTTGAGGATGGAGCGAGGGGCAAAAAGGCGTGCGCAAGGAGGATATCGCACCACGACGGCGGGGAATCCTAGGCGAGATCGAAGTTTGGGTCAATCCGAACTGGCCGCGCGCCGCGGCCAGGTCATCAAGGAAGGAGGTCGTCAACGGCGATCTGGCCCGCGACGACCCCATCGAGGACGAAGGGGACATATTCACCAGGCCCAAAGTCGTTCCGGGTCCCTAACCGTTGGGCCGCGGGCCTGAGTAGACCTCAACCTGGCGGTCAACGAGGTTGACTTCAACATGGCGACTCTTCACGAGAAGATCGAACCCACCTATTTCCGCTTTTACTCCAAGGCCTCGGTATAAGGCGGATGGCTATGATCGTCTTCTCGCTTGCGCGAGAAGCATCTCAGCAAGGAACGTGCTGAATGGTCCGGCTAAGGAAGCCGGCGCAGAGATATTGAATCGGTGCGTGATAAGATGGTAGAGGTTTTCGCAACCGAACAGACGATGGCCGCGTGATCCCAGCGCTTGCCGGTCGAGGAGACCACGATCTTCACTGCCCTCTTGAGCGGATAAGGAGAAATCGTCACCGATGACAGGGAATTCCGCAAAACCGTCTCACAGAAAGGGACGTGCAAATGCCTCGAAGGCCACGCCGGCCGCTCCATCCCTTGTGCGATCGTCGGATTTTGCCATGATGCGCTTCGGTCGACTCGAAGAGATGGATCGCTCGTTCGACATCGAGTATTGGCAACGACAAGGGGACGCCGCGATCTTCCGCGCGGCATGGGAGTTAGTCGAGGCTTACTGGCGCGATCGAGGAAAGAACCCCGATGAACTCCGACTTCAGAGATCTGTTGAAGCTTTTCAACGCCCATAGGGTCCGTTACCTCGTGGTCGGGGGTTACGCGGTGATGAAGTATACCGAGCCGCGCTACACGAAGGACCTGGATGTCTGGGTCGAGGCTACTCCGAGGAATGCCAAAGCTGTTTTCAAGTCGCTTCGGAAATTTGAGGCGCCGCTTGCTGACTTGACCGAGGCGGACTTCGCCACTGAAGGGTTTTTCTATCAGATGGGCCGTCCTCCGGCGGCGTGTGGACATCCTGATGTCAATGCAAGGCGTTTCGTTCGCCGATGCGTGGCGTAATCGAGTAAAAAGCGACTTCGGTGGCGTTCCTGGCCACTTTATATCACGCAAGGACTTGATCGCTAACAAGCGAGCCGTAGGGCGTCCCCAAGACCTGGTCGACGTCGATAGCCTTGTCGAATCGGAGCGAAGCGAGGCCCAAGCCTCTGCTGGGCCGGAATCGACAGAGGCGCAGTGAAAGCGCAAGGAAACCGATGGCTAGTAACGGACATTATCGAACCGCGTCAAGGAGGGCCAAAAACTCATGCTAGTGAAATGAGTTGAGAACACCAAGGTCGGGCCGCACCTGGATGGAACAGTCGAGATCCGCCTCTGCCGAATCGACCCGCGAAGATCCATCCGTTGCGATGCGCTCAGCGCGTGGCGTGTTGAATGAGTGGGCCTGCTCCGCACATCGGCCTGTTCACCAGTGACACCCCATGCGAGTGAGCTATTCCCAGAGGTCCACTTCCCCGGGTGGTTTTGTTTTGTCGATCACCGCAGGACCCAGATCGAGCCCGCAGTGCTTGCACGCGCGGCGTAGAAAGCCCAACCCAAACGGTGTAATGAAATGTTTGTCGCACCGTGGACAACGGACGTGGATTAGTTCTAACCAGGTGACATTTCCAACCAGCAAAAACACCCCCTGTGTGAGAACGTACATCGAGAGGACGGCAACCTGCACGTACAGATTCAGTTTTTGCCAAAATGCAAAAGGCAGGACCATCAACAGAAGAGCCGCGAACATGCCGAGTCGGCATCGCCACATCCGGCGATGCAACCGCGCTGCATCATCGCGCCCCCTCGATCCAGCTCTTGGTGTCAAGTTCGCCCATCGCATGCGCCGCCTACGCTTATTGGGGTCAGTGAAACGGCCTGTCTGAGCGGGCTCTCAATCTCGACAGACGTGCGTCGTGGGTTAAAAGAAGACCCAATTTCGCGCGGCGTGCATTGAGAACTCGACATCTTCACTCGCCCCTACCTCAACGCTGCCACGGCGGCGGACGGATTTAAACGGATCTCGCCGAGGTCGCGGGTCCCACCCGCGTGCACGACTAACTCTCGCAGGGAGTTAGGCCGGTAGATCTGACTCGAGGCCCAGATCCCCTTCCCCACCCGGAACGGATACTTGAACGAGATCGACGCGCCGAGGCCTGGGACCACGCCGCCGATGAGGAATCGGCCGTCCGCGCCAGTGTTTACCAGTTCCTCTATCCAGGCGACCCGCTTGCTTTCGTCATCCTCTGTACCGCCGGCCATCATGGGGCCGCCTTCCGGTGGGTCGTGACAATAGTGACGTCGGCTGGAGACGATGGGCCGATCGGTACCAGACTCGAACACCCGGCCGTTAATGACCACGCCGCGCGGAATGTCGAAGTTCGCGACGATCTCTCCGATTCCCTTCGGGCCGACGACTTTCCCGCGTAGTCGGGCGTGCCATAGTGCGACCGAGCGTCCCGGGAATCGAGCGTTAAGCGCCCTTCACGATTCATTGGCGTTGGTCAGGCTTTCCAGCCTGACATTCCGTGGCATGCGACAAGATCCAAGGACCAGCGTGCCTCCTTGAGTTGGGATTCGTGGTCCCAGTTAAAGGAGAGCCCAGGAATCCCGAACTCGGCGTAGCGGATCGTGTGCGGCCCCATCTGCGGCGTTGAAGGAAACGAGATCGGAAAAACACATGGACTCGCCGCCCATTAGGACTCGATCTACAATCCAATGATAGATCAATAGCCAGAGGATCTGCGATGGTCGTGAGAGAACACGATTTTTTCGATGGAAGACACTGGCTCGCGCGCCCTCGGCGCAGGCGGTTCGGGATTGGCGATCTGATGATTGCCATCGCCATCACGGCTCTTGCGCTCGCAGCCGTGAGCCCGCCGGATCTCAGCGATGGAGAAAGGCTGTTCATCGCTGCATTCGCCTTGGCTTTTCTGACGTTGCTCTGGGGCCAGTGGGCACTGGCCGGCATGCCGTTTGACCGGGCTCGTTCTGGACTGCGCCTCTTCGTGGGCGTTGTTTCGTCGCTCGTGGCTCTATCCATGTTCATCTGCCTGACTCTACTCGGACTGGTCTTTCCCCAGGGAGCCGCTTTGCTCTGCGGCTGTGAGCGCGACCACTTCCCGCTGGTGATCCGAACATGCCAGGTCTGCTTCGATGATCTCGATGACTGGTGCCATTCTGTAGCTCATATCATCGGCCCTTGCCACTTCCAGTCTCGGTTTGCTCGGCGATCAGTTGATCAATCGCATGATTCAATGCTTCCGGCCGAGCACCCACCCACCGCTTTCTGATGATCCCCTTCTGGTCGATCAGGCAAAACGTCGGCCAACCCGAGACATGCCAGTCGAGAGAGATCCTCTGGGGTCCGTTCCTGTCTTGAAAGGATCGCCATGTCATGCCATGGTCGGCAGCAGCAGCTTTTGCGGCTTTCCGATCGACGTCGCCATTGACCCCGACGAGTACGAACGGCTTGCCTTCCAAACGTTTTACCAGTCCTCGTTCAAAAGTCACCATCTCCATACACGGTCCGCACCAGGTCGCCCAGAAGCTGAGCAGGACGACCTTCCCGTGGTGTTCTGAGAGCTTCATGCTGCGCCCATCCAAGTCAACGCCATCGATCTCCGGCGCCGGTTTCCCGAGCGACCTTAAGACGGCCAGCTCGTCCTTCGCACGATGGTTCCAGTCCTTCTCGATGTTGGCGAAGAAGTACTTCTCACTACCGTCGAAAGTCTTGATGAATTCCTCGTACAGCTTTTCCGCCTCACGCTGGCGACTATCGCCGGCCAGTTGCACGACGTACGCCAAGGCGAATGATGCCGCGGCGCGCACATCCCGATGCTGATTTCTGTCGAGGATCGTCCGCAGATGCTTCTCGAATGGACCAGCCCAGTGACACCCGTTCAGTTCGCAGAAGTTTCTGATTTGCGGGCTGTCAGCATAACGTTTGACGATCAGATCCGCGGCTTCGATGAATTCAGCCGGCGGTTTCACGGTCTCTGGATCCGCCGATCCACAGACGACGTTGGCCAGAAGTTGCGCAGCTTGTGGGTGGGCAGGGTCCTTTTTGACACGATCAAGAATAATCGGCACCACCGAATGGACAGGTTCCTCCGAAATGTTTACGGGGAAAGGGAGCGCCTTCGCCAGAACGCCAAGATCCGCGGACGCGGCTTGTTTGGCCAAGGTTTCGGCCGCCTTCTTGCCCTCCTCGGTCTTGGACGAGCGACACGCAACCATCTTGAGGGCAATAAGCCCGGCCTTGCCGTCGGGCTCCTTGCTTGCCAAGACCAGGCAGCGCTGGACCAACCGGCGCTCCGTCGTTGCAAGGCCTTCTTGCGCTCGCTCCAGCTCAAGCGGCGACTTCGCCGTTTGACGCGCATCCGCTGCTTTGAGCATGGTCTGCTGCCATTCGGAGTCAATGGCGTACACCTCCTTCATGCCTTTCGCGTTCTGCCCATGAACGGTAGCGGGCGCGAATCCAAGGATTCCAAAGGCCGCCAGGAAACATGAACGTAGCCGCGATCGGTTTCGATTTGTAAGTGAAGTCATGCTGAACTCCCGAAGCCTTCCCGATACGATCCTCGCAACAAGCGGAAGCAGAGATGATTCTCCTTTCCCGAGCTTCGCGGCGCAAGGTCAAACCGTGTTTTTTGTTTTTCGGTCTCCCTAATCCACGGGGTCACGTCCGGTAAACGGTTTTCCAGGCACTCGGTCCACTCGTCCGTCAACGCGAAAGCGCTTAACTCATCCGCCGCCACGCGGCTTTCGCGCTAGCGCTCGGCGGCTGTGCGGGCGAGGTCGAGCAATCGGGCTGATGGGCCCATCGATGTGCTGGGCCTGCAGGCCATCCGTGGTCGAGGAATCCTCCGGAAAGTCGCCGATAATCGCTATACTTAGCGATTGCTCTCAAGGAAGCGACGGATTATGCCGATCATGACGGCTATAACAAACGTGTTTTCTCCTTTCGTCACCTTAATGCGGGAGGCGGTGCGACGTCATGGTGCGCGACGGAGTCGTGAATATAGTCGTGAGGCTGCGCGAGTGCGGGTTCGATCCGCTGAGGGTGGGCGAAGACGCGTGGGAGTCGCGCTGTCCGGGACATCGTAGCGTCGACCATTCGCTTTCGATCACCCGCAACGAGTTCAACCACGCCGTGCTCGAATGCCGGGCCAGCCAGAACTGCCATCAGACGAAGATCATCCGAGCGCTTGGTTTCACCAACGACGAGTTCTGCGCGGAAACGCCCGACTGGCTCATCGCCAGCTCGAAGCGCGTTCCCGTTCAACCGTCGCGCTTCACGGGGCTCGGAGCACAGGAAAAAGCCGAGGCCGAGGCCGGGCCGACCGCCGCCGATGGGGTGAACGGATCGGCGCGGCCTGGGTCGCCGTCAAAGGAGCAGGGGACCGCGGATGGGATCGAGCCGTACCCAACCGCCTCACCAGGCGTGAACTCGCTCGCGCAAAAGGCCGCGGCGATCGAAGACGTTTCCCCGTCGGATGCGGACGCACTGGCTGCCGCGATGTCATCGCCAGGAGAAGATGAGGACCTGGTGCCGTTCCGACCGGATTGCGCCGGCCACGAGGGCGGTGCGCCGGCCTCAGGCTGTCAGGATGGCGAAACGCCAGCGGAATTGTCGCTGGTTATCCTTCGCGGGCCCCTTTGAGACGACCCGGGAGGGCGAGCCTCCGTGCGAGCCGAGTGCTGATGCCGGCTCGGGCGGACCCTCGCCCTCCCGAGGCCCCTTTGAGACGTCCTGGGAGGGCGAGCCTCCGTGCGAGCCGAGTGCCGATGCCGGCTCGGGCGGACCCTCGCCCTCCCGAGGCCCCTTTGAGACGTCCTGGGAGGGCGAGCCTCCGTGCGAGCCGAGTGCCGATGCCGGCTCGGGCGGACCCTCGCCCTCCCCGCAGAGATGCCGCCCAGGCGCTCGAAACCGAGGACGAGGAGTCGCCCGGCGATGTTTTGATGCGCCTGGCCGGTGTGGAACGAGTGATCCTCGGTTCCGATGGCCGGCCGTATGCGGTGGTCTCGGAGAACGGGCGAGTCGAGTGTTGCGAGCTCAGGAGCAAGGCGTTTCGCCACCGGCTCGTCCGCGCGAGCTTGATGGCGACGAGGAAGCTGCCCGGGCCGGAGGCGATTTCGGCGGTCGTGGGGGCGCTCGAAGCCAAAGGAGAATTCGACGGCGAGCTGGCCGACGTGTTCCTCCGGGTTGCGCGGGCGGGTCGCGATCGTCGTATTTCCTCGACCTCGCCGGTCGCGAGGGACGCGTCATTGAGATCCGGGCCGACGGTTGGGAACCCGTTGCGCGACCGCCGGTGTTCTTTCGCCGGGCCCGCGGGCAGCTCGCGCTGCCGATGCCGGCGCGTGATGGCTCGGTCGAGCTTTTGAAGAAGTACGTCAATGTCGACGAGCGGGATTGGCCGCTTTTCACCGGCTGGTTGACGGCGGCGCTGCGGCCGATCGGTCCGCACCCGATCTTGGTCGTCACGGGCGAGCAAGGATCGGCCAAAACCACCTTGCTCAAAGTGTGCCGGCGGTTGATCGATCCCCATTCGTCACCGGTGCGCTCACAGCCCAAGGAGATTCGCGACCTGATGATCGCGGCCCGCAACAGTTGGCTGATGGCGTACCACAACATCACGTCGCTGCCGGAGTGGCTTTGCGAACGGATTGTGCGGGCTGGCGACGGGTACCGGCTTCACGATTCGCGCGTTGGGCACCGATGACGAGGAGGTCATTTTCGTGGCCGAGCGGCCCATCATCCTGGATGGGATCGGCGATTTCGTGGCCCAGGCCGATGTGGCCGACCGGTCGTTCTTCCTGCATCTCTCGCCCATCTCCGAGGCGACACGGCGGACCGAGGAAGCGTTTTGGGCGGACTTCGATCGTGATTGCCCCAAGCTGCTGGGGGGCTTGCTCGATGCCGTATCGGCCGGCATGCGCATGATGCCGAACGTGCATTTGGAGGCGCTGTCGCGGATGGCCGATGCCGAGCGCTGGGGCGAGGCCGTGGCGCGGGGGCTCGGCCGCGTGCCAGAGACATTTACAAGCTCGCTGGAATCGAACCGGACAGCGGCGGGCGAGGCGGTGCTCGAAGACTCACCCGTGGCCGAGACCTTGATCAAGTACATCGTCCAGAAGGGGGCTTTTTCCGGGGCCATGCAAGACCTACTCGGGGCGCTCACCATGACACGGAAAACCGGCACCCATCGGGCCGATTGGCCCCAGACTCCTCGGTCGCTCTCCACCAAGCTACGCCATCTGGCTCCGCACTTGCGGATGATGGGTATTGAGGTGGAATTCCTTCGTATCGAGCCCCATCGGATCGTCAGGATTTCGATCGCGGCGGAGGAAGACCAGCCCCTCACCGGTCTCGTCAGGCCGACGTTCCGGCAAAGAGCGAAGCTTTTTCTCCAGAGGTTTGCCAGCGCGGAAGACTCGGATTACTGGGATCAATCGTCATCATGTGACGGACAGGAAAAGCTGGAAAATTCGAGCAACTCGTCATAAGCATTATCCCGCGGACGATGAGAGCCCTGCCCGTGGGCGCAAAAAGATAGCCATGACCCAAACCGGCGAAGCACCGTACGCAAACGGCGGGGCGCCGTACGCAAACGGTGAGCGTGCCAGCAATTTTGCGTTGTGACGCAAGTCTTTTCTAGTCTACCACTTAAGAATAGCCACAACGCAAACGGCGAAGCGCCGTACGCAAACGTCGAGCGGGCCAGCAATTTTGCGTTGTGACGCAAGTCTTTTCTGATCAACCACTTCAGATTGACCACAACGCAAACAACGCAAACAACGCAAATCCGCTGAGGTCACGGGCCGGCGGCGAAGGCGATGCGGCGAGCGTCTCCTTCCGTTTCGGGGCGTCGTTTTCCGAGACAACGCAAAATCGCGGATTTCCCCGGCTGGCGTCGGCAATGGGGGACGAGGTTCTCCATGAGGTGAGGCGCGAGGCCGAAGAAGCTCGGGGATCGCGAGGAACACATTCCCCGGGAGGATAGAGGGAAATAAAGGCGGGGTGCGCTAACGGATTCCGGCGGTGAGGGACGGCGATCGGTACCAACCCGACGCGCCAGCGAGGGTTCCATCGGCACTCCCCTCGCTGGCGCGTCGGGTTGGTATCCCAGCGTAGACCCCGACCTCTCTTCGGCGCTTTCCTGAGCGTTCGCCAGAATCTGTTGGCGCACCCAGAAAGGCGTTGCGCGATGCCTCAACATTGTCGGCCGGGCGGCAGCAATGTAGAATTCACTGTTGATCCCTTGAAGGAGACCGCAGATGAGCATTGGCACGACTCCGCTCCCCACGACGCGGCCGGCGACCTTGGACGACCTTGCGAAAGTCGACGAAAAGGCAGAGTTGATCAACGGGAAGATCGTTCGTCAGATGGCGACTGGACATGAACCGAACCGAGCCGCATTCCGAATTGCCCGGAGCTTGGACGACCACGCCGAATTAACCGGTCGTGGCATCGCGTACACGGATAATATGGGATTCGGTATCCCTAAACTTCCCTCGGGGCGAGAGTCGTTCTCTCCGGACGCTTCCTTCTACCTCGGCCCTCTACCACGCAATCCGATGGGGTTCGTCCAGGGAGCACCGACTTTCGCCGTTGAAGTCAGAAGTGAATCCGACTATGGCGACGCCGCTGAAAAAGCGATGGCCGCCAAGCGAGCCGACTATTTCCTGGCCGGAGCCGCTGTCGTGTGGGATGTCGACCTGCTCGCAAAGTGTGTGCGAAAGTACCAGGCGGGTTCACCCGATCAACCGATCTTGTTCGGTCAAGGCGAGCAGGCGGATGCCGAACCAGCGGTGCCAGGATGGCGGCTGTCGGTCGACCGCGTGTTTTCCTGACCCGCCCCACCATGATTCGTCTACCCAGCAGCGGGCCGCCGACCGAGCGGCGACGTTCCTCTCGAACTTTGTGTGCGATTGGGGCGCGGGCATGAAAATCCAGCAAGTTTTTTCTTGAACAACGTGGCTCCCCTACGGGAAAATCCATCATGGCTCCATGTCGTCTTCGTCAGCTTTTTGGGTTCGATTGCACGTTCGTCACGACCAGGCTCGTGGTATTGACGATGGTGGCGATTGGGTTGATGGCCTTCCTCAATCGTCCCCTGGCCGCTGCTCCGCCCCAGCCGGCCAAGAAAGACTCGCGACTGGCTCTCAAGTCAAAAAATGTCGCCTTCACCACGTCGGTCGATCCCACTCGCGCCAAGCCGGGCGACACAGTCGCCTTCAAAGTGACCGCGAAGCTCGACCCCGGGTTTCACGTTTACAAGTACGCGAAAACGCAAGGCCAGGGGCCGGTCAATACGTCGTTCGACTTCTTCGACCCGGCCGGGCTCATGGTCGAGGGAGACTGGACGCCCTCCCACGAGCCGGAAAAGCACAAAGACCCGAACTTCGCCGACCTGGAGCTTGTGGAGTATCACGAGAACGAAGTCACCTGGAGCATCAAGCTCAAAGTTCCGGAAGGGACGGAGCCGGGCAAGAAAGTCCTCCGCTGCCAGGCACGCTATCAGGTCTGCGATGCCAAGCTCTGCCAGCATCCCCGGACAGTGGACCCTGCCCGACGCGGTACTGACCGTCTTGCCGCCGGATGGCCCGGGACCTGGCGGTGCCGCGGCGGCCGCGGCCGCGCGTCCGGCTGAGCCTCAAAGCACCAACCTGCCGGCGCCGAAGCCGGCGGCGGGCGCACCACCGCCGATGGCTGCTACGTCCATCAAGGCCACAGAGCCTTCATCCGCAAGCCCCGTCTTCCAAAGCGAAATCGCCCAGAAAGCGCAGCAGGGCTTGATTCCGTTCCTGGTCGCGTCGGCGCTCGGCGGAGTGTTCGCGCTTGTGATGCCCTGCGTTTGGCCGATGGTCCCTATCACCGTCAATTTTTTCCTCAAACAAGGTCAGGGTGGAGGGGGACGAAAGAAGGCCACCGGGCTAGCGAGCATTTACTGCCTATCGATCATCGGGATTTTCACGGCCATCGGGGTCCTTTTCTCGTTCTTTTTCTCCGCATCTTCTCTGCAAACGCTGGCGAATAATCCCTGGCTGAACTTGTTCGTGGCCGGCCTCTTCGTGGCATTCGGGCTGAGCTTGTTGGGGTTGTTTGAGCTGCGTCTACCGAGCTTTCTGTTGAACGCGTCTTCCCAGGGCGAAAGCAAGGGGGGCTTAATCGGTGTCGTGTTCATGGCGCTCACCCTGACGATCACGTCGTTCACCTGCACGTTCCCGGTCGTCGGGGGCTTGCTGGTCATGGCGGCCGGCGGCGACTTTTTCTATCCGATCGTCGGCCTCGCAACCTTTGCGACGGTGATCGCTCTGCCGTTCTATCTGCTCGCCTTGTCGCCCAGCTTGATCTCCAAGATGCCACGAAGCGGGGATTGGATGAACGCGGTCAAAGTCGTCGGCGGCTTGATCGAGATTGGCGCTGCCCTAAAGTTCGTCAACACGGCCGAGCTGGCTTGGGTCACGCCCGAGAACGCCTGGATTGACGCCCAGGTCGTACTCACCAGTTGGATCGTCCTCTCCGCGGTTTGCGGCATCTACCTGCTCGGCCTGTTCCGGACCGACCACGATCATGACGAAGTTAAGGTCGGACCCGGTCGTCTGGTCTTCGGCGCGGCATTCTTGGGTCTGCGCTCTGTACATGGCGCCGGCCCTCTTTGGGCGACCGCCGTCGAGTCTGGCCTGGGACCGGTTGATCGTCGGTATCCTTCCCCCCGACTCGAATGAACTGGCCGCCGAAGTGAACGTCACGGGTAATGCCGTCAATTCCGCTGGCGGTGGTTCGTTGGCGGACGTAAAGGCCACCTCTAACGACCCGGCCCAGGCGGAACGCCAGGAAAAAAAAGCTCACGGGGTCCTCTGGGGCATGAGCTTTGATCAGGCCCGCGAGCTCGCGTCCGCGACGAAGAAACCGATCTTGATCGATTTCACCGGCGTCAACTGTGCGAATTGCCGGCTCATGGAGCGTAGGGTTCTCCCACGGCCCGATGTCGTCTCGCTGCTCAAGCGGTTCGTAACCGTCCAGCTCTATACCGACTTTGTACCGATCGGGTCGATCACGGCGGATCAGCGCCAGAAGTTGGCCGAGATTAACCAAGAGCACATTGTCAAGCTGGCCAAGGAAGCAACCAATCCGTTCTACGTCGTGCTTTCGCCCAATGGTGAGGTGCTCGCCAGAATGGGCGGCTATAACGACCCACCCGTCTTCGTCGACTTCCTGACCAGGGCCCTTGAGAAACTGCCGAATGGCATGAAGGTCACTCAGGCCGATGGGTCGGGAGATGGGGGAATGTGAAGCCGATCAATGCCGGCTCGGCGAAGTCGGCATCCGCGGGCAAAGCTATTCCCTTGACCGGCGCCTTACCGAATCGGGCCGACGGCCGCGCGAATTGCGTCTTCCTCCGCCCATGCTGGTTCGAGGTCTTGATACAAGACGTCTGGATCGATGTCGGCACCGTTGGGCCAGGAGATGGTGCCGGCTCCCGGCTCAATCTTCACCTCGCGAAATCGAGCCAGATCGGTCCGGATCGGGTCAAAGATAGGGCCTTAGATATTTCTCCAGATTGACGTCCCTGACCGTGCCGTCGCTAAACTCCAAGCTGACAACAAAGCCCGTCAACGGGGCGACGGACCGAACTCGCACTAGACGCTTCATGGTTGCTACGACTCCCTTTGCTATTCCAGCGGCTCGATTCCCGCAAGCGGCTCCCCTCGCCTTGTGAGGTCCCAGTTCATCACGAGTTCACCGTGGTGCAGCGTAGCCCATTCGGTGACCAAGGCGCAAACTCGCCGAGGAACATCACCATTGAGAACGTCAAGGGAATCAATCGCAATGAGGGCCTCATGTTCGCCGTATTCAGCATGGAAATGCGGCGGCGCAGTGGTCGTTAAAGTCTGTCGGCCCGCCTGCATTATAGCTCGCAATCCAGGGACCTCCGATAGAGCGGTTCAAGCCCCAATTGTCGCCGGACGCGCTCGACTTCAACCGGGTCGTTAACTGGATAGCTCGGCCGCTCACCTCGAAGCACGCCAACGACCTCCCGCGCAATCGTGGTCGCCATGGTTCGCAAGCCCTCTTCGGTCTGGGCGGCGCTATGAGGGGTCAGCATGACGTCCGAGCGACCGATCAGCGGGTGCCCGGCGGGCGGCGGTTCGACCGTGAAAACGTCGGCGCCGTAGCCCCAAAGCCGGCCGGCGTCGAGGGCCTGGGCGACCGCCAGTTCATCGACGACGGGCCCCCGGCTCGTGTTGATGAGGATCGCGTCCGGGCGGAACAGTGCGAGCGTATCACGGTTGATCAGGCCCCTAGTGCTCGCATCGAGCGGGACGTGGAGTGTAACGTATTCGCAGGATTCGAGGACCTCGCGGAGCTCGGCCCGCCGCGCGTGGGCACGCTCTTCGACCTCTGCCGGCGCAGGGCACAATGTCATGATAGAGAACCTTCATGTCGAACCCGCGATGGGCCGTTTCGCCAACGCGCCGGCCAATCCGTCCGAAACCAACTATCCCCAAGCTCTTGCCGAAGATTTCGCGGCCCGTCATGCTCGTACGGATGTGATAGTTGCCCCCGTTTAAACCGGCCATCATCCGCGGAAAGTGGCGAGATAACCCGATCATTAATGCAAAAGCATGTTCAGCAACACTTTGCGTGTTCGCGCCTGGCGTATACACGACCTGGATACCGCGAGCCGTCGCGGCATCGATATCGATCTGGTCGTAACCGACGCCGTGCCGCCCTACGACCTTGAGCCGGTTGCCCCGATCAAGCAGGTCGGCGTCGACGACGCCGCCGGTGCGAATGATGAGGCCTTCGGCTTCTACCACCTCGCGCTGCAAGGTCGCCGGATCGAGGCCGCTGGCCATGCGCAGCTCCGCCGCGGCTCGCAGCAGGCTTAGCCCCGACTCGTGCATACTTGTCAACGACAGAATGATGGGGCGATGTTCCATGGCCCGGATCAGGGAAAGCTCGATGTTTGACCCACTGGCGACTGTTCGAGCGGGAAGTGGGTGGAAATGTTCAGCTCCGGCCGCCGCGCAAAAACCGGCCAGCGCGCCATCGAGAAGCTGAGACCAGTGGCCGCCACGATTCCCACGACCGCCGCCGCCAGGCGATGCCGTGCGAAGAAATCAATATGCGCGGGGAGCAAAAGCCTGACTGTGAAACTCAGGACGATCGCCAGGGCATTGCTCAACACATAGGTAAAAAACTGGCGGAGCACGGCCCCGCGCCGGGCATCGTTAAAAGTGAGCCGGCGATTGAGGGCGAAGTTCCACACCAGGGCGATTGCGATCGACATGCCGGCCGCGACCGCCAGATGCCAAGTGGAACCGAAAAACGCCGATCGGCGCTCAGCCAGCCAGGTATGTGACAGGAGCGATTGGAGGAGTGCATAACAAGACAAATCCACAACCATGCCCGACGCCCCGACTATGCAAAATTGCACGAGTCGCGAGTAATTGCCGAACCTCGAGTCAAGAATGCGTTTGATGGGGCGGATGTCGCACAAACCGATCCGTTCTGTTCGGAAGCGATGATCAACCGTGACGGCCACGTCGATACATCGAGCCTGTCGTCGCAACAGCGAGTCAAGTACCAAACTCGAACCATGAGCCGGGCGGTGCTCGACGCGCGAATCCCAAACCGCGCGCCGCAGGGCGAACAGTCCCGAGAAAACGTCGGAAGTTCCCAGCATGATTCGACTGATCAGCGTCGGGCCCAAGTGAAATCGCGCCCAGTTTAGCAAACCCGTCCCGCCGTCACGCGGCACCGCGACGGCCATGTCAAATTCAGCCGAGCGCACCTTGCTCATTACCTGAACGATGGATTCGGCACAGTAGTTGCGATTCACGTCCAGGACGACCAAATGCTCGCCGGTGGCGTTGTCCAATCCCTCCCGGACGAGACTGGGCCAATCCGCGGCGTCCGAAGCTTATGTACGTCGTGCCGCCCGTCGACCGATCCTTAGAGCTTGAATCTTCGAGCTGGCCATTGCCGGCCTTAAAATTGCGAGGCACCGGCGACGATCACTTCGACGGACCGTACCCCCGCTTCTTCGAGTAGCCGCCGGTATTCGGCGACGACATGGTCAGCAATCATCGATCCCGATGTTTGCGGTAGAATCAGGCTGACACTGCCCGTGCGCACCGAGCTTCTTCGATCCAGACTCAGGCTCATTCGACAGTAAACTCCTCCCGTGCCTCGAGGTACCAACCCGCAACGCGAGTTTCGCTCAACAAGGCAGGAGCAATGGCTTTAGCCGACATAATTGGCGCGTTAACGGTCCGACAGCGTCGAAGAATCGCTCTTGTGCTTCCTATGGATCGTAGTCCAAAGTCTCGTTTTGGGCAAGGCGGGGACGCTACGCCGAGGCCAAAATGAATGATTGTGAGCACTGACCAATCAGCGGCTTGTGTGCCTGAAGCGTCTATTCTGGAACCCCTTGTGATGATTTGAGCGCTTCACCGTCCGCGCCCGCATCGGCATCGAGAGCGCTCTCGATCCAGCCGCCGCCCACGACAAGGTCATTCTCGTAAATCGTGACAACTTGACCGGGCGTAACCGCAAACTGGCATACCTCAAAGATAATGCGGGCGCGCTCGCCCGACAAGGGTTCAACGATCGCAGGTACCGCTCGGTGCTGCGCCGAATCTGAGCCAGACAGGGGATCGGCCCCGTTGGTGTGAGTGATTGCCAGTTGAAGCGAGCCGCGATCAGGCCGAGCTTCTCCAGCGACTCCTTCGGGCCGACGGTCACCGTCCGACGCGAGGGTTCGATCTGAATCACGTACCGGGGCGAGCCAACGGCAAGCCCCAGGCCCCTGCGCTGACCGATCGTGAACCCCTCGATTCCGGTGTGCTCGCCCAGAACCCTCCCATCCTCATCCAAAATCGGGCCCCCCGTCTGGCGTTCGGGGCGCCGGCCACGCACGAAGGACAGGTAATCGTCGTCGGGTACGAAGCAGATCTCCTGACTGTCTGGCTTGTCGTGAACCGGCAGGCCATGTTCTCGGGCCATCGATCGGATCTCGGGCTTCGTATAGCCGCCCACCGGAAACAACACGTGCGACAAGAGGTCCGCGCCCTAAACCAAAAAGGACGTACGACTGATCCTTGGCTCGATCGACCGCTCGTGCCACTCGCAACGTCCCATCGCTTGCCTGAGCGATCCGAGCATAGTGGCCCGTCGCGACGAAGTCGGCACCGACCTTCTTACCATACGCCCACAGTTTGCCGAACTTGAGCCAAACATTACATACCACGCATGGATTAGGCGTCCGTCCCGCGAGATACTCATCCGCGAAGTAATCTTTGATCCGCGCGAAGTCGTTCTCGAAATCGAGCGCGTAAAAGGGAATATCGAGGCGATCCGCAACATTTTGAGCATCGAGGGCGTCGGCCACGCTGCAGCAAGTCTTTGAACGGCGATCGACGTCGTCGGTCGTCGTCCCCGTGCGCATAAAAATGCCCACCACGTCGTAGCCTTGCTCCTTCAAGAGCGCTGCGGCGACCGAACTGTCTACGCCGCCACTCATCGCCAGAACAACACGCTTGCCCATGATCTAAGACTCTTTCCGCGATTCCTTCTCAACAATGCCGCTGATCCCAAACCGCCGCGCCAGCTCGGCTTCGACCTGGCTCCATGCAAGGTCGCGGAGTGCCAGTAAGACGGCTGTATGAAACACAAGGTCGGCTACTTCCTTGACAAGATGCTCGCGGCCGGGTTCGCCCGGTTCATCCCCAGCCTCGACCACCTCAGCGGCCTCCTCGGTGATCTTCGCACCAATCGCGTCGACACCCCCACGCAGCAGGTTGGAGACATAGGAAGGCTGGCTGGGCGGGTTGTTCTTGCGATCGCTGATCACGCCCATGAGGACTGTCATAATGGACAATTCGGCCATGATGCGACGTTCTCCGAACCTGGCTTAGATGACGCTCCCGGTAGACCCACCTCACCGCGGGGACACATCGGGTGGAAAAGCTTCGTCGAGAAAGCGCGTGCCGCCGGTGGCGATTCGACTCACTTCCGCGACAAGCCGATCCCACGGTTCGTCGCATCGTTTACACTCCTCCTATAGCATCGCCGCGACCGGTCGACCTGGCAATGCAAATGCCTCGAAAACGTCGGCAACGGATACATCCGATCAAAGAACCAGGTCCCGAATTCTTTGATGTTTATTCACTGAAATGGCACTTTTTGGCCCTAAATGACAAGGCGTCTGCGGGGCTCTGTCTCAGAGAGCCAACTTGAAAAAGGAGTTAGCACAATCCGGCAAACGAGCAGGTACACTGGCGGTCGCGGGCACGAAAAACGGGTCGCTACAAATGGCCAGTGGCGGCTTCGTGGGGGGCAAGAACGCGCCCAGAACGAGCGTGTTGGAGCTGGCGTATCTTTCATGATTATTCACGGAAATGGCGCTTTTGGCGCTGAATGGCGCTATTTCTGAGGGCTCTGTCGGATCACGAAGCGGTGAAACGGCGCGAACCCACGACGAAAGACGAGGAGCCGACGAGCGACCAAGAATATCGGGTTCGACGGCGCGTCCGATTGACAACTCATCACCGTGGAGGCGACCCAACGGCCTCCGACGAGCACCCGGCGCACTTCCGCAATTCCTCTACCCTACAATATAACATGGTCTGCAAATTTCGTTAATGCACCTACGCCGGTTTGCGGGCAAATGTCGATCAGAACGTCCTGTAACGAAATAAGTTAAAATCTTTTCCAAACTTTTTGTCCGCGATCATTGCGCGCTCAACGTCACGCCCATCGGGGACCGATACATCGCAACAACTCGGCACGACCGCGACAGCCGCGACGGCCGGAAGAACCCTTCTGATCGGCCTTTGGACGTTCGTGATCGGTCCGGACGGCCCACGTGAGTTGTGGCTTCGAGCCGCATTCCGGGAGTATTGTCGATCACGAATGACGCTGACCTTGAACGAACGCGGAAGCTCACCGCTCGCTCGCGAGGACGCGAGCGGTCTGACCGACCGGGATGGCGCTTGTCACTGACACGGGAACCGTCAACGTTTGGTCCTGATTCAGTGTCGACTGGAGTTCAACAGCCTTCATCCCCACCTCCACAGGTTATTGCTCCTGTCAACATGCCGTTCCCGCGGATATGATACTGATCCAGCCGAAGCAAAGACCGACAGGGTGTGATCGACCGAGAAACGCCGCCTTCTTTTTGTGAGGCGAAACGCAAATGCCTTTAAGTTACACGGAGGTTCGACGAGCGATAGAGCTTGCGAAAATCGCCTTCCCCCGTCTTGAAGATTGGGAGTACAGCAATACAGTCGACCACTCGTACTCCGGGTTTACGATGTGGGGAGAATTCGTCCCGGACCCGAATGAGCCAATGCCACGAACTTTTTTCATTACTTTCGACACCCACGGGTCATCATGGGCGGGGCATTTGACCATCGGCAAACATAGCTATTACTGGTCGAGCGCGGATTGCGGTGATGCGAATCTGATCGACACGCATCACTGTGCCTCATTGGATGAGGCGATAACGGAATTGAAAAAACGCATGAACGAGGTGTTCGCTGCTCTTTCTGGTCGAACAGCCCATCCATGACCGCGCAGTTTAGTTCGGCAGCTCCACCAAGAATCAGGATAACCTCATGCTCATGTTTCAAGCATCCTCTATGGCCTTTGAAAACACACCACGCATTCAGACGGCCAGGCGTGTTCTCTGAAGAAACGGGCAATCGGGCGCGGGGCTTCGGCGCTGAATTGGTGCCGACCGGAATGAATGAACGACAGGAAGAGGGTCTTGATCTCGGAAGCGCCGCTCGGAATCTCCGGAAGTTCTACGTGCCCGATCTCGCCACCTGGAAGGATCACACGATAGCCGCCGAATGAGAGAATTTTCTCTTTTTTTGCTCCTCCTCAGCCTTGAATGCCTTCTCGCAGCCATCCGCAATCGGGCTTTCCGCCACTTGCAGTCATCGGTACGATGCGGCCAGGAGGAGGCCACGCAGACGATCACGTTGTCGCCGAATGCCGTCGCCTTGCTCCGGTTCCTTGTCAAGAAATGGCCGATGAAGGTGGGAGAGCAAGACTTGGCGGGCTATCAAGCGTTGGTCGACGCCGGGATCATAGTGCCAGACGGCGACGATTTGAAGTTTACAGAGGCTTTAATCGCAGGCCACAGAGGCTGGCGGCTTCATGTCAGTGCGACCATTCGGGCATGCGATCTGCCCCCCGCGAGGAAACAAAGAACCATGGCTGACCACCTGGACGGAAAAACAAAAAACCATGGCCGACCCCGTCGGGCGGCACCAGCGGTGCCGCCTGTACTCCCACAGGGACGAGGAGTTGCGAAAGGATTTGGAGGACCACCTGGCACTTCTGAAACGGCAGGGCTGTATCGCCGGTTGGAATGACCGGATGATCGGGGCTGGTGACGAGTGGAAAGGTCAAATCGACATAAAACTGATGAAAGCGCAGATAATATTGCTCTTGATTAGCCCCTCGTTCTTGGCTGATTACTGCTATGACATCGAGTTTGAATGGGCGGCGGAAAAGCACGATAGGGGCGAGGCAAAGGTGATCCCCGTCCTGCTCGGCCGGTGGACTGGGAGGGGGAACCGTTTGCCCGTCTCCAGGGGCTCCCCATCGACCTGCGGCCCGTGACCACTTGGCCGAACCGAGATGAGGCATGGCAGGACGTGGCGAGGGGAATTCGGCGGGCGGTGGAGGCGATGAGCACGGTTGTCTGACTACGAATTGGGTGAATTAAGAAAACACATCGATCAATGTGGAGATAGGTGGCTGCCGGGAGCCTCCAACGGACTTCAGACAAGAGACGGGGAAGTCGTGCCTGTTACATCACAACGATAAGGCACCATGTTCGTTTGGTTTACGGTTTTACAGGGTTTATTCAATGGCTAAATTTTACGGCGCAGAGAGCTCGTTGCGAGGGCGATCTACGACCTTGAGAAAGCGGAGGGCGAGAATTGTCACGGATCACCACGTGGTCCGAGAATACGAAGATCGATCTTACCGACGTGCGGGACTGGGCTTCCACGCTCGAAGAGGTTGGCTACGTTGACGTGGCACCGACCTCCGAAGGGATGAGATTCTCGCTCACGGCCAAGGGGCGCCTAGCGGTACGAGCGGACTCGGCAGTGAACTCTCTTGGGTCCGGACAAAGGATCGAGAATAAATTCCTTGAGGACTTCGCCAGGCAGGACACGGCGATCGTCCTCGGGCGCTTCTTGGAACAGTTTAGGCGGTTTGAAGCTTCCGGGTTTATGGGTTTTGGCGATGCAATGGCATGCTTTGAGTTAAGGGGCAACCTTGAAATCGCTCGGTGCGAGAAACGTCCACGTGACCTCGGCCTCTCTACTCGATGAAGGTTCGCTAGACAGCAATCTCATGATTCTGGGAGGACCAGACAATAATGAGATTTCTATGAGGTTTATTTCTGAGGTATATCTTACCTTCCAGTGTGGCAATCCGCCCCGTTACGAGATTCGTTCACAGACACACTTCGTAATGTTCGCTACGTCCCAACATTCGACCCTGGCACAGACAGCGTTTCGAGGGATTACGGACTTATCGTGAGCCATCGTAACCCGTTCTCAAGCAAAAAGCGGGCAGTCTACATAGCTGGCAGTTTCGGATACGGAACTTGGGCGGGAGCCCGGTATGTAATGTCCGAGGAGTTCCTCGCCCACGAGATCGTCGCTAGCGGGGACTGGTTTCCAGTGTCTGGTTGAGACGCAGGTATCCGCAGACGCACCAGACCCGATCACTGTGATCGATATCAGACGACTCATAAAGACCGGATAAAGACAGGGTGCATTCTCCGTAGAATGAAGTGAGGCGTAGGCCGTGAACTTTGCTTCGTTTTATTCGTAGCGAGTTTGTGAGAGATCGTATGGCGAAGCTTTTCGGTGCCCAAAGGATGGTCCTCCAGGCGATCCACGACTCGCCCAAGAACGCCGCAGGTTTCGTCAGCGATCTTGAGGTCGCCCGCAGTACCCAAATCGCCATAGCTGACATTCGGGATTGGCTTGAAACCTTGGAAGGCGAGGGCTACGTCGAGGTTGCTCGAACTACGACGGGTCTCAGAGTCTCGATCACGGCTAAGGGGCGGCAGGCTGTCCGGCAATTCCAGCGATTTGAGGGTACGCCAAGCGAAAAGGTTGACTCAGCGAGCCCGGCAGGCCCGATGGCTCCGACCGAAGAGTCAGACGAACGCACACAGCCGAGCGTCAACAGCCTCAAGGTCGCCTTGAAGGCAACGGTGGCGGCGTCAGCGCGACGGCCATTCGGGACCGGAGAGCCGATTCGGTTTGAAGTCCATGCCGCTCTGGTCAATCTCTGCGACACCGCACTTTTCATCGTTGAGGCTCGGCTAAGGAGCGTATCGGGTCGGCATCGGCTGGAATTCAAGACGCTCTGCGATGGTGAGCACCCTCTCCTGAGTGGGGCGAGACGGTCCGAGACCCTCAAGATCCCGAACTGCATCAATGATCGCTTCGTGTATAACCTCCTTAGCAACGTCTGCCAGGCTGATTCCATCTTCGAGATCGCGACCGCCCGTGGGGAGCATTTGACGTACCAGGCGATCGAAGTCTGCGACGAGAGATTTCTCGGATGGCCGATGGAAATCATAGATCAAAACACCCTCGATCCATCGCGGACATGGTTCCCAGACACATCACCGAGCTTCGAAATCATGTGCACAGCCGCCTCCAACCTTGGATTCAGTGCGTCGAGACTTGACCCCGGAAGACATCGAGAGCATCAGGACGCAGGTCTCGGCCAACGCCGATTCGTCTGGCAATTCCTCCGCAAAATGCCCCGTCGATGGATTCCATATGAAGATCACCCTCGCTACAGATGAGAACAATGATGCCGACATTTTCGCCCATTGCGACCGGCACGGGCTCGTAACCATTGAGAAGATTTCAGATCCACTTCGACCTACATTCGCTGGGAAAGAATGGGCCGACGCTCAAATCCAGGGATTCGCCGAATCAGTCCTTCGTGGTCAGTCGGTGCGGTGCCCGATCTGCCGGACGGTGATTCGCTCGAAAAAGGACGCCGGTTTTGTCATACTGAACTGTCTGCTGCGGCGGGCACGGGATCGTTCCAATCAGGTGATTAGACCCTTCTGTATGGAATTTAGCCGCGATGGCCATGAAGCTCGAAGGCGGTGAACGGCTGGTGTTGAAGACCCTCGTGGATCTCCAGGGGGACTTGAACGAATACGTCGAGGACAACCGCTTGGCTGCTGCCACACGGATGGCGGTTCAAGATGTGAGGGATTGGCTAGATACGCTCGAAGGCAAGGGGTTGGTTGAGAGAACTCGACTCACTGACGGGTTCAGTGCCTACGTCACAGCCAAGGGTAAGCAGGCACTTAGGCTTACGGAGCCGATTGGCACCCTGAAGTCAGCTCCAACTGGTGCTGGCTCTGGCAGTATCATTTCAGGCATGCCTAATGCCAGCACGGTTTTCTTTGATGAAGCACATGGTCAAATTGGCTGGTTCGAGCAACCGACGATTGACGGCGGTCTTAGACCCGCCGCCGACTCTCTGGCAAACATCTACCAAATCCAAAGAAACACTGAGAATTTCTTCAAACTTCCGATGTCAGACACGAGAAACCTGCTGATCATTCCAACACCCTTCCGAACGGCCGTTAATCGTCAAGAGTATGACGCCGTGACAAGATGGGTCTTCGCAGGCAATGGGCTGTTGGTGCTCGGCTTCTATCTTATGGAAGCGCACCATAGATTTAATTTGAACGACCTCGTTCGGAGGTTTGGCTTTGAATTCCTGTGCAACCTGATCATGCCTGCTGGTAAGGAAAAATTCGAGGATTGCATGGGCCAAGCTTTCGGCGTGGATGCCGAGTTGTGTGTTTCCACCCGGCCGGTTGGTAATCGAAACGACCACCCACTTCTATCAGGCGTGGAGAGGATTGCCATCCAGTCCGCTTGCTCGGCGGAGCCCGCTTCAAGGTGCGAACTAGTCGTGTCAACCGAAGCGGAATGTAGTGTTATGAGAGCCACAGGGCCAAGGATGAGACGGGGAGAATGTACAGAATTGAGGCATACAATCTTGATAGGCGATCAAGACCGGATTTCTTAGTGGCTGTGAAGTACGGTAGGGGCAAGGTGATAGGAGTCGGAACTCGAAAGGTTTTCGAGCACGATTGCTTCTCTAACCCCAACTTTGACAACGATAAGTTATTCAGAAATTGTGTTGAGTGGCTTTTACAACCTTAGCAAGGGACCGCTCGACGCATCTCTTCCCTTCGAGATTCTCAAGAGAGTCTCTGACCTCAACGATCGACAGCTCGGTGATCTCGGCAATTTTGGAGTCATCGATGTACCCAGCTGCACTCACCTTGCTCACGCAAGATAGCATGCAATATCTTGCGTTCCGAGCCTTCGAGTGCCATCGACAATCTCCCACACACAAGTTTGGCTGAATTGCCGTTCTTGGTTTATCATAAAAAAGATGCGTGGCGCAGTTTAGCCAGTCCAGTCCACAATGCAGTTGAGAACCGAACATGGCACTCGAAGGCGGCGAGCGGCTGATCCTCAAAACGCTCCGTGATTTGCAGGGTGATTCGACCGACTACGTAGACGATACCCGACTTGCCTCCGCCACGAAGATGTTCGTGGAAGATGTAAGAGATTTGCTGGAAATGCTCGAAGGTAAAGGATTCGTCGAGCGGGTTCGGGCAATGGATGGGTTTAGGGCCTACATCACTGCCAAGGGCAAACTGGAATTGAGGCTGACCGAGCCGGTTGCAAATCCGAAGTCGGGGACGGCGGTTTCGGCTGCGTCGGATGTCGCGGCCCTGTCGGTGCCCGATCCCTCAACCCCCACAAACCCAGGAGTTGTCGCATCGAAATCCTCCGAGCCGATCTCTGTTTTTTTCTCTTACTCTCACGAAGACGAACCGCTAAGGAACGATCTGGCGAAGCACCTGACGCTGCTAAAGCGTCAGGGCGTCATCTCCGCTTGGCACGATCGTATGATCACAGCGGGCGATGAGTGGAAGGGCGAGATCGACAAGAACCTAGAGAAAGCGCAGGTCATCCTCCTCTTCGTCAGCGCCTCATTCATTGCCTCCGACTACTGTTTCGACATCGAGACAAAGCGTGCCGTTGAGCGGCACGACCTGGGAGACGCGAGGGTAATCCCTGTCCTCATCCGACCCTGTGACTGGAAGAGCGCCCTGTTCGCGCGGCTCACGGCACTGCCCACGAATTGGAAGGCCGTGACTTCATGGCCGAATCAGGATGAAGCGTGGACAGACGTGGCACTTGGGATACGGAGGGCCGTCGAGGCGATGACGCCAAACCCTCGCTGAGCCCGCCCTATGGAGAGAATGGGGGGGCGGGCCAGATCGAGATGGATGCTGAAGTCATTGGACCGGACGGCTCGAAGCAGCCCGAGGCGACTAGTGGTGGGAGCCGAGATTTGTTGTTTGCGGGCTCGGGCCGTCCTAATCACCGTGAAGAGGAGCCATCCTTAGCGCATGGTAGTATTCAGGCGGGTTGCCTCGACGCTGATGTCAGTGGTCGGTTTGAAATCGGCCCGTTGGCGGCAGTGGTATTAGTCATCTGCCTCATTTTCGTGATCGTTTTGCTTCGACATCTTCTGTTTTAGGTTCAGGCAGGATTGACGCTGGCAGAATCACTGGATTGTTTCCGGGGCGGACTTGCTCGGGAGAACGCTAAAGTCATGGCCAAGCTCTTCGGTGCCCAGAGATTGGTTCTCCAGGCGATCCAACAGGCGCCGGCGGACGCTGCGGGCTTCGTCACCGATGCCCAGATCGTTCAGAGTACCAAAATCGCCCTTAAGGACGTACGGGACTGGATCGCAACACTCGAAGGCGAGGACTTTGTCGAAGTCGCCCGAACTTCGGCAGGGGTGATCGCCTCCATCACACCCAAAGGTCGCCTCCAACTGGGTCTATATCCGCCGATCCAGGCAGAGCCAGAAGGTGTCGGTGCCGCAGAGCCCGTGCAAGCCTCGCATCTTTCGGCTGCCCCCACGGCAGGCAGCCCTCCGATGGCATCTTCTCCGTCTGGTCACGCCCCCTCGCCACCGGCGGTTTTTGAGGCTGGAACAGCCTCAACGACCGGCGCCTTGGACGGGTTCCAGGTTGTCCTACTGATCCACGGAATTAGAGACCAGGGCGAATGGCAGTCGATGCTAAAGGACAAGCTTGCTGTACCCGGCAAGATCGATGTCATTCCGATCAAGTACGGCTACTTCGACGCATTGCGGTTCTGGTCACCGTTCGGAACCCGTGCCAAGCCGATCGAGCGGGTCTATGTTCAGCTCCGAGCGGCGTTACAGAAATACGGGAAGAACCATTTCGAAGCCCAGGGTGTCGATCATTGCCCACAGCTTCGGGACATACATCGTCGGCGAGATTCTCCGCCGTGGCTTTGAGTTACAGCTCGACCGCTTGGTTCTCTGCGGTTCGGTCTTGCCGCAAGACTTCCCGTGGGAACAGCTTCAGGGACGGTTCAATGACGAGAGCACGATCAATGAAGTCGGCAAGTCCGATATCTGGCCGGTTCTCGCCCAGTCGCTCAGTTGGGGATACGGGGCATCGGGGACACATGGGTTCGGTGCAGTCTTGGTCAAAGATCGCTTTCACGCGGGGGGCCATGGCCAGTACTTTGATCCGAAGTTCGTGGAAAAGTACTGGGAGCCGTTCATCAGGAGGGGCGAGTATCAGGAAACGGAGTTTGAGGCGAAGATGCCGCCGACTCCTTGGTGGATGTCGGTCGTGGGTATATTGCCGATACGGTGGGCCATCGTACTTCTTGTCATTGCGACATTCCTGTTAGTTGGATGGCAGTTACGCCTTAGTTACACGCCCCAACACACACAAGGTGGTCCATCCCTATCGCACCCACAACTGGCGCCTGTTAATGAGAATGCACCCAGGGTTAGCCTGTCCCCCTCTAGAGACAAGCTGGTCGGCGCCATCGCCGAGTGGACTAAGATACCGTTCGTCCCCTTCAGCAAGCCAATACGCCTTTTCTATTCGTATGCGCCGGAAGATGAGCGCTTGAGGCATATGCTTGCAGACCACCTTTCACTACTCCGGCGACAAAACGTGATCGCCGAGTGGCACAGTCGCCAAATTGAGAGTGGTGAGGAATCGAAAGGGTTAATCGACAAGAATCTGGCAGAAGCTCACGTGATCCTTTTGCTGGTAAGCTCGGAATTTCTAGCATCTGACTATTGCCAAGACGTGGAAACCAACCTAGCTCTGAAGCGACAGAAGCGTGGTGATGCGACGGTCATCCCTGTCATTGTGCGGGCCTGTGACTGGGAGGAATCGCCTTTCGGAAAGCTACAGGCGTTGCCCACGAATGGGAAGCCGATCACATCATGGACGAACAGGGATGAGGCGTTCACCGATGTGGCAATAGGGATCAGGCGAGTCGTTGAAAAAATGGAAACACAGGCGGATGAGGTTATGGCCAGATGGCGGGTCTTGCAGGATGCGCAACAAAGAATATTTGCAGAATTTAAGGAGCCGGACAAACAAGCGAAGAAACCTGCGGAGATACGAAAAGGGAAAGACCCCCGCAAATCGCAAGAACTGGAGGAAGCGTTTAATAAGTGGGAGTACTATATCAGAGAATAGACCATGTATGATCGTGCGGTTTTGGCGAGATGTCGAATCCTAAAATGTGGATAGTGTCCGCCTGTGCCCAAAGTGAACGTTTTGGCTACTGGACACGGCAGACTGGCTCGCCGATCGAGACCCGTGAATAGAATCGCAGCGTCCACTCTTCAACAGACTCAGTTGGTTAGGTCGTCGATGACCGACCTGGGTGCCAACGCCAAGTAAACAAGCCATGAATCCCCAAGCTTAGTTTCTAGGGTCATGCATTACCTAGACCTGACCGATATGGGTCCATGCCCCTGGAGCTTGGAGAAGGTCTTTGACCGAAACTGGGAATTGAAATGGCGTATTCGTCAGCTCAATTTGCTCTCGCAAGGTTATGATACAGGGGGTCTGGACGCACCCAAACGACCTCGTGGAAGGGAGGGTAAAATCGGTGTCATGGTCTCGACCGTCGGACGACTCCAATAACATTCGTAGGAAGTTGATGTAAGCTGATCATTCGGACGCTGAACCACGAGTTCCGACGATATGTCTTCTCAACAGCAGAGGTAGGGATGGACCGTTCAACTTTCGAGGCCGCTGATCTGGTTGTCGATGAGATCGCAGCCAAGCTCGATGAAGTTCTTGACTCTGATCAATTTGCTGCCATTCGTGTCCTTTTGGCTCATCTCAGCGAAAAGGTCGGCTCTGAGTACTCTGTAAATCTGAACGTAACCGTTGATGTCTTCGATGCCGAGCGATCCAACGCTTTGCCTCTGCTGAACATGGGACTTTCGACCTCGAAGGGTGAACCACCTTACAAGACGCATGGCGACTCAACCTCTCAGAAATACGTGGTCAATGGCGAGATTCAAGTCGTGCCTCATGACCGCTGTCCCAGGTGTTTTGGATTATGGGACTTCAAGCTCAATCACCCATCATGCTTTGAATGCGGGGTGACGATGGGTCGAGAAGTCAAGCTGCTCCTCGATACGGATGTTTGCCCATTCTGCGAGGAGGGAAGGGTCTCTTTGACGAACCCGGTATGCGCAAATGTGGTCAAAAGATCGATCCTGGGATCGTTGTTTGGGGCTGAGCTGGGCTCGATCAGAATTGAGCGTCGGGTAGATTCGTCTCAAGAAGTGGCCGAACCTGAGTGCTCACCAGACCCCTGGAATCAACCGATATCGGATTCGCTGGGCGTACTCTTTGTAGCCCGTCAGTTCATTCCGCAAGGTCTGGTCTTCCCAGCTCGTACGCACGACCAGGATCAGGCACGCCATGACGGCGGGAATCAATGCCCGGAATGAGCCCAGGGAAAGGGCAATACCGATGAAGAGCAGGCAAGCGCCCACGTATGCCGGATGGCGGACAACGGCGTATGGACCATTGTCGATGACCCGGTGCCCTCGGTCTGTCTGGATGCGGACTGTTCGTTCCAAGAACTTGTTCACGGACATTGCCCAAGCCACATCCAGTTTCCGGCAGGAAGGAACAGGCATAGGACGAAGATGAGCACGCCCCAACCGAGACGCACAAACAAGCGGCGGCGGTCGATTGGTTCCGGCTGCCGTGGTTGATCGCCGGTGGGCGTCATTTTCTTTACGCCTTCTCAATGCTGGGAGGGTCAAGAGTGCAATTAATGGTCGATGACGGTCTTGGCGTTCTCGTTATTAACGCGTGGTATTACTTTAACTGGTCAGCCTGACCAGTTGCACCCACGTTGTGAATCTCACCACCTGATCGGGAAGAGGTGTTCTCGTGGGTCGCCCATTGGCTGTTTTCGCCAGACCGCCTACGGCTTTCTCAGTTAAATCGAAATACGAACTGGCTCTTGTTCCCAACCAGGAGTCAGGATCGTCTTAGCCGGCTTTCTGGACGTTCGGAACAAAGGGCAGGCCGTGATCGTCGGCTTGCCCAACCGCACCGAATGCCTCGTCCATGGTTCGACTGATGACCTCGGCAAGAGTCATCACCGGTTCAGCAACCGGGCGACGGTGGTCATCATGCCAAGCAGCAAGATGGCGAGGCTCAACGAACAGATCACCAGCAGCCCGAGCGTGACCTGAGCTGGGGTCAATCCCAGTCCGGCGAGTGACATGATGCCCGTGATCAGGACGCAGACGCAAACGACATAGCTGGCGAGCTCGGGCCATCGTGACCGAATCGCAATCCTGCCTCCCAACGCCACTACATGCCGACAGATCATGCCCAACATGATACACAGCAAGGCAACGAGACCAGCGAGACCCAAACCGAGGAGGAACTCTGCCCGGCTCCCAGGGTGCCTGACCAACGCCACAACCGCCATGGGGACGATGGCAATTCCGGCCAGACAGCAAACCAGTTGTCCGAATCGGGCATCGAAAGGCTCGCCGGTCAGCCTGTGGTTTAGAGCGGTGACTATCGGTCGCATGAGATTGTCCTCGGGCCGTTCTTTGTCGGGTCTCGGACTGCGAACACCTCCATCCTATGACAACTGGAAGAGGCCGACAACCCGTTTCTGACCCATCGAGCTCATGGCCTTGATGATCGAGCCTGGTCAAATCGAGTTGTCGCGGGGGTCGGACCTGCGAACAAACTATTTCGCGGGGTTCTTGCGGGCGTCAGGCAGCCGAGCGCTCCGCCCTGGCGCGGTGGCGGCCAGCCGGCTCGGCCTGATGTCGCGGTGGACGAGCCCTTCCTCGTGGGCGCGCTGGAGGCCAAGGGCCGCCTGATAGAGCGTGGTAACCTTCTTCGCTGGATAAGGAGCGATCCGCTGAATTCGGTAGCGCGGGCCGAACGATTCCACGGTAGAATGAGATTGTTGTGATCGGCGCCGGCAGGGACGTTCGTCCCTTGGAGTAAACTTATGTCCGCAATCACCCGTCTACCGCGACGATCGTCGGCACCGAAGCCGGCCCGGTCCCCCGAAACGGGCGATCAGAGGATCGTCATCCGCGGAGTGGGCTGGGATGTTTACGACTGCCTGTCCGAGGCAATCGGCGAAGACCAACACGTTCGCCTGGCCTACGACGGCGAGGACCTCGAGATCATGACCGTCGGGTATCCGCACGAACGCTACAGGGAGCGACTCGGCAAGATCGTCGCTGCGGTTTCGAAAGCCTTTGGCATAGCCCGCGACACGGCCGGCGAAACGACCTGGAAACGCGCCAAAGTCAAGCGGGGGCTTCAAGCGGACCAGTGTTACTATTTCCAACCTGACAAGTTGGCGGCCGTGCAGGCGGCCTGGGCCCGCAAAGCGAAGAAGATCGCCCATTACCCCAACCCCGATCTGGTGATCGAGATCGATCTATCGGAACCCAAAGTGGACCGGCCCGGTATTTATGCGAAGCTTCAGATTGCCGAGGTCTGGCGGTTCGACGGCGAATCCGTGGTGATCGAGCAACTCCAGAGCGACGGTTCCTATGCACCCGCCGAGTCGAGCCGGTTCCTTCCATTGCGGCCGGACGATATCCTCCGCTGGCTGATGGTCGAGGATTACGGCGACGAATTGACCTGGGAACGCCGTCTGGACGCGTGGGCGAAACGTTTGCGCCGCAAGAACTCGAACGGTCGATGATGTCCCGCGCTGGCTGGTTGGAGGTCGGAATGTTAGATTGGCTACTTGGAGGAAACCATGAATATCACGCCTGAGCTCCGTGACGCGATCGAGCGCCTCGGAGGTGAGCCGCTCCGGCTCGAGGACCCATTGAACTCAGAGGCGTACGTCATCGTGAAGGCCGCCGCTTTCGAAAGGATCGAGCGGCTCCTCGGCCCGCTTACCAAAAAACAGGATGACTGGCAAGCGGCGGACGCTTATACCGCAGCCGATGAGGCGTTCCGCGAGGGCTGGGAGGCACCCGGCATGTCCGATTACGACGAATAGATCCACAAAGTGATCGGTCACCTTCCGGCGACGACGATGCAGGAAATCGACGAGTGCCTGAAAGCCGCACTCGGCCTGCGGTGACTCCGCCCTCTTATGTCACGTACCGCATGCAATACCCCGATCACCTCGATCCCTCCGGCAACGGGCAGATATCTGCTGTCCCTCACGCTCAACGTCATCCCAATCAGCAGAAGTCATCGGAGTAGCCAGTCCGGAATCCAGCCCTTCGATCAAAAGTTCGTCAATCCGTGTTATTTGCTCGGTTCGCTCCGAATCCCGCGGTTTGAGGAGGCGCAAAGCCTTACTGGCTCCCTTCTCGCTCGCGAACCTGGCCCGGAATCGGGCGAGACGGAATCGGAACAGGTGCGAGAGCGGGTGTTTCTTCTTTGATCCCCAGGACGGTCAGGTCGATGTCGCCGCCGGGCGGCAACACCAGTTTCCGTTTCACGCCGGCCAAAAGCGCCTGCATCGACTCGATGTAAAGCCGGCGCAACGTCGAGAGTGCGCGACCGGCTGGCTTCCACCAACAGTCCCTCAAATCGCTGGGCTTCGGCCTGAGCGATCAGCACGGTTCGGTCGGCGGCCGCATGGGCGATTTCGAGCTTGGCTCGCGCCTCCGCCCGCGCCGCCATCGTGGTTGTCTCGTCGTAGCTTTTCGCTTCATTAACCCGGCGGTCGCGCTCGCTCTCGGCCGCCTGGGCGGCGGCGAAATCGGCCTCGACCTCGGCGGGCGGGCGCGTCGGTCAGGCTCACGCCCAGAATGGAAAGACCGCATTGATAGCGGTCGGATGCGGCCTGAAGGTCACGCTGGACCTCGCGGGCAATGGCCTGGCGATCGAAGCGCAAGACCGCGTCGACGCCGCGAATGGCCAGGGCGACGCGCGACGCTCGCCTCGGCCGAGGCCGCCAACAGGGGCCCCACTTGGTCGACGCGCACCACATAATCGACAGGGCTGCGCAACGCGATACTGGACCGTTGCCTGGAAGCGCAGCAGGTTGAGGTCGCCGGTCATGACCTCACCGGCAGAGGGCTCGAGGTCAGACGCGCCAGGGCCCGCCAAACCGATCGTCACCTGGCGCACGATGTCGGAACGAACGCGGTCGATCCGATCGATTCCCAGCGGCAGCCGCCAGTGCAGGCCAGGCCCCCAGGATGGCTCGACGAGCCGGCCCAAGCGACGGACCACGATCACCTCGCCGGGAGCGACCAGGCACCAGCCTGTCGCGACGCTCAGTCCGGCTGCCGCACCAGCCGCGATCAGAAGAATCGCCGGCAACTTTTTCATGGCTGCCGGGCCCCCTTCGCGACGTGAGGCGACTCGGCCTGAGGCCCCGGGCTCGTTCCAAAGGAGGCCCCTGCGACAAGAGCTTCAGCAAAGGACTCGACGACGACAGCACCACAGTCGCCTGACCGTCCAAAATCGAGCGATACGATTCGAGTGTGCGGAGGAACTCAAAAAACTTGGGATCGCGAGCTATGGGCCAGGTTGAGCACGCGGGTCGCCTCGGCCTCGGCATTTCCGCGGATCCGCTGGGCTTCGGCCTCGGCTTGCGCAGGATCGTGTCCCGCTCGCGGTCGGCTTGACTGGTGATCGTCACATACTGCGCTTCCCCCTCGGCTCGCGTTTTGGCCGCGACCTGCCTGCGCTCGCTCCGGATCAGCTCGAACACCGCGGGACGCACCTCCACCGGGTGATTGAAGCGTCTGAGCCGGATATCAAGGACCTCGGCCCCCAACTCATGCGACGCGGCCGAAGCGACGGCTTGAGTGACTTCCCGCGTTAGCTCGTCCAAGGCCCACATTTTCGCATCCGTTGATGCCAGCGCGGACACGTCGCGGCGGCCGATCGCGTCGCTCAAACTCGCGGACACCCGTTCGTAGAGCCGTGCTTCCGCCAGCTCATGAGTGCCGCAGGCACGCAGAAACAACACCGGGTCAGCCACTCGCCACACGACATAGGATGCCACCTCGAGATTGCGCTTGTCGCCGGTGATCACCTCGCGAGCCGCCGGCTCGAAGACCCTGACGCGCTTATCGATCTTGAGCGCGAGCTGCCAGGGCGCCTTCACGTGCAGCCCCGCTTCGCCCGGCTGGTCGCCGTACACGGCGGCGATTCGCCCGAAGGTGGTCACCACGGCAAACTCGGTCTCATCGGCCACCACGAGCGACCAGAAAGCCGTCGCCAGCAGGCCCAGCAATACGCCCGCCGCGATCAGCCAGTGTAAGGAGTTTTTCATGGGCCGTGCTTTTCCGTGAGTATGGGACGGGAAACGGTTCCTGCCGCGTCGATCTTTGACGATGGAGAGCCTGTTTGTTCTGGACCGGTCGTCGCGTAACACCGGCAGCACACGCTCGAGCGGAACGCCCGGCACGATCAGGTGTCGGCGCCTGGCTGGCTCGTCGTCCAAGATCACTTTCGGTTTGTCGGCCATGGCCTGGGCGAGCTTGGTCCAGAAGAGGCGGAAATCGGTGAGCGATGGCGCGTAACGGCGTGCGTCGCACAGCGAGTTGAAGCTGTCGGCTTCGCTAGCCGCGAGGGCCAGCCGGGTCGACCGGGCCGCTTGGGCGGCGTTCAGCAGCTTTCGCGATTTCCCGGTTGCCGCCGCCACAACTTGATCTCGATAAGCGTTGGCCTCGTTGATTCGGCGCTGGCGATCGCTGATGGCCCGCGAGACGTCGCGGTAGGCGTCGACAACCTCGAGAGGGGGATGGATGTCTTGAAACGAGATGCCGCGCACCGCGACGCCGATTCGATAGGCGGCCAGCCGCTGCGCGAGCAGGAGAGCGGCCGCGGTTTCCGCGTCGCGCCTGTGTGTCGACAGCAGTTCGAGCAACGGTCGGCGCCCTACCACTTCGCGCACCGCCGACTCCGCGAGCGGCCCGAGCGCGGACTCTCCATCCGCGACGTCGAAGACAAACTGGCGGAGCGAGTCCGGGCCCGTCGGATCGATCGAATATTGGAGCGTGGCCGCCATTTCGACATAACGGCCATCCCCCGTCAGCAAGAGCGCCGAGGCGTCGTCTTCGTCTTGTAACGGCCGGCCATGGGTCGACTCCCAACGCAGCGGCTCGCTCCCCGCAACGGCCGCCGCCTTAAAGCCGATATCCAGGCTGCGGACGCGGTCGCGGGCCACGGTCGTGACTCGCTCGATCGGATACGGCCAGCGCAGGTGCAAACCCGGCCCGAGCGGCCCGCAATACCGGCCGAACCGCTGCAAAAGACCGGCCTCCCCCGGACCGATCGCGGTCCAGCCGCTCGTGGCATACCCCAACAAAACGAAGGCGACGACGCATGCCGCGACGGTTTGCCTACGGCGCCAGAGCCGCTCCCACGCCCACGCAAGGTCGACACGTTCGTCGAGCCGGCTGATCGAGGCCCCGAGCGTCCTCATTTGCCGCAATGGCGGCAGCTCCCACCAGTCGCCAAAAACCAGAAGCCGCATCGCATTGAGCAGCACCAAAAGCGAACCAAACTGGTGGAGGATCGCGGCGGCCACTGGACCGAGGATGCCGAACGTGGCCGAGAGCATGGCCACCGCGTTGAGCCCGAAAGCGAAGCCGATGATGTTCTGCCGAATGATGGCGATCGTCTTGCGAGCGAGCAGCAGCAAGTCCGGCAGCACGCGCAACGGGTCGCCCATCACGATCATGTCGCCGGCTTCAGCCGCCAAGTCGGCGCCCACACCGGCCAAGGCAATGCCCGCGTCGGCCACCGCGAGGGCAGGGGCATCATTGATGCCGTCGCCCACCATGGCCACGCGCCGGCCGGCCTGGCGTCGCTGTTCGATCCAGCTCGCCTTGTCAACAGGCAGCAGCTCCGCCTCGACCGTGTCGGCGTGCACTCGACTGGCGACCGCGCGCGCCACCGGAGCACGATCGCCGGTTAAGATCGCGACCTCTTTGATCTTCAAGTGGCGGAGGTCATGAATCACGTCGTGAGCTTCCGCCCGGATCGCGTCATGAACGCCGATCACTCCGGCGATCTCACCATCAATCGCTACAATGAGTGAGGTCTCACCGCGTGCGTCAAGGTCGCGCAGAATCGCGTCGGCGGCCGGGTCGAGCGCGATTCCCGATTCGGTAAGCAAACGGCGGTTGCCGACCACGACCTCGTGATGCCCGACCTCACCGGGGCGAATACACTCGCCGCGGACGCCCGCGCCAGGGAGGAGTGTGGCGCCCTTGACCTCGACGAGCGGCAATTTTTTTCGCTCGAGCCTCTTCGATCACCGCGAGAGCCAGCGGATGGCGGCTCGCGGCCTCAGCGGATGCCGCCAAACCCAAAACCGCGTCGGCGGACCAGCCCCCCGTGACGACCAAACTGGTGAACTGAGGCATTCCCTTGGTCAGTGTTCCGGTCTTGTCGAAAGCGAACGTGTCGCACTTCGCCAGGCTTTCGAGGGCCGATCCCCCCTTGATCAAGACGCCGTGCCGCGCCAGCCAGGCCATGCTGGCAAGCATCGCGGCCGGCGTCGCCAGCACGAGCCCGCAAGGGCACGCGACCACCAGCACGGCCACCACCCGCGACCAGACATCAGGCCAGCCCGCGAGATAACCAGTAACCAGCGTGACGAGCGCAACCGCCTCGACCACCGGCAGGAAATAGCGGGCCAGGCGGTCAGCCAGTTTCTCCACGCTCGCCTTGCGCCGGCGTGCCTGTGAAACCAGCTTGGCCACCTGGCCAAACGTCGTGAATTCGCCAACCTTCTCCGTGTCGACCTCGATCATGCCAAACTGGTTCATGGTGCCGGCATACACCGCCTCGCCCGGCCCCTTGTCGATCGGCAGCGACTCACCGGAAAGCGCGACTGGTCGACCGTCGATCGACCGGCAACCACACGGCCATCCACCGGAATGCGTTCACCGGGCCGCACAATCACCTGATCGCCGACGACGACGTGATGAACGGGGATCTCGACTTCCTGGCCATCGCGGCGCACGTGCGCGGTCCGCGGTGATTGCTGGACCAGCCCGCTCATGGCCCGGCGGTGCGCGTTCAAATGTCCACGCTTCGAGGAGTTCACCCAATAACGCAATGAAAACCACTTCGGCCGCCACAAACGGCTGACCCAAGACGAGTGCCGCCAGGGCAGCCTGCGCCACGCGCGATATCGGCCCCGATCCGCCGCTGCAATAGCGCCCGTAGCGCGCCATAGACGATGTAAGTCGCCCCCAAGACCGCCGCCGCGAGCGACAACGACAAACCCGCCGGCAACCGCCCGCGACCAAAGAGGCCGAGCATGATGTCACCGCCGATCAGACAGCCCAAAAGCGCGGTGAAGACAAAGAGCGCCCGGTCGTGGTCGCTTGCGCCGCCGTCGGCGGGCGAGAGGATCGCGCTCGTGCTCGATATGATGCAGGTCTTCCGGTCGGTACTCGCGGTGCATCGAAGCGGGGTGTCTGGTCCTGGGTCTTTGAAATCTGGAGTTGCTTGAACGCTTTTGGGAGGGCGAGCCTCCTGGCGAGCCAGGGTGCCGCTCGGCTCGGACGGAGCCTCGCCCTCCCCAAATCACGCAGGGCCATTTAACGCTAAATGGACCGAGTCAGCATGTCAACGCTCGTCCGTATCGTCGTCACCGTCGGCCGACTCACCGTCGGAGCTCATCGTATGAACCCACTCTTCCAAGGCCGAACGATCGATCTCTTGGGCGGGAGATCCCGCCTTTAAAAGCGGCGAGACCGGCGGCGCGGTGAAGAAACGGACGAGCTGGTAGCCCCACCGCAAGAGCGAAATCACAAACATGGCACCAATCGCCAAGAGCGACCAGCGCAAGGTCGAGCTCGTTCCGCCAGTGCCAACAGGTTCATGAGGTTCCCAACCGATTCGCCCGACAAGCAGCGGCGCACCGCGCCGACATCACCCGCCTGGTATCTCCAAATTTTGAGGAAGTACCCGTTGAAGACGACACGCTCAGAGATATTGGTGCCCATCGGCAACCCCGGGGGTGCTTCCTCGAACACGCACTGGAACGGGTTCCTGGTGGCGTCCGGCGTAATGATCGACGCCTCGTAGATCCAGCCGGTCTGACTGAGCTTGGAGGGATACCGGAGCACCCGCAGGGCGGTCCCCAGCAGATGAATCGGCACACCGCGATAGAGCTGCGGGTTTTGCCACAGATGCGGCAGTTGAACATCGCGGCGGCTCACCGCCGCTAGCTCGGCGGGCGTTTTCGACCGGGCTCGCTGCATGAGCAGAGCGTAGGCCGCGTTATCGCGAAACTCGACGGGCGTCCGGTCGGTGACGGTCTCGAACTCGACGGACCGATCCGCAACGATCGGCTCCGGTTTTACAGTTGCCACGAGCTCGGGCTCGTCCGGCGGCGGCAATTTCCTCGCGAAATGCCAAACCAAGGCCCAACCGACGACCATAACGACCGCCAGGATCAGCAGCCGGGGCAGCTCGGACCCTCGAAAAAAACCGGGCGGGCGTTCCACGAGCGGTCATTCTCCTTCGCCGGGAATCAGCTCGTCGAAGCTGAGCTTCGGCTCTTTCTTGGCGTGGACAAACGCGTTGGAAAAGGCGTTGATCACCTTCACCAGCTCCGCATACTTGAGCCGAGGGTCGACCACCAAGACGGCTTGATCGAAGGGCAAGTTCGGGTCCTGGAAATACTTATCCAGCTCTTTCTCGAGCGCCTTGGGGTCGGTCGGGATCGCCGTTTCGCCGACCATGATCTGCCCGAGTCTGCCACCATCGCCGGCGCGAAGCGTTGTGGGCAGCGTGCGCAGCGACACCGGCAAATTAGCGGATGGTTTATCCGACGGCGCCTCCGCCGTCATCGCGGTCGCGGGTTGGGCGGGAAGCAATTTCATGCCGAACTGCACTTCGGCGGGAGCGGGCTTATAGGTGAGCACGAAAAAGGTCAGCAGTTGAAAGGCCATGTCCAGCATGGGAGTAACCGGCACATCGGGAGGTTGAGCCTTCTTGACCTTTTTCTGTTCCGACAATGCCGAGTCTCCCGTTGGCTTTGACCTCGACGTAGGTCAGGCTTTCCAGCCTGACATTCTCTGCCTCGACGTAGGTCAGGCTTTCTAGCCGGACATTCTCTGCCATGCGGAAAAGCGTCAGGCCGGAAAGCCTGACCTACACCGCCCGACGACTTCTTGGCGTCCACTTACGAATTCATCGCCTTGAACTGGAATTTCCGAAACCCCTGTGATTCGCATGCCTTGATCAGACTGATGAGTGCCGAAAACGTCGCTTCCTTGTCGACCCGGAGGATGATCATGGTCGGCAGGGTCCCAGTCGGGTCGGGCTTGGCCCCGGCGGCCTTGAGGTTGAGCTTGACCAGATCAGCCTGGTGCTTGATCGTCTGAATCGCTTGATGGAGCGGTTGCACCTCGCCCGCCATCAGCAGGTGGCCATCCTTGTCGACGTTCAGGACCAGCCGGTCTTCCGAGGCGCGAGACTCTTCCGCAACCGGCACCGCCGATTCCGCGACCGGCAGGCGCACGCGCTGGTCGTAGTTCTCGCTGCTGAAGTTAATCACCAGCATGAAGAACGTGATCAACTGAAAGACGACGTCGAGAAGGGGCGTCAGATTGGGCTCGGCCTTGAATTCGGTGCCCATTGAGGCAGACATGACGTCATCTCCCGATAAGCCGGCATGGTTCGGATCAGGCTGTCTTGCCCGACTTGGCCGCGGCGACCAGCGAATTGATGGTGCGATCGGCGACTCGCGTCGCTTCCATGGTCATCTGCGCGATCCGGTTGCGGAAAAACGCGAAGAAAAAGATCGCGGGAACCGACAGCGACACCCCTTCCAGCGTGATGAACAAAGCCGTGGAGATCCCTTCGGCCACCTTCTCCGGCCGTGGCTGGCGCCGGCCGCCGTGGCGATCTCCTGGAAGCTCATGATCATCCCCCAGATCGTGCCCACCAGCCCGATCATCGGCCCCAGCGTGCCGATGATCGCCAGGTAGCTGATCTTCATTTCGAGAGTCGTCACCATCTCTTCGGTGACCTGCTGCATGGCCTCCTTGGCATCGGCCCGGCCATTGGGCAAGTTGGCGATGCCGGTGCGCACCAGGCGGGCCAGGAAGCTTTCGTTATCCTTGCAGACGTCGTAAGCGTCCTGAAACTTCTTGTCTCGGATCGCGGCCTCGAGCTTTTCGACCAGTGCCGCCGGCACCGCCTCGCTGACGCGAAACTCCATGAAAAGCCGGATGACCAGGGCCGTGAAATAGATCGAGAGCAAGAGCAAGCAAGCGCCGATCGGCCCGGACGCCCGGATGGCCCACTGCAGCATATTTTCGCGGGCAGGGGGCGTGACGCCAGTCGCCGCGGCCGGCGCGGCCGCGCTCTTGGCGGGCGCTTCGGCTTCCGCCGGCAGCGTCCGCTTCTCTCTTTGGCCGCCGGTCGTCCTTCGCGGCCGCCGGCATCTCGGTCTTCGCCGGCTCCTGAGCCATCACCAAGTCGATTCCGCTGAACGCGAACCACACGAGCACCGCCGCCAAACAGACTCAAAAAAGCCCATTCCCTGTCCATGTGGTCGCCTCGGCGGAACGGGAGAAGCTGGCCCATCGAATGAAATCTCCTCCGGCAGGTAAAACGAGCAAGTCCTCTGATGTCAACCGATCGGCGAATCGCCCTAATTCCCGAATTTTGACACTCCTCGCCGAACGCCACCTCACCCCGCCGCCAATTCCATATTAACCCGAAGCGCCAGCGAGGGTTGCCGCGAGTCACTCGCGGCGGCGGCACGCGTTCCCCTCGCTGGCGCGTCGGGTTGGTATTGCCGATCGCGGAGCTAGCAGGATCCGGCCGCGATCCCCGCTTTCTGTCGGGTGATGTTCGGCGACGAGCGTCCTAGTTTTACTATCCAACGGCGGTCCCGCGGTGTCAACTGCCCACGCGGCCCTTAAGAACCGCGAAAGAATGACTTGAGTAATTTTTCATTGTGGGACAGCCGCCCTCGGCTGTCATGATCCCTTAGTAATTCTTCATTGTGGGACAGCCGCCCCGGCTGCCATGATCCCGGACAGCCGGTGCGGCTGTTCGCACGCCTTCGCGATCTTGGGTTGCCGCCCGGGCGTTAACCGTAAATGATGGAGTGGGGATGGCGAAGGCCTTCGAGCCGCGCATCGCCCCGCCCGCCGGAGCCCTGCATCGACCTACGAGGACCCGCTCATGATCTCGCTCGTCTTGTCGTCGTGTCTTGTGCTGGCCTGGGCGGACCCTCCGCCCCAGGAACCCAAGCGCGCCCGCTGTCGTCGCCGGCCGACGTCGTCGCGGCGCTCGAGACCGCGATCTCCGACGCGATCGCCAGGGCCGAGCCATCCGTGGTCGCGATCCATCGTTACAAAGGCGGAAAACTCTCAGGAGACGCGGCCGTTCGCGGGCGAAAACGCCCGCGAACCTGCACGAGCCACAGCGGCGATTCGGCTTCGACGGCGGCCGTTCGCCCGAGTCCCCGAGCACCTCGAACCTGATCTCGTTTGATTTCGGGTCGGGCGTGGTGATCGGAGACCGCGGACAAATCGTCACGATGTACCACGTCGTGAAAGGAGCGCGCGAGCTCATCGTTCGCGCGGCCGACCGGCAGGAATTCGAGGCCGAGATCATCGCGGCCGACCCGCGGAGCGACCTGGCCGTCATCGCGCCCGATCGAAAGCGACGGCGCCGAATTCCCCAAGCTCAAACCCCTGGCGATCGGCGACGCGGGCAAGCTGCGCAAAGGAGCGTTCCTGATCGCGCTGGGCAACTCGTTCAATGCGGCGCGCGACGGCAAGCCGTCGGCAAGCTGGGGCATCCTGTCGAACATCGCGCGGAAGCTCGACTCGTCGGATTTCGACGATATGAACACGGTCCGCAGAAGCAACCTCGCCTGCTCGATCATCCGACGCTCTTCAGCTCGACTCCAAGTTGAACCTGGGAATGAGCGGCGGCGCGGTGATCAATCTCAAGGGCGAGCTGGTCGGGCTCACCACCATGGCGGCAAGCCCGGCGGGGTTCGACGCGATGGCCGGTTACGCGATCCCGATGGACAAGCTGGGCCGGCGGGCCGTCGAGACCCTGAAGGAAGGCAAGGAGATCGAGTACGGTCTGCTCGGCATCCAGCCGGAAGCGCACACCAATCGCGTCCGCGATGTTAACGCCCAACTCGCCGGCCGCCCAGGGACAGATCCTGGTCAACGACGAGATCATCGCCGTCAACGACACGCCCGTCGTCGATTTCGATTCGCTTGATCCTCGCGGTCAACGCCTATTCCGCCGGCGACGCCGTCCGGCTCAAGATCCGCCGCGGCGGCGAAACGATCGAGCGCACGATCGTCCTGGCCAAGTACCCCGTCGACGGGGAAGTCATCGCCACCAATCGCCCCAAGCCGTGGCGCGGCCTGCGCGTCGACTACACCAGCACGCTCAACTTCCGCACCTTCGGTCCGCGACTCGCTCGATCCCGCGATCCCGGGCGTCGTCGTGACCGAGGTCGAGGAAGGATCGCCGGCCGCCGCCGCCGGGATCAAGAAAGGCCAGTTGATCCGCAAGGTGGCGACACAAAGCGTGCGCTCGCCCCGCGACTTCGACGAGGCCGTCGCCACGCTGAGGGCCCCGTCACGCTTCAAACCTGACCTGGGCCCCGTCACGGTCATGAGAGAATGCAATTCGATACATGAAAACAGACGAACTTCGCGAAGCGTTCCTCGATTTCTTCGTGGCCAAGGGCTGCGTGCGCCGCGCCAGCGACGTGCTGGTGCCCAACGACCCGACGGTGCTGTTCACGCCCGCCGGCATGAACCAGTTCAAGAAAGAGTTCATGGGGCTGGGCGATCCCAACTTCAAGCGAGCCACCACTTGCCAGAAATGCCTGCGCACCGGCGACATCGAAAACGTCGGCAGGACCTCGTTCCACGAAACGTTTTTCGAGATGCTGGGGAATTTCAGCTTCGGCGACTACTTCAAGCGCGAGGCGATCCACTGGGGGTGGGAGTTCTTGACGCGTTCGCTCAAAATCCCCGCCGACCAGCTCACGATCACCGTCTACCTCGACGACGACGAGGCGTACAACATCTGGCACGACGAGATCAAGGTCCCCGCGAACCGGATCTCCCGGCTCGGCGAGGACGACAATTTCTGGCCGGCCGGCGCGCCGACGCATGGTCCCAACGGCGTGTGCGGACCGTGCTCGGAGATCTTTTACCACGGGGCCGGTCCCAAGGAAGTCGAAATCTGGAACCTGGTTTTCACCCAGTTCAACCGCATCGGGCCGGGCCAGCTCGAGCCGTTGCCCAAGAAGAACATCGATACCGGCATGGGACTCGAGCGGGCGGCGGCCTGCCTGCAGGGCGTCGGATCGGTTTTTGAAACCGACATCTTCCAGCCGATCGTCGCGGCGGTCGCCGACGCGCTCGGACTGGACGTACGACCGCGACCATGCCGACGGCGTCCGCATCCGCCGCATGGCCGACCATATCCGGGCCCTCACGTTCTGCATCCACGAAAACGTCCGGCCCGGCCCGGAAAAGCAAGGCTACGTGATTCGCCGCCTGCTGCGCCGGGCCGTCCTCGACGCCTACCAGCTCGGCCGCCGCGAGCCGTTCCTCCACCAGCTCGTCCCCGTCGTCGCCGACGTCATGAAGAAGCCTTATCCCGATCTGACCGAGAGCGTCAGCCGGATCCAGACCACCATCAAGCAAGAAGAGGAGCAGTTCCTCCGCAACCTCGAAAACGGCCTGAAGCTCCTGAACGACATCTTCCAGAAGACCGAAGGCCGCCGGCTCCGACACGATCTCCGGCAAGGACGCGTTCACCTTGCACGCGACCTACGGCATCCCGGTCGAAGTCGTGGAAAGCCTGGCGACCGATCACAACCTGCGCATCGACAAGTCCGGCTTTGAAGACGAGCGCAGCCGCCACGCCGACATCTCGCGCGGCACGACCGAGGCCGCCGACGTGTTCGCCGTCGGCCCGCTCGATACGCTCAAGCGGGAATACCATCACGGCAGCGAGTTCGTCGGCTACTACGAAAACCCAGGACAATGCACGGGTCATCGGCATCCTCGAGCAAAACCGCCTCGCCGAAAAAGCCGAGGCCAACGGCGGAAGCTCCCTGGTTCTCGTGCTCGATCGAACCCCGTTCTACGGCGAGTCGGGCGGCCAGGTCGGCGACACGGGCGTGATCCGCAGCGACCGGTTTCAATTTCAGGTGGTCGACAGCAAGAAGGAAAACGACTTCGTTCTTCACGTCGGACACGTGGCCAGCGGTGAAGTCACGATCAACGAGACCGTCACGCGCCCAGGTCGACGCCGACCGGCGCAACGCGATCCGGCGCGCCCACACGGCCACGCATCTGTTGCACCACGCCCTGCGCACCATCCTGGGCAAGCACGCCCAGCAAGCCGGGAGCAAGGTCGAGCCCGATCGATTGCGGTTTGACTTCGCCAATCCCGAGGCCGTCGGCCGCGACCGGCTCCGCGCCATCGAAGAGGCCGTCAACCTGCGCGTCCTGGAGGCAGCCCCGGTAAGCTGGTCGCACATGCCGATCGAAGAGGCCGAGAACCCAGGGTGCGATGGCCCTTTTCGGCGAGAAATATCCCGAAATCGTTCGGGTTGTCCGGATGGGAGATTTCTCGCGCGAGCTCTGCGGCGGCACGCATCTCGACAGCGTCGGCCAGGTGGGGCTGTTCAAGATCATCGGCGAGGAATCCGTCGCCGCCGGCACGCGGCGTATCAACGCCTTGGTCGGCAAGGCGGCGCTCGACTATGTGCGCCAGGAAGAAGAGATCTTGGCCGACTCTTTCGGCCTCGCTCCGAGTCCCTGCTGGGCAACTGATCGAGCGAGTGAGCGGCCTGCTCGAGGAAGTCAAGACGCTCAAGAAACAGGTGAGCCAGCGTCGTCCCGAAGCCGGCTCACGAGTCACCGCCGACGACCTGCTCGCGGCCGCCCTGAAAATCGCCGGCGCGACCGTCGTGATCCAGGCGGTCGAAAACGTGACGCCCGACGATATGCGGCAGTTGGTCGACGTCCTCCGCCGCAAGCACGAGACGGGCCTCGCCGTCCTGTTGATCACCGCGGCCGATGGCAAGGTTCAGCTCGTCGCCGGGCTGTCGAAAGACCTGATCGACCGCGGGCTGCACGCGGGCAACTGGCTCAAGGAGGTCGCGCCCATAGTCGGCGGCGGCGGCGGCGGCCGGCCCGACCTGGCCCAGGCCGGAGGCAAATTGCCCGATCAAATTCCGAACGCCCTCGAACAGGCACTTAAGTCCATTTCAAACTGGCTAGACTCATGACGATTGCCGCCCTGGTTTTCGGTCTCGTGGCCTTCGGTATCGCACCAGTTTCTGGTGTTCCGACCGAGAACGAGCCGGCCGAGGCAAACTCTCAAAAAGCGCCGGTTGGTGACCGCCATCGGCACGTGGGGAACGGTGGGTTCCTCGGAAACAAGTTTCATACTTCCGCGCCGCGCCGAGCGCCGTGCTCAACGTCCGGTCGTCAAAGTCGTGGCCGGCGGCGAATCAAAGGCCAAACCCGAGGACTGCACGACCACACTGGTCGGACCAGGAATCAATCAGCCCGAACCGTTCCCTGGGTATAGCGGGTTCGCCGGCTGGGTTTCGCCGATTCGGCTCAAGAACGGTGATGTGCTGGTCGGCTTTAGCGCTGGTTATTGGCACGCATCCCCACCGACGCCGCTCCGTTATTCACCGAAGACAATTGCGGGATACTCCAAAATCGGCATGCCCAACGACGTCCAGGCGCCGCGGGGTGGTCGCGCGATGATCATGCGATCGACCGATGGGGGCAAGACGTGGAGCAGACCGGTAACGATGCTCGATACTCCCGACGACGATCGCCATCCGGCCTTCGTCCAACTGGCAGACGGTACTTTGGTCTGTTCATTGTTCACATACCCTGGCGCGGACGCAGCCGATCATGTCGGGCACCCCGAACTGGCTCACCGCACGGCCATCATTCGGTCGTTCGATCGCGGAAGAACCTGGGAGAACAAGATCATTCGGCTTCCATCACCTTTTCTCGCGGACGAGACCGACGGGCCGATGGTGCTCCGTAAAGACGGTTCGGTCCTGCTCACCGCCAACGGCAGCCCAAAGGCCGGCGGCCCGGGACAGGCTGGCGTCTTCGTAAGCCATGATCGCGGCGCCACCTGGAACCTATTGTCCACGATCAAGGCCGACCACGATCTCGACGAAGCGAATGCGGCCCAATTGCTGGATGGACGATTAGTACTTGTCGCAAGGCCGGAAGGAGATATCTCGTGGTCGCTCGACGAAGGCCGCACGTGGACCGATCCGGTGACGTTCGGCATCCGCCTGTTTGCTCCCAGCCTTTATGTACTTCGCGACGGAACGCTCGTCTGCCTGCATGGTTCCTACGCCCCTGGACACGGCGGATTGCGGTTGATTTTCAGTACCGACGGTGGCCATACGTGGGTAGCCCCGGCCAAGGACCACGGCTTTCTCGTGGATAAATGCTATGGCTATGGCAAGGCGACAGAACTGCCCGACGGCTCGTTACTCGTTATCGACCAAGACACGGGAGGGCACTCAGCGGCCAACGCGAAGAACATGTCGCTGCGCTGCCTTCGCGTCCGTATCCGGGGCGACCACTCCGGCATTGACCTACTGCCCGCGCCCAATCGCTGATCCCAGTGGACCTGATCGGCACCCGGCTTCGGAAATCTGTCGATAAAGACACAGAGCCGCAATGAGCCCTTCGTTTTGGACACGGATATCTTCGGCCCACGACGGTTGAGGTCACGTTTCGATACACACGCTGCGCGGATAGGAACCGATGATATCAATCCGCTCACATCGCTTCCGGATTGCCTCGATGGCCTGATGGACCGGGGGGTCGCTTTGGTGTCCTTCGACGTCAACAAAAAACAGATAGGAAGGGTTGGTATCATTCCCCTTGATGACCGGTCCAGGGATGGGGAACGACTCGATCCAGGTCATGTTTACCCCAAGTTTTTCGAACGGGGCAATCGTCCGCGCCAACGAGCCGGACTGGTTGGGCAGCCGGATCATCAGCGCAGTCTTGTCGCGGCCGGTCCGTTCCTCGGCGTGGTCACCGATGACGGCGAATCGGGTCACGTTGTGGGGTTGATCTTCGATGTTCTCCGCCAAAATGTTCAAATGGTATGCCGAAGCGGCACTCCGGCTGGCGACCGCCGCGGCAAAATCCTCGCGCTGCGCCAGCTCGGCGGCGGCGGCCGTGGAAACGACCTCGACCTTGGTCGCTTGCGGCAGGTTCTTGCCTAACCAGTTGCGACACTGGGAAAGCGCCTGCGACTTAGAATATACCCGCCGAATCTGGCCCCAGTCGGATCGCCCCAACAAACAGTGATGAATTCGCAGCCTGACCTCCGCGCGAATCATGATGTTGGGCAGCTTGACAAACATATCGAGGGTATCAGCCACCCGGCCATCGGTCGAGTTTTCCAGGGGCACCAGGCCAAATTCCACGTGACGACGATTCACGTCTTCAAACACGGCCGCGATCGAGCCGACCGGTACATGGACCGCGGCCTCACCAAACTTGGCCACGGCCGCCAGATGACTGTAGCTGTGCTTGGGCCCCAAGTACGCTACCTTGATGGTGCGTTGCAATGAGCGCGAGCCGCTCATCAATTCGCGGAAAATGATCCGCAACGTGTCCGCCGGCAGTGGGCCCGCTGGCCGCCAGTGCTTTAGAAATGACCTCTTCTTCGCGCGGGCCGACCAAACCTCGATTCCCTGCTCGCGCTTGATCTGTCCGATAAGAGTCACGATTTCGGCACGGCGATTGAGCAACTCGACAAGGTTTTGATCGAGCTTGTCGATCTCTCCCCGCAAAGCCCCCAATGAGGGTTGCCGTTTGCTGTCGGGTTTTGACGCACCAACCCGCTCTTTCGCGCCACGGCTCGGCTGAGTATTGGATGCAGGCTTACGGTTCATGTGTCGACTCGGTGAGAAACCGTCCGCAAAAGCCGCGACGCACATCTCGAGCGGACGCGAAACGGCGGGCGAGCCCTTGAGCCAGGTGCGACCGCCAAACGCTGGTCAGACGCAAGATTCTCTCAGATAAGTAATTAAAAGAAAATCTTCGCTCATGTCAAGCAAATTCTGCCCGTGATGTCGAGCATCCGATGCGACAAGCCCCAACGATGCGGCCATCGCGGTGCCGAACGACTGAGCGGCAAGGCGTCACCAAGGCGAACGAATCGATGGCGTGCCATTCTTGCAGTTGCGGTTGTACATTCGGTTAGATACTGTCGATTTGGCAGTTCAACGAACGGGCCGACACTTTGCCGACAACGGGATTCCAGTTGCAACGCACTACAGAATAAATGGTTACGACGTTTTATATCGAACAAAGAACCTCTGGCACAGACCTTGCTTATTTTGTGATGGTAATTCAAGATAGAGCTTGACCGATCCGCGAGCGGGTGGCGAGACCGGTGTGGGTGATCGTGGACTGGGGCTTGTTAAGTTCACATCGAATGCGTTCGACCGTGAGCGCAAGTTCAGTGTGCTCACCGTCGGAAAGGAGACGCGCCGTGGCTGAAGGCGAGAAGATCATTGGCATCGACCTGGGAACGACGAACAGTGTTGTCGCGGTCATGGAGGGGGGCGATGTGACGGTCATTCCGAACCAGGAGGGAAGTCGCCTCACGCCATCGGTGGTGGCCTTCACGCCCAAGGGAGACGTCTTGGTCGGCGACCCGGCGAAACGCCAAGCGATCACCAACCCCGCCGAGACCATTTATTCGATCAAACGGTTCATGGGGCGCCGCCACGATGAGGTCAAGACCGAAGAAAAGATGGTGCCCTACAAGGTCACGGGAGGGGCGAGCGAGTTTGTCAAGGTTTTCACCAACAAGAAAGACTATACGCCTCCCGAGATCTCCGCTTTGATCCTGAGAAAGCTCAAGGAAGCGGCGGAAAGCTACTTGGGGCACAAGGTCCGCAAGGCCGTGATCACGGTGCCAGCCTATTTTAACGACAGTCAGCGCCAGGCGACCAAGGATGCCGGTCAGATCGCCGGGCTGGACGTTGCCCGCATCATCAACGAGCCGACGGCGGCCGCTTTGGCCTATGGCCTTGACAAGAAAAAGAACGAAAAAATCGCGGTCTTCGACCTGGGCGGCGGTACGTTCGACATCTCGATTCTGGACGTGGCGGACGGCGTCTTCGAGGTCCTTTCCACCAACGGCGACACGCATTTAGGCGGCGACGACTGGGATGAGGCGCTCATGAACCACATCGCCGACCAATTCAAAAAAGACCAGGGGATCGACCTCCGCAAAGACCAAATGGCCCTCCAGCGCCTGAAAGAAGCCGCCGAGAAAGCCAAAAAGGATCTTTCTTTCCAAGCGCAAGCCGACATCAACCTGCCATTCATCACAGCCGATGCCGCGGGGCCCAAACACCTCACGATGACCATCACCCGGGCCCAGTTCGAGAAACTGACCGACAGCCTGTTCGAGCGGTGCCGTGGGCCCGTCTTGAAGGCACTCGACGATGCCAAGCTGAAGCCGGCGAATATCGACGAAGTCGTCTTGGTCGGCGGCTCGACCCGGATGCCGCTGGTCCAGCAAATCGTCAAGGACATTTTCGGCAAAGAACCCCACAAGGGGGTCAACCCGGACGAAGTGGTCGCCGTCGGCGCCGCCATCCAGGGGGCCGTGCTCACCGGCGAGGTCAAGGAGGTTCTCCTCCTCGACGTTACTCCCTTGTCGCTCGGCCTCGAGACCAAGGGAAACGTGATGACGGTGCTCGTGCCCAGGAATACCACGATCCCGACCGAAAAGAAGGAAGTATTCACCACGGCTGATGACAATCAAACCGCCGTCACGATCAAGGTCTTCCAGGGCGAGCGGCCGATGGCGCCCGACAATCGGCTCTTGGGTGAATTCAATCTCGAGGGCATCCCGCCCGCGCGAATGGGTGTTCCCAAAATCGAGGTCGCGTTCAACATCGACTCCAACGGGATTTTGAACGTAACGGCCCGCGACCAGGGAACCGGTAAGGAAACCACCATCAACATTCAATCCTCGGGCGGCCTCAACAAAGACGAAATCGACCGGATGCAGCGCGACGCCGAGATGCATGCCGCCGACGACAAGAAGCGCCGCGAGCTGGCCGAGGCCAGGAACAGCGCGGAACAGCGAGTCTATCAGCTTGAAAAACTGATGGAGGAGAGCAAGGACAAGCTGAGCGAATCCGATCAGTCGGCGTCTGCGCGGCCATCGACAAGGTTAACGAGGCGAAGAAGCACGACGATGTGGCCGCCCTCAATCGCGCTCGAAGAACTTCAGCACGCCAGCCAAGCGATGGCCGAGCATCTCTACGGCGGCGCCAAGGCCGGCGCTCGATGCCGGCCCGCAAGCGGGCCCGATGCCCGGATCGGATGGACCGACTCACGAGGGGGGGCCTGGCGGCAAGCCCGAAGACGTGATCGACGTCGAGTTTGAAGAGAAGAAGTGACGTCCGCGCGAAAGGCGGGCTCACTGGAGCGCTAAGATGGCATTTCGCTTCGAACAACTGACTCTCAAGAGTCAGGAAGCCGTCCAACAAGCCCAATCCCTGGCGCGTGATCGGGGCCACCAGCGGATCGAGCCGATGCATCTGCTGGCCGCCCTGCTCGACCCCGACCAGCAGGTTGTTCGGTCTCTCCTCGACGCAGCTCGGTGTCGACCCCGCCCAGATCAAAAAGGCCGCCGAGCAAGGGCTGACCGTCCTGCCCAAAGTCTCCGGAGGGGAGACAACCATCAGTCCCGAGCTGGTCCAGGTTTTTGAAACCGCTCAGACCGAAGCCGAGCGGATGAAGGACCAATACGTCTCGGTCGAGCACCTGCTGCTGGCTCTGCTCAAAACAAAGTCGCGAGCTAAAACGCTGCTGGAAGCGCTGGGAATCGGCGAGCAGGATGGCGCTGCAGGCGTTGCAGAAGGTTCGCGGCGGCCAGCAAGTCACCGACCAGACCCCCGAAGATAAGTATCAATCGCTCGAGCGGTATGGCCGCGACTTGGTCGAGCTGGCGCGCAAACGGCAAGATGGACCCGGTGATCGGCCGTGATGCCGAGATCCGCCGCGTCATGCAGGTCCTCAGCCGCCGCACCAAAAACAACCCGGTCTTAATCGGCGACCCCGGCGTCGGCAAGACCGCCATCGTCGAGGGGCTAGCCCAGCGCATCGTTTCCGGCGATGTGCCCGAAAGCTTGCAAAATCGGCGGTTGATCGCACTCGACATGGGAGCGCTCGTCGCCGGAACCAAGTTTCGCGGCGAGTTTGAAGAGCGGCTTAAAGCTGTTCTCAAAGACGTGACCCAGTCCGAAGGCCGGATCATCCTCTTCATCGATGAGCTGCACCTGGTCGTCGGCGCCGGCAAGGCCGAGGGCGCGATGGACGCCGCCAACCTGTTGAAGCCAGCACTGGCGCGCGGTCAATCTGCGGTGCATCGGCGCGACCACCCTCGATGAATTTCGCGAACACATCGAGAAAGATCCCGCCCTCGAGCGGCGGTTTCAACCGGTGTTTGTCGGCGAGCCGTCGATCGACGACACCATCGCGATTCTCCGCGGGCTTAAGGAACGCTACGAGATCCATCACAAGGTCAAGATCAAAGACTCGGCGCTCGTGACGGCGGCCAAATTGTCGGCGCGGTACATTACCGAGCGATTCCTGCCCGACAAGGCCATCGATCTGGTCGACGAGGCCGCCAGCCGGCTGGCGATGGAGCTCCAGTCGGTCCCGACGGAGATCGACGTTCTCCAGCGACGGTTGCTCCAACTCCAGCTCGCCGAGCGGATGCTCGGTCACGAAGAAGAAGAACACGCCCTCGAGCGGCTGGCCGAGGTCCAGGATGAGATCCGCCAAGTCGAAAAGCAGCTTCAAGACCTTCGCCGGCAGTGGGAGCTGGAAAAGTCGGGCTTGGGCGACATCCAGAAAGTTCGCGAGCGACTCGATGTGGTCAACTCGAGTACAGCCGCGCCTGGGACGAAATCCGCCACATGCAGCAGCGGGGCGAACGGCCCGACGAGGCTCAGTTTCAAGCGCTGGCCGGGCTCGACGCCGAGCGAAAGTCCCTCGAAAAACGAATCGCCGAGGCCGAGGCAAAGGGCGACGGCCAGCCCAAAGAGGCCGGCCGTCTGCTCAAAAAAGAGGTTGATTCCGAAGAGATCGCCGAAGTGGTCAGTCAGTGGACCGGCATCCCGGTCTCCCGCATGCTGACCACCGAGCGCGAAAAGCTGCTCAAGCTGGAAGAACAAATCCACTTGAGAATGGTGAACCAAGACGCGGCCGTGCACGCGGTCGCCGACGCGGTAAGGCGAAGCCGAGCCGGGTTGCAAGATCCCAACCGGCCCATCGGTTCGTTCCTCTTTCTGGGACCGACCGGCGTCGGCAAGACCGAGCTCGCCAAGGCCCTGGCCGAGTTCCTCTTTGACAGCGAGACGGCTATGGTCCGGCTCGACATGAGCGAGTTCGGCGAACGACACAACGTTGCCCGGCTCATTGGGGCCCCTCCCGGTTACGTCGGCTACGAGGAGGGGGGCCGACTGACCGAGGCCATCAGGCGCAGGCCGTATTCGGTCGTCCTGCTAGACGAAATCGAGAAAGCTCACCGCGACGTCTTCAACGTCCTGCTCCAGGTGCTCGATGACGGACGCCTGACCGACGGTCAGGGACGCACGGTCGACTTCCGGAATAGCGTCATCATTATGACGTCCAACCTGGGTAGCCACGTCATCGCGGAACTGGCCGGCAGCGGTGACGAGTCACGAATTCGCCGCGAAATTCAAGCGGTCTTGAAAACCGCATTTCTTCCCGAATTCCTCAACCGGATCGACGAAACGATCATCTTTCATCCGCTCGGGATGAACGAGCTGGCCCAAGTCGTTGAGATCCAGTTGAAGCGGCTCGAACGCCAACTCGCCGAAACGAACCTCACACTTCGCGTGAGCGAGGCCGCGAAGACCAGGCTCGCGGAGGAAGGCTTTGACGCCGCCTACGGGGCCCGCCCACTCAAACGGGTCATTCAGCAGCGATTAGCGAATCCGCTCGCCACCGACCTCCTCCAGCGAAAGATCGAGGAAGGCGACGTCGTGAACATCGATTGGAACGGTAGCGCGTTCACGTTCAACCCCCTCAAGCCCAAGGCCACTCCAGAATGACCTTGGGCACCACCGAGAGCATGCCCGATCAAGGGCAATCCAATCAATCGGGAATAGGCGGTGGCGTAGGACGCTTATGGGGGTCGGCGATCCTCTTGCTGTCTCTGATGGCGGATTGCTGCATTTTGGGACTAACCTTATCGACCCCTTTGACAACCGGGTAAAACTTAACCACCGTGCCATCAAGGTCGACCCGCCCGCTCGGATCGACACCGGGTGTGTGCACCGCCTTTAGAGCACCTTTCAGAGAATTACGTTTTCTCCTGGCCGATTTGACCGAGGAGATGGGCGGCGGTGCCGGGATGGCTTTATTACTGCTTCTCAGCGACGCCATCGAGGGGGCGCGCGGCGCTGCCGAGGTCGTGCCCGAACTCGTTTGCGCTCGCGACAGAGGGAATGGCTGCGGCAAAGAGACCTAACGCAAACAGCAGTGAAGTCGATTTCATGGCCGGAAACAACCCTTCATTAGGGACGCACACACCGCATGCGGACACCAAACAACCACCGCATGCCCACCCGCAGAGGACAAGAAAAGAACCCGTGAACGTCTGTTAGGAAAATCCGCTCGTGTTTACGATGGCCCTCATTGTCGTCATTGGGTACGAAGATTTCAAGCCTTTCTCTTTTGGATGTGGTTTTTAAGCAACACGAGAGTTTTTCAGTCGTACTCCGCGACCATGGCAAACTGGCGGCGATTGGAGGGATGAGGCTTGAAATCGCGTTTGTCGATCTGGTAGCGGCGCAGTTTTTCGCTGATACTGCGCCGCGATAGGCCGCAGTGTCGGCGCAGAGTTCAATTCGGCCCCGATACCTTTCGAGGACGCTTTTCAAGTACGCGCACTCGATTTGGCAGGTCAGCTCGCTCGTGATCTCCGGAAGCGGACGATCGAGGTCGAACTCCAGGCTGATCGGTTCGTCGTGGTGGGCGACGATCTGGCTGGGCAAATTCTCTCGGTTCGATGACGGCGCCGTGAGTCGTGACGGTCGCCTGCTCGACCACGTGCTCCAGCTCACGGACGTTCCCGGGCCAGTCGTAGCTCAAGAGGCGCGAAAATGCGAGCCGCGAAAACGTCTTTTTGGGCAGATTACGCTCGGCCAGCTTGCCCAGAAAGTGCTGGACCAAGAGCGGGATGTCTTCCAATCGCTCGCGGAGCGGCGGCATTTCAATCGAGAAGACGTTGAGCCGATAAAACAGGTCTTCCCGGAACCGGCCGGCCGCGACGGCTTCAGGCAGGTTAAGGTTGGTCGCGGCGATGACGCGACAGTTTGTTTCGATCGACTCGGTGCCGCCCACCCGCTCAAACCGGCCGTCTTGCAGCACCCGCAGCAGTTTGGCCTGCATCCCCAGGGGCATTTCGCCGATTTCGTCGAGAAAAAGAGTCCCTCCATTGGCGAGCTCAAAACGCCCTTTCTTTTGACGGTCGGCGCCGGTGAACGCGCCCCGCTCGTGGCCAAAAAGCTCGCTCTCCAAGAGCGGCTCCGGGCAGCGCCGCGCAGTTGACGGCGACGAGTGCGCCCCGCCGCGTGACATCGCTAAAATGGATTGCCTGGGCCACAAGCTCCTTGCCGGTGCCGGTCTCGCCCATGACCAGCACATTGCAAGAAGACGACGCCACCCGTGCAACCCGCTCGAAAACCGCCGCCATCTTCGCGCTGCGACCAAGTAAGTTGTGATAAGCGAATTTTTTCCGCAGCCGGCCTCGCAGGTCCGCGACTTCATCGATCAGCCGGCGATCTTCCAGCGCCTGATTCACAAGCAGTTCGAGACGGATGGTATCGAGCGGCTTCTGAATCAGGTCGTAGGCACCCAGTTTCATCGCCTCCACCGCAGACTCGACCGTGGCGCATCCGGTCATGACAATGACTGTCACCGGGAGCTCGCGATCTCGTATCTGCTGAATCAGGTCGAGACCGCTAATCCCAGGCAGCCGTAGGTCGGTCAATACCAACGAGCAAGGGTGCTCGACCAGCCACTCCATGGCGGCCGTGCCGTCGGTCACGATTGTGATCTGTCGGTCAGGGTGGCGTAGCAGTTGCGAAAGCTGCTGGCAGATAAGCTCGCTGTCATCCACCACGAGGATGCGTCGATCCATGGCGCCCTCATCCGAGTTGAGGTGGGTTGATCAATTCCTGGTAAATCTTCGCTACCCCTCACACGCTCAGCGCGAGGGCATGCAGTCTCACCTCTTTCATAGACGGACTTTTCCAATCCGTAGGTTACGCTCATTTCTCTGGTTGTCAAGCCGTCCGGTCCGAGATGCGCCAGTCGGGACGGTGAGCATGTGCGTAAGTAAGCCTTCTCGAGCGACCGGATTCACGAGTATTTCAAGGCGGGAATGGCCCGGGTCGGTGGTCCATCCCCGCCGGCAGGAAGTTCAGAAGGCCCCACCTAGAGGCCGGGCGCCTCCGCGCCCGGCTTGTTCAGGCGGACGTGGCCGTGCGGCCGAGCCGGGTGGCGATCCGTCTCCGCCCGAAGTAGCCCGCCACGAATAGCAGCAGTCCCGTGCCCATCGAGATGATGCTCGACGGCTCGGGCAGCCCCTGGGTGACGCTGCCGCCGGCACCGCCGATTCCGTCGCCGCCGGCGAGTGTCTCCCCGTCCAGATTGGGCAGCGGGATGAACGGACTGTCGAGGCTACCCGGAGGCGGAGTGGTCCCGAAGTTCAGATTGTCCAGCGGGATCATTGTGGGGCTGAGGAAGTAGCCGACGTTAGAGAGCGTCTCGGCACTCCCCGTATAGTTGGTGATGGTCAGCGTCGGATAACTGCCGGTGTAGGGCAGCTCGATCCACTGACCAACCGTGTTCCCGCCGGACGTGACGTCGGCGAAGAGTATCGCGTATGGATCTAGTGCCGCAGGGCCGCCGCCGCCGCCACCGGCGATGTAAGCCGAGATGCCACCGGGCACGGTATAGGAGCTCGTACCATTCGACCAAGTCTGCGAGATCAGGTCGAGCGTCCCATCGGTCCCCGAGCTGGCCAGGCCGACGTGCGGCAGGCCGTTAAAGTCGAAGGAACTGTTGTACATGATCGCGTTCGATCCCGACAACGTCACGTCCGTATTGCCGTTGCCATCCAGCACCGCGCCCACGGTGGTGGTGCCGCCGTTGTTAAGCTCATTGTTGAGGTAGAGGAACGGATTCAAGCCCGCGTCACTCTGGGTCGAGCTGGTATCGATCTCGCTAATGACGTTCCCAGCGAAGATGATCGTGAACGAGGTTGCACCCCCTGTCATCGACTCAGGAGGCAAAGGTTCAAAACAGTTGAATACTTCCCCCTCGCCCGCCGGAACGATCTGAATCTGCGCCGCGCCCGCGGAGCCCACGGCCAGCGCCGCGACGGCCAAAGCAAGTGCGAACTTCCTACCGGTTTTCATGGTCCTCCCCCTTATGATTGAGCCAAGACGCTTCAGTTCCCCTTCAATCTCGCCTGCCTTCAATTTATGGTCTAACCGATCTCTCTGGAGGGTGTCAACCGGCGAGCTTCCCAGCGAGTCCCGTTTTCTCCACGCAGGCGTGTTTCTTTCTCTCCAGGCAGCTCGTATAACGGAAGTGCACGGATGCCGCCGCGAGGTCCGCCGTGTTGTCACGAGTCGCTCGAGGTTCGCCATGCGCATGCGGGTGTCGCTTTGCATGATTGCCAGGAACGAGGCGCTGACGCTGGCAAAGTGCTTGACCTCGATCGCCGACCTGGTGGATGAGATCATCGTCGTCGACACCGGCTCCGACGACGACACCTGCGCGGTCGCAAGCCAGTTTGGTGCAACGGTTCATGAGTTTGCCTGGGTTGACGATTTCGCCGCGGCGCGGAACGAGAGCCTTCGCCATGCCACGGGCGATTGGGTCTTGTGGCTCGACGGCGATGAGCATCTCGACGCCGACAACCGGGTTCGGCTGCGGGCCCTGCTCGATGATCTCGACGACGGGAACGCTGCTTATCTCATGAGCCAGCGCTCACTCGCCGCGCACGCCAAGGGGAAGCCGTGTTTTCTCAGTGCCGGTTGTTTCGTAACCTTCCGGCTGTTCGCTGGAGTTATCGGGTTCACGAACAGATCCAGCCAGCCGTCGAACGGGCCGGCGGATCGGTGCGAGCGACGGGAATCTGGATCGAGCACTCGGGGTACGACGACGCAGCCGTCTACCGTCGCAAGCTCGAGCGCAACGTGAGGCTTCTCTTGCTCGACGACCAAGGGCGGCCCAACGATCCGTTCACGTTGATGAACCTCGGCTGGACCTACGCGAACCTGGGACAAACCGGGGACGCCCTGGCCTATTACCACCGGGCCCTCGCGCAGTGCAAGCCAGAGATGTCGATCGCCCCCAAGCTTCATGCCCTTGTGGTTCGCGGTCACCTTGCATTTGGCCAACGGCAGCAAGCCTTGGCGGCATGCCGGGCGGGGCGGAGCCGTTACCCCGATGACGTGGAGCTGACATTTCTGGAGGCGGTGCTGCTGAGCGAGCTGGGCGATCTGCCGGCTGCCGAGGCCCTGCTGGTGCACTTGCTGGAAGACCAGCCCGCCGCTCCGCTCTCCATTGGCACCAGCCCCGGCATGCGCGGCCACATGGCCCGGCACAACCTGGCGCGAATTTACCGGGCGCAGGGACGCACCGCCGAGGCCGAAACGCAGTGGCGGGCGGCCCTGGCTCAGCGGCCGGACAGCGTGCCATCGCTTTTTGAGCTGGGGCGATTGTACGTGGAACAACGCCGGACGGTTGAAACGCAGCCGCTGGTTGAGCACCTCGATACGCTCGGTTCCACGGGCGAGTTGGCGGCGACGATGCTTCGTGCCCAAATACACGCGCGGCTCGGCAACTGAAACCCAATGACTCACGCCGGCCCAATGCTCTTGCCGCCCTTGGCGACGGTGAAAACTGCGTTCCCGGTCAATGTGCCGCCCACGGCGGTGGTCGCGCCGCCCAGGACGGTGAGCTGGCCTCCGGTCGGAAACTTTTCCGTGGCCCCGAGCGTGATCTCGACCTCGTCGCTCGCCGCCAGATACGAGACCGTGAAATTGGTGATCGGATGCAGAATCGTCTGTTTTTGCTTCTTGACCTTCTTGATGCTGGTCGTATCGAGCTGATAGTGAGAGGCGGCCGCCGAATTGAGCGCGACGCCGTAGTCGAGCATGAACCCGGTCAGGACCGCCTTGCCGGTGGGCTTGCCCTTCTTGAGCTTGCGCAGAAAGATCGCTTGTTCGCCGATAATCACCGTCCGTGTTGGCGTGGGCGTAGGTGTCGGTGTTGGGGTTGGTGTCGGCGTCGGTGTCGGTGTCGGCGTCGGTGTCGGAGTGGGCGTCGGTGTCGGCGTCGGTGTCGGAGTCGGTGTTGGTGTCGGTGTCGGTGTCGGAGTCGGCGTCGGGGTGTGGTGTCGGAGTCGGTGTCGGAGTCGGTGTTGGAGTCGGTGTTGGAGTCGGTGTGGGGTTGGCGTCGGTGTTGGAGTCGGGGTCGGAGTGGGCGTCGGTGTCGGTGTGGGCGTCGGAGTCGGAGTCGGAGTGGGCGTCGGTGTCGGTGTGGGCGTCGGTGTCGGAGTGGGCGTCGGTGTCGGAGTCGGTGTTGGGGTCGGCGTTGGAGTCGGTGTCGGCGTTGGAGTCGGAGTCGGCGTCGGAGTGGGCGTCGGAGTGGCGTTGGGGTAGGCGTTGGAGTAGGCGTCGGTGTTGGTGTGGGTGTCGGTGTAGGCGTTGGAGTCGGCGTGGGTGTCGGAGTGGCGTCGGGTCGGTGTCGGTGTGGGGGTAGGGCTACTAGCAACGGTGATCGACGTGCTTGGGACGTGCGTGGTGATCAGGCCGCCCCAGGGCTCGGCCGGCAATGCCGAGGGGGTGAGCGTGTACACGCCTGGAAGCGTGATACTCAGGCCGCTGAAGGTGGCGTAGCCGCCGCTGGCGTCGACCGTGCTCGTCCCCGTGAGTGTTCCGGCGTAAGACCCCGCGTCGAGGGTGAGACTCACCTGCGAGCCGGTCACGGTGCCGCTATCGAAGTTGATGCCCAGGTTGCCGCTGGCGTCTTCCGCCTCGACCACCGGTTGCGCGCGAACGCGTCGCCGGCCTCGGCCGCCGTTGAGGGCTCGGTGACGAAGACCAACTGGGTCGGCACCGCGTAGAGGGTCATACCGGTCGGGTCGAAACCAGGGCCTGAAGGCGTGCTGTTGGTGTACAAGCCGATCCAGGGGGTAAAACTGACGTTGCCGGAGACGGCCGGGCCATCGCCGCCGGGGTTGGCCGTCGTGGTCGGTCCGTGGTCGTCGCCCCACCAGTTCTGCGTGGCGTCGATCGTCCCGGTTGTCAGGTTCTCGACCCCGGTCGTATTGCCCGACAAGTCGTTGTCATTGATCGTGGCGGTGCTGGTGTCGCTGGCGCCGGAGCCGACCTTGACGCCGATGCTGCTGCCGGTGATGGCGTTGTTCGTGATCGTCGCCGATGCGGTTCCCGTGATCGCGATACCCGTGCCGCCGGCTCCGCCGGTGATTGAATTCCCTGTAATCGTCGCACCGGGGCGGAAACGGCAATGGCGTCCAGGCCGTTCGCGAGCGCGCGGCGGTGCCGGCCTTATTCGTGCCGATGAAGTTGCCCTCGACCAGGCAGGACCCTCCGACGGCAACGCCGTCGCCCCTGTTTCCGGAGATGATGTTGCCGGCGCCAGTCGTGGTCCCGCCGATCGTCCCAGCCGAGGCTTTGCAATGCCGTAGCCGTTCGCCACGGCGGCGGTGCCGGCCGCATTCGTGCCGATGAAGTTGCCATCGACCAGGCAGGTCGTACGGGCCGTCGCTAACGCCGCCGTCCGTGTTTCCGGAGATGACGTTGCCGGCGCCGGTCGCGGTCCCGCCGATCGTCGCACCCGAAAATTCGACATCAATGCCGTCGAGGTTCGCCAAGGCGGCGGTGCCGGCCGTATTCGTGCCGATGAAGTTGCCCTCGACCAGGCAGGACCAAACGATTTCAACGCCGTCGTCAGGTAGTTTCCGGAGATAATGTTGCCGGCACCGGTCGTGGTCCCGCCGATCGTAGGCGAGCCGAAAACCACCTCAATGCCGACCTCGTGGTAGTAGCCATTACCCACGGCGGCGGTGCCGGCCGCATTCGTGCCGATCAAGTTGCCCTCGACCAGGCAGGACGCTTCGATCAAAACGCCCTCGAGTGCATTTCCGGAGATGATGTTGCCGGCGCCGGTCGCGGTCCCGCCGATCGTCGCACCAGGGGTTTCAACAAAAATGCCGACGCCGTTATAAATGCCGGTGCCGTTCGGCACGGCGGCGGTGCCGGCCTGATTCGTGCCGATGAAGTTGCCTACGACCAGGCAGGACGCTTCGATGTCAATGCCGTAGCCCCTGTTTCCGGAGATGATGTTGGCGTCTCCGGTCGTGGTTCCGCCGATCGTCGCACCCGAGGCGACAACCTCAATGCCGGAGTGGCCGTTCGCCACGGCAGCGGTGCCGCCCTTATTCGTGCCGATGAAGTTGCCCTCGACCAGGCAGGATGCCTGGATGTAAATCCCGTCGCCCGTGTTTCCAGAGATGATGTTGGCGGCGCCGGCCGTGCTCCCGCCGATCGTCGCGCCCGTGGCGAAAACACCAATGCCGTCATAGCCGTTCGCCACGGCGGTGGTGCCGGCCGCATTCGTGCCGATCAAGTTACCCTCGACCAGGCACGACATAGCATCGATGTAAACGCCGCTGGACCAGTTTCCGGAGATGATATTGGCGGCGCCGGTCGTGGTCCCGCCGATCGTCGCGCCCGGGGCGGCAACACCGATGCCGCTGCCGTGGTTCCCCTCGGCGGCGGTGCCGGCCTGATTCGTGCCGATGAAGTTGCCCTCGACCAGGCAGGACGCGTCGATGTCAACGCCGTGCAGCCGCGTTTCCAGAGATGATGTTGGCGGCGCCGGTCGTGGTCCCGCCGATCGTCGCGCCAGAGGCGCCAACAAAAATGCCGTAGCCGCCGTTCGCCACGGCGGCGGTGCCGGCCTCATTCGTGCCGATGTCGTTGCCCACGACCAGACAGGACGCCGAGTGAAAATGCCGCTGTTCTTGTTTCCGGAGATGGTGTTGCCGGCGCCGGCCGTGGTGCCGCCGATCGTCGCCGCACCGGACACGCCGACACTGATGCCGGTGCCGTTGGTCGCGGCGGAGGTGCCGTCCTCATTCGTGCCGATCAAGTTGCCCTCGACCAGGCAGGGCGCATCGATGCCAACGCCGTAGTCCGTGTTTCCCGAGATGA
>CAWHKI010000171.1:0-15408 GCA_963829765.1 uncultured Isosphaeraceae bacterium | reverse complement strand
TTTTTTTTTTCTTCGTAGGACTACGTATTGCCTCAGAGCGCCTTGCGTAAGCAACTGCGGCTGGATGATCCCGACCGGCAGGTAGGGCGGCGGCCCGGTCGCCGGTCGGCGCGTTCGGCGCCGAGGGGCGCGTTCACGTCGCTCCTTTCGGCTAGCCAGAGGTGAGTGAACGAACCGCTCATTCCGACGACGGACGGAACGGAGTAGATCGTCGTGGGGACGACCGTGCCGTTGGGATTCACCAGGATGTCGGCGTAACCCGTGAAGTGATTCAGGTTCACCCCCAACTGGGACCGCTCCGAAGTCGTGCCCCAGGTCGTCATGTCGACCACGACATTCGTAGGGAGCACGACCTCGCGGGCGTTGCCGGCGGGGCCGGGCGACGCCTGATTGTATAGGGGTAAATTACCGTGGGGAGCACACGGCGGGTCCGAGCAGTCGTTCCTGTTCCCACTCCCCGATGTCATCGATACCGTTGATTCCGTCGTTGTCGACTCCGTCCCACCCCTCGTCTCTCCAGCCGTTAGCGTTGTCGTCCTGGGCGTTCACCAAGAATTAGAATTCTGGGTCAACATTCTTCGACTGGCCGTCGGGGGAATTGATCGTAACTGCCATGGTGATGACTGCCCTGGGGGTGCGGCATTAGCAAACATCTCCCGTTGTTTGCATCGAAACACCATTAATCGTCGCCCTGCCCGCGATCACGCATCCAACCCGCCACGGTCACCGCCCGGCATTGTTGATCTGAACCCGGTCTCCAAGCCGTATATTCCAAAACCAGCTCGTTGGCGAGTTTGGAATGAAGACGTGAACGGATTGCCAACCACTGGCTGCTGCCAACTGCCAACCGACTCGTAAATCATCAGCACTCCCGAGTTTTGATAGATAGCTGTCACAGTCGGAGTCGGCGGCCCGGGATACGCGAGAGGTGGCACCGTGGCTGGAAGTCCAGGGGGTTGCCAGATGCTAATCAGCCCTTCCAAGTAATCCGGCGCGGCCCGATCGGGATAAACCGATTCAAGGCGAGCGCCTGAGAGCCGTCAAAAGAGCCTGTGCTGGGATTGACGCCGTTGAAAACCGGATCGGGCAACAATCTGATGCCGCTCGGTCGATTGTTCTTGATGGCCGAATCCTGGCGCCGGCAGGGCGGCCTGGAGGATTCTCGCCGCCTCGCTGACCTGGCGATGGGAGAGTGCCGGCAGCACGGTGGGCAATGCGACGGCGCTGACGATCAGGATGATGGTAATCACCACCAGCAGCTCGACCAGCGTGAAGCTCACCGGCCGAGGCACCTGCGAGGGCGATGCCCGTTTGGTGCTTTCGGCTGGACGGGCGACTGGCAGCTCACTCGCCAAAGGCTCGGTCTCAGATCGGTCATCCCGAGCCTCCAATGGCACCGCCCGCCAGCAGATTGTGATTGGTAATATCGTCCTGAGCGGCCTGGTTAAGGTCGTAGCTGTAAGGGTAAATTGCAGAATTGTGGCCCAGACAAACGCACTCGAAAACGTCGGGTAAGCGTTCGGCGTCGTGGCAGGAATGAAGTAAGAGCCCAGAAAACCTGCGTTCGGGGTGCTCGATGACCCTGGATTGGCCGGGCTGAAGATATCGAGGCCGAAACGGCATGGCATTGTGTCCCATTGGCGATCAGGATCTGAGCCGCGTTCATACCAGCGGCCTGGATACCCGCATCCGAGTATTAGGAAAACGCCTGGCGACTGATCAGGGCCACCCCGAAGAGGATGAGGAATTTCAAGTAAAATCCCGAGCAGTTGCCCGTAAGTCCAGCCCCCAGTCCCCGAAATTCGCCCCCCGGCCCGGGTACGGCTCGACCAGAGTATGAAACAATGCCTGGAACGCCTGGACTCCGCCACTGGCTCCGCTGGAGCCACGGGACCTGCGTCGCGTAGGGTATCAGGGCGTTCGGGAAGTTGCCGTTCGCAGCGATGCCTGTGTTTCCCTGACCAACCGCCCACCAGCCCGGTGCCATTAGCTGCTGATTGACGTCCAGCGGGTCCTGCTCGCGTTCCTGGAGCATGCCGGTTTCTGCGGATTGGCGGGGTCGTAATAAGGAGGCACGAGGTCCGGGTTGCGGGCCGTGCTGGGACTTCGGGCACGATCGTCTGGCCACGCTGGAGGTCGGAATGGTACATCAACGGCCAGCGGAAGAACTGGAGCAGCTCGCCCCAGGCATCGACAAACTCCGGCATGCCGTCGTGGTCAGTCTGCTGGACCTTCCCGGTCCGTGAAATCGTCGGGCTGGAAGCTGATCCCAGAGGGCCGGAACCACCAACAGGAGCGAGGTTGGGCCTCCCCGCTCGCGCCACGTCACGTGCGTGTGATTCGCAGAGCCGCGGGAGACGAGTGCACTTACGTTGATCATCACGTTGGGGTTGTCAGGCGCGGGGACCTTGGGTTCGACGGTGCCGGTGTTCGGGTCCGTAAGGCCCTCGGTATAGTTATCGACAAAGCCGTCAACGTCGTTGTCGACCCCGTCGCAGCCGGTTTGCAGGTAGCCCAGCCCTCTGTATAGCCCCGCCGCAACCTCGTAAGCTGTGCCGTAGATTCCGCTCCCGGCCTGGCCTAACGTCGGTGACGTGGAGTTGCCGTCGCCGTAGCCACTTGGGGCCGGCCCCGGCAACGAATTGCCGAGCGGCAGAACGTAGTTGAGCGGGCCACTGCCCAGGATCGGCACCCCGGCGAAGTTCAGCTGGGTATTGGCCCGTGGAGCCCGCTGCCGCGGTTGCGGACGGCGATGAATTCTGGACAAAGAACACGTCTGGCATCTCGCTCTTGATATAGTCGTACAAGGCGATTACCTGCGCCGCTGGGTTTGCGTCACCGCTGTGTTAGTCGTCGTCCCGTTATTGGCCAGAGTGAGTGGCGGGATCGTGTAGTTACTCCCATAGATCGCAGCCAAGTAACCGTGCGTGTAGTTCGGGACGGGCTGATTTTGGAGTAAGGCCTCGAGCCGGTCGTTGAGGCCCTGCTTCCAGCTTGGTGATTAGGGATTGCGTGGCCCGCTCGTTGGCCCGGTTGACAGCGTCCATCCCGGCGACGAGAACGAGAGACAGAATGATCCCGATGATCGCCATCACGGCCAGTAGCTCGATCAGAGTAAACCCGCGCCGCCCCCTTCGGCCGGTGATGATCGGTGTCGGCTGGGGTCCGGTGTTTATTCGGCAAGGATCCATCGCAGCGGCCTTCGTTCGATGAGAATACGGTGTCACCCGCGGGCTTAGTTTATTGCAGGGTTCCGGACTTGAAGTTGGTCAGGTTGTCTCTTTCCGCGTTCCGAACCGGTGGCAGTGGGCTCGTCATGGTGGTCAAAGGGGTGGTGCCATTTTCGTAAGTGTCCCCGAGCAGGTCCATGGGTAACGGGTTGCGGCTGAAGAGGAGGTCGAGGTGCTCGGAATGTACTGGCCTCCGATACCATAGAGCCCATCGGCGCCTGACGAGATAATCTGAAACGTCTGCGCCTTCTGAAACGTGACGACAGTCGCCCCGGTCGGGGTCGGATGGTGTCCCAGTTGGGGAGATCGTCGTGCTCAGGGTCGTCGTATAAGGATTGGGAGATGGAGATATGTATGGCGTGGTGCCATACTGAAACACCAGCGCGATCGGAAGCCCGTTTGGGTCGAGCTCAGAAGCGAAATTGACGTCATTCGCGTCGTACGAGCCGTTGCCGTAGGCGCTGAAATAGGCGTAGAAGTTGATGTTGGTGCCCGCACCTGTCGGTGGATCGCTGCCGAGCGAGTCGTAATAGCCTGGAATGCCGACCGGATTTGACCAGTGCCGCGCAATGACGTTGTTTGGGTCGACGAACAACCGCCCGGTGTTGAACTCAAACAGAGGGGGCTGCCTGTTGCGGCTGTACATGCGGCGTGCACCGGGAATGTTGTTGTGAAACGGGTTGGTCGGGTCCTTGTCAAAACCACTCATGCCGAACGACGTGCCGCGAATCCGTCACGGGAACGGTACTCGGTGACGGGATCCCCCCCAGGAAGAAGACCAGGCATTCGTGACCGTGTAAGGACGTAGGGCGCAGCGTCGTACACGCCGTTGCCGTTGAAGTCATACCAGTAGGTTGTGCCGTTAAAGAGTGGCGGATTCGCCCGAGGTACTGAAAACCGTCCTGGGCAAAAACTTACGGATGGCGCGCGACGGGTCGCTGGGCGAGCTGACCCACCGTGATGTCGCCGTGCCTCGCCGGTGACGTCGGGTCAACCGTGCTCGACGGAGGCGGCTGCCAGCGGTGCCAAGGTACGGGCGTAATTCCCGCTCTCCACCGCAGAAAACGGCTGGGCGGGTAATCACCGTACCTTGACTTGAAATTTTCCAGCGCCTGGGCGAGTTGGTTGATCTCGGACGAGACCGCCGCGTTTCGCGCGGTCCTCATCGCGCTCTGGATGGCCGGCAGCAAAAGCGCCATCAAGATCCCGATGATGATGATGACCATCAACAATTCGATCATGGTGAAGCCGCGGCGGCGGGTGGTCCGTGGTCCGTGGTCCGTGGTCCGTGGTTCGCTTCGCGGTTTCCAGCGACTTGTGTTCATGGCATTGTCACTCGTGGTCCCAATTTGTCCGTTGTTCTTACTTGTCCGTGGTCCTTACGTTGGTCCGTGGTCCAGTGGCTCCGTAGTCAGTGGTCAGTAGTCAGTGGTTTTTTTCCTCCGTCCTCCGTCCTCCGTCTTCCGCCCTTCATCCTTCGTCCTCCGTCCTCCGTCCTCCGTCTTCCGTTCTTCTATAAGACAACATTCACGCACCGAAAGTTCCGTCGATTCCTTCATACAGCACCCAGGGCGATGTACCCAGCACCCAGGGCGATGTACGGAACACCCAGGGCGATGCCCTGGGCTGGTTTGTTCGGCCCCTTTGGGGCGAGCAAGCAAACCGATGACGACGGACTCTGCCTCCTGTGAGAACACCCTAGCCACTGATCACTGGTCACTAGTCACTGCTCGCCTTTCTTGCTTTGATCTCGGCCCGCAAGCGCATGGCCCAGGCAGGCTCGCTACCGTGCAACCCCTCCGCGAACCAGCGCTCGGATTTCGTCGGCTCGGATGGGGAGGAAGAGGCTGGCGTCGGCGCTTTTGTAGGTTCCGTCGGCGGCCAGGCGGTCGATCACGACTTTCTGCGACTGGCCGTCGAACCTCCAAACCTCGGCGACGCGCAGGGCGGCATAGATGCCCTCTCGATCGACCTGGGGGCGAGAGAGATCGACCTCGATGGCCAGGTCGGGATTGGGGTAGTCGGCAATATCGTCCGAGCCGCGCTCCAGGGCCGCCAAGTCGGCCGCGATCTTTTCGGGAAGGAAATAAAAGCACTCGTCCGCCTCCAGTCCACGCGCGAGTTCAGGCCGTTTCCACGTCGTTTCTCCCCCACCGCCATAGTCGATTCCCATTTCCTGGGCAATCACTTCGACAATTGTTCGCAACACCCTCAGCCGCCTGTCATGCCCGCGCCTTTTGCCCATGACTTCGAGGTCCTTGCCGTCATAATCGACGTGGATGTTGCTTGATTCGGGAATCGAGTCGACCAACCGGTCGTAGAAGGACCAATCCACGCCGCGGAAGACGACACGCTGGTCCGGGATTGCCGTGAGGCGCTGGATCTCCTCGAACGACGGCACACGAGTCACCGGCCCGGCGATCTCGAGCGCGGGGGGCATCGACGGTGTCGCGGTCAACGCATCATGCGGGGTTGTTGTTGTGCTCATCACCGGTCTCCTCGAACCACGGACAAAAAATCTCTTAGGTCATGCCGCAGACCACCCAGGGCGATGCCCTGGGCTGGCTTGTTCGGCCCCTTCGGGGCAAGCAAGCAAACCGATGACGACGGACTCTGCCTCCTGTGAGAACACCCTAGCCACTGATCACTGGCCACTAGCCACTCGCCTTTCTTGCTTTGATCTCGGCTCGAAGCCTCCGCGCCCAGGCCGACTCGTCACCCTGGGCTTCGTCAACGACCCAGCGCTCGATGTCTTCACGCTTGACGGGTAAAAAGCCGCTGGCGTCGACGGCCACATACTGGCCATCGGGGGCAAGGCGCTCGATGACGACCTTTCGGTTTGCGAACCTCCAGATCTCCGTGACCCGGAGCGCGGCATAGATGCCACTCCGATCGACCTGCGGCGGCGAGATGTCGACCTCGATCGCCAGGTCGGGATTGGGATAATCGGCGATGGTGCTGGAACCCCGCTCGAGGGCGGCGGCATCCGCCGCGATTTTTTCGGGCAGGAAGTAATAACACCGATCGGCTTCCAGTCCTCGCGCGATCTCCGGGCGTTTCCAGGTCGTATCGCCAAGGCTGGAATAGGCGATCGCGAGCTCTTGCGCCACAACCTCGACAAACTGACCAAAGAGCCCACCGATCTTGCCATGTGCCCGCCCCTTGCCCATGACCTCTAAATCCTTCCCGTCATAATCGACGTGGATGTTGCTGGATTCGGGGATGGAGTCGACCAACTGGTCGTAAAACGACCAAGCCACGTTGCGATAAACGACGCGGCGATCGGGGATCGCCGTGAGGCGCTGGATCTCGTCAAACGAAGGGACATGCGCGAAGGAACCTTCCAACTCGAGCGGGCGCCGGACCTCGCCCCTGGGAGGGCGAGGCTCCGTCCGAGCCTGTTGGGATCGTTTTGGTCGTCGCGGTGCTCATGTCGTTTTCCCCGTAGGTCAGGCTTTCCAGCCTGACATTTCCCGGACGGACGTCAGGCTGGAAAGCCTGACCTACTTCCGACGTCTTGGTTTGCTTGGTTTTGCCGCTCGTTTCCTGAACTCGGCTCGCAACCGCATCGCCCAGGCCGATTCATCCCCGCTGGCTTCTTCAACCACCCAGCGCGTGACCTCATCGGCCCGGATCGGCAAGAAGCCGCTGGAGTCGACCGCGACGTACGTGCCGGCCGGTGTAAGGCGTTCGATGACAACCCGTTTGCCATCGAATCGCCAGACTTCCGCCACCCTGAGCGCAGCATAGATGCCCGCGCGATCGACCTTGGGGGGAGAGAAATCCACCTCGATGGCCAGGTCGGGATTGGGATAATCGGCGATGTCGTCCGAGCCGCGCTCCAGGGCGGCCAAGTCGGCCGCGATCTTCTCCGGCAAAAAATAGTAGCACTCGTCCGCCTCGAGTCCATGCGCGACCTCTGGTCGTTTCCACGTGGTGTCGCCCGCGCCCCGGCACGGAATTCCCAATTCCTGCGCGACCGCCTCCACAATTTGCCGCAACAGTCTCCGCCTACTGTCGTGCCTCCTCCTCTTTCCCATGACCTCCAGGTCCTTGCCGTCATAGTCGACGTGGATGTCGCTTGACTCGGGGATCGACTCGACCAACTGGTCGTAAAACGCCCAATCCACGCCGCGGAAGACGACACGCTGGTCCGGGATTGCCGTCAGGCGCTGGATCTCCTCGAACGACGGCACACGCGTCACCGGCCCGGCGATCTCGAGCGCCGGGGGGCATCGATGGTGGCGCGGTCAACGCATCATGCGGGGTTGTTGTTCGTGCTCATTTCTCCGTCCCTCGGATCTCGGCTCTTAATTTCCGCGCCCAGGCGAGGTCGTCGGTCAGGTCTTCTTCCAAGCTCCAGTGCCTCACCTCCTCTGGGGTAACCCCAAGAAAGCGGCTGGATTTGACCGCGACGTACTTCCCCTCGGCGGTCAGCTCTTCGATAAACACCTCTTTCCCATCAAACCGCCAGACCTCCGCGACGCGGAGCGCCGCGTAGATGGCCGCGCGGTCTACGGCCGGCGCCGAGATGTCGACCTCGATGGCCATGTCCGGGTTGGGACAAAGCGAGATGTCCTTTAGACCGCGCACCCGCGCGTAGGTCTTCATCTTTTCGGGATCGAAATAGTAACACTGGTCGGCTTCGATACCACGCGCGAGCTCGCGCCGTTTCCATGTGCGTTCGCGAAGGCTCTTATAAGAAATCGATCGCTCCTCCGCGACAATCTTGACGAAGCTACCAAGAGCATCCGCACGATCCTCGTGGTCGGTGCCTTTGGCCATCACTTCAAGATCCTTTCCGTCATAGTCGACGTGGATGTTGCTCGATTCGGGAATGCTGTCAACCAATCGGTCATAAAACGACCAATCCACGTCACGAAAGACAATACGACGGTCGGGAACGTTGGTGAGGCATTCGATCTCGTCAAGCGACGGCACGCGGGTCGACGGCCCGGTGATTTCGAGCGCAGGAGGCATCGATGGTGGCGCGGTCAACGCATCATGCGGGGTTGTTGTTGTGCTCATGTCGTTTTCTTTGTTTTGCGTTTCCGTTTGGTTCGTTCCGCCGCTTTTGCCTTGAAATACGTCTGCATTCGCCGGAACCAATCGGCGTCGTCGGTCCGATCTTCGTCTACAATCCAGCGCTTGATTTCCTCGTCGCTGACGGGCAGAAGTCCGCTCACCTTGACGGCGACGTAGGTTCCGGACGGCGTGAGGCGTTCGATGATGATGCGGTTGTCCGTGAATCGCCAAATCTCCTGGACGTCGAGCGCGAGATAGATTCCCGCGCGATCGGTCTCGGGCCGAGAGAGGTCGACCTCAATGGCGAGGTCGGGGTTGGGAAGAAGCGACACGTCCCGCCGGCCGCGAGCTCGCGCGATTTGGGCCAACTTCTCTGGCGCGAAGCAATAGCACTGGTCTGACTCGAGCCCGCGAGCGATTTCCTGGCGATTCCATGTCGTCTCGCGGAGTGACTTGTAGGCGATTCTCATCTCAACCGCGACCACCTTCACGAAGTCGCCCAGTGCGTCCGCGCGATCTTCGTGTTCCCAACCGTTGGCCACGACCTCGAGGTCCGTCCCGTCATAATCGACGTGGATGTGGCTTGACTTGGGAATCGACTCGACCAACTGGTCGTAGAACGACCAAGCCACACCGCGGAAGACCACGCGGCGATCGGGGATCGCCGTGAGGCGCTGGATCTCGTCAAACGAGGGGACGTGCCCGAGCGGAGCGTCCACCTCGAGCGGTCCCGGCGCCGGACCATGACCCGGCGCCTGGGAGGGCGAGGCTCCGTCCGAGCCTGTTGGGATCGTTTTGGTTCTCGCCGTGCTCACGTCGTTTTCCCCGTAGGTCAGGCTTTCCAGCCTGACATTTCCCGGACCGACGTCAGGCTGGAAAGCCTGACCTACATTGACTGACGTCAGGCTGGAAAGCCTGACCTACACTGACTGACGTCAGGCTGGAAAGCCTGACCTACACTGACTGACGTCAGGCTGGAAAGCCTGACCTACATTGACTGACGTCAGGCTGGAAAGCCTGACCTACACTGACTGACGTCAGGCTGGAAAGCCTGACCTACACTGACCGACGTCAGGCTGGAAAGCCTGACCTACACTGACTGACGTCAGGCTGGAAAGCCTGACCTACATTGACTGACGTCAGGCTGGAAAGCCTGACCTACACTGACTGACGTCAGGCTGGAAAGCCTGACCTACATATGAGCCTGCTACATTGACGAGTCAGGCTGGAAAGCCTGACCTACATTGACTGACGTCAGGCTGGAAAGCCTGACCTACATTGACTGACGTCAGGCTGGAAAGCCTGACCTACATTGACTGACGTCAGGCTGGAAAGCCTGACCTACATTGACTGACGTCAGGCTGGAAAGCCTGACCTACATTGACTGACGTCAGGCTGGAAAGCCTGACCTACATTGACTGACGTCAGGCTGGAAAGCCTGACCTACATTGACTGACGTCAGGCTGGAAAGCCTGACCTACACTGACTGACGTCAGGCTGGAAAGCCTGACCTACTTCCGACGTCTCTGTTTCATTCATTTTGCCGCTCGTTTCTTGAACTCGGCTTGCAGCCGCTCTGTCCAGGCAATTTCGTCGCTGATATCTTCGTCGACGATCCAGCGCCGAATGTCGTCGGCCGTGACCGGCAGAAACAGGCTGGTGTCGACGGTCACGTAGGTGCCGTTAGGAGTCAGCCGCTCGATGAAGACTTGCTTGGCGCTGAAACGCCAAATCTCAGAGACGTTGAGTGCCGCGTAGATGCCCGCGCGATCGACGGCCGGCCGCGAGAGGTCGACCTCGATCGCCAGATCGGGGTTCGGAAAACCCGACAAGTCATTGGCGCCAAACGCCCGAGCGGCGGCGGCCCGTTTCTCGGGCTGGAAATAGAAGCAACGATCCGATTCCAGACCGCGGGCGAGCTTGAGTCGTTTCCAGGTCGTCAGCCCCATGCCCCTGCAAGGTATTCCCACCGCGCCGGCAACGGCCTTCACGAACTGGCCGAGTGATTCCGTGATCCATTCGTGATCCGGACCGTTGCCCATGACCTCTAAATCCGTCCCGTCATAATCAACATGGATGTTGCTGCCCTCGGGAATGGAGTCCACCAATTGGTCGTAAAACGCCCAATCCACGCCACGATACACCACTCGCCGGTCCGGGATCGCCGTGAGACGCTCGATCTCCGCGAGCGACGGCACGCGCTTAAATGGGCCCCGCAACTCGAGCGGCCCCGTGCCGGCCCCGGCCCCTGGGAGGGCGAGGCTCCGTCCGAGCCTGTTCGGATCGTTTTGGTTGTTACGGTGCTCATCATTGGACCCCACAAACAAGGACGGAGGACGGAGGACGGAGGACGGAGGACGGAGGAAAAACGACCATCAACAAAAAACTGCCTACTGACCACTGACCACTGACTACTGACCACTGACTACTGACCACTAGCCACTCTCTCCCGCTTTCAGCCCGAGAGCTTCGAGATCAATGTCACCAGTGGCAAAAACAAGGCGATGACGATGAAGCCGACGATTCCGCCTAAGATCACGATCATCATCGGCTCCAGGAGGCTGACCAAGCTCTCGACGGCCGTCTCAACTTCTTCATCATAGTTGTCGGCGATCTTGTTGAGCATGGCGTCGAGCTCGCCGGTCTCCTCGCCGACGTCGATCATGTTGACCACGATGTCGTCGACGATCCGTGATTCCTTCAAGGGCTGGGCAATTGTCTCGCCCTCGCGAATGCTGTCGTAGATGCGCTGAAAGGCCCGCTCGAAGACCGCGTTGTCGGCCGTGTCGCGGACGATGTTCAGCGATTCCAAGATCGGCACGCCCGACTGCACCAGCGTGCCCAGCGTGCGCATCGTACGGGCCACCGTCGCCTTCTCGAGGATCGTCCCCATCACGGGAGTCATCAGCGCGACCCGATCGCAGATGTACGCTCCCGTCTTGTTGCGATACATCAACTTGATGAAGATCCAGATAAATAATGGTGACAAAAATACGATGTAGAAATACTTGATCAAGAAGTGGCTGGCGTCGATCAAGATGGTGGTCATCTTGGGGAGCGGGAGCTGGAAATCAAGGAAGATCGCTTCAAATTTGGGGATGATGAAATAAAGGATGAATCCGACGATCACGCAGGCGACGAAGATGACCACGACCGGGTAAATCATGGCCGATTTGATCCGCCGTTTGAGCGACTGCGACTTTTCCTTGAAGTCGGCCAGGCGCTGAAGGATCGCTTCCAGGGCACCGCCGGCCTCGCCGGCCTTGATCATGTTGCAATAGAGCCGGTCGAACGCCTTGGGGTGTTTGGCACAGGCTTCCGACAAGGTCTGGCCGCTCTCGATGTCTTCGACGATGTCTTGGAGCGCGTTCTTCAACACGCCCGGCTTGCACTGGCCCTCGAGGATCTTCAGGCTGCGCAAGATCGGCAAGCCGGCATCTTGCAGGGTGGAGAGCTGCCGCGTGAACGTGCAGAGCTGCTTGGTCGAGATCTTGCCGATCGTGAACGACTTCTTCCGCCGATTCGGCCCTTTCTTTTTCTGCGAGGCCCGGGACGACTTGGCCTTCTTCGACTTCTCGGCGATCTTGGTGACAAAGAACCCCTTCTGGCGAATGAGCTGCTGCGCTTCCTCCTGAGTCGCGGCGTCAATCGAGTCTTTGACTTCACGACCGGTGTGGTCCATGGCTTCGTATTGAAAGGTAGGCATGCGTCTTTGTCCGTTGTCAGTTGTTCGCTTCGCGTGTCCGTTGTCCGTGGTCCGTTGTTCGCTTCGCGTCTGTCGGCGGTCAGTAAAAAGCCTTGTCCAGCGAATCACCACCCCCCCTTTGAAGGGGGGGCAAGGGGGGGGTGAACCCCGCAAAACCAATTACACGTCCGTTAATGTTTTTCGGCCACTTCGTTTTCGGTCTCTTGGTTTGGGAAAGAAGGCTGGAACGTGCCCTGCGTGTGCCGCCGGTCTCAAGGTAACAGGTAGGGCCGGGTTCACCCCCCTCAACCCCCCCCTTCAAAGGGTGGGGCGAAGGATCGCTCGGTCGGCGGACTCCTCAACGATTGATCGCCGGACGGAGCCGGCTCCTACAGGGTTTGCGGTCGCTCCTACAGGGTTTGTGGTCGCCGGACGGAGCCGGCTCCTACAGGGTTATGGTTCGCCGGACGGAGCCGGCTCCTACAGGGTTTGCGGTCGCCGGACGGAGCCGGCTCCTACAGGGTTTGTGGTCGCCGGACGGAGCCGGCTCCTACAGGGTTTGCGGTCGCCGGACGGAGCCGGCTCCTACAGGGTTTGTGGTCGCCGGACGGAGCCGGCTCCTACAGGGTTTGCGGTCGCCGGACGGAGCCGGCTCCTACAGGGTTTGCGGTCGCCGGACGGAGCCGGCTCCTACAGGATTTGTAGGAGGGAGCTCCGTCTCCCGACCCGCGTCTCCCGACCCGCGTCTCAGATATCATCCAACATCGTCTCCCTAATAATCTCATCAACAGTAGAGTGCCCATTGTGAATCATCTGCATTCCCGACTCGCGTAGTGTTCTCATGCCGAACTTGCGGCAGGCGTCGCGGAAGTCGTCTAAGGAGGCTTCGGCGACGACCATTTCGCGGAGCGTATCGTTTAAGACCAGCAGCTCGTAGATTCCCATTCGGCCCTTGTAGCCGGTGTTATTGCACTTCTCGCATCCCTTGCCGTAATAAAACTTCTTGGTGGCCGCTTGCTCGGCGGTGAGGCCCAGCTCCATGCAGACCTCGGGAGCGGGCGTAAACTCGGTGCGGCAGTTGACGCAGATTTACGCACCAACCGCTGAGCCAAGACGGCCTCGACCGTGGCGGTGATCAAGAACGTGGGGACCCCCATGTTGCGCAGGCGGGTGATCGCCGAGGGGGCGTCGTTGGTGTGCAGCGTGGTAAAGACGATGTGGCCGGTGAGCGAGGCCTGGATCGCGATCTCGGCCGTCTCGAGGTCGCGGGTCTCGCCGACTAAGATTTTGTCGGGGTCTTGCCGCAAGATCGCCCGCAGACAGGCCGCGAACGTCACGCCGATCTCGGGATTGACCGGGATCTGGATCAGGCCCTCGATGTCGTACTCGACCGGCTCTTCCGTCGTGATAATCTTCTCTTCGATCCGGTTCAAGTAATTGAGGGTCGCGTACAGCGTCGTCGTTTTGCCCGAGGAGGTCGGGCCGGTCACCAGCACGATGCCATTGGGCTTTTCGATGATCTCGTGCCAGGTCTTGAGTGTGTCTTCGGGCATGCCCAGCTTCTTTAAGTCGAGCTGCACGACCGTGCGGTCGAGGATTCGCAAGACCACGCTCTCGCCGAACATGCACGGCAACGTCGACACCCGGATGTCGACCGCGTTGCCCCCCAGCGCGAGCTGAATCCGCCCGTCTTGAGGGAGCCGCCGTTCGGCGATGTCGAGGTTCGACATGACCTTGATCCGGCTGGCGATCGCCGAGGCCAAGTGCCGGGGGGGCGGGACCAGCTCGTAGAGCACCCCGTCGACCCGGTACCGCATCTTGTATTCTTCTTCAAACGGCTCGAAGTGAATGTCGGAAGCTTTGTCTTTAATGGCCAAGAGCAACACCATGTTGAGCAGCTTGCGCACCGGCGCGGCCTCGGCCATTTCTTCGATGGCCTCGAGGTCGATTGTATTGGCGTTGCGCCCGGCCATGCGCTGCAGGCCCTTGTCTTCCTCGATCTGGCGGACAACATCTTGAATGCTCTCTTGATGGCCCGCGTACAGCCGCTCGATGGCCGCCATCACCTCAGACTCGGCGGCGATCACCCCCTTGACCTCGGTGCTCAAAAACATCCGCAGGCTATCAATGGTCGCCGGGTTCTGAGGCTCCGCCATCGCCACCGTGATGCTCTTGTCTTTCTTGTTTTGCGAGATCGGCACGATCTTGTAAGCGGTCGCCATGCTCTCGTTGACCAGCTCGGTCAGCTCGGCCGGGATCGTCACGTCGGCCAGCTTCATCACCTTCATCCCGAGCTGTTCGCCCAGCGCCTTCAAGACCTGCTCTTCCTTGACCAGCCCCATCCGCACCGCGACCTTGCCCAGGAGCTCCGAGCCGGAACGCTTCTGCTCCTCGATGACCTTCCAAAGGGTTTCCTCGGTGAGGTAACCCATGTCGACCAAGATCGTGCCCAGTTTTCGAGCCATTGCCATTTTTCCGTCGGTCAGTTGTCCGTGGTCCGTTGTCAGGTCCTTCGCCCTCTTCGCCTTCTTTCGAAGATTCCCTTCTTGGCGTTTTCGATGCGCTCGCGAAGGTCACCAGGTTTGCGACACTTGAACATGACCTCCGATTCTTCCACCAGCCCTTGCCGCCACAGGTTGAAGAGACTGTCGTCGAGCAAGATCATGCCATGCTTGCGGCCGGTTTGAATCGAAGAATCGATACGGTACGTCTTGTTTTCACGAATCAGGTTGGAGATGGCCGGGGTGATGACCAGCATTTCATAGGCGGCCACCAGCCCCTTGGGCTTGCGGGGCAAAAGCGACTGGGCCAGGATGCCGATGATCGCCACCGAGAGCTGGGTGCGGATCTGATCCTGCTGGTCCTTGGGAAAGACGTCGATGACCCGGTTGACCGTCCCTTCCGCCGAGTTGGTGTGCAAGGTCCCAAACACAATGTGGCCGGTCTCGGCCGCCGTGATCGCCGCCGAGATCGTGGCGAGGTCTCGCATTTCACCGACTAAGATGATGTCGGGGTCCATTCGAAGTGCGCGACGGATCGCTTCGGGAAATCGGGCACGTCGATGCCGATCTCACGCTGATTGACCAGCGACTTGTTGTGCTTGTGGAAATACTCGATCGGGTCTTCGATCGTGATGATGTGCCGGTCCATCGTGTTATTGATGTAGTTGATCATCGAAGCCAGGCTCGTCGTCTTGCCCGAGCCGGTCGGCCCCGTCACCAAAATCAGCCCGCGCGGCCGCTTGATCAACTCTTCAACAATCGGCGGCAAGCCAAGCTGCTCAAACGTGAGAAACTCGTTGGGAATCCGCCGTAGTACCAACCCCACATTCCCGCGCTGCTTGAACACGGCCACGCGAAACCGGGCCATCTCGCCAAACGCGAACCCAAAGTCCGTTCCCCCCACCTCCTGCAACTCTTGCTGGCACCGCTCGGGCGTGATGCTCTTCATGAGCGACACCGTGTCGCC
>CAWHKI010000170.1:0-54606 GCA_963829765.1 uncultured Isosphaeraceae bacterium | reverse complement strand
GCAATCAGGCGGCCTGCTCAAGCGCGTCTGGCAACGCTTGCTCCGGAATCGCCCGTTCTTCACGCCAGACCACAAGTTCACCATTGCGTCGCGCGGCTTCCAACGCGGCCAGGGCTAGCACCCCTTGTCGCGACCAACTCATCCCCTGGTGCTTGCATCGTCCCGACACGGCCCAGTCGTTGTGCTTCTCCACCCGTGTGCTCGCGATCCATAACCCCGCTCGTTTCCGTTGCTGGTAATCGGGGATATATCCTCGCCGCTTCTCCAGGTACGCGATCAGTTCCTCCACTGTCGCCGGGTTCCTCACCCACTCCAAGGCCCCCTTGAGAAGTTCGATCGCCGCATCCACCTTTCCTTCCCACAACTGCCCCAGCAGTTCCTTCTCGAACGCGCGGCGACGATCCTTCGAGCCGCCCGCGGAACTCATCTGTTCATAACATCGTTTCCGAAGGTGCCACCAGCACAAGATCATCGCTTTTGGGCAAATCCCCAGGCCCTCGAACCAAGTTCGGATCCACGTCAGCGCCGTCGCCCAGAACCAGCAACCGACGCTCGCCGGTGAGGACCCCCAACTCCAGCAGCATCGCCGAGACTTGCAACCATAGGCCCTCGACTGTTTCTTCCGCGAATGCATACCGCAGCCCAGCCACCAGCACCACCGCCGTGAACGTCCATACTTCCTTGCGGCCCGTGGATGGTTGCGCCTTGGTCTTCACCTCGTCGGGCTCGACGACCACGAACCCCTCGTCCACCATGCGGGGCTTGTCCTGGGCCACTGGGCAAGCCGGTTCGCATCCGGGAAAGCCCGTGGCGATCCACTCGGCCTCGGTCTGTTCCCACTCGGCCTGGGCTTCCTCGCTGTCGCCGAACGGGGGGTCGTCATCGAACAGCCCTGTCACGATGTCAGGGTCGGCCGCGGCGGGGCCGAGCAAGGCCAGTTGGGACTCCGTTGCTCCGATCAAAGTCGAGCGGGCTCGCTCGCGCTGCGCGCCGATCAGTTGCTCCCCCTCATGATGCACGATTTCGATGATCGTGCTCCGCCCCAGCAGGTTCTCGTCTCCTGCGTACAGACAGATGTCGGCGCGCGTCTTCCCCGCGGATTGATCCCTCATCTGGTCACAGACGTCGTCGCGGAGGTTCTGGGTGATGTGGAGTTGGTGAGATGTGTTCCAGGCGATCGCCGACGGTACCTCCATCGTCTCGTCGTACTTGTGGCAGATTCGTGACCGCTGAACGGTGACATTACCGAAGACCGTCTTGAAGGTGAAGGGGCGTGTTCCTCGGCGCTGGATGCCTGCGCCGCCTTTGCCGTGGCGGCGTTGTAGGACCAGTTCTTGGTCGGCCTTCTCCATGAGGGCCTTGTAGAGCTGGCGTTGAATGTCGAGACCGACCCGATGAACGGACGCTTCGATCTGGTCGGGGAGATGCTCGTCCTGGTTGGGCATGAGCAAGGACATGTCCAGCAGCAGTCCGAGCGAGATTGTCTGACCGTCACCATTGACGGGCCCGAGAGTGATGGTAGTCTGAAGGCCGTTCGTGGCACGCATGGTGTGTCTCCATACTGGAACTATGGGGTCCATCCTGCGTGCTTTTTTATCAATTGGGCGCAACGTCGCTACCCCAGAGCGGAATCACCCAAGAAAACACTCTTCCCACCTTGTGTATTTTCCCTCTCGTCGCGCACCAACTGGCGAGCGCCAGGAAAATCCCGGTGACGCTGCCGCCCGAAAGGTTGACCGTGCCTGAAGAAAAAGCCAGTGCAGCAGTGCCTCCGGTCATGTTCACAGTGCCACCGTGGGCGCTGAGTTGACTCTGCGCTGCCGTTGCTGAAGTTGATCGTACCGCTGTCGTTGGCACTGATATCAGGGCTCGATTCGTTGCCGCCGGTGATGTTGAGTGTGGCATTGTCATTAACGTTTATTTGCGCGGAAACCACGCCGCCGCTGATATTCATGGTGCTCCTATCGTAAGCAGCCAGTCCGGTGAGAGTACCATCGGTCACATTAAGCATGCTGCTGTTATAGGTGTCAATGATATTGGGGTTGCTAGAGCCCGCGTTGAAGCCCACTGTGGGACTGTACGCGAAGGAATGCGAGGCGTCGGCATAGCCGATAACGACGGTCACCGGCTTGGGGGGCAACAACCCGATCGTCTCGTTGGTTGTGATGTATACCGTCATGGGCGCGGCGGGCGCCACGGGTACCAACGCGAGCAGGAGCGCCGCGGTCAGAGCGGCCAAGTACGTTTTCGCCATCATGAGAGATCTCCAGAAGTAGGTGGAGCGTGCGCGAAGCGACGAAAAATACATAAAGGCCGGTCGGCCAGCCGAATCCTGGGCAGCCTAACCGCCCCAACGGCCGAAAGACACTGCACCAGAGTGCCGGCGAGCGGCGCACCGGATCCCGACTGCCGCTGCGGTCGGCGCCATCGCCAGGGTCGAGGGCTCGGGTATAGAGTTTATCAAGTTGATTTCGTAGCTGCCAGCAACTGCCCGCTTGCATTCCCCATGCCGTTCCACTGTCCTTGGTCGGTTCCACGGCATGGGGGGATAGCCGTGCCTGGCAGGGCTCGTGGTGGTGCGGCGCTCTCCCTGATCAGAGGTCATGCTGGATTGCCTCTTCCTCGCGGGACGGGCATGACTGCCAGATTCTGCTTGCCCCCCTGCTCTCATTCCGTTATAGCTCTCATATCGCCCTTTATGAGAGCCACCACCATCGTGGATGCATTACCTGGTCACGCCTTGCAACCCGACCCTCCGCCCGAGGGCTTCCTCCTGCGGGCGGTGGTCGCCAATGAGGGGGAGAAAGCCAGCGAGCGCTTCCTCACCTTCTTCACCGACACCATCCGCAACAAGAACACGCGGGCGGGATCAACGCTCTGGCTCATTTGGTACTCTCGGGGTTGGGTCATGAAACCCGCTGCTAACTTCAGCCCCGCTCTCGCGTGATACCCGTGGTTCCGAACGAAGTCCAATGTTTGCTTGATCACGTCGTGCCATGCCAGCCACTCCTTCGCCTGCGCCGGCCGGTATGCGAAAAACATCACCGGCGTCGATATTGAACAAAGGCTGATTGACATCAGCACGTCGCCCGAGTATCAAAGGAGACGCACAGTGGCCAATGCAATCGCAAGAATACCACCTCCATACAACAGGGAAACAAACCATCATGGGGCTCTTCGAAACCCGCGGCCTTCGCCTAGTTCTGATGGGGATGGCCGCCGTTGCAGTTGCGGTGCTGCTTGCGCCATCAGCGGTCAACGCCGAGTTGATTTCGGCCTTGGCGGTGGGCGAAGCCGGCACGATCGTGACCACCACCAACAGCGGCGCCAACTGGACGCCAACGAACGTCGGCAGCAATAACCTCTACGGCGTCGGCTTCGCCAATGTGAGTACGGCCTGGGCGGTGGGAGACACGGGCACGATTCTGAAGACGGTCGACGGAGGCGCGAGTTGGTCACCGCAGACCAGTGGCACGTCGCAGGAGCTCCGTCAACCATCCTTCATCAATACCACCGTCGGCTGGGTGGTGGGCGAAAACGGCACTATTCTTCACACCACCGACGGCGGAGCGAACTGGTCCGCGCAGTCCAGTGGCACGCCCATGGGCCTCATGGGCGTCGCCTTCACCGATGCCAACAATGGCTGGGCGGTGGGCCTCATGGGCACGATCGTGCACACCAGCAACGGCGGAGCGAACTGGACGGCGCAGAACAGCAACGCCCTGATGGCTAATCTCGCCGCGGTGGCCTTCGCCAATGCCGAGGATGGCTGGGCGGTGGGCCTGCAGGTCGGCGCAATGCCGATGGGCATTATTCTGAGCACGACCAACGGTGGTGCGAACTGGTCGTCCCAGACCATTGGCTCGATCGCCCTGACCGGCGTCAGCTTCGCAAATACCATGGATGGCTGGGCGGTGGGCCTGAACGGCACGATCGTGGCCACCACCAACGGCGGCGTGACTTGGTCGCCCCAGACCAGCGGGACAACAGACGAACTCGATGCCGTTGCCTTCGCCGATGCCCATAATGGTTGGGCGGTGGGCTCAGACGGTCTGATCCTGTATACCTCCGACGGCGGAACGAACTGGTCGCCCCAAACCAGCGGAACAAGCGATGGTTTGCATGCCGTCGCGGCGCTGGAAGCAAGCGCAGTGCCCGAGCCAAACGCGCTGATCCTGGCGGGGCTGGGCATGTCGCTGGCCCTGGGGTACGCCTGGCGACTCAGGCGGCAAAGCGGGCGTGCTCGCGCGTGCAGTCGCACCCCCTGAGATCACCCCAGGTCAGGCCGGCGCAGCGCTGACAATTGGCGGGCGTCTCGGGTGATCCGATCAAACACGCTATCGTAGTTCCCCGGTTTCGGCTGACGATACAGTCGCATGGTGGGGTACCACGGGGAATCGTCCCGGGAAACCAGCCAGCGCCAGTCGCTGGAGAAGGGCAAAACGACCCAAACGGGAAGTCCGAGCGCACCCGCCAGGTGGGCGATCGACGTGTCGGCACAGATCAAAAGAACAAGATTTTGAAGTACGGCGGCCGTGTCCAGGAAATCGCCGACCCGGTGCCCGAGGTCGGTGATCGGCAGGCGCCGCCCGGCCCCCTGAAGTTGCTCGGCCCCCGCCCCTTTCTGGAGGCTGAACAGCCGAACGCCCGGTATCTCCCCAAGCGGCTCGAATCGGCTGATCGGGAACGAACGGCTCCGATCATTCTTATGGCCCGGGTTCCCCTGCCAGACAATGCCGATTCTCAGCCCTTCGTGCCGACCGAGTTCCTCCCCCCAGCGCGCGACCTGGCCAGGGTCCGCAAACAGGTAGGGAATTGCGGCGGGAATCGTCGCGAGCGTCGTGCCGAAAATTTCCGGCAGGTTCATCAGCGAAACATGGTAAGCCAGCGCTGGTAAGGCGAGTTGCGAGATCTCGACCTGCTGCACGCTGGGGCAGGTGGCCACGAGTCTGGCGAGTTCGGGGGGGGCAATTCAGGATCACCCGGCCGACTCGGGCCCTGACCAACGGAGCGTAACGCACGAACATGATCGTATCGCCCAGTCCCTGCTCCGCGTGAAGCACAATGGTCGATTCCGCCAGGTGCTGCCCATCCCACAGTGGTCGGGGAAGCTGACGTTCCGCGAAATCCCACGTCCGCCACCGCCAGTGGTCTTCTGACCAGACCTGTTCCCAGTTCCCCGCCTTGAGCAATGTCATCCCCAGCGCCTTGTGAGCCTCGGCCGAATCCGGATCCAGCGCCAGGGCCCTGCGGTGGCAGGCGGCCGCGTCTTCCAGTTTCCCCTGGTCCGTCAAGACGTTCCCCAGGCAACTGTACAGGTCGGCATCTTCCGGGTTCAGTTCCAGGGCCCGATGGCAATAGGCGGCCGCTTCGTCCAAATTCCCCTGTTCCCTCAGCCCGACTCCGAGGTTGTAGTTCGGTTGCACGTCGTTGGGCTTCAGTTGCAGAGCCCGCCGGTAGCACGCAACCGCCGCGTCAAGCTGCCCCTGGTCCCTCAAGACACTGCCCAGGTTGTTGTGAGCCTCGGCGAAGTTGTCATCCAGTTCGATTGACCGCTGGAAGTAGCGAACAGCGTCGTTGAGCTTTCGCTCTCGCATCATGACGTTGCCGATCCGATAAAACGCCTCGGCCGAGTTCGGGGCCAGGTCAATGGCGCGCTGGTAGCAGCCGATGGCTTCGGCAGCCCGTTGCGTGGCCAGGTACGCATTGCCTTGGTTGATGTGGAAGACGGCGTTGGTTCCATGGATGCTGATTGCCCTTCCAATCAACTCGATCGCGTAGCCGCGCTTCCCCACCTGCATCGCAAGCACGCCTAGAAGATGCCAGGCGTCGGCCCGATTCGGATCAACTGCAAGGATCTGCCAGTAAATCTCTTCGGCAGCCTTCAGTTGACCGGCCTGATGGTGCTGTACCGCGGTTGCGAATGCTTCGGGGGTCGTTTTCATGACGAATCTTATAACGACACAAGCCGACCGGAACAATCAATCTTAGGGGGAGAAAAGGTCGGGGCCACCAAGTTTGGGTATTCGTACGCGCACGCGGCACACGGTCCGCATTATCTGTTGCTGGCTTGTACGGGCTGCGGAATCGAACAGAAGGAAACGAAGGTCACGAAGAGAACGGCGGCCCGGTCTGGGTCATCTTTACGCCGTTTCTGATTTCTTACATAGTGGGCGCAATACGCGCTTCTCGTCTCGCCCAGCGCGCTTCACGGCGCCAAAGTCGTCTTCATTTCCGTGAACTGTTCGACCTTAGCCCGTGCGAAGGCAACCGGGAAATACTGACCGTGGGCCCACGACTCGAAGAGGTCGCGATAGTGCGGGCTGTCCGGATCTCCGGATTGACCGGGTGCATTGGTGCCGAGCGAACGATCCCAGTCACCCGTATCAGCAATGATGCGGAACGTGGCACCGGTCGACTGATTGTTATCGTCGGACGTGCTATTCACGGTATGTGCGTAACCCCCTCGCGGGAGCGGGCCCAAATCAAGCCGTGCCCGAATTTCCGCCCTCACGGCGTCGCTGAGCGGATGTTTGAGCTGAACGTGCTTGAAAGCTAACTGGCCATAACGCCAGCGATTCGTGTCGGCCCCAAATTGTGCGGTCGAGTTCAGAGACAGCTTGAGCTAGCGACTCAAGCAAGAGCGCGTCTCGCCCCGCGACGGGATCGGTTCCGAAGTGACCATCGGGCGTCGTCAGCCACGAGATGAGCTTGGCGGTCGACATCAGGCGCGTTGGAAATACAGCCTTGGCGTCCCCGGGAACGACGAGTTTCCAGACTGCGACTTTTAGGGCATGCTCCCAGGCGACATAAATTGCCGCGGCCGCCGAGTCCTGGCCTAAGACGAAATCCCACGCGAAGAGATGATCGATGGCCTGGGTGGTCGATCCTTGGGTTGGTTTCAGCCCTCGCAGTAACGGAACGAGCGACCGGGCTGGGAGCGAAAACTCGTCCTGCTGCAACTGCGTCATGTCTTTCAACGTGAACTTGTGCTTTGAGCCGAGGACTTCCTCGATCCTGGCGAACCGGAATGGATCGGTCCACTGAAAACTGACGGCGAACGGATAACCGGGGGGCAGATTATCCTGATTCGCGGAAGCGAACCAGCCCCGCGGTGGATCGGCTAGATGAGGCAGGTCAAAAATCGGGAGAAAGCCGTCCCACTCGAAGCGTCCGTCGCCCGGCACCGGAATAAGCCCGTCCCAGTTCTTGCGGCGCGGTGCAAGCCCCACGGCTTGCCAGCCGATGTGGCCGTCCACGTCGGCCCAGACCATGTTTTCCGATGGCATCAGGAAAAAGCGGCACGCTTCGCGGAACTCGGCCCAGGTCGCGGCCTGGTCGAGTCGCACGCTTGCGAGGTACGGGGCCGTTCCCTCCTCGAGCCAGGCAGCCCGCAAGACATAAGCCTTGTGATGTTGCCGATCTTCGTAGACGACAGGCCCGTGCCGCGTGTATTTCAGTTCGGTCTCGAACGCGGGCTGCCCCTTGACCGCAATCGTTTCGTGGATGGTCTTCATGAGTGACCAATCGCCGCCATACCGATAGCGAGACGGATTGCCGGGCTCGGTCTCGTAGACGTACAGATCTTCCTGATCGATCGGGAAGATCGTGAATCCCCATGCTCCGCGCTCGTTGTGACCGACCGAAACGCCCGGCAGAGCCGGCTCGCCGTCCCCAATAACGTTCCATCGAGGCGCGACCAGATGCACCCAGTAACGTAGCGACGGCAACTGCACGGAACGGTGTGGGTCGTTGGCCATAATCGCACTGCCCTGAACGACGTGTTCGGGCGAGACGACCCAGTTGTTGCTTCCCTCGAGCTCGAAATCTTCGACCTGAGGCGAATCAGATGCGAGCGTCCGGACTTCGCCTGCCACAGAGGCCGTCTTACGGCTTCGGTGGTCCCGACTACGATACGGGGCGGCACCGCTGGTGCCGCCCAATGGGGTCAGCCAGGGGCGGCACCGCTGGTGCCGCCCAAAGGGGTCTGCCGCCCAAAGGGGTCCCAAAGGGGTCAGCCATGGTTTTTTGTTTTTAGTTCCGGGGACACTATACCGGTCGGGGCGGCACCGCTGGTGCCGCCCGACGGGGTCAGCCTAACTTCGAGCTTTTTCACCTGGCGGTTTCAATCGTAGAGAGTACGGCGTTGGGAGACCAGTGGCGCGCCAGCGAAGCGAATCTGGTGCGAATCATTGGCGTGTGTTGGGAGCCGCTAAGCAACCGGCTAGCGAAGACCGCCTTGGTTCGGGCTATCCACTTAAGGGCTCATCGGTCAAGGCGTGAAAGCCATTCGAACCCGCTTCGCCCTTGATTTCAACCTCCAGCGTCTTCCGCTTCAAGCGATTCTCGACAAACAAGTGCAAGTCGCCGCTCCATGGCTTGGTCAGGATGTCGATGTCAGCATCGCCGTCAACGTCTGCCGCGACCGACCCGTGCGTTTGCAGGCCGCTCTGTATGACTTCGAAATGACGCACCAGCCGCGGAATTCGTTCAGGAATGGTCCCCCAACGCCGACGCCGCTATAGCCGTTTCCTCCAATGCTCGATCAGGGAATTCTGATCGTCGCTGCGATTATTATTTACTGCCGCGAAGAAACCCCCGCCTTAGCGGGCGTCGGGTTGCACGAGGTCCCCTGACGTTTTACTTACCGGTTTGCCCGCTTTCCTTTTGCCTCGGTGTGACCTGTGACGTCGGCGGCTTTAACGCCTTCGTCGAGTTCTTTATCCCCGCCTGATCCGCAAAACGGCCCCCGTGCACAGAAAGGGCCGACATCCGCCACGCGGGGTAGTGGGTTTCTGTCGAAACTCATGTCATCATTGTAGGGACAACATGGGAGCCAGCAATTTCGATGAGGAGCAACAAGCGTGACAACCGAAGGAAGCTCATACCCGGCCCAGCCCGCGGTGTTGTGCGATTTTTGCGGGCGGAATAGCGCCGACGCCGGCCCGATGATCGAGGGAAGGGCGCTCGTTCCCGTCTCACCGGGCAGACCGATCGCGGCACATCTGCGTCCAATGCGTCGACGCGTGTGACAGCCTGTTCGAGCAGCATCAGAAAAAGAACGTGACGCTCGAGGAAATGCCGACGCCCCGAGAGCTTGTGGCCCATCTGAATGAGTACATCATCGGACAGGAGCGGGTCAAAAAGACGCTGGCCGTCGCGGTCGTAAACCATTACAAGCGTGTGCTCGGCGGCGAGATCAGCGATCCCGATCTTGGGGACGTCGAGGTCTCCAAAAGCAATGTACTGCTGATCGGCCCGACGGGCTGCGGCAAGACCGCCCTGGCACAGACGCTTGCCCGCCGGCTGCACGTCCCGTTCGCCATCGGCGACGCCACCACTTTGACCGAGGCCGGCTACGTCGGCGAGGACGTCGAGAACCTGATCCTCAAGCTCGTGAGTGCGGCCGACTACCAGATCCCCGCCGCCGAGAGGGGTATCATTTACATCGATGAGATTGACAAGATCGGCAAGACGAGCCAAAACGTCTCGATCACCCGCGACGTCTCGGGCGAGGGCGTGCAGCAAGCGTTGCTGAAGCTGCTCGAAGGGACCGTCGCCAACGTGCCGCCGCAAGGGGGGCGAAAGCACCCGGAGCAGCAATACTTGCAGGTCAACACTTCCGAAATCCTCTTCATTTGCGGCGGCACCTTCGTCGGCCTCGAAGAGATCGTCGGCAAGCGACTGGGTCACAAGATGATCGGCTTCGGCCGCGGTAACGAGCGATCCCACGACCGCGAAGTCGAGCGAAACGAGTTAATGGCCCAGGTTACTCCCGAAGACCTCGAGCGGTTCGGCATGATCCCGGAGCTGATCGGCCGACTTCCCATCATCGCCTCGCTCAACCAACTCTCCGAGGAAGACCTCCGCGGATACTCACCGAGCCCAAGGACGCCCTCACCAAGCAGTACCAAGTCCTCTTCCACTACGACAACGCCAGACTGAATTTCGATGAACCAGCGATCCGAGAAATTGCGCGGCGGGCCAAGGCGCGAGGGACCGGGGCTCGGGCACTGCGGTCAATCATGGAAAGCCTGATGCTCGACGTCATGTATGACCTTCCCGAGCGCCAGCGAGGTCAGACCTACACGATCACCGAGCAAATCGTCCGTGGGGAGAAGTCACTGTTCGGCCCCGAGGGCTTGTAAGGCCCTGATGGTCGCCGGCTTAAGCGGACTGCTCCGGGGTGCGATCAGGAGCTCACTAAGTGCAACCCCGCCTCTTCCGCTCGAAGCTGTTCCTCCACATCCTGAATCGAGGACCATGGGAAAATGGGTGGATCAGGGGGCCGCGAAACAGGGGGATAGGGTTGTCCCCAAACCCTGAGATCGCCTCCCCATGATTGACGATAACTTTCTAACAATCGGTTGAAATGGTGGTGGGTAAAGCCGTGTTGCCGCACAAGTTTGTTGCGTAACCGACTTCCGCATCCACCATCTCGGTGTAGTATCGATCGAGGAAATCGCGTGCAGACTCGTGAGTGTAATCATGACTGTCTTGAATCCCGTCGGCGACGGCGAGGAGCCCCACCGCCCTCTCGACCTCGACCCGCCGGCGCTCTCATCCAGCCTTCCACTGCCACTCTATTCGAGAGGCTGCCGTTGATCAACGCCTGGTAATTCCTCCGCTTCTTGCCGCACCTTATTGTTGACGCCGCGAGAAGGGAGGGTCGGACGGGCGAGAGTCTGACAATGCGATAAGCGAATGGGGCCGGGCTCCCGTCACGGCGCCGGATGCGTGATCCGCGGGCGCGACCCCGTTCTTGCCGCGCCACTCCTTCGATGCTACCGTCTCGGCATGACCTCATCCCGCGATCTCTTCTCCCGCATCAAGGCAGCGGCCCGGACTCTTTCGGCCAAGCTCTCGCTGCGTCGGACTGCCATGATTGGCACGCCGCCATCGGAGCGACCCCTGTGGCACAACCCGGCAGCGCACGCCAGGGATTTCGCCGAACGGTATGCCCAAGACCTCGACCTGATTGTCGCCCAGCGAATACAGGAATTGGGCATCCCGGATCATCAAAACGGCCGTCCGATCCCACCACCGGTGGTCGGTGGCGTGCTTTCTTTCCACATCAGGGAGACGGCGGCGGCGTGGTCGGGGATCAGATCAATGCGGATGCCGGCTTGTTCGACACGGGCCTGATGGACAAGCGATACGGCCTGGAGATCGGCGGCAAGTGGGCGAACGACCGCCTGCGCAATTGGCTCGACCAAGTGATCGCTCATGAGTACGCCGAGGCCGCCGGAATCAGCCACGAAGAGGCCGTTCAGCGGGCGGCGGAAACACCCTTGGCGATCCAGGAAACGGCCAGGGAGAGGCTCCGGGCGATGGCCGAGGCGGAGAAGCGCCGCAAGGGCCGCTGAAACTCTTGACCGCGCTCCCAGCCTTGATGAGTGAGCTGAAACACGCAATCGTCGCCCTTGATGAATGTGCCCACTGACGCCATGATCCCCGCCCGTGCGAGTTCGCGGTACGCATCGCGGTTGGCATCGGTGACGCGCGTGTCGCCCGCCAAGTGCTGGGCCAGTGTCCTCCTGGCCGCTCTTGAGAGCTCGATCTGCTCCGGAAGGCGTGGCTCCAGGCTGCGAAGATGGGCCTCGGCGGCGCTGATCAGCTCTTCACGTCGCGCCCAGCCGTCCTCGGTGAAACGGAAATCATCACCGTCGGCTTCCATGATCCCGGTATCCGCCAGCTCGCGAAAGGCCTCCAGCCGACGATCCGTGACAGCCAAGCGCAGGCCCTTCGCGCGAAGTCGAAGCACGGCAAGGGCGGATTTGGACAGCGTGACGGTCTTCATGCCGGTTCCCTCCTGTAAGCATCATACTCTGCTGAGGAAAAGAGCGGAACGCGAATTGGGTCGGGGCGTCGGGACTTCCAACTTTTAACTCTGAATGCCAATCAGCATTGCCGGGATGGAACGAAACGAAAGTTCAACAAGGCTTGTGCGGGCAACGGAATTGAACAGACGGAAACGAGACTTCCGGGCGAGGTTGCTCAGCGGCTCTGTCCGTTTGATCAGCGAGGAAGACGTCAGTGAAATCAAGGCAGCAGCGGTCGATCGGGCTCATTCGGGCTGACGAACCGATTGAGCAGAGCGAGCAGCTCCGTTGCGTTCGGGATCTCCTTGAAGCGGAGGATCGGTGCGGTGAGTTCCTGGAGTGCTTCTTCATCAACCTTGAGCCGATCGGAGATGGCCAGGACGAACCTGGGAGGGCCATAGCGGGGCAAAAGCCGCGTCAACCGTTCCAGGCTCGAGCGTTTCCAGAAGCCCAGCACCTCAAGGAACACGTCATTTCCCGTTGGTGTGTGCACCAACCGGTAATCGGGCACCCAGACGCCCTCTCGTCCCAGCTCGAGGACGTCGGTGCACTCGCTGATCTCCCAGTCGGGCGCGACCTGGCGAAACCGGTCGACAAACGCTTTGAGCTCGACCGGAGTAAACGTGCCGATGTCGGCTTGGTGTGAGACGAGGCCGTCGCGCGGTTCGAGGAGAAAGCTCCGCGGCTCGCGCTTGGGTCCCCACCGCACCTCGGCTTCGAGGCGGAAATCCGCGCAGTGCAAGAGGGCCGGTAAAAGAGCGCGACTTGCAGGCCGTATTTGGTGGTCGCGCTGAAGAGACTCAACGGGCCATCGATCTGGAGCACGTAACCGTCGCGCATGTTCCCCTCGACCCGGTAAAGCAAGCGATGAAACTTGAGTCGACGAAAGAGCTGGCGATACCGCGCGGGGCGCTCGTTGCGGACTTCGACCTTGACCTGCACCGATCGCAAGAGGACTGCCTGCGCAAGCCCCACGTTATAGCGGTCGATCAGCCATTGGGCCTGCATGTCGTCGAACGACAACATGCGGTTCTCGTCGCGCAGGTCGGCGAAGAGCGAGGACTCGAGGGCTTCTGGCCCAATATTGAGTTCGTGGGCGACGGTGCTCAGGATTTCGTCGCGGCGAAAGGCCCCGCGGTGGCCCGGTCCCGTCCCGCTGGCTCTCATCTGCCGGCGGTAGTCCGCCGCCGCCGTGAAAACCTTTTCGCGGATCACGTCCGGAGCGACATCGGCTACCACCTCAAACTCGGCGCGGTCCTCAAGCACCTTGGCCAGCCCACGATAAACCTGCGTCGCCCTGCCTCCTCCGCCAAAGAGCGCGTCGATTTCACCTTCGATCTCGCCGCGGGTCATGCCGATCCCTTCGCGAAAGAGGAGCAACAAGCTCTCGGCCGCCTCGAGCCAGCGCAGGCGTCGCGATCGATATAGAGCGGGACTACCCGCTCTTTTGCCAACTTGACTCGAATCAAATTGCCTGTAAGCACTCTTTTTCCTCAATTCCCGTCATAAGCATCATGCTGGCGCCGGCGGCTCGAAGTGAACTCCTCGGCGGTGCCTCGCGTGATCACCTCATAGAGCGTCGCTTCCTTGTTGCCCGATTTACGGAGAATCCGTCCCAGTCGTTGCACGTGCTCGCGCACCGAGCCCGAGCCCGAGAGCACGATGGCGACGTTGGCTTCGGGGACGTTCACGCCTTCGTTCAAGACGCGTGAGGTGGCCACGATCGGATAAGTCCCGGCATTGAAGCGAAGCAGGATCTCGCGCCGTTCCTTGGTCTTGGTCTGGTGCGTGATGACAGGGACGAGGAACTGCCGCGCGATTTTGTAAACGGTCGCGTTATCGTGAGTGAAGATCAGCACCCGATCGCCGTTGTGGCGATCGAGAAGCTTGGCCAATACGTTGAGCTTGGCGGTGCCGCCAGCGCCAGCTCACGCTGCTCGCGGTAGGCGTGGAAGGCTTCCCGCCCCTCCGGCGAGCGGTGCGCCAAGAAGATGAACTGGGCCCAACCGTTGGGTTTACTCATGTTAATACCGGATTGTTGGACAAATGCCCGATAAATCTCGCGAGCTTGCTCGTAACGCTGTCTTTCCTGCTCGCTCAGTTGGACATAGAGGACGATCGCGTGATATTCGGCCAGATAGTCACCGCGGAGCTGGGTGATCTCACGGCGATACACGATGGGGCCGATCAACTGGTCGAGATGGACATGGGCGTTGTCGGCACGTTCCGGAGTGGCCGTGAGCCCTAATCGGTAAGGGGCGATGGCAAGTGGCCGCGAGGCCGTAGGTGGGACCGGGCAAGTGATGGCATTCGTCAAAGACGATCAATCCGAACTGGTTGCCCAGTCGCTCCATGTTGAGGTAAGCCGAATCATAGGTCGTCACGGTGAGCGGTCGAATATCGTAATAACCGCCGCCGAGCAGGCCGACGTCGACGCCAAAGCTGAGTGTCAGCTCGTCATACCACTGGTTCATCAGGTCGATAGTGGGGGTGATGACCAGCGTGGGCCGACCGGCCCGCTCGATGGCCATGTTGGCGAGGTGCGTCTTGCCGGTTCCGGTCGGCAAGACGACCACTCCCCGGCCACCCTGATCCCACCAGGCTTTGAGCCCTTCAACCTGATGGGGAAACGCTTCTTTGGTGACCTGGAGCCGCCAGGGGGAAAGCTCGTAGGCGCGAGCCGTATCCGTGTAAGGCTGCTTCTGTTTGCGGATGTGCTCGACAATCGTGCGATACCAGATCGCCTCGGCGCGAAACTGGCGTGTTCGAGAATCGAACTTCACGCCGGGCAAGTTGGGGTCTTGATCGGCGGTCGGGCCCGCGACGACCAGGGTGCCCGCCTCGAAGAGCAAACGCATCGACGGGCCGTTGTCGTTATTTACCTCACCCCCCGAGTTCATTGGCTGGGTTCTCCCGGTGTCGATGGTGGGAGAGAATTCGGCCGGCGCAGGGTCAACCAATCGAAAAGCTGCGCGATCGGTAGATGATACCCTGGCAGAACTGGGCCTCCCTCGAGCGTGCCATTGGCCGGCAGCCGCTCGGCACGGCGACCGGGCCGGTAGACAGACACTGTTTTTCGGCCGGGGTCGATCAGCCAGCCTAATGGGCAGCCGCTGGCCGTCGAAAAGATCAACTTCTCGCGACACTTCCGTACCGATTGATTGGGCGAGACGATCTCGACATGAATGTCGGGCGGTCGGACTGTTGGATCGAGAATCTCATCCCTCTCGTCGGACTCAATATGTTCGTCGAGCAAAAAAACGATGTCCGGAATGATCGAACGGCCGGCAAACGTACAGCGCAGCTCTGGAAATGTCTGCCCCAACTGGCGAGCCTCAGCATGCGCATTGATATCGTTCACGAGTGCTTTTGGAGCAGACCGTGCTTTTTCTGCGGAGATACTTTGGCCTCGATTCTGCCGTCGATGTACTCGAGGTAAGGATGCTCGTCGATCTCCGGCAGGCGGAGGAATTCGCCGAGCGTGATCATATTATCAACTCGAGCCGGGCTGGCCATCGTCGAGATCCTCAAGAAGAATCAAACTGTGAGCAAGCTGGGGTTAATCTGACCGTTTATGACAAGCCTCCGGTGCAAATCGAACGGGTTCGAATGCCCGCTATGCGACCCGAAGCATGGGCAGCAGGGTCGGTCACGTCATTCTTCAGTGTAGTCCAACTGACGACCGATCGTGAGAGGAAATGTGGATGCGCGGGCGAAGAACCTGCAAACCTTTCACGATTTGAGGCGTCGAGTGCCGCGCGAACGGCGCTGCGGGCTTGGGCGCGGCTGGTCGTCGCGAAGTTTCCCCAGCGCGTCGAGTTCCTCGGCGCTGAGCTCGCGCCACTGGCCGGGGCTCAGATCTCCGAGCGAGATCGGACCGATGGCAATGCGCACCAGCCGCAGGGTTGGATAGCCGACAGCAGCCGTCATGCGCCGGACCTGGCGGTTGCGCCCCTCACGAATCGTCAGGCACAGCCACGCGGTCGGCACATTCTTGCGGAACCGGATCGGCACGGGTCGATCAGGCAGCGCCGGTGGCTCGGTCAACAGCGCGACCTCAGCCGGGCGAGTCCGGCCGTCCTTCAAGTTGATGCCCCCGCGCAATCGATCGAGTGCCCCGCTATCGGGAACGCGGTCGACTCGCACTAAATAGGTCTTGGGATGTTCGAACCGAGGGTCGGTGAGGCGATGCGCCAGTCGTCCATCATCGGTCAAGAGCAGCAGGCCTTCGCTGTCGCGATCGAGCCTGCCCGCCGGATAAATCCCCTCGATCGGGACCAACTCCTTGAGGGTCGATCGGTGGCCTCCGTCGGTGAACTGGCACAGGACATCGTACGGCTTGTAGAGGGCGATGGCGCGGAGTGGCAAAATCAATTCCTCGAATGCGGATGAGTGGCATTCCGATTCCAATACTAGCAGTTTGTTCCCATGTACAGTATAATGCGGGCCGCCAATGGAGAGCAACGACCCGACGGATGGTTAGACAACAAGGTCTGTCGGTAGGTCAGGCTTTCCAGCCTGACTTCCCGAAGCGTCAGGCTGGAAAGCCTGACCTACCACCACGCAAGGCGCCGGCCCTATGCGGCGGGAGTCCTAGCTAGTGATGTGACCAGTGGTTGAGTTGGAGAACGCATTTGAGTTGCCTGCGTTGCATCGCACAAAGGGGAAGTTGACATGAATGATCCAACCATTCCCTCACCGCGGGGCCGTGGGGCTCGGGTCAACCCGCCGAACCGGTTCGAGACGACGCACCACGAGATCGAGCTGGAACAAGTCGAGGAAGACGAGGACTATCTCGACAGCCTGAGTCGGCCGCCCACCGAATTCTTGCCCGACCGATCTTGCACGATCATCGCCCAGAACGACAGCCCGGACGTCGGCTTTGAGGTCAGCCTGAATCCTTATCGCGGCTGTGAACACGGTTGCATTTATTGCTATGCCCGACCGACCCACGAATACCTGGGCTTTTCGGCAGGATTGGACTTCGAAACCAAGATTCTGGTCAAGCACGATGCGCCCGAATTACTCCGAAAGGCCCTATCCGCACCGGGCTGGAAGCCGAGGGTGCTGGGTTTGAGCGGAGTGACCGATCCCTATCAACCGATCGAGCGGCAATTAGAGCTCACCCGTCGCTGTCTGAGCGTCCTGGCCGAGTATCGACAGGCGGTTTCGATCATCACCAAGAATCGACTGGTGACACGCGATATCGATCTGCTCGCGGAATTGGCACAACACCATGCGGCGGGGGTGTTTGTCTCGATCACATCGCTGGACGAAGAGCTGATTGGCTGCCTGGAACCGCGCACGACCCGGCCACCTGGCCGGCTGGGCGCCATCGCCGCTCTGGCGGCGGCCGCCATTCCCGTCGGGGTGATGGTCGCACCGATCATCCCCGGGCTCACCGAGCATGAAATCCCGTCCATCCTGGCGGCGGCGGCACAAGCCGGCGCACGATTCGCAGGCTATACGATTGTTCGGTTGCCGCTCGGGGTCGCTGGACTCTTTGAAGACTGGCTGCGGCAACACTTCCCGGACCGACACGACAAGGTGCTGGAAAGGATTCGGGCAATGCGCGGGGGCCGCCTCAACGATTCCAGGTTTGGTGTTCGCATGTCGCGGCGAGGGAAATGCCGCCGACATGATTGCCCAGCTCTTTCGCGGCGCTTGCCGCCGCGCCGGCCTGAACCTGAGACCCTGGCCCGTGAGCGCCGGCGGCCTTCCGGCGGCCCGGTGGTCGTGATGCCCAACTCACACTCTTTTGATAAGCAAGTGGCGTCCACAGCCTGGTGATTGCGCCCTCATCCCAAGTCATTCGGGCGAAAGTGGTTTGTGGATTTTTCTCTCGCCCAGTAAATTGCCGTTGGCGGAATTGCCGGTTTTTATTAAAGTTCCGCCACCTGAGTTTCGACACAGAATGCCGAGCCTCGGGTACTCCACTTCGTTTACACCTCGGTCAGGTTCGACACAAGCCTCGACATGGAGGCGCAGCGGTTCGCCGTGCTGTCCATTGCCTTAAGTGTCGATATCACTAGGAAATCGCGTCGGTGGCCTGGCGGCCGCGAGACGCGACGGCTGAGTTGCGGCACGGGAGATTCGCGATGCGAGACGTTTGGTTCTTCGCATTTTGTCCGCGTCGGCTGCTAGGAGTGATCCTGGCTGGCGGATTGGCCTTCACGAGCATGGGCTGCCATCAGAATTATTACTACTACGGTGATTCATGCCCATCGGGCACGCCTTTGCCGAGCACGGTACGGGCCGGAGCGGTCTGCGATGTGCCGACTGAGGTCGTTGAAGGCGGAACCAAGCTGGCCGGCTGGATCGAGCCGATCCACCGTCGTCAGTGGCGCGGTCTCGAGCAAGTCATCGCGCGTGGTCGTCAGCGAGCCCAGTGAACCTTCCAAGGTCGCGTGGAAACGATCCGATCCCGATACCACGGCGACCACGACCGTGCAAGGCACGGCCAACGATCCGTCGATTAACCGTTGAGAACGAATCGACCGCTTCGTAACCGAATCGTGCCGTACGAAGCCGGCGACTTCGGCTGCAACGCGATGACGCTGAGATCAAGACCGTTACCGGTATCCTTCAAAATGTAGTCGAGAATGACGCGACTGTTTGTTGCAAAGTGAACCTTCTTGCGCTCGATCATGTCCTGGAGCAGAGATCGCACGATGACTTGCCCTTCGTCGGGGACCTGAGCCTCCATGAGAATTCTGTCGATCGTCTCCTTTTGCTTCTCCGCCGAAAAAACGAGGCGTTCCAGGCCGCCGCGCCATAGGAATAGATATTGCGGACGCCGGCTTCCGTCGTAGCGTGCTTCATTAGTCAAAGGCCCAGCGTCGATGCAATCCCAGGCCCCCTTGAGATCCACGGCGATGGAGGCCTTCGTCCGTCGGGGCTGGACCGGGCCGCTTGCCGACCAGCCGGTTCGATGAGCAACACCTCCTGGAATACGTACAACTTCGACACCATCTCCGGGATGGCGAGAGGAACCCGCTGACCGCGATCCCAAACGTCGTGGTCCACGGTGCCCATGACCAGGTACTCGTTGCCGATCAGTTCGGGGTTACGTTTCTCGAAGAGCAAGACAAGTTGTTCTTCCAGCTCATCCTTGTGGGCGATGATCAGGTCACAGTGCGCAGCAGTAAAAGCACGTCTTGTTGATCGCGACGGGGTTGAGAGGATGGACGTGGATCAAGAGAGGGAACTTGCGCTGCTCGGTCAGGCCGACACACTTCGGGCAGGACGCGAACCTCTCCTCGGGATACGGGTTGAGGATGAAGCGGTGTCGGGTCGGCTGCTTGTCGAACTGGGTCACGGTTACGACTCCTCGCGCAGGTGCGCCAACAATCCCCGCTTCAGGTCTTCAGGGACGGCAACCCGAATGACCAGCCGGGGCCATAGTTCCACGCAATCAGAAAAGCCCGGACCGGCGGATTCAATGAGGTGCGGTTCATCCAAGCCTCGTTGTCAGAAGAGCGGCCCGATCATTCTTGCCTGAACTTCGACGTCTTGGACCACAATACCGACTCAAGGGCGTGGCCGCGAGAGTCATGGCGATTGACGTTATTAACGTCCCGCGCAATCATCGCACGTAGTCACAGGCGCGAGCAGCAAGCTTGGCAAGTTGCCTAAGCAAATCCCTCCCACGCGCGAACCGGCAATCCGCGGGAAAATCTCGCACCGCATCTTGACACCGCCCGCCGCCGAGTTACTATAGACCGACGTACTACTCACAGTAGTATTACTTCTGTCGAATAGACCTCTTGAGGTTCGGGGGCAGAGCCGATGGCCCGCGCGTCGTTTGACAGGCTGGGTGAGCTGCAGAAGGCCGTCATGGAGGCCGTTTGGGAGTTGGGCGAGGCGACCGTGCAGCAAGTGCGCGACCATATCGAGCGCGAGCCGCTGCCGGCTTATACGACGATCCTATCGGTGATGCAGAAACTTGAAAAAGCCGCATGGCTTTCGCATCGCGCAGAGGGACGGAGCTATGTCTATCTGCCGCGCCGAAGCCGTCAAGAAGCGGGGGCATCTTCGCTGCGATCGTTCATCGACGGCGTCTTCCGCGGCGATCGGCTGCTCTTGTTTCAGCATTTGCTGGCCGACGAAAACCTGAGCGATGACGACCTGAAGGCCCTGAAGGCCATGATCGACCGCCGGCGCAAAGACAGGGAAAAGGAGCGGCGCGATGGCTGACTTCTTGGCGATCCGGCCGGGCACGTCCCTCGCTGCCGACCTTGTCTGGCAATCGAGCCTGTTTCTCATCGCCGGCTTGGCGGGCAGCCTGATCCTCTGGCGGCGGCCGGCGCGGGCCCACTTGGTCCTTGTCTTGGCGATGTTGGGGGCTCTGGTCACGCCGCTTTGCAGCCAGTTTGTCCATCGCGCCGGCTGGGGCCTGCGAAGTACCTTACCGCCAAGTGCGGCATTATCGATCGAGACGGCCGCACCCGACGTCTCCGCAACGGGGCCTCTTCCAACCTCATCGGTCTGGGGCGATCGGGGCGCGTTCCAGAGGGCGCCGTTTAGGCTCGCTAAGGCCACGTCCGAATCAGGTCCCGACGAGAGCCGGATCGTGCAAAGGGAGTTCGACACTGCCCCACAGCGACACCCGGCAGGCATAGGTAGAACTAACTTATTTTCACTATTTACACAGTTATGGTGCGTCTTGGGCAGCTTGTGTTTGATCCGGTTGATCGTGTCACTGGTCATGGGCCAGCGAGCGGTTGTCGGTGCTCACGCCTTCGAGTGCGGTTCGGTGAAACGTGCCCTCGACGTTGCTTGGCACAACTCGGTTTGCGGGTGCGTCCTGACCTCCGAGTTTCGTCGCACGTCGGCTGCCCGGCGATCTGGTGTTGGGGCCGCCGGCCCGTGATTGTCTTGCCTGAAGATGCCCCAACGGGGGCGGCTTCGCTCGACTGGGTCGGTGTGTTTTGCCACGAGCTGGCGCACTGGGCCCGACGCGACCATTGGTCGGGCTTGCTTGCCGAAGTGCTGGTCTGTGCCCTGCCTTGGCATCCTCTGACGTGGTGGGCCAAGCGTCGGCTGGGGCACCTCAGCGAGCTGGCTTGCGATGACTGGGCCATTGCGGCCGGGAAAGAGCCTGTGTCTTACGCGGAAACGCTCTTGGAGCTTCTACCGCGGCGGCGAGCGCTCTCGGCACTAGCCGCGGTCAGTCGGCGCAGCGGATTGGCCGGACGAATCAGGCACCTCCTTACGCTGAATGGCCCAGTCGAACCGCGGCCGGGTTGGGGTTGGAGCTGCGCGGTGTCACTGGCCGCTGTTGGGCTCGTCGCGATGATCGCTCTGGCCCAAGCTCGTGCGGGGCGGGCGCGAGCCGAGGAGATCAAGAAAGTCGGTGGCGCCAGTCAGTCGCCTGCGGCGTTGACGCCTGGGGATATTCAGACCGCTCGCCTGGTGGTGCGCGGGACCGTCCGTGACATCAGCGGAAAACCGGTCGCCGGCGCGTGGGTGTTTGCCGTGGGTCTGCTCGAGTCAAAGGACGCGCAAACGGCTGGTACTTCACGCATCACGGGCAGGAGCAGCCGACTCTGGCTCGGGCTTCCTCCGACCGCCAAGGGAACTTCATCCTCGATCTGACGCTTGACCCTGCCGTGCTCATCGTCGGTGTGATCGCGCGGTCACCGGGTATGGGGCTGATCGCGCGTAACTACAGCGCGCGGCCCGACTGGAACGGGCAGACATTCTTCGAGCCCCTGGACGATCGACCCGTCGAGCTGACGCTTAGGGCCAACGTCCCGATCGAAGGCCGGCTCCTGTCGCAGATCGGTAAACCCGTGGCAGGCGCATCCATCGCCCTGGCTACCTTGGGTGGAGGACAACTGCCCGTGCCCGACCGCTTCTTCTTGCGTGCGCCGGGAGACAGCGATGGTCGGCCCGTCCGGGCCCCCTATTGGCCGAGCTCTGTTGTAACGGACGCTCAGGGTCGATTCCGGATCGACGGTTTGTTCGGAAAAGGCGGTTGCCGCGATCGTGATCACTCATGATGCGTTTATACATGAAAAATTAAACGTTAGTACCGAATTGGAACTGACTGGCGGATATCGCCGGGCGCGGCCCTTCAAGCCTGTCCCGCCTCGTTTTACCCACGTTCTCGAACCCGCCCGGCCGATCGAGGGGATCGTCACCGATAAGGAGACCGGACAGCCGCTTAGCGGCATGCACGTCGAAATCGGCTCCACGGGGTTCGGGTCATTCCCGACCACGACTGATGCCGCGGGCCGGTACCGCGTCAACGGTGTGGCCTGGAACAACCCACCGGGACTTCATGCCCAACTGATTCCAGACGCCACGTCGGGATACTTATCGACCCAGCACCAACGCACGGGTTGGCCGCCCGCGCGCATCGGACCTGCGGTGGAATCTGACCGTCAAGAGAGGCCGTTTCGTCCGAGGCAGGGTGATCGACGGCGATTCACGGCGGCCCATTCCCGGCGTCCAGGTGGCCAGCGAGCGCAATCACAGCGAAACGATGACCGACCAAGAGGGAAGCTTCTCGCTCTGCATCGACCCAAGTTATCCTTCGCTCTTTTTTGAAGGGCCGACGCCCGGCTACCGGCGCATGACAGTCCGCGCGGCGAAGTAAAGAGCAGGGACGGGGCTTTCCATCCGCATGGCTACGCCCGGATCAGCGTAACCCCTGCCGGGACAATCGCGCCGGTGGAAGTGACCTTGAGAAAGGCGCGACGATCGCCGCTCAAGCCGTTGATGATGCCGGGAAACCAGTGCGCGACGTCTGGGTGAGCGGAGAGTCGCTTTTCGTCCAGTTCAACGACTCATGGGTCGGCTCCGGACGCTGTTCCCTTGGATTGTTCCGCTCGTCGAGCTTCGAGCCGGGCCGAGTTTACCGGATCTTCTTCCTCAACGACGAACGTCAACTCGGCGAGCTTCGCCGACCTGACGGCCAAGGTCGGACTGTCCGAGCCGGTCAGTGTCACGCTCCGACCGACAGCACGAGTTCGAGGCCGACTCCGCCGGTCCGACGGCACGCCGGATCGACGCCAGCGCGTCGGCGCCCATTTTCCCGTGAGCTCCGTCAACGGGGAGCTGAGCCCCATGGATTTCTTCCCTGGAGGCCGCGTGTTGAGCTATGGCACGGCGGCTCGGCGCATGAATTCCGATGGAACAGTGACCAACGAAGTGGGTGAATTCGAGCTCGGCCATTTGATGGCAGGCGTGACGAACTACCTCACCTTCGGAGCGCTGACCAGCAACGAAACTCACTACGTGCCGATCGACCCACTCCAGCCCGGCGAGGTCCGCGATCTGGGCGCGATCACTCCCGTCGTGCTGACCGAGAAGCGACCGTAGATGTTCCCATAATCAACGACCGTGGCATCCTGCATCGAAGGGAGTCTGTTGATGTTTGAGGTCTTCCATCCGGGCGATTCGCTGGCCTGGGATTATCTCTGGCAGTCGACGTTGTTCCTGGGGCTGGGCCTTGTCGCGAGCATTCTTCTCGCCAAACGTCCCGCGCGGGCACATCGGTTCCTGCTCCTGGCGATGTTTGCGGCCCTCGTCAGCCCGATCTTGACACAGGCGGTCAGGCGCACGGGCTGGGGATTGTTGACACCCGGCACGGATCACGCGAATGGAGCCACGGTGGGTTCGCCGGCGATTGCCGCGCCGCCGAGTGTTCGTGCCTTGCTGCACAGCGTCGCGATAACTCCGTTGCCCGCCAGTCAGCCTGTTTCGCCAGTAACGATCGCCCGATCGCACGGGGTCGACTTACCCGACAGCGTGGGTCGACTGGTTGAGTCAGCCGGTCAGCCGCGAGCTGGACTCGTCCCGATCGCGTGGCGGACATTCGTGCTCGGCGTTTGGGCAGCCCTCGCGGTTCTGGCCGGATTGCGGCTGGTGATCGGCGTGATCCTCGGCATGAACGTTATTCGTCGGGCCCCCCTTATAAAGAACGAGACACTTGAAGCTACGGCGGCCTCAGCCGCCACGCGGCTAGGTGTGGAGCAGACGCCCGAGCTGCGGGTCTCGCCTCAAGTGCGGTGTCCGGCGATCTGGTGCTGGGCTCGCCGGCCTGTGATCGTTTTGCCCGAAAATGAAGTCACGACGGCGGCTTCGGTCGACTGGGCCGGTATATTCTGTCACGAGCTGGCGCACTGGGTCCGCTACGACCACTGGTCGAGCTTGCTCGCCGAGGTGCTGGTCTGTTCCCTGCCCTGGCATCCGCTGGTCTGGTGGGCCAGGCATCGGCTGGGGCAACTCAGCGAGCGGGCCTCCGATGATTGGGTGCTCGCGGCTGGTCTGCCGGCCGGGGGTTACGCCGACTCGCTGCTGAGCTTGATTCCGCAGCGGCGCGGCGTACTGGCGATGAGCGCGCTTTCGAGTCAACGCGCATTGCCGCGCCGGATCCGGCATATCCTCGCCGAGCGGCACAGCAGTCCCATGGTTGGTTCGTGCTGGGCCTGGGTGAGTGCGGTCGCGATGATCCTGGTAACCTCGGCGGTGGCACTGGGACAGTCGCGGCCCCCGGTGAAGAATCAGAGTTCCCAGCTTCAGGACGACGCGAGATACTCCGGCACCTCAAAGGTGTCAGCGGCAACACCGAACGTGAAAGCGACGCGACATTCGGTCAGCGGCACGGTGCTCGGCCCCGACGGCAGGCCCGTCTCGGGTGCTGCGGTCGTATGGATCGGTCACCGCAAGCCCCCCCTCCCGCACCGGGCATTACCCGAGGATCAGAAAGCACGACCGGCGATCGGAGCTGAGGTCCTGGGCGAAGCACGGACCGATACGAGCGGTCGATTCTCGCTGGCTGCCGAGTTCGATCCGGATCGTTATGAACACGACAACGGGTTCGACGCGAACTTGCTTGTGAGGGCGCCCGGTCTGGGCATGCTGTCGCGTCTTGTAAAAGTCGGCGTGACCGAGGTAGCACTACGGCTGGCTCCGGAGGTCGTGATTCGCGGTCGACTGGTCGCGCCCAGCGGCGTACCCGCGGCCGGCGTGCGTGTCACTCTCAAACATTTCTTCAACGACGACCACACCGAAGGGATGGGTGTCGGCGTGACACCTACAGACGATTCGGTTCCTCATTACTGGCCGAAGCCGCGGACCACCGACACCGACGGCCGGTTTACGCTGGAAGGCGTGCCCCCGGGGATGTATGTGCAACTCGATTTTTGGCACGCGGATTATGCTGTCGACGAGGTCGTTGTTGACACAAGCGGGGAAGGTGTCACCAAGGCGGCCCAGAGTGACTGGGCCAAGGCATTCGAGGTCACGCCGGTCAAACCGGCGTTCACGCACACGCTCGAGCCAGCGAGGCCGGTCCAGGGACGAGTGACCGACAAGCAGACCGGCAGGCCGCTCGCTGGAATACTGATTCATATGATTCCCATGCGACGACACGGCGGGATGCCGTTCTACGCCCGCACGGATGCCGACGGCCGTTATGGCGTCTCAGGCCACTCAGCGGAGCACTACTGGATCACCGTCTACCCGCCCGCGGATTCCGGTTACATCGCTGTACAGGATAAGAGTCGGAGCTGGCCGGCCGGGGCGAAGTTCCTCGAGCGTGACTTCGCACTCGACAAGGGGCGCATCGTCCACGGACGGGTCATCGATGCCGAGACCAAGCGTGCGATCGCCGGCGCAGCCGTTTGCTATCAACCCCAGCGAAAGAATCCCAACAACCGGGAAGGATTTGAACACAGGAGCACTATCTTGACGGATAACGAGGGGCGGTTCGCGATCACGACCTTGGCCGGCCAGGGATTCTTGGTTGTCGAGACGTCGGACGACACTTACCTGCGAGTGCCTTTCCCGGAGAAAGCCGATCGCGACGCAGAGTCTCCGCGAGGCGCCGTTCCCATTGATGTGCCAGATGACCGGGAGCCGAAGCCGGTCGAGTTCGCCCTATCCAAAGGCGCTATCCTCAAAGCCAGGGTCGTCGATCCCGATGGCAATGCCGTCACCGATGTCGTCGCTTCGTGCGAGGAAATCAACCAAATGGAGCTGCTCCATGCTTGGCAACCGGCGGAAAAAGGCATATTCCAACTTTCGGGTGCGGACTCGTCGAGGACCTATCGTATTTTCTTCATCCAGCCCGATCGGCAGCTCGGCGCTGTCGTCGAGCTCAAACCGGACCCGCGGTTAAAGCAGCCGGTCGAGGTCGTGCTCCAACCGACGGCCAAGGTCCATGGCAAGGTGGTTACCGAAAACGGATCGCCGGCCGAAGGTGCGCAGGTTAATCCCATGATCGTGATGGGGAACCCGAAGAAAGGCGAGATGACCCGCGCCGAGATCATGCTCGACGCGAAGATTTACGCGAATCTGATGGGCCAGAAGGCCATCATGTCCTACGTGACAAGAGTCCTCCAGCCGAAACCCAAAGGCGAGTTTGTGATCGATACGTTGGTGCCGGGCGGCACTTTTTACATCATGGCCGGGGTGGGCCGCCGGGAGGCCTTTGTATCCGTACCGCCCCTCAAACCCGGCGAGGATCGTGACCTGGGCACGATCACGCTTTCGAGGCGCAAGCCATGAGCGACGGTAAACCGAAGGAATCAATGTTTCGCGATCCCGACGAGGCCTGGAAGCCCTATCGTCCCACTTCCGCGGGACCGTGGGACGCCGCTCGCGTGGCCCATTTGCACCGGAGTGCGGGATTGGGCGCCACGTGGGGCCAGCTCGAGCGCGACCTTCAGGAGGGATTCGAGCCTTCGATCGGTCGCATTCTCGCGGGTGAGCCGAGGGGCCCCGGCGGTCAAGCCACGTCGGAGTTCGCGGACATTGTGACCGCCATGGAAGAATCAGCCCGGCGCCGGCCGTCGATCGAACGCGTGCAGATGCTCTGGCTTTATCGGTTGATCTTCACGCCGTTTCCCTTGTGCGAAGTGATGACGCTCGCTTGGAATAGCCACTACGCGACGAGCGAGTCCAAGGTCAATTCGCCGGAGCTGATGCTCGCGCAAAACAATGCTCAGCGCGAGTTATGGCACGCTGCGATCAGCAAACTTCACAGCCGCATGCTCGGCGACGGCGCAATGCGCCGTTGGCTCGATGGCTTGGACAGTACGAAAGCTCAGCCCAACGAGAACCTCGGCCGCGAGTTTCTCGAGCTTTTCGCATTAGGCGAGGGCCATTACACGGAACGCGACGTGCGTGAAGTGGCGCAGGCGCATCACCGGCTGGATCAAAGTCGATTCGCAGCAGCATCGCACTCACTTCGCCCCGACCGACCACGACAGCGGAACCAAGACGATTCTGGGGGAGACCGGAAATTGGGGCTTGGACGACGTCGTGCGGATCGCTTGCCGTCAGCCGTCCGCGGCGACCCACATCGCCCGCCGCCTCTACCGGACTTTCATCTCCGATACCGACACGCCGTCCGCCGAGCTGCTGGTACCGCTTGCCGACGCGATGCGCACCGAGGGCGACGTGGATGTCGGTCAAGGGATCGAGATCGTGCTTCGTTCGCAGCTCTTTCATTCGGAGGAGTGCCGAGGTCATCGCGTCAAGAGCCCGGTTGAGCTGGCTATTGGTGTGATCCGGGCCTGCGAGTTGTTTGCTCCGCCTCCGCAGTTGGTCGAGCTCGGGATTCATCTCACTAAGATGGGCCAGCGGCTTTTTTATCCACCGAGCGTGGCCGGATGGCCCGGCGGGCTCGCCTGGCTGGGCGGGCAAGAGCTTGTCGCCCGAGCCAATTTCGCGGCCTGGATCACCGAATCGGCGGTTCATGGCGACGGCAATCATTTCGATCAACTGGCCAGGCGATACGGTCTCAAAACGCCCGAAAGCTGCTTGGACGCGCTGGCGACGTTGTTACTGGGCTCGCGGCTTTCCCCGACGGCGCGTTCGCAGATTGAGCGACGATCGCAGAGCATCTCTCAAAACGTGCGTTCGTTGTTGTCGCTTCCCGAGGCTCAAGTTGGGTAAAAAGGAGAAGTCACATGCGATCACGCCGTGCCTTTTTTAGGCGGTCGGCCGGGCTGGGCCTAGGATCGGGACTGTTATCGCTGGGTGCGCCGGTGCCGGGCCTGTGGCGCCAGGCGGCATCGGCCGCCGAGGCGCGCTCGGACGCGACGATCCTGGTCGTGGTCGAGCTGACCGGTGGCAATGATGGTCTCAACACGGTCGTACCGTACGCGGACGATATCTATCACAAAAGCCGGCCGACGCTACGAATCGAGCGCGGCAAGGTGTTGAAGTTGAGTGACCATGTCGGTTTGCATCCCTCGCTGAAGGAGTTGCACCGGCTTTGGGAAACGGGAGACCTGGCGGTCGTACAGGGGGTCGGATATCCCAGCCCCAATCGTTCGCATTTTCGTTCGATGGAGATCTGGCAGACGGGCGTACTCGGTGATGCGCCGCCCGCCGGGTGGCTCGGGCGGGCCGGCGACGCGAATCCCGGTTTGGAGGTCTGCCATGTCGGGCAGCAGTCCGTGCCTGTGGCCGCGCGGGGCGCAAATCCGTTCCTCGAGCATTGGCCAGCCTGGCGGACTATCAGCTCGCGCCCGGTGCGGGATTCGCCAACGCGCCTACCGCCGATCGGACCGGCGATCCGTTGCTGACTGAGATAGATCGGCTGTTCGCGTCAGCCCGCGAGCTTTCAACCCGGCTCGCCGCGAGCGCCACAAACCGGGCCGGCGCGAATTCCACATCCTCGTCCGAGACGCTTGAAGGCCGCCTGGAAACGATCCGCCGGCTGATCGAAGCCAATTTGCCAGTGCGCGTCTACTACACTTCGCAGGATGGGTTCGACACTCACGCCGCCCAGCGCTACACTCATCAAGAGCTACTGCGGAAGGCCTCGCAAGGAGTGGCCGGTTTTCTCAAGACCCTGAAAGCGAGCCGGCTCGACGAGCGCATCGTGGTCATGCTGTTCTCCGAGTTCGGGCGGCGATTGCAGGAAAATGCCTCGAACGGAACCGACCACGGCACGGCCGCCCCCGTGTTATTGGCGGGCAAAGCGGTGAAGGGCGGTTTGATCGGTCCGCAGCCCAATCTCGCCCAGCTCGACGCGGCCGGCGACCCGCGTTTTACCACTGACTTCCGCGACGTCTATGCCACCTTGCTTCGGCAGTGGCTCGCTGTTGATCCCGAGCCGATCCTCGGTCGGCGCGACGAGGTGCTGGGGTTTCTGAAACCCTGACACCTCCGATGCGGCGCAAACCATGTCATGTACTCCGTCGGTCGAGTGATGCCAAATTGACACGGAATGACGACTTCCAATAATAAGGGGCGTGCCCGGACCGGGATGGATACATTGAGTCGTGAGCGCAAGGAGGGGCGGATGGCAAATGTAGGATGGCGAAATGGGCAACTGGCGGTCCCAAGTACGGTTGCGATCTTGATCATCGCTGTGATCGCGGGCGTGGACGAGGCGGCGGCCGAACCGAAGGGACCGCCTATTACCCTGCGCGAATCGAATCCTGCCGGTACAACCACGCGTGTACAGACAGAGCTAAAGGCAAAGGGCCTGTACCGCCCGGGTTTACCGCCGGGAGACACATCACGGGAGGCGAGAATGCCCAAGCCGTTGTCGGTCGAGATCGACACGCGGTTCATGTTCAATGAACGGCTCGTGCCGAGCGGCGGTCTGGGGACGGCAAAAGTCGGCCAACGAGCTAACCCCGTTAGCCCAATCGAGAACGGGCAGACAATGAGGGCGGTAAGACATGTTATTGAGGCCGGCTTGGCGGTTAACGGTGAAGTGAGGCTGATGTCGGCGCTGATCCGCCCCGAAGTCCGGCTTCTCGTCGCCGAGCGGCGAGGACAAAACGGCCCCGTCGTCGTGGTAAGTCCGGCCGGCCCCTTAACATGGAACGAGCTCGAGTTGGTTCAAGGGCTCGGCGATCCCTTGACTTTGGCTGATCTTTTACCGGAAAGGCCGGTGGGCGTCGGTGAGCGCTGGAGAGTGCAAAACACCGCGGCGCAGGCTTTGAGCGAATATGACGTCATCACCTCCAACAGCCTGGATGCGTGGCTCGAATCGGTCGACGCCGACAAAGCCCGAATCCGGCTCAAGGGACAGATTGAAGGGTCCGCGCGCGGCGGACGAGGTAAGATGACATGCGAGGGGTTCTTCACCTTCGATCGCCGCGCGGCCCGGGTCGACCACCTCGACTTGAATCGCGCGGAAACACGGCAACCGGGTCCCGTGGAGGCCGGGCTGGATATCAAGAGTACGCTTACCGTGAATCGACAAACGTCTGATCCGCCGCCTCCGCTCGCTGACGCCGCATTGGCGGGCCTCGCCCTCGAGATCACGCCCGCTCGCGAGCTATTGAAGCTGGACATGCCCGGCGGCACAGCGGTCTTGCTCCACGACCGGCACTGGCATATGTTCTGGGAAGACCCCAAGCTCATCGTCCTCAAACGGTTGACCGGCGGGCAGGTGATTGCCCAGTGCAATTTCATGCTAGGTCCGAACGCGGGGCAAGGGCGACACCAGGACCCGACCCAGTTCCGCGACGATATTCGCCGCGGCTTACAGAAGCGTTTCGTCCGGTTCCTGGGCGCGGGCGAAGTCGATGGGCACCCGGCCGGCGGGTTCCGTTACAAGGTCGGCGTCCAGGGACGCGAGGGCCAGCTCGGGATCGTCTGGTATTACTACCTCGTTGCCAGCCCCGGGGGAGAACAACTCCTGGCGACGTTTACCCTGGCCGAGGATCAGGTCACGACCTTTGGCGATCAAGACCTCCAAATGATCGGCTCGCTCCAGTGGCACAAGAAATCGCCGCTAGAGTCACGCGACTGATCGATTACATTATGGTTTAATAGCAGGTGCTCGGGACGAATCACGGAACGCCCTGACAGCGGTCGATCGATTCGATCGCGGGGCATTCACAAAACTGAGACCCCAAGGCGGTACATCATGGGCGAGAGGCAAAGCCGTCCAGTAAGTCTGACATACGATCACCACAATGGCCGGGAATTTTACCTCCCGAAAAATCGCGCCGTAGACGCCGTCGCGGTCGCGTGTTAGTCGCGGTGCTAACGATGGTGGCCGCGCTTGGCTCTGGCGCAATCCCAACCACGCAGGCGTGGGCCCAGAATACGCCGGCCGAGAATGATACGGCCGCCAAGGCGGCGGCACCGCTGAAACCGGCTCAGGAGGCACCAATTGAGGAACCGGCCGCCGCCGAGGCCCTGAGCTTACACTATCGATTCATTGAGCGGTACAGCCCGACCGTGGATTCCAAACATCCCGAACTGCTTACTCAATACCAAGTCGCTCTGCTCGAGACGCAGATCACCGAACGCGAAAAGCAGCAAGGCGCACCCAATCGTGTCCAATTCTCTCGGAGAACGATCTACACCGAACGGGCGGCGCAGGTCGATCGATTGGGAGCAGTGACGAGCGCCATCCGACGCTACAACAAGTTCCGCATGACAGAGTTGGCGGGCGCTCGGGCCCCGAAGGTTCCCCTGTTCGAAGGTCTGACGATCTTGTACAAGCTCCAAGGAGGCGAAAGACCGTCGATCCTGAACCTGACGAACGATCGCCCGCTTCGTGAGTTTGAGTACTCCCAGCTCATGAAGCAAGTATACCTGCCCCAGCTCACGGCCGTCTTTCCTCCGACGCCGCGACTGGTGGGCGACACCTGGCCGATATCGGCCAAGGCTGCTCAGAGTCTCGTGGGCGAGTTGCCAAGTGCCGAAGATTATGAAATGACCGGCAGCCTGGTCAAGGTGCTCAAGGCTGCGACGGGAACCGCACTTACGGCCGTCATCAGTATTACAGGCCAGTTGAGTCTTTCTACCGGGCCCAGCTCGCTCAACGCTGAGATTCACTTCGTTTTCAACCCGTCTCGGGTGGTCTCACCCTTCGGCGGCTCGGGGGTTGCCCCCAAATCAGGCGACAGCCAGTCTAATAAGGGCGGACGCCGACGAGACGAGGGAATCATGGATGCTCGGGGTCATATTTCCCGCGTGCTGATGGCCTGGAGGGCAACGAATGTGCTACCCGAAGAAGAGGGGCGTCTTAAGCAAACCAGGACGTATGAGCTGGTCCTCGAGCGCAAGGTGGCTCCCCCGACCAGCGACGCCAACGCCCCTCGAAATGCATCCCTGCTGCCCGTGCCTCAACCGATTCCCACTGCAACCGAGGCGAATTCGTGGCTGCTGCATGAGGACCCGATGGAACGGTTTCATTTCGCGCACCCTCAGAATCTGGAACTGAGCCCCCAGATGATCGATCCAAATATTTTGGAACTGGTCGACCAAAATCACGCAACCGGCAAGGACGTTTTTATACTTCGACTTCCCCCAGGGCCACAAGATCCCCAGGCCGACCGGCAGTTCCGTGAGGTCAATCAATTTCAGCGCGAGATTGAAGAGTATTGGAAAAAGGCGAAAGTTGAGATTCTCAAAGGTCCGGCGGGGTGGCTACCAGACACGGAGTGGTCTCCGTCGAAGGTCTTCCGAAAAGAGATTGGGGTCATCGCCGGCCGAGGCGCGGATCAACGCAAGCCGGTTGAGAGAATCTATTGCGACTACTACCTGGTGCTCTCTAAAGGAAACCAATGTTTCCACGTACAGAGCATGACCGTCCGTGACGATCATGTCGTATTCCGTACCGAGTCCGAAGGAATCATCAAAAGCTTTCGTTTTGGTAAGTGGGGCGCCACCCCCAAAGCCGCGGCGGCTGGCCCGGCTCCCGCTTCGACGCCAGCGAATTGATCAAGATAGATCGGCAGCGGGCAAGGGGCGTGCGGACGGCCACCGATTGGCCGAGGCCAAGAATAAACTGTCGCCGTTTTCGGGCCCGGATCGTTACTTTATTAGAGAGAGGGGCAGTGCAAAACCTGCCCGAGGCGAACTTGTTCCCGGGCAAGACGACGCTGGCGGAACGAATAGATGCATGTGACTCTGGTGGTGTTGCAAGGCCCGCTCAAGGGCCGCTCGTTTATCTTCGAGCGCCACGATACGTTCATCGTGGGACGTTCGCGGTTTGTCCACTGTCCGATGCCTGAGGACAAGGCCCTATCGCGCGATCACTTCATGATTGAGGTCAATCCGCCGCTGTGTGAAATCCGCGATTTGGGCAGCACCAACGGCACATTCGTGAATAATAAGCGGGTAGATCGTGCTCAGTTGGTGTCGGGCGACCTGATCGCGGCGGGACAGAGCGTCTTCCGAGTCGAGGTCGAGTTGGTACCGGGATCAAGCCTCCACGCGGGCGGCGAACCAGGAAATCCCGTCACGGAGACGATCACTGGGAAGCAGATTCGCTGCGCGGGGTGTGGGACGATCGCGCCTCCCAATCTGACGATCGTGGGTGGGGATGTCGGGGTACCGGCTGAAAAAGTCGAATGGTGGTGCGTGCTCTGCCGGTCCGAGGCCGCGCGGCTGCCCCAGCCGGTTCCTTACTATACCAGCCTGCGCGAGCTGGGCCGCGGAGCGATGGGAGTGGTTTATCAGGCTCGCCACAACCTGACCGGTCAGATGGTCGCTCTCAAACTGATCGTTCCCGAGACAGCGACGACACGGGCAGCCATCGATCGGTTTCAGCGCGAGATCTCGGTCATTGGTCAACTGCGACATCCCAATATCGTCGAGCTTTACGAGCAAGGAATGACTCGAGGGCAATTCTGGTTCGCCATGGAATACGTGGCGGGCACTGACCTGGAAGCGCTCGCCAAGACCAATCCCGGCCGATATCCGATCAATCAGGCTTGCCGTCTCGCCTGCCAGATGCTCAAGGGGCTGGCGCAAGCGCACCAGCTCGGTTTCGTCCACCGCGACATCAAACCCGAGAACATCCTGGTCGCCGACTCGCCCGAAGGGCTGACCGTCAAGATCTCCGACTTCGGCCTGGCCAAGAGCTTCCGGGGGGTTGGGCTCTCCGGGCTCACTTTTTCCGGCGAGATGCGCGGAACGGTCCCTTTCATGCCCCCCGAGCAGATGCTCGACTTCAAGACGGTCACTCCCCTCGCCGACCTGTACGCCACGGCCGCCACGCTGTATTACCTCCTGACTTGCCAGTACATGTACGACGAGCCCCTCGGCGGCGGTGGTGACCTGATCCGGATGCTTCTGGAGGAGACTCCCGTACCCATCCGCACCCGGCGCGACGAAATCAGTCCCGCTCTCGCCGACGTGATCGCCAAGTGCCTGGCCCGCGATCCCAACGACCGTTACCCCGATGCACACTCCATGCGCAAGGCCCTCAAACCGTTCTGCTGAGTCAGTGCCGAACATCCTGACAAGCATCATCCAACGGCGGCTGGGGTTGGTAACCCGCCATCACGCCAGCGTTGGCTCTTACTCTTGATCTTATTACTTGGAAAAGAGTTACAGCTAAACCACTCGCCCCCGGACCATTTATTGGCAAAAGAGACTGAACAAAAGAATGAATTAAAACGTCTGTTTAAAACGGGGGTTCGCGTCAGAACTTCGAGTAGTCAACTTCATTCACGCGGGAAACCGGGCGGCAAAACCGAATTGATGCATCGAACACGGCGTGTCTTTTGGTCACGAACGGAAGCCTTGGAGCGTTACTAAATTGTTAATTGAAGGCAACATCGACCGGCTCGCGACGTAGAAAAAGAGATAGGTGGCGAGGCAAAAGCGGTCGGCAAGAAGATTGACAGAAGCAATTGCAATAAATTAGGTTCCATGAGCGAATTACGAAGCGTCACGAATGAGTACAGCGGCCACGGCGCTGAAAATCCGAAATCTATTTTTCGTCGCACTCTCGGGCGGACGGGGATTGCGACCGATCGGTAAATCAAGAAGCAATGCAGCGGATTCAAAGGGGCTTTGCGGCCGCGCCGAGTACAAGAGGGCCAAACCAGGCGGTGGAATGAGGGACGACGAGGATGGGTAAGGCATACCGCCATCCCGCGATGAAGCAATTGAAAGATCAACAGACGCGGTACGCGCCGCGGGATCGGCGTCTCGAGCAGGTGGAAAAGGCAGAGCTGTTGCTTGGAGAGATTGAAGGGACGAAACACTACCCTTACGAATATTTGTGCTATCGCATTACCGGATTTCGCCCCGAGGGGTGGCCGGCATTGGTTCTTGAAGGGGGCGATGTTCAGCACGATCTGCGGATGTTTGTCGAAGACTTATCGGCGACGGCGCGTCAAGCGGTCGAGCAAGTAGAAGAGCCGGTACTCGACCGTCGACGAAGTGAGCCGTCGTTATAACGTGTCGTCGCGCACGGTGGCACGCTGGCGACGACAGGGTCTGGTGGCGCGTCGGTTTGTCATCGGCGGCCGGACGAAGGTTGGTTTCCTCGAGTCGAGCCTGCAGCGATTTGTCACGGCCCATCACTCGCAGGTCGAACGGGGATCACGGTTTCGGCAACTGACTGAGGCGGAGCGAGACGAAATCATCCGTCGCGCCCGCCGCATGGCGCTGGTTCGCCCAGGGCAGGCCGGCCTGGTCGAGATTGCGCGGAGGATCGCACGTAAAATGTCACGCTCCACAGAAACGATCAGATTAACGCTGAAAGCTTATGACCGCGATCACCCCGATCGGGCCATCTTTCCCAAAACCCTGCCGTCGCTCGACGACGAGGCCAAGGCACAGATCTACCGGCGCTTTCGCATGGGGGTTTCCGCCGAGGTTCTGGCGCGGCAATACGGCCGAACGCGTTCGAGCATCTATCGGCTCATCAACGAGATGAGGGCCCGGCGGCTCCTGGAGACGAAGCTCGAATTCATCGACCACCCCAGCTTTGCTGTCGCCGCCTCGCGCCGCCGAGATTCTCGGGCCCATGCCCGAGCCGGCCGACGGCAAGGGCCAACGACGGCCCAAGGCCCCCAAGGGCTTGCCCCCTTACCTGGCCAGCTTGTACGAAGTTCCACTTCTCGACCGCGAACAGGAAATGCACCTGTTCCGGAAGATGAATTACCTGAAGTACCGCGCCAGCGAAATCCGTTCGAAGCTTGATCCTAGTCGGGCCAAAACCTCCCAGCTCGACGAGATCGAACGGCTGCAGGAAGAAGCGCTGGCCGTCAAGAACCAGATCATCCGGTCCAACCTGCGGCTCGTCGTTTCGATCGCCAAACGGCACGTTGGTCCTTCCAACAACTTCTTCGAGCTGGTGTCGGACGGCAACATGTCGCTCATCCGGGCCGTCGAGAAATTTGACTTTTCCCGCGGCAACAAGTTCAGTACGTACGCGTCTTGGGCAATCATGAAGAATTTCGCGCGGACGATCCCGGAGGAAAACTACCGCCGCGATCGATTTGTCACCGGCCACGAAGAGATGTTCGAGGCCGCCGCCGATAACCGAACCGACGAGCACGAGTATGAAAGCGCGGTCAAACGAATGCAGGAGGCGGTCAAGGGGATGCTCGGCCGGCTCGATGATCGCGAGCGGAAGATCATCATCAGCCGCTTCGGCTTGGGGGGCGCGAGCGAGCAGACGCTGGAACAACTCGGCCGCGAACTCGGTATCACCAAGGAACGCGTCCGCCAAATCGAGTCCCGCGCAGGAAAAACTCCGCAAGATCGCCGGCGAAGAAAAGCTCGATTTGCCGATGCTCTGAGATCTGCTCAGGCGAGGAAAAGCGTCGATTATGCCGATCGCCGTCTGACCTATCGGGCCCTTGCTCGCGACGATTGGTTATGATTTAGAGTTAAACCGCCATGTGTTGTTGCGTCCGACCTGGCAAGGCTTTTTGTCGCATGCGGAAAAGCATTGCAACGTGGTGGAAGAGGTATATTAGAGAATTTCACGGTCCGGGCTGCTGGCGTAGCTCAATCGGCAGAGCATCGGTTTTGTAAACCGAGGGTTGAGAGTTCGAGTCTCTCCGCCAGCTCTGCTCGGCTGATGGCTGGTAAGTCTTTGGCTCTCTTCCCAGTCGCAGCGGTCGGAAGCAGATGGGAACGGGTGGATACCCAAGCGGCCAAAGGGGCCAGACTGTAAATCTGGTGGCAATGCCTTCGCAGGTTCGAATCCTGCTCCACCCATGTCGATCCCGATTGGGATGGAATTGGATTCAGCAACTGGACGAATTTATTCCGTGAAGCAATCAGAGCATCGAGAGTAGACACAGCGATGGAGAAAGAATGACGAAAACCGATAGGGCTTTGCACCGAGGCGACGAAACACCGAGATGAGGGGCTCGATCGGCCGTTGCGACCTGCGAGGAGATTTTTTGGCCGCCGGCTGGGACGCCGGCGAGACCGCGGGTGTAACTCAATGGTAGAGTACCTGCCTTCCAAGCAGGCTACGTGGGTTCGATTCCCATCACCCGCTTTCACTTGGGGTGGACAGCCGGGCCGAGGGAAAGAGAGCGGAGCAGATTACGGGTATTTGTGACAGTGCGTTTGATTGCGGCGCGGCGAACACCAGTGGCGTGAGCCGGGTCAGAATGTTGGGGACATGACCGACAGTACGCTGCCGTGGCTCAGTTGGTAGAGCGCGTCCTTGGTAAGGACGAGGTCCTGGGTTCAAATCCCAGCGGCAGCTCTGGGATTCGCGGCCCTGACCGAAAGGTCGCTGGGCAACCGTGATGGCTTCGCCTGCTGCACTGGGCCAGTCTCTCGCCGGCGCAGCGATTCGCAACAGGTTTTGCCGGGCAGCCACAAGCTCGCCCTCAGTTTCATAGGAGACGACGGGAGTAACGATGGCCAAGGAAACTTTCACGAGAACCAAGCCGCACGTCAACGTGGGCACGATCGGGCACATTGACCATGGCAAGACGACCCTGACGGCCGCACTCTTGGCGGTCCTGGCCGAGCAAGGCAAGGCCAAGACCAAGTCGTACGCCGATATCGCCAAGGGCGGTACGGTTCGCGACTCGACCAAGACCGTGACGATCGCCGTATCGCACGTCGAGTATGAGAGCGAGAAACGGCACTACGCCCATATCGACTGCCCCGGCCACGCCGACTACATCAAGAACATGATCACCGGCGCGGCCCAGATGGACGGCGCGATTCTGGTCGTCTCGGCCGCGGACGGCCCGATGCCGCAGACCCGCGAGCATATCCTGCTCGCCCACCAAGTCGGCGTGCCGGCTTTGGTGGTCTTCCTCAACAAGATCGATCTGGTCGACGATGAAGAGCTCCTCGAACTGGTCGAACTCGAGCTGCGCGAATTGCTGACGCACTATAAGTTCCCGGGCGATGAGATCCCGATCACTCGCGGCAGCAGCCGGCCCGCTCTCGAGAAGCCGTCCGACCCCGCGGCCGCCAAGCCAATTCTGGACCTGGTCAAGACGATGGATGAATACATTCCCGAGCCTGTGCGGGAAGTGGATAAGCCGTTTTTGATGCCGATTGAAGACGTTTTCTCGATCAAGGGACGCGGGACCGTCGGCACGGGCCGCATCGAACGCGGCAAGGTGAAGGTCGGCGACCCGGTTGAGATCGTCGGCTTCGGCGTCAAGAGGGCTTCGACGATCACCGGCGTCGAGGCGTTCCAGAAGACGCTCGATGAAGGCATGGCCGGTGACAACGTCGGGGTTCTGCTCCGGGGCATTGAAAAAACCGACCTGGAACGAGGGCAGGTCATTTGCAAGCCGAATTCCATCACTCCGCACAGCAAGTTCGAAGCCGAGGTTTACGTTCTGAGCAAGGAGGAAGGGGGCCGGCACACGCCATTTTTCAAGGGTTATCGGCCCCAATTCTATTTCCGGACGACCGACGTGACCGGTTCGGTGCTCAACTTGTTGTCAGAAGACAACTCGGAAGCCGAAATGTGCATGCCGGGCGATAATATCAAGATGACTGTCGAATTACAGACGACAATCGCCATGCAAGAAAGTCTTCGGTTCGCCATCCGCGAAGGGGGCAAGACCGTCGGCGCGGGGGTCGTGACCAAGATCTTGGAGTAAGCCGCCAAAATCATGCTCGGAGCCGCGGGTGCCTGGCTGGCATTTCGCCTCAGTCAAAAAGACTTTCAAGTCATCGACCCCTGACGGCGTTGCTGGAAACCGGCCGCCGCCAAGGGGTCTTGCAACTTCAGCGCGGGGGGGGCAAGCAAATGCGGGAATATGTGTGGTTAGAATGCACGGGGTGCGGAGACCGGAACTATCGGGTTCAGAAAGAGACCCGGGGAGCGAGCCGCCTCGAGCTCAAAAAGTATTGTCGACGTGAGCGGAAGCATACCCCGCACAAAGAGTCGCGAAAGAAGTAGTTGAGGGGACAAGTGTTGGATCGTGCCGCCTGAGATACGAGCGTAGCTCAATTGGTAGAGCACCGGTCTCCAAAACCGGCGGTTGGGGGTTCGATTCCCTCCGCTCGTGCTGTCGCGAGGCCGCCTTGAGTCCGTTCCCGTTTCAGTAAGCGAGATAGGTGTCATGGGCAAAGTCAAAGACGAAGTATCGGCGTCGAAACCCGCCAAACTGGGTAAGACAAAGGTCGGGGGTGCTCCGCGAGGAGTCTTCGCCCTCTTCCTTGTCAACCTGGCTCGGGCCGATCTCTATAAGCCCATGCAGGGTTGGTACGCCCGGGTCTATACGGCTTTGGGCTTGGCTTTGATCTTGGCGGCCGGGGCCTGGAAGGTGTTCGACGCGTCCATCGAATATTCGCCCGCGTTGCGGTTTGGCTTGCCGGCCTTGTTCCTGGGCACCCTGGGCTGGGTTATCTTTCGGATCGTTCATTTCCCGCCGTTCGCGGAATTCCTGATCGCGACCGAGGCGGAAATGAACAAGGTCTCGTGGACCAACAAGGAAGACTTGATCCGGGCGACGACGGTCGTCCTGGCTACGGTGGTGGTGATGACGGTGTTCCTCTTCTTGGTTGATACGCTCTGGACCTTGGTGCTGCGGATATCGGAGTGCTCCAGTTCGGTGGCGGCGGAGGATTCGGGTCGACGGCTTGAAATTTGATGACGGCGCGAGCCAGTTTTGTCTCAAGGGGTCTGGCTGGCTCAGCCACCGCAGTTTAATTTCATGGAAACTTTGCACGCCAGTGGTGACGCGATTCTCATCATGAGCCAATCGACCCAAAAGCCTGCCGAGACTTCCAAAGCTGAGGAAGTCGATCCGCCCAACGCGCCAGAACGGTGCCGCTCGATCCGGCAATCGAGGTGGACGAACAAACCCCCGACGGCGGCCGCCCCAAAGGCAAGGTCGCGCTCGAAGAAGGCCGCTGCCGCAGCCGCGCCGCCGGCTGCCACCGCGACCACCGGTCAGCGTGCAGCTCGATGACGACGAGGAGCCCCCGCCCGAACTCGTCTGGTACGTGCTCAAGGTCCAGAGCTCGCGCGAGGACACGATCCGCGACGCGCTGCAGCGGCGGGTCAAGATTCAGGGCCTCCAGCGGTTTTTCGGCCAGATCGTTGTTCCCACCGAGAAGATCACCGAGATCCGCAACAACAAGAAGCGGATCGTCGAGCGGAAGACGTACCCCGGCTACATCATGATCCAGATGGAGCTGAACGAAAAGACGTGGTTCCTCGTCCGTGAGACCCCCGGCGTCGGCGATTTTGTCGGGGCGCATGGCACTCCGACCAAGATGACCGAAGTCGAAGTCAACCAGATGCTCCACCAGGAAGAGGAAAAAACCACCGCCGAGACCCCCAAGGTTCGCATCGATGTCGAACGGGGCGATCGGGTCAAGATCAAGGATGGACCGTTCGAGAATTTCGAGGGAACGGTCGAAGAGGTCATCGAAGGCCGCGGATTGGTCAAGGTGATGCTGATCATTTTCAACCGTCCCACGCCGGTCGATCTCGAGTACTGGCAAGTCGAGCGAATCTGAACCAAGAAAGAAGAGAAAGAATCAAGCGATGGCCAAGGTCATGACGGCGAAGGTGAAGCTCCAGTGTCCCGGCGGTCAAGCAACGCCCGCGCCGCCGGTCGGCCCAGCACTGGGACAGCACGGGGTGAATATCGGTCAGTTCGTGATGCAGTTCAACGAGCGGACCAAGGAGATGAAGGGGACGACCATCCCGGTCGAAATCACGATTTATTCGGACCGGACGTTCGAGTTTATCACCAAGAGCCCCCCCGCGGCCGTGCTCCTGAAACAGGCCGCCGGTATTGCCGCCGGCTCGGCCGTTCCCAACAAGACCAAGGTGGGCACCGTCACGCAGGATCAAGTCAAAAAGATCGCCGAAACCAAAATGGCCGACCTGAACGCCCGCGACCTGGAACATGCCTGCCGGGTCATCGCCGGCACGGCCCGAAGTATGGGAGTGGAGATCAAGTAGGCAGTGCAGGCAGCACCAGCTGAATGTTGACGGCTCATCGTGCGACCGCCCGCGATGAGCTCGATTCGACAACCTGGCGGCAGCTCCCTTGAATAGAAAGGAGCGTGAGCTTTGGCTCAGCATTCGAAGAGGTTCCAAGCGTTACGCAGCAAGATCAAGACGACAGCGCCGGTGGCCGTGCCCGACGCCGTCCGCCTCTTGAAGAACTTCAACACGACCAAGTTCAACCAGACGGTCGAGGTCTCCACCCACCTGGGAATCGACCCCAAGCAGACCGACCAAAACGTGCGGGGATCGGTGGCCCTGCCCCACGGCATCGGCAAGTCGGTTCGGGTGGCCGTATTTGCCCAGGGCGACAATGCCGAGAAGGCGCGGGCCGCCGGAGCCGACATCGTCGGGGCCGACGACCTGGCCCAGCAAATCAAGGCGGGGACGATGGACTTCGACGTGGCCCTGGCCACGCCGGACATGATGGGCATCGTCGGGCCCTTAGGGCGGGTCTTGGGCCCCCGCGGCTTAATGCCTTCGCCCCGTTCGGGAACCGTCACGACCGACATCACTTCCGCCGTCCGCGAATTCAAGGCGGGCAAGATCGAGTTCCGCAATGATAAGGGAGGCAATGTCGCCGTGCCGGTCGGTAAGCTCGGCTTTTCCGAGGAGCAATTGGTCGAAAACATCAACGCATTCTTGAATTATCTGCGGTCGCTCAAGCCCACGACCGCCAAGGGAACCTATATCCGCTCGATCACGGTCTCGGCGACAATGAGCCCGGGCATCCGGGTCTCGGCCTCGAGCCTGAACTCGCGTCGAGGCGGGCCGCCGCTCCTCGATCACTGGGTCCAGCGCGAGCCGAGATCGACCGCGATGGATGATCAAAACGCCTCTATGTGCACACAGGGACTCGAAGAAAACTCATGAGTAAATATGTTAAAGAAATGATGATGGATCAACTTCGGTCGGACTTGGACGGCAAGCCGGTCGCTCTTGATCCTGGATCTCAAAGACCTGGATGCCACCGCCGAGCACGGGCTCCGCCGCGACCTGCGCAAGAAGTCGATCCGGCTGAGAGTGCTCGAAGAACTCGCTGGCCCGCCGTGTTTTCACCGACATGGGCATGGATGGGCTCGCGAAGTATTTGAAGGGCCCCTCGGCGATTGCCTGGGGAGGCGAGGGGATCACCGAGCTCGCCAAGGAACTTTCGGCTCAGGTGAAGGCCCTCAAGAAGCCCGAGATCAAGGGAGGAGCGGTCGAGGGAGTGGTTGTCGGCCCAGAGCAGGTCGACGATATCACGAAACTCCCCAGCCGGGAGGTCTTGATCGCGCAGGTCATCAGCTTGTTGCTCGGGCCGGCGCGACAGACCCTCGCGCTTTTGTCATCGCCGTCGTCCACGGTGGTCGGGCAACTCGAGGCCCTGGCCAAGCGTCAGCAAGGCGAAGGGGGCGGAGACGCTTCGACGACCCCCGCCGAGGTCTGACGGGCGGCTTGTTCCGGGTTTCTATGCCAACCTCCTCATCGTGACCTGAATCGATCGATGGAAACTGTGAGAAGCCTGACCCGCCGCGGGGAGGCGGACTATGGATCAGGCGAATGATTGCTCGAGCGACTCTAACCTTCACGTTTTATCAGGAAAGGACTTTTTAGCGATGTCCACCGCGGAATCGACTGCGTTTGCCGATAGCATCAAGACTTTGGGCGACTCATTGGTCAACCTGAAGGTCCTCGAGGTGCTGCAACTGACAAAATACCTGAAAGAGGCCCATGGTCTGGAAGCCGCCGCGGTTGCGGTGGCCGCGCCAGGCGGCGGCGGCGGAGCCGCCGCGGAGGCTGCCGCTCCTCCCAAGACCGAATTCGACGTGGTGCTGGAAGTGGTCGGCCCCAACAAAATCCAGGTGATCAAGGTTGTCCGCGCGGCCACGACCTTGGGACTCAAGGAAGCCAAGGACCTCGTGGAATCCGCTCCCAAGGAAATCAAGACGGGCCTCTCCAAGGAGGACGCCGAAAAGCTCAAGAAGGAACTCGAAGAGACCGGCGCGACCGTCAAGATCAAATGATCGCTCTGCGATCGCATCGAAGCCCGCCGGATCAGTTGTGCCCGGTCGTCAGTGAAACGATCGGGGAATTGGCTGGTCTCGGGCGGGCCGTGGCGTGCTCCGCCGGCCGTAACGGGTTGGCCCTCGGGGGCGGACGTGGTTTTCCGCTTGCCTAGGCAAGCCCTTGAAAGAGCCGGGGCCTCGACACAAGCTTCCTTTGGGAAACCAACACTGATTTCGTCCTGGACTGCCCCTGCGTCGACCATGTTGATGGGCGGCAATGGGGTGTCTCAGCTCGCAAGGCTGGTCCGGGAATGTGGACCACCATTAATGGCTAGCATTCTCTTCCGCCGATGAGGAGTGCGATCACGTGGCGACACCGACGACCGTGCGACGAATTGTACCGGCCAAGAAACGCAACTTTGGTCGAATCCCGGACGATTTCCCCGTGCCGGATCTGACACAGATCCAGACGCGAAGTTACGAACGGTTCCTGCAGGCCGACCTGGCGGTGGACAAACGCGGCGACGCCGGGCTCGAGGGGGTCTTTCGCGAGATTTTCCCCATCGAAAGCTATGATAAGACGCTCAAGCTCGAATATCTCCGCTACGATCTGGGCAAGCCGCGTTACGACCCCGACGAATGCCGGCAGCTACGCCTCACGTATGGGCGCCCGCTTCACGTTTGGCTCCGGCTCAATAAGGGCGAGACCACCCTTGAGGAATCGGTTTACCTGGGTGACATGCCCGTCATGATTGGCGGGGGCGAATTCATCATCAACGGTGCGGAGCGGGTCGTCGTCAGCCAGCTTCACCGATCCCCCGGCGTTGATTTCGTCGTCGAGATCGAATCGAGCGATAAAAAGCTGCATGCCTGCCGCGTGATCCCCGAGCGCGGCAGTTGGATCGAGCTGCAAGTGACAAAAAAAGACACCCTGGGCGTTCGAATCGACCAGTCGGGCAAGTTCTCGTCGATGACTCTACTTCGTGCCATGAGCCCAGCTTATTCGAGCGACGAGGCGATCCTCGAGGCCTTCTACGAGGTTGAAGAGATCGACTCCGCCGATCCCAAGGCGGCCGCGAAGCTCGAGGGGCGTGTCGCCTGTGGCGATATCGTGGATCCCAATACCGGGGAGGTCTTGATCGATAGCGGCACGACGATCTCCAAAGCTTCGGCGCAGATCCTGGCCGACGCCGGCAATCTGGGCACGATCCGGGTCCTCAACGATGCTCGAGAGCCGCTGATTCTTCAATCGCTTCAGGAAGACCCAACCACGGATCACGAGAGTGCTCTGTTGCGGATCTATCAGCGGTTGCGGCCGGGCAACCCCCCTCAACTGGAGAAGGCTCGCGAATTGTTTCACGAGAAGTTTTTCGATACCAACCGCTACCGCCTGGGCAAGGTCGGCCGATTCCGGATCAACCGCAAATTCAACCAAGAGGTCCCGGAAGACCGAATGACCCTCGATCCCGAGGATTATGTCAACGCCATCCGCTACATCCTCAACCTGCGTAAGGGAAAAGGACATATCGACGACATTGACCACCTGGGCAACCGCCGATTGCGCACGATCGACGAGCTGGCCTCCGACGAACTCCGCAAAGGCTTCCTCAAGTTGCGCCGCACGGTCCAGGAGCGGATGAGCTTGAAGGACGCCGAGGACATGACTCCGCGGTCGCTCATCAACCCCAAGAGCATCAGTGCGGCGATCGAGTATTTCTTTGGCCGCGGCGAGCTCTCGCAAGTCGTCGATCAGACCAACCCGCTGGCACAGTTGACCCACGAGCGACGGCTCGCGGCCCTGGGCCCCGGAGGCTTGAACCGCAAGCGAGCCGGCTTTGAAGTCCGCGACGTGCACATCTCGCACTATGGCCGCATCTGTCCGATCGAAACTCCCGAAGGGACCAATATCGGCCTGATCAGTTCGCTGGGCATCTACGGCGGAGTCGATGAGTACGGCTTCCTGATCACTCCCTATCGCAAGATCAAAAGCGGCAAGCCGACCGACACCGTGGTTTGGATGCGGGCCGATGAAGAGAGCGAGGCGTACCTGGCACCGGCTGATACTCCGGTCGACGATCACGGCAAGCTCAAGGGTTCGACTCTTTCCGCCCGGTACCAGACGGACTTCGTCACCGTGGCCGTTGACCAGATTCAGTATATGGACATCTCGCCGAAACAGATGGTCGGCGTCTCGGCCGGCTTGATTCCGTTCCTGGAACATGACGACGCCAATCGTGCGCTCATGGGTTCAAACATGCAGCGACAGGCGGTACCGCTTTTGATCTCCGAGCCGCCCATCGTCGCAACCGGGCTCGAGCGGTCCGTAGCCATCAACTCGGGGATGATCGTCAAGGCTCAAATCGGCGGCACGGTCACCTATGTCGATTCAACTCGAATCGTCGTTGACAATCAGCCTCCTTACAAGTTGAGGAAGTACGTTGGACTGAACGAGCGGACATGCTTGAATCAAAAGCCGGTCGTCCAGGTCGGCCAGAAGGTCAAGGCCGGGGAGATCTTGGCCGACGGCGCGGCGACTTACAAAGGAGAGCTGGCGCTGGGCCGCAACGTCCTGGTCGCCTTCATGGCCTGGGACGGCTACAACTTCGAAGACGCGATCATCATCAGCGAAAAACTGGTGCGTGACGACGTGTACACCTCGATCCACATCGAGGAATTCGAGATCGAGATCCGCGAGACCAAGCTCGGTCGGGAGGAGTTCACCCGTGACATTCCCAACGTTTCTGAGAAGGCGCTGCGTAATCTCGACGACAATGGAGTGGTGCAAATCGGCACTTACGTGAAGCCAGGTGATATTTTGGTCGGCAAGGTCGCGCCCAAGAGCAAGAGTGAGCTCACCCCGGAAGAGAAGCTCTTGCACGCGATCTTCGGCCGGGCTGGCGAGGACGTGAAAAACGATTCGCTCGAAGTTCCATCGGGGGTCGAGGGTATCGTGATCAACACCCAGCGCTTCAGCCGTCGGATGAGCTTAAGCGAAGACGAGCGCAAGGCTTTTGAAAAAGAGCTTAAGGATACGGAAGCTGTCGAAAACGTCCGGATCGCCGACGAGTACAAGCAAATGGTCAAGGCCCTCGAAGAGGTCCTGGGCGGCCCGGTCACCGACCCGTCGACCGGCAAGCCGTTGGGCCGTGCCAAAGACCCCAAGGACCTGGCTGAGGAAAGCGAGAAGTTCAAGCTTGATGCCCTTGACATTCGCAGCCCGGAGATGGTGACTAAAGCGCGTGACACGGTCCGCCAGTACGCTCCGCGTATCGAGGCCCTTAAGGATGAGAAGGAGCGGCGGATCAACAGCTTGAAGCGCGGTGACGAGCTGCCTTCGGGCGTCTTGCAGATGGTCAAGGTCTACATCGCCACCAAGCGAGTGATCTCCGTGGGCGATAAGATGGCCGGCCGACATGGCAACAAGGGAGTCATCGCCAAGATCCTCCCCGAAGAAGACATGCCCTTCCTCGCCGATGGCACCGGCGTTGAGATCCTCTTGAACCCCCTGGGCGTACCTAGCCGGATGAACGTGGGCCAGATTCTCGAAACGCACCTGGGCTGGGCGGCCGCCAAGCTGGGCTTCCAGGCGATCTGCCCCGTTTTCGACGGCGCCAGTGAAGAAACCATCCGTCAGTGTCTTAAGGACGCCGGATTGCCCGAGAACGGCAAGGCGGTCCTCTACGATGGCCGCACCGGCGAGCAGTTCGACCAGAGGGTCACCGTCGGCTACATCTACATGCTCAAGCTCCACCACTTGGTCGACGACAAGATCCACGCCCGCGCCACCGGTCCTTACTCGCTGATCACCCAGCAACCCTTGGGTGGCAAGGCGCGGTTCGGCGGCCAAAGGTTCGGCGAGATGGAAGTCTGGGCACTCGAAGCCTACGGAGCGGCCTACATCCTGCAGGAGCTCCTCACGGTCAAGTCCGACGACGTTGAGGGCCGCACCAAGATCTACGAGAGCATGGTGAAGGGTGAAAACACGCTGGAAGCCGGCACCCCCGCCAGCTTTGACGTCTTGACCAACGAAATCCGCGGGCTCGGGCTGAACATGCAGCTCGAGAAGAAGCGGGTGTGATTCACGCTGGAGAGGTTTGTCGGTAAGCCCTGATGATCCGATGGGCCTGCCGTATTATCGGCCGCCGCCCGCACTTCAGGGTGTGGGAAAGGATCCGGTCTGGAGCATCGCTCTGGAGTACTGCCGATGCCCGTTGAAGAATACTTCGAAGCCGCCGCTCCGATCGACCGATCCCTTAGAGAGTCTTCGATCCCTGGCTTTGCGATTATCCGCTCAGGGACAGGGTCACGCCGCGATCCTTGCGAAATTCGAGGACGCGCGCGAGCAATTGAGAGAAGCCGGCCGGGAGTCGGACGAGGATGCCGTGATGGACGCCATTGACTGCTTGGTCGGCTGGTGCTGCTCCGCAGATGCGAATCCCGCTCGAGGCGAAATGAGTCGGGGCGAGACGGCTGAAATGTAGCTCGGCAGCCCACGGAGTTTTCGTGCCCAAAACATCTTCAACGATCTCAACGCCGAGTTGGAAACCTTGGATCGCTTCTACCGTGAAGGTGGACTCGGGGCCATGGCGTCGCCCACGTGCATTACGATGAGCCTGCCTGCCCCCATCCGGGATGCTCGCATCACATTGAGTGGATCGACTTCAAGCTGAAACTTCACGGTGCCCCGGAAGGAATCTTCAAACCTTTGGTCCGAGCGTGGTGGGAGGGAACCGGTTTCGTCGGTCGTTGTCCGATGTGCCGGAAATGGATCCATTTCACGACACTCAAGATGGAAGCTGTTGCCGAGAGCAGTGCGGCCCAATATCCGCAGCTCCCCGGGAATTGGCACAGCGTGGCTCAGTTTGCGTAGAGAGCCATGAGTGATGACGTGCTCGAGGGAGTGCTCGACCCCGGGGCGTATAACCTTACACAATCATAACGCTCAGGCCCGCAAAACCTCTCAGGACGAGCGAGCGATTCGTTCGAGTCGCTGGCGGCAATCCGCCACCGCTGCCCGGGCCTTGGCGAGGCCGGGACTGATCGCCAGGGCTCTCCCCGCCGCTTCCAGCGCCTGCCGTAAGGCCGTCTCGGGCTTGGGTTCTTCATATCGCTGGGCGTTTTTGAAAACTTGAATCTTTGCCTCGTACAATGCCAGATGAGCGAGAGGATCGTTGGGGATGCGCAGCAGATCTTGGGCGCACTCGCTCATCTCCGCGACCAGTCGCTTGGCGTCCGTCTCTTTTCGCAACCGGCGCCATGCGTATGACGAGTTCGGCCTCGGCAACGACCACCAGCCATCCAAGATGTCCTCCGGATGTCGGCTTGAATTGCATCTCGCTCAAGTGGGCCCGCAAGAACTCGTCCGGCGTGAAACTCTGCTGATGGTCCAAGGTCGCTCTCATCGTGATTACTGCTTTCGCCACCTCTCGCCAGTAAATATCCGCTGCCACAGGTTCGGTTGAACCCATCGGCAGAGTTCTCTGCACGGAAACCATGTGTCGGAAAGCGGAAATCGCCTCTTCGCGGCGGCCAAGTTGAACCAAGCAGTGGCACAGTTGCTGATGGACGATGCCGAATTGGACGAGCGTTCTGACATTTCCGAGGTTGTTAACGACGGCGGACTCAGCCCCTGAGACAACGGCGGCGAGTGTTCCGCTCGCCTCGTTCAAGAGCGCCCTTCGCTTCTCGTCGGAAGGCACGAAATCAGCCGCGACGATCAACTGCTCAGCGAGGAACCGCGCAAGATCGACATCCTTCGGCCAGGAAAGAGCCGCAGCCCGCAGAAAGGCGAGGCCGTCTTCGCTGGGAGGGCCACCCATTGCGGTGGCCATCAACTGATTGGCCAGCATTCTCGCGAGGTCGATGTCCTTGGGATGGGGCTTGCACCGCGGTCCGAAGGAACGAGATGGCTTCCTCCTTGTTTCCCACAGTCATGAGCCAGCTAAAACGGAATCGCGGCTCAGCAATCGAATAGGGATCGATTGACTGTGCGATCTGACAAGCTAGCGAACTGTGGGACGAGGCTTCGTCGTAGCGACCTAGTCCGGAATAGATATCGCTCAATACATGGTGACACCAAATCTGTTTCCGAACTGCGTTTCATTACCGCTTGACGTTGTGGCGGGCGAGCTGGCAAGAATCTTCTGGCCTTCCTCGAGAATGGGCCAGGCGGCTTCGAGGTTCGGCGCAGGTAGAGTCGATCAGCCAGCCGGAGGTCGATGCGGCCGAGCTGGGTGGCGGCCGCAGGATCTCCGGGTCGTGCTTTCAGGAATTGCGTTTGCCTGACTCGAAGCCCGGACAGCGACTTCAAAACGTAATGGGCATCCGGCTTGCCAGTCTCCCCGTTGATGAGCCCGGTCAAATTCAACGCATCGCTCAGCGAATCCGATGCGATCTGGAAATTCAGTCCGCCGTGCGGCGCCCTCGCGGGCTTCTTTCAAAAGTGCGAGCAGACCGATTAAGCCGCATCCGACCCGTGAATTTCAGGCCGCGGTCGACGCGGCCACGGCCGGGTTCCGACGGCACCGCGCCAGGCGTGTTCCGCTCGCGAGACCGGCCGGGCCTGATCGGCCGCTGTTGTCGGTACAGGCTAAGTCGTCAGCAAGGGCCTCGGCGGTTTGATACCGCTGCCCAGGCTCCTTTTGCAGACACTTCAGGCAAATCGTTTCCAGGTTGCGCAAATCGCGGGATTGAGCCGGCGCGGCGAGATCGGCTCTTGCTTGCAGACTGCCTCAAGGGCCTCGCCGATCGAGGTTCGCTGAATCGGCGGCCTACCGGTGAGAAGTTCATAGAGGATTGCGCCCAGGGCATAAACGTCGGTAGCCGGTCCGATTTGACGGCCCGACCTACCGGATTGCTCGGGGGACATGTAAGCGGGCGTGCCGAACGGCATCCCCGCGCTCAGGCTGGCCATCGCGTCATCCGCGAAGCGGGCGATGCTGAAGTCGGTGACCTTGGGCGTTACCTCGTTCCAGAGCGTATTCTCATCGTCCTCAAGAAGTATGTTGGACGGTTTGAGGTCGAGATGATAGAAGCCGTCCTGGTGAATCTTATGGACGGCACGGGCGACCATCTCGACCAGCCGCGCGGCGTCCTTCGCCGGCAGCGGGCCGCTGAGCCGGCTCTTCAAGGTGCCGCCGGGCACGAATTCGAGTGCGAGATAAGACCAGGGAGCAGCCTCCCCGAAGCCGTATAGTGTCACGACTTGCGGATGGCGCACGTGCGCGCCGCCGCCGCCTCGCGGAGCCGCGCCGTCGTTCCCGCTCACCGGCAGTCTGACCACCCGGGACAAGCTTGAGAGCAACCCGGCGGCCAACCCCGTCCTGGCGGGCAAGGTAGACGACCCCCATCGCACCGCGGCCCAGCTCGCGCTCGATGTCGAAGCCCCGAATGCGGGGAAAATCCTCGGGGACCGGCAAATTCGCCACGGGCAGAGCCGCTGAATCCAGTCCTTCATCCACGAAGTCTCGAAGGACGGCCCGACATGCCGGACAGCCTTCGACGTGCTTGTCGTAAAGTTTATAAGTGGCGTCGCCAACCGCGGGCGTGCCGAGCTGGACAAGTTTCTGGGGATCAGGGCAGTCGATCGCCATGGCCGTTGTCCTCCCGTTGGGAGTCAGTCGACGGGAGTCGCCTCATCTTCTCGCCCACGCCCTTGTGCCCGGACCATGCCGTCGACATACCGGGCGGCCGCGTATGCGGCCGCGTAGCTGATCCCTAAGTCAGCCGCAGTGTTGGTGACGTCTTCTCGCTGGACGATGATCCGCCGATCGGCCTCCCATCGCCCCGGTTTCACGCGCCGCCGTACGTTCTCATGGATCTGGGCCCCCTCGCGAATCAGCGCAAGTATGCGTTCGTCGGGTTCGTCGTCGCCGTCGTCCCTGACAAAGGCTTCGCCGTCGAACAGGGTCGCATCGATGAGACAAGCGACCTCGCCGCGCCGTTGCTTCAACAGGTTGAGTGCGCGATGGCGAAACAGAAACCAAAGCCAGCCGCGGAACGAGCCGGCAGGGTCATATCGATAGGAAGGCATTCTCCGTGAGAGCTCGATCCACATCCGCTGGCAAAGCTCGTCGGCCAGGTCGGCATTGAGAGCGAAACGACGACACCATTGCCGTAAAAGCGGATCGTAATATCGGACAAACTCGACCCAGGCGGTTTGGTTGGAGAGGTTCGCCACGCGCGCCAGGAGCGATGATCGTGTCGAGTAATCGTGAAATTGCGACATCGGCGTAGCCTTTTTAGGGTGAAACAACCCTCGAGTCGATTTTGGTCGAACATGCGACGCCCGCGAGGCTTACGCCGAGCAAGCTTATCCGAGGACGGGCATGGTTCAATTTGCAGCGAGCCAGGGTAACACTTTTTCCGGTGAACGCCTGTGCGTTGCTCGCCGCAACCCTTTCAACAATAAAGCATTGCGTCCGTTCGCCCTCTTATTGTCTGTTGGAAAGTGTTACCCAGCGTTGAACCATGCCCGAGGACGCTCTCGCGGGACTGAAGTCGCGCTGCCTGGTGTTAAACCGCCTTGTATTTCATATGAGCGAGTTGGTCGGCGCCGGCGCGTGCGGTCGACACTCGAGACGAGGGCACAGCTTTTGCCGCTTTTAAGCCACCTCGCCGGGAGTTCGAACTGACGGTCGCATCCGAACCTGGTGAGTCGGATTCTATCCCCTCATCAGTGTGATTGAAAGTAGGTTGATTGAAATAATCGCAATTTTGAATCAGCATCAATGATCGTGGACAGCGGGGCGATGTGATTGTGGCCCTCGTGTTCGCGGTACGCTCGAACGTCCTTCGCGGTTTTAGGTTTCGACGACCAACTTGATTTGACGTGCGAGACTAGAATGACGATCGGCTCGCAACCTCTGGGACATCCGCGACGGGGATCAATAACGAGGGAGAAGTCGCATAAGGCACGAATTTGAATTCGGCATCCAAGGTTTGGTAGGAGCGAGGACTCATGGGCGTGTTTCGCAGGTCGGTACTGGCTTCCTGGGTGAGTTACCTGACGGTTGCCGGGGCCGCCTGGGTGTCGCGCTCGCCAACGACGAGCTGACGTCGAAGGTGCGAATAGCATGGGAGAAGTTCTCCGAGCTTGAAGAGACAAGAATAAAGTATGGGGAACGGGCGGAGGTGGCGATTGAGATGCTTCAGGCGGAACAGCAGCGAGTCGAGGTTGACGCAGCGGTCCGTACTCTCCGCGTTGAAATTGATGGCTTCCCTGCCCGGAGGACCAACCTTCAGCAAGAGGTTTATGACGCATGGCTTTTCCAGTGCCAGCGTTTGACGGAGTTCGACCATTATCTTGCCCAACTGAGGTTGAGGTTGCAGCAACTGAATGAGACTGCAATGCGTCGAGCGGAACTGGACGGGAAGCGAGTGGGGCCTCTTGATCGCATGGGACTTCTCAACGAGCTGCAAAAGGCTTATCGCGAGCGTACGACCGCCTTCGACTCGCTCAGACCTGTCCTGGCCGATGTGGCCGGCGCCAAGGCCTGAGCCCGTCTCAATCTCTCAAGAACGCCATGACAGACGTCAGCGAAGCGGACAATCCGGCGGCCGGCCTTGTTTCTCCAAAACAATTTCACGAGGGTTTCAAGCAGTATTTCGGTCGCCGGTTCTCTGAGAAACCGAAAAAATCGGTTCGCCGGAGCCGGAAAAACAAATCAGGTCGTTGATCTTCAATCGCCTCGGCGTGCCTCGTCTGATGATCTCCCGCCCGAAAGGCAAAGGCCGTAAAGTTGGCTCGCTATTCGCCCCGAGGAGCGGCGACGCTGGCTCAATATCTGCTGGGCCCCCCGGCTCGCCCCCTGACTCGTCGCGGTCCCACCGTGGAGACTTGTTCAACGTGAAGTTATTTCAACGTTCCCTTGTGCCTGCGCTCGGAAGTCGCACAAGACGCGCCCGCCGGCCGTCGCTGGAGGCGCGAGAGGCGCAAGTGCTGATGGCCGCTAGCTTCCAGGGATTAGGTGCTTTTGTGGCCGATGCCGTATCACCGGATGGTACCGTCGTCGTTGGCAGTGAGGCTGCCGTCGGCGCCGCGGAGTGGACCCAAGACATCGGCGTGGTCCCGCTAATGGGTTCGTCGGGAGCCATCGTTCAGGGGAACGCCACCGGCGTCTCCGAAAATGGGGCGGTCGTTGTGGGGACGGTGGGTGGCTACGGCTTGGCGACTTCGGCTACAGCCTTTCGGTGGACGGGTGACGGCGGTGCAGTGTATATCGCAGCGGTATCGTCGGCGTATAGGAGTACCGCCAACGCGGTGTCGGAAGATGGCACGATCATTGCCGGCGACTACAAATCAACGTCAGCAGCGAATACCTCGCCGTACGTGCTTACCGATGGAACTGATCTCGAAATCATCCCGGTGGTAAACGGCACCAACGTCACCGCGACATTTGACAATACAATGTCGGCTAACGGTGGCGTCATCGCCGGGGCATACGTGAGTCCCACGCAGAACTTAGCAGCGGGCATGCCATACGCGTGGGTTAACGGCCAATTGTTCCTCGTAAATGGCGATGGGGCATCCCGTGGCTCCGCCACAGCGGTCTCAGCGGACGGCTCAGTCGTGGTTGGCGAGCAGGCATTTAGTTTCTTGGGGGCCGTGCTGCCGTTTCGCTGGGACCCCGCGAGCGGGTCGGGACCGACGAATTTGCCTTTGCCCTCAGGATTTACCGACAGCATCGCGGCAGGTGTCTCCAATGATGGAACGACAATCGTTGGTTGGATGGCGCCGAGCAGCGAATTGTTGACCGAGACCGCGAGCACGGCATTTATTTGGGATCAGGCCACGAACGATGTCACCAGCCTCCAAGGTGTTTTGACGACAAGCTACGGGCTGGGCTCAGCTCTCGACGGTTGGACGCTCACCGAGGCGACCGCAATTACACCGGACGGGAACACAATTGTCGGCGTAGGGACAAACCCTCAGGGTCAGCAAGAGTCGTGGATCGTGCACCTCAGTAGCCCCACACCGACATCCACGCCTACGCCCGCCCCGACCTCGACGCCAACCCCCACACCAACACCCACTCAAACCCGACGTCTAGGCCGACGCCCAGACCGTCTCCGTCACCCACACCCAGCCGTCCTCCAAGCGGTCCAGGATCAGAGCTTCGCCGCACGAGGACTCTCTTGTCTGCGAACCCGCGGCCAGCGAATATTGGTCGAACTGTCACCTTCGTTGCCACCGTCGAGACCGCCGGTTACGGCGGTGGCACACCAATCGGCACGGTCGCTTTTTATGATGGGGCGACCGTACTCGGTCAGACCACGCTGAAACGAGGCAAAGCAAAGGTTACCACTTCGACTCTCACGGTTGGACTCCATTCGATACGCGTGGTTTATGCGGGGAGCGAGAACTTCGACGGCAGCGATTTGAAGCCGCTCAACGAAAAGGTCCGGGCTGGCCGCACAAAAGGCATCCTTGTCGGCGGCTGACACCATCCGATCGTCGTCAGCGGCCCGGTCGCCCATCGGCCTGTTTTCGCCTTGCACGCGCGAATTTTGCTCAGCAAGTTATCCGCATTGTGGCCCCCCTGATTCTATACAGAAGAGCATTATCTGTGAAAAATTCTCGCGAAAATTTCCTCGAAGAGCCAGATTTTACTTGGAAATGGAACTGGGATTGCGTAGGATAACAGGATGCGAC
>CAWHKI010000169.1:0-19548 GCA_963829765.1 uncultured Isosphaeraceae bacterium | reverse complement strand
CCAATCTCCACGGCGGCTTGGTCTTGGGAGCATTCCTGCCCGAGGGAGAGGCCGCGGCAATGTCGTTCGCCTTTCTCGGGCGGGTCGAGAACCGGCTCTGTCTGTACTCGCAATTGACCGGGGTCGTTCCCGGATATCAGTCGCGTGGACTCGGCTACGAGATCAAGCACCTTCAGCGGACGATCGCGCATGCCGAGGGGATTGACCGCATCGCCTGGGCCTTTGACCCATTACAAGCCGGCAATGCCCACTTCAACCTGGCACGGCTGGGGGCGTCGGCCGTGCGCTATGTCGAAAACATGTATGGGTTTCGGACCGACGCACTGAACGCGGGCGTTCCCACCGACCGACTTATCGCCGAATGGGACACCCGCGGCGACGCTGCGACGCCGATTGCTTCGCCCGTCGCCACGGCCCTCCCTCAATTGATAGAAACAGAGCAGGGGAGTGGGGCCCAGCCGGTTGCGCCTGTCGGGCTCGATGAGTCGACGCTGGCAGCCCCGCGGGTGCTGCTTGAGGTCCCCACCGACATAGCGTCACTGCGTCGAGAGAGGCCCGCGCTTGCCGAGCGGTGGCGCGTGGCCGTGGGCCAGGCTTTTCGGGCCGCGTTCGCTGCCGGCTTCCGGGCGGTCAACTTCGTCAGGGACGATTCGTCAGGCCAGCGCAGAAGCTTTTACGTGCTCGAACGGGTATAGTGGTGGCCTATTCCGCGCAAGTTAGACGCTGTCGAGCGCGTTGCCGATGCCTACTTAAAAGCAATCTCGGGCGACGAGCCCGAATCGGCGAGCCAGTTCGGGATCGTGGAAGAGCCGCCAGCGATTCGCGCGGTCTCCTCCTTTCAGCGCGATCGCACCCACGATCGGTCGACCAAGGGGTCATTTGCGGCCATCGGCAAGCTGCACAAGCAGATCGAGGCCGACTTCGTTTACGATCCCGCGATTGGCCGGTTCACGCCCAAGAACGCGATGGGCGCGGCCGCCGAGACGCTGGATGTGCTGCACCAGGCCAAGGAAGACGCCGAGAAGTCGGGCTTGTACAAGAAGATGCAGAGCGGCAATCCCGACGATCTCTTCGACGCGGCCGAGGCGTATGGCAAAGTATTCGCCAAGCTGGCCGAAGGGGCGCTGCGCCCAAGAAATCCTGCCGACCTACAAGATGCTGGTCGAGTCGGCCAAGCCGCCGTTACCAAAGGATGCGAAGGCACTGGTGATCGAGGTGGCGGGTTCGATGCCGCTCTTGCAGGCCCTGCTCAAGAGGTCGTTTCAGAGCCTAAAAGCGGACGGTCCTTTTATCTATGAGCGGCTCGGGTGAACGCGATCGCCACCGATCGCCTCGCCTCGCTCGGTGACCCGCCCGGCCGGATCCGGGCTCGAGCTGGTGCGGTTTCGTCTCGAAGGAATCGACACGGGCTGGAAGGTGGTGACGGCCCGTCGTGTGTTGCCTGACGAGGTTGAGCCGAAGCCCAAGCCGGCGGAACCGGCGGTCTCCAAGTCCAAGACGGTCTTCCCGGGCGAGAGCAGACGCTCGCCGGGTGATGTGGCTCTGCCACCGTGATCCATCACGCGCGGACCGGGAATCTACTTCCCGCGGTGTGAGCCGCGACATCGCCAACGGGAGGGCGAGGCTCCGTCCGAGCCGGCATCGGCACTCGGCTCGCACGGAGGCTCACCCTCCCTGAATGTCTCAAATCAGCACGCACGCGGTATAACGTCCCGATTTCACGCGGACGACGGCGTGCCATCGTGCCCACAATCGATAAGCGCGATGCCCCCCGTTGCTCCGCTCGGGCGCTGGCCAAAACAGTTGGTCGTGTTCTGTGGCAAGATCCCACTTTTATGCCACGCGGCGCGGGGCTGGGCTCGTGCGATCGCAAAGCAATAGCAAGACGCGGGTTGTGGCTCTTGGACGGGCCTCCGAACGTACCCATAAAGTGGCACAAAGTGGCAGTTTTTCAGGAGCTTTTGTGCCACAACGCACGATCGTGTCCAACGGTCCGGCAGGGCGACGGCGGCCACGGTCAATCGACCTCTGCGGATCGCCTAAGAAGGCGGCCCGAGAACCAGTCAGAGGGATTCCGCCTGACCTGGCGGTTGGCGCGGTCGCAACGAGTTGTCGCGATAGATCGCCGTAGCGCACAAAGGTTGCATTAAGGTAGCTAAGATTGCAGGCCCCCCGCGCGTGCAATCTTAGCGATCTTAGGCAACCTTTGGTTGACGTCGGTGGTCGGAGACACCATGATGTCTGCCGCCTCATTGGACGGTCCTGCCAAATCAAGCGAAACATGTAGATCGTTCTCGGTGGAATTCTGCCAGATCGAACGATCACATCGCTCCCCAGCTCGCCTCAAAGCGCGAAGTGATTTCGGACCTGTTCAGAGCCGACCTGTCCGTTATACTTTCTGGAACGGAAACGGCGGTAACGGCCAGCCACGGCCACGGACGTCGAACGCTGAACAGGGCGATTAGCTCAGTTGGTTAGAGCGCCTGCTTTACACGCAGGATGTCGGGGGTTCGAGTCCCTCATCGCCCATTCGAGACATGCCTTGTCAGCGATGCCCTTCATTGCCTTTCCCCTGACAATATCGCAAGTTGCGTCAAGCCGAACGAAGCCGATGGCAATCGACGACTCAGCCGTCGTATTGTCAGCAATTCGCTCCGTTTGTACCCGTTTGTCGTCGGGTAGTGCAACGGCTGGGGCAACGAAAGTTCGAGCGTAACTCTCGGTGCCAGTAGCTCGAAGCCGCTCTTGCTCGACCATCGGCCCGGCGTCGAGCGGTAGGTTCGGCAGGGCATCGAGGGCGCCGTGCACGTCCAATAGCTCGTCCAATAGCTTCGGATCAGTGTGCACATTGGCGGTCAAGCTCGGGTCGGAATGTCGCATGGCGGCTTGAGCCGTCCGGAGGGGAACACCCCCCTTGCTCAAGAGCGTTCCGAAGGTCGTTCGCAGGGCATGCACGTCGAGCGTGCGGCCCCGTTCATCACGCTTGGGGATGCTGGCGGCTTTCAAGTCGCGGTCGAAGATCCGAATAAAGCCGGTCGGCACATTGAAGACCGGCAAGTCGCCCGGAAGTCTCGACGGGATCGGTTCCCCGCGTCGGAAGGCATCCGCCTGGAGCGATGCGAGCTTGTCGGCGAGCCAGGACCGAAGGTCATCCGCAAGGTCGGCGCGGATGATCACGCTATTCCCCTGGCGGCTCTTCTCGTCATCCGCGTCCAGTTCCACGTAGGCGACAGGCTGGTCGAGCCGGAGTTGAGTGACGCTCAGGGTCGCCAATTCATTCTTTCGGAGTCCGCTGAGCACCAGTGTTTGTAAATCAGGGCTCGCTCTCGGCCGAGTGCTTCGAGCCGTTCGCGTACTTCGGGCTTCACTTTGCCGATAGCTTGCCCCTTCCTCTTGCCCCTTCGTACCGTCATGACTTCGAGCAGGGGTCGGCCGCGGGCGACGTCGAGCAATCGAATAAGCTCGGTTTCCGTCATCGCCCGGCGCTTGCGGCGGGGGTCGGCCTTTTCGTCGGCTCGTGGAAGATCGTTGAACGGGTTCGCGACGAGCCGGCCGACGTTTTTGCTGGCGCACCAGTTGCCGAACGATACCAGCGCGGTGCGGTCAACATTGCGGGTTCGAGCCGAAGCGTTCGCTCGGCGCCGTTCGTTCAACCACGATTCGACGACCGATGCATCGAGATCAGCTAAGGTTCGGAATCCGCACTCACCGAAGATCCGAGTGAGAATGCGACGAGTTTCGCGAACATGCTTCGCGGTAACGCCTGTCGCTTCCAGATTGTTCAGATAGGATTCCACGTGATGGCCGATCCGCGTCGCCAGGTGCTCGGCCGTTCGCGCTTCGGCAGGTGTGAGCAAGCCGGCCCGCACTCGCTCGGCTTTCCGCTCCAGGTCGGCGAGAACGTTTTGAGCAGCGGTCTTGTCCCGGCACCGGGTCGAGACTTCGACGACCAATCCATCGCCGTCACGGTAGCGGGCGACGTAGGTGCTCGACCCGTCGCGGATGCGCTCCGCCCCGTCCTTCCCGGTCGTCACGGGTGCCGTTTTCGTCTTGCCCTTCGTGTCGCGCCATCGAGCGAGTCGCACCCCTTGCCGAATGATAATCTCGGCGTTCGGCGGTAGCGGTCGAGTGACGGTTTTCTTGAAGACGTTTCCCATGACTCTCTACTTTCGCTTCTGAAGCTCTAGGTCGAAGTATGCGGCGAGCCGGTCGGCCATGTCGAGCCGAATCGACTGGTCACCACGCACGAATCGCATGATGCTGGCGGGTAACTCCCGTTTCCTCTGCAGGGCGTTGTACGAAACCCCGCTCTCAACAATCGTCTGCCGCAGTACATCCGAGATCAGGGCTTTGGATTGACTGGCGTTCATTGTGTGAATTATCACAGACATCGCTGTTGAGGTCAAATATGCCTTCGACGACACCCTCCCCGTGGGACGAAAAGAGACGCTAGTCGTTCGGCGCGGTAGACAGGGGTTTACGCACCCACGTCGTTTGGATTGCTCTTCGAAATCGGCGTCCAACTTCCATTCGGGAAATTGAACAAGCCGCCCCCGTTGATGGCCCTACGGATGATTCCCGGTATCTGGTTCGGTGGCGCCTCGCCTATTCGGTACTGTGTCCTCCGGTACTTCTCCGTCCGTTCTGCCTTCACATAATGAAGCAGGATGTCGAGGTTCCCCGCCGCGCCGATCGCGTTCGCAAGGGCTTCGAGTGCCCCGGAATAATAGTCCGCGGGCTGGCATCTCGGCTTGCCGATATCGAACACTTGATACACGACAGCCGTCCGATTCGCATTGAATGAGCAGGCGGAAGCGGTCCGGTGGATCATCTGATAGGTCAGTTGATGGAATGGATTGAAGTCCGCCCCGTCCACAACCAACCGAGTCACTTGCCCGATCGATTCCAGCCAACCCATCAACACGCTCATTTTGTTCTGGCTCGGAGCAGGTCCCAACCAATTGCCGACGGTTTTCGTATCTTTGGGTTCTGTCGATTTCCCCTCGATCGCGATTACTACCGAGTCAGAGACACACATGATGTCCGTGTAGGACGGCGTGTTGCCCCCCCGAGCAGGTACGGGATATTCAAAACAGATGTCGCAATTCTCAGGAGGAGCACACCGTACGTGCTGGCAGATTTCCACGAATCGCTGTTGGTAGTCCGCCCAGTAGCACAACAGCGGGACAGTTGATCGAGTAAGATTCGGCAATTCGCTGTCGGAAAACTCATTGAGCAGCATGGCGAAGTTCAGCGGATCGGGGCGTCCGAATCGCAAATTGGGCATCGTGCGTTCCCTTCGGTTGGGTAAGTTCACCAAAAATCTGAGTCATTATTGACAAGCGTGCATCCTGTCACACGATCGGCATCGGGTCAATGAGTCTGGTCTTCGAGCACGCACCCCCGGCAAGGGGGTCGTGCGTGCTCTTCTGGTAGCACCCCTATAAGGGGTGCTTCTGGGATGGTAGGCATGGGCGCCTACAGTATCGGTAGCAAAATGCCTACAGTGCTGTAGGCGTCGGCGCGTACAGTCGAAATGTTCACTCCATCGCGAAACGGGAAGACGCGATAGGTCGAAGGTCCGCAATTCAACCCACCGCGTCGAAGCACTTGAAGCATCTTGCGGCGAGCCAGTCGGCCGACCGCTCGGCTTGCCGTTTGTCGATTCATTCCCCCTCGCCGAGCCAGGTCGTCGAGCGATGCTCGGGCGGTGCCGTCTCGCTTCGTGTCACGATAGAGAATGAGCCAGACCGCCAGCTCGGCCCGGCTCAGGTCGGCCATGCCGGTATCAACGAAGGCGTTCAGAAGCTCGAAGCGAAGCCGAGAAGCTCGCTTGCTGGTCTTCCGCCTGGCGGTCGTCGAGTCGATGTCGCTCAATTTTCAACCTCGCCGTCGTCGTGAGCCGGCGCGGTCCTCTCCCACATAGCGCGAAGAGCCGCCTGGAGCTTCCCCTTCTCGTTTCGCTTCGCAGGCTCGGCGGGCGGTGCCGACGTGAACCGCTGGTGCTTGCGGTCGAAGCTCAGGGCAATATCCCGCGTCTCGCCATGCCGGCTCTTCAGGTGCTTCAAGAGAAAACGGGAAGAGGCATCCCCGTCGCTCTTGTCGTCGTCGGCCGGTGCTAGAATGAAGCCGTCGTCGCACCCGTACTCAAGCTCGCTGGTTTCGCGGAAGCTCGCCAAGCTCAGCCCCTCGCTGTAGCTCGACCGCCCCTTCGCATCCTTCGAGCGAGCGAGGGCGGCGACGACGATGATTGCGGTCCCGGCGTCGGCGAATTGTCGAAGATAGTCCATCGTCGCATCGACGGCCCCGCGGCGGTCTCCGTGCTCGCCTGGAGCACGTACCGGCTGAATGTAATCGATCAAGATCAAACCGGCGTCGAAGGCGTCGGCCGTGAGTGCCACGTTCGCCAGGTCGAACGGCGGGCGAACGAAGGCGAGCCGGTCGGCGATGCGCTCCAGGGCTTCCATGCCGCGCTCGATCGGGCCGGCGTGCTCGGCCGTGAGCCGTCGATGTCTGATGAGTGATCCGTCGATGCCGGCGAGCCGCGCAAGCTGGCGGTCGAGCAGGGTGCTCGGGCTCATCTCGACGTTGAGCATTATCGCCTTCAGGCTCGGCGTCGCGCTGAGGGCGTCGAGCACCCATTGCAACGTCAAGGCAGTCTTCCCGGCCCCCGGTGCCCCGCCAATGAGCGTGACGAGTCCCGGCCCGATCTCGATCCTGGCAAGCTCGCCCGTGCCGACCGGATAGAGGGTCGGCGGCTTCCCGCTGAGAACGTCATCGCGCCAGGGGTCGAGCAGGTCAGCGGTCGATTGGTACCGTGCTTCGCTCATGCTGGCACCCCTTCCTTCGAGCGTCGGCCGTGAGCCAGACCGCAATCAATCTGCGCGTTCGCTTCGCTCGGGCTCAGTCCCGAATCGAGGGCGCTTTCGACGAGCAGGGCGTGAGCCAGGGCGTCGAAGCCGTGAGCTTCGTAAACCTCGCCGAGTTCGGCTGCGGCTCGAAATGCCGAAACGGCCCGGCGATCCGGTTCAACCTCGCCGTCGCGAATGAACCGTTTCAGGAACGCACTTATCTCGAGACTGCCGGCGCGGGGTGCCCGAATTCGTTCCGCCTGGCGCTCGACGACCCGGCGAGCTTTCGCCCAATCGTCGGCCGCGCTCAGGCACAATGCCGGCCCGGTGGGAATCTCGAAGGGCTCGGGCCGTCGCGCCAGCTCGACCACGGCTTCGGCTTTCAGGTGCGTGAGTTCATCGAGCGTGAGCCGGCGCTTGAAGAGTCCAGTCTTCTGGTGCCTGGAGTTCGGCGCACGGAAGAGCCGAGTCTTCGAGTAGATTGAGCCATCGAGCACGATGTTCGCGGCTTCGGCGATCGCCAGGCAGAAGAGCTTGGCGATCACATGGAAGTGCGGCGAGGGCGAGGGGTGCCAGACGGTCGGAATGCCGACATGCACCCCCTTCCCGCCGCTCAGGAAGACGAGCAGGTCGTCGTCATCGAATTCCCGATATCGCTCCAGGATTGTCCCGGCGAGCCGCCTGGCGTCGCGCAGGGCGTGCTCCAGGTCGTCGGGCCGATCGATGTCCCAGAAGAGCCAGTCGGCCCCGCATGGGCCATTATATCCCTTCTCGCTTTCCTCTCGCTCCAGGTAGCTCGGCGAAGTCTTGCCCGAAGACGAAATGACTCAAGTAGGCTTCGCGCTCAGGCTGGGCTTTGGGATCGCACTCGGCATAGGCGGCGAGGGCGGTTCGCCAATCGACAAGCCGCCTTCGCCCGGCCCGATGCCCGACGACCCGAAAGCCGTAGGGTCGAGCCGTCATGACTTGGGTTCTCCCTCCTGTTGTCCCGTCCCCCAATCGAAGCCGGCGCCGTCTGTCGTCTCGTCGCCGTTGCGTTGCTCACAAGGCGAGAAGGGCTCGGGCTCAGGGTGTCTCGATGCCGACGACATCGAGCCGATTGACCCGGTTGTACTCCGTCCCATCTTCGTTCTTTCGGAGTGCCACCTTGGCGCCGACGACGATGCCATCGGGAAGGGGTCGCTCCAGTTGCTCCTGGCTTGCGATACCGAGCTCGCCCAGGTCGCGCTTTGCCATCGGCAAGGCGGCTTCGCTGAGCCAGACGTCGTGCCAGACAACCCGGTCGGCGTGCTCGCCTTCCACGACGACGAGCTTGAGCTTGTAACCGGGAGTTCCCGACTTAGCGTTGAATAGTTCACCGCTGGCGATGCTGCATCGGTACTCGCCGCTCGGCAGGGGTTTCAGGTCGACGGCCGCGTCGGTGGAATCCCAGTCGCGACCAAGTCTCTCGCGGTCGGTTTTCGGTAATATGTCGGCGAGCTTCTTGCGCGGAATCATTAGCGCACCCCCTTCGGCGGTTTGCATCCACCCGCGATGAACGCCTCAATCTCTGAAAGATCCCAGCGACGAAGTGCGCCGAGTTTGAATCCATTAGGAATCTTGCCAGCGTCCGCAAGGCGATAGACGGTTCGCCAAGAGAGGCTCAGCACGCGAGCGACCGCCTTAGCATCGCCAAGACGTCGAGTCGTAGATTCGGTCGTTTGAGTCGGTGACATGATTGACGCTCCGAGTCATCTTCGATGAGCGAGCCCTACGCTCGCTCGACGATTCGGATTCTCCGCGATGGAATGGAAGGTTGAGTTTTTCCATCGAGTTATTCCGGCTCGCTGTCCTCGAATGCCCGGATTTTCCAGGGCGAGACAGGTATGAATTCTGGTAACGGAAAAACTTATTGCTCTTGACGCGAATTTCAATCCGAAGTTTTTCCGGGGAGCTTTCGCGCGTTTCCGCTGGCGGTCGAGAGCCAACTTCACTTCGCGCCTGGTCATTCGCATTGCTGTCGCGAGGTCTGCGTGTGATTTGTAATTGCCGGTCTTCCAAGCGTCGGCGACCCGGCGGTCCTCATCGTAGTCGGTGTGGCGTGGCCGGCCGCCTTTGTTCCTTGAAGCCGCAGGGTCGATACGGCAACCAGATCTCGGCGGCACAGGTGATGTGTTTCGTCCAACTTGGGAGTTATCCATAAAGAAATGTGCATGTATATACAATAGCACGAACGGTTCAACATCGGGATCGCTCGTCATCTTCGGGGCCACGATGATGCCAGACAGGTTAGGCGGTTTATGAACCGATCGGCAGGAGCGACAATAAGTGATACCCCACCCCTTTTGCTCGACCGGTGCCCCGCAACGGGAACAAGACGCAGGATCGTCCAGCGATTGTTGGGCTTGGCCGCGCCGTTTCTCGGACATGATTCCTACCTCATTCATCGGGCCGGGCGGGCCAGTGCGACGGCGAGGTAGAAACTTTCGCCCTGCCCCGGCCCGCTCGGCTCGCCGGTTTGCAGCCCTTCGAGCCGTCCCGATGCTCCCATTCTACTCCAGATCCGCGTGAGCCGCACGCAACTGACGAAGTTCCTCAAAGGTCTTTGTCGCACCGAGACGGCGCGGCCCGCCGCGGTGCGACAGCAATGCATAACGCACTTCGACCCGGTAGACGGCGGACTCGTTGCGCCGATACCACTCTGCAACCTCTTGGTACTCGGTCTCGCTCGCAGCCGGTTTGCATTCCGCCGCTCGGCCGTACATCTCTAAGAGCCACTCCAATTCCATGGGTCGAGCGTTACCGAGCTCGACCGCGTCGCGATAGAGTCCCAGAGCGAGATGGAAATCGGGCTCGTGAATGAAGAAACCCGTCGCTGCCAACGCCTCGAATAACTCGAGCCAGTCTCGCGGAGTTTCAATCCGTTTCGGCCCAGTCCTCGCTCGGGTGTCCTTCGATGTTTCTAGCCGTGCGATTCTCGCTTTCATCGTGGGACGCATATTCAGACTCCAGGGCTGAAATCCGATGCTCGAATTCGACGTGTTCGCGCAGGCGGCCCATGCTTTCGAGAATGCCAAGGGAAGCCCGTAGTCTTACGCTTGCGCTTTCCTCGTCGAGCAGGTCCACCATTGTGTTGACGGCCCGAGTCACCGCGTCAACCAGTCGCCCAAGCGCCGTATCGAGCATCCGGCAGCGCAACTCGTTCACCCGTGTCCGAAAATGCGCGTCTTCGAGCCCGCTATGGGCGGTCCGTTCACCGACTCCAATTTGTGCGGCGGAAGTCTTGATCGCGTTTCCCGCTGCCACGAGAAGGGCGAGCCGCTCCTGTCTTGCGTTCAGAGTTGCCGACGGTTGCCGTTTCATGTCATCAACCTGTACGAACCGCTACTGCCATCTCTACGATCACTGAAGGGCTGCGGTTCTCTGCCTACTTCGTACTTGCGGTTTGCCGGTGAGACTCGCCTTTGCCCAAACCGAATCAACCGCGCAGCGTTCATCATTATCGCGACTTACGGAGCCCTGGGGAACATCATGCCGACCTAAGCTGTACCAGAAAACAGCGCCCCACCGCGACGTGGAAACCGAAACGGCTCGAAAACAGAAACACTGACAATCGTGTCAGTACGTGATGCTGGTCGCCTCCTCCCTTCTGGATGGTATAGTGTGCCGATGGAGCGTCGACCAATTAAACTAGCGATCCCGCCACGGATTCCGAGCTTTGGTTTTCTCGTTGCGGTTCGCTCGTTTCCGGTGGCGGTCGAGCGATTTCTTGACGTCAGGCTTTGTCTTTCCGAGGGCGTTTGCAAGGTCTTCGAGTGATCCGTACTGACCCGTCTTCCAGGCTTCTGCGATTCGTCGGTCTTCCACGATATCGGTGTCGGCCGGTCGGCCCCCTCTTTTGCGGCGGGGTTGGGCGACTTGAGTCGGCGCCCCCGTTCGAGTATTGGGCTCGCTTCTGCCGCCCGGCTGAGGATCGAGAATCTTGAGTTCGTCGGAAGATGCTTCCGCTTGCCGACTGAATTCAGCATGCGGTTCGACGTTTTCCCCTTCCCGCCATGATCGAGCCGCGTCGAAGAGCGTGCCCCTTCGTTTTGTCGTGAGCTTCGACTCGTTCGTGGATTTGATTCAGGCTATCGCAGGACAGCACATAGTCCCAGCCCCATCGTTGTATACGTGTTTTGATGATCTTGGGTAAGGCGTTGATTTCCCGTCGTAGGGCGAACGTGAACGGCGGTGTCGAAAGCTCGCCCGCTACGCGCTGATACTCGACGTGGAGGCGAATGATATAAAAGGCGGCGAGAGCCAAGTCCCGCTCAATCGCGTAAACTGGATGAAAGAAGGGAACCTCAAAATACGCAGGGGGGCGGTCGAAGAGGTTACTCTCCGAACCAATGAAGCGACGCGCGTGCACCAGGATTTCTTTTATGCAGTCGTACGGAGTCAGAGACATGCTTTCCTACCCCGCGCATTGGGCCGAACCGGGCAGACGATCGGGTAGGAGTCCGCTTCGTCTGTTCGGCCCGAGTGGCTCGCTGGTTTGCAACCCGTTAAGCCGGTCCGAGTTTCTGAGCATACCAGGAGTGAATCAATTTTCCCTCCTAGATGCCAAAACCGGAGTTCGCCTTCATCTCGGATTGCTATTTTGGTGATTTGCGAGCATTTAGTGGCCGAGATAGGCCATTAGTGACTAATGTTCAATCTGCTAGACGGGTCTTGCTGGCACGTAAATCCGGAGATATCGTGACGTTATGACGACTGGCACGAATTCCAAAATCGTGATAACAGGGCCGGAGGCTGACCAGAACACGGTCCCGGCTGAAGCCATTGTGCGCCTTCTCGGCGGCTTGCAGCAGCTTGCTCTGCTATTCGCGGCGCACAAAGAAAATCGACCGATATCTCTTCGATTTAAAGCGCCAGGTGATCTCAAACGGAAATACAGCCTGCGATGTGGCCCTTCCGCTAGCGGCAGCTACATTTTGCCTGTTGAACTCGTTGACGAGTCGCCCCAGCCAAGCCTTTTTCATCCTGATGAGCTCATGCATGAGATCAAAGGTTTTATCGATGCACTGTCGGTGGGAGACCGCGAAAGGGCAGCTTCCATTTTGCCCGATTCAAGATATCGAGAGCGTGCCTTACGGGAGATAAGAACGTTCGCTCCACATCAGGGCGAGGGATGGACAGCAAGTCTTGCGGCGGGCGATTCTCCCGCAGTGTCGTTGAACGGAAGGCTCGGTCGAAATATCGACGATTGGCTAGCGGTCGATCTGCCGGAGCGATTGCTCATGACAGTTACAGGTGAGTTGATTCGAATCAACTTCGACGAAAACAAGCTATTCATCCGAGTGCCAGTGACTGTGCGCCAACTCGAATGCAGCTACCTTCCCGAAACGGAAGTGGATCTTTTGGAGAGCCGACGGGGCCTAATCCAGGTGACAGGCGAATTTGTGATTGATGAGACCGGACAACCCCTCCGTCTTACGGCTGTCAGCCGCATAGAGCCGGTGGACCTCTCCCCGCTGGTGTTCTCACATCTCGAGTACGAAGGCACGGTATTGGAGACCAAGTCGCCGCTCGAAATTACCCCTTCGCTCGATGATGAGACCCAGCAATTTTACATCGCGTCTGATGAAAGCCTCGACCTCCATGCGTTCGCAGAGACGCGCGACAGCTTGGTCGGAGAGATTGCGCACCACGTGGTGTTCGCCTGGATCGCTTATGCCAACGAGCTGCCAGATCGGCTGGCTCCTAAGGCGGCAGAACTTGCGGAGTCATTGCGACAACGATTCGTCGAGGTTAAGCATGCCAAGAAATAAGCAATCCATCGAGGCGGGGTTAACGGCCAAGGGGTTCCGACAAGAGGATAACGACCATCACTTTTTTGTGTATTGGTCTCTCGATGGTAAGAAAACACGTGCCCGAACGAAGACGAGTCACACAAAAAAGCACAAGGATATAGGCGATGGGCTGCTTTCCGAGATGGCTCGCCAATGCAAGTTGACGAAAGGCCAGTTCGTTGCGCTCGTGGACTGTCCGTTGAATCGGGCAGAGTACGAGCAGGTGCTTGTGAGAAGCGGAGAACTACCGAGTGCTCCTCCTAAACGTTCGCCTCAGGACGCGCCTACGCACCCGAAGCGTAGCTGATTCCCCCGAAGACCGAAGACGGACTTTCGAGTAACTCCCGGAAGATTAGCTCCGTTTGCCCGCGTTTGTCGTCGGTCAGTGAAAGTAAGGAGCGCTGTCGGCGCCCCCCAAAGCGGCAGCGTTTTCCATTCGTCCGCCAGCGGCGTGCCGGGAACCTCGGCGTTAGTGCCGCGCTGGCCGGAGGACCACACCCGGACAGTGCCGATCTGATCCGGGCGGATCGCGATCGATGACCGTTCAGGGCAGCTTGAGCAAGTGCGCTTTATTATCCGATGCGGCCACGGCGAGCTGCTTGCCGTCGGGGCTCCACGCGAGGCCGTAGGTCAACGTGTACGGAGCAATCTGTTGATGAAACAACGCCTTCGCCGTCGCAGTGTCCCACACGTAAATGTTGCCGCCGTAACCCGCCGAGGCCAGCTTCTTGCCATCGGGGCTGAAAGCCACCGCGTAAACGTCGTCGGGATGGCCGTCGAGCTTGTGGAGCTCTTTTCCGTCGGCGACGTTCCAGATCCGGATCGTCTTGTCGACGGACCCTGAGGCAAGCTTGGTTCCGTCGGGACTAAACGACAGCGAGTAGATCGGCGCCCCGTGGCCCTGGCTCTTGCGTAGCTCTTTGCCATCGGCAACGTTCCAGTACTTGATCAGCTTGTCGTCTCCGGCCGTCGCGAGCACGTCGCCCTTGGGATGAAACGCGACAGCGTACGCGACCTTTTCATGAGCGTTGATCTGGCGGACCATCGCTCCCTTGGCGACATCCCACAGCCGGGCGGTCTTATCCGCCGCGGCCGTCGCGACAAGCTTGCCGTCTGGGCTCCAGGCCACGTTGTAAATCTGGGCCGTATGACCAGCCAGATTCTTGGAGCCAGCCGCGGAGGAAAGCGCCCAAAGCGAGACGACCTTTTCAGCGGAGCCCGCGAGTAAGTGCGCCGAATCGGGCAAGAACGCGACCGCCGTCACGGGAGAGCCCGCGCTCTTGAAGCTCGCTCGCTCCGCCTTAGCCGCATCCGCTGTGGTCAAGTCATACACCTTCAGCACGCCGTCCGCGAGCCCGGCAGCAACGAGCGTGTTATTACTCGCCGCGGCGACGGACGTCACGCTCGCGGCGAGAGCCGAAGTCGTTAAGAGCGGTTTGCCGTCAGCCACGTTCCAAACGCGAAACGTCTTGTCGTCTGAACCCGAGATGATCTTGCTCCCGTCTTTCGTGACAGCCACGGCCACGACGGCACCGGTGTGGCCCGTGAGTGTTCGAACGACGTTGCCTGTTCCAACCTCGAAAACCTTGATCGACTTGTCGTCGGAGCCGGTCACCAGAAGGGCTCCATTCGGCAGCACGGCCACGCTGGTGATCGGCCCCTGATGACCCGCGAAAACCCGCACGGCGGCCGGAATCCACACGCGGACGGCGTTGTCGGCACCGGCCGAGACGACCGTCTTGTGATCCGCGAGGATCGCGACGCCCGCCAGCGCCGCATGGTGGTCCGACATTCTTTGAAGCTCTCGGCCGGACGCCACGTCCCAGATCCTGACCGACTGATCACCCGAGCCCGTGGCGACGCGACTGGCATCATCGGCGAGGAAAACGGACGTTACGGGACCAGCGTGCCCTGCCAGAGTTGCGAGTGTCTTGCCGTCGGCAAGGCTCCAGATCCGGGCCGTCTTGTCTGCCGAGCCCGTGACCAGCTTCGTTCCGTCTCGGCTGACATTCAGGCTCACCACGCCATCGCCATGGCCCGCGAAATCGCGGACGACCTTACCTTGATTGACGTCCCAAAGCTTGGCCGTCTTGTCGGCCGAGCCCGAGACGATGAGGTTGCCGTCCTTGGGTGAAAAGGAAACAGCACGAATGCAGCTCGTGTGCCCCTTGAGCTCCTTGAAGGTCTTGCCGTCGGCGGCATTGATCACGCGAATCGTTTTGTCCTCACCGGAAACGGCCACCTGGGCACCGTCGCCACGAAATGCGAGCCCCGTGATCGCGGACGGGAGCCCGTCGAGTTTCTTGAGTTCCTTGCCGTCGGCGACGGCGTAAATCCGCACGGATTTGTTGGCCAGACCCGCGGCGATTTTCGAGCCGTCCTGCGAAAACGAAACCGCGACGACCGGCTCGTTGGCCGCAATCTCCTTGATGAGCTTGCCGTCGCCCGGGTTCCAGATCCGAACTGTCTTGTCGGCCCCTCCGGTGGCCAGCTTCGTGCCGTTTTGGCTGGTGGCGAAGGCACTCACAGGCCCCTTGGTCTCGAACCTCCGCAGTGCGGCGACGGGCAGTTGCCAAAGCCGAGCAAGACCGTCGGTTCCCGCCGAAATGAGCTGTTGGTTGCTGGGCAGATACGTAAGGCCACGCACGGCGTCACCTGGGGCTTCGATCACCGCCTCCGGCGTGAAGTCGCTCTTCCAAAGCCGGATGGTGTGAGCCTTGTCACCGGTGGCAAGCTGCCCGCCGTCGTTGCGCCAGCAAGCGCTCGCCACGTCGGCCGTGTGGCCTTCGAGAACCTTGACCGCGGCCCCCGTTGTCACATCCCACACCTTGAGTTGTTTTCCCCCCGCCACGGCGAATTGCTTGCCGTCAGGTTTGACGGCCAGGGCTTCGATCGCCGCCGGTTGTCCGGCAAATGTCTTGACCGGGCCCGACGTGGGATAGTCCCAGATCTTGGCCGTGTTATCCTGGCTCCCGGAGGCGATATGCTTGCCATCGGGTGAAATCGCGACGGCCAGAACGAGCTTGGTGTGGCCTTCAAATTTCTTGATTTCTTTACGCTTGGCGGCGTCCCAGAGACGGACCGTATTATCGAAACTCGCGGTCGCCAGAGTTTTGCCGTCGGGGCTCCAGGCGATCGAATAAACCGGGTCGGTATGACCCTCAAGCGTGCCGACAATTGTGGCCTGTTGCGCGACCGCGATGCCCGCCGTCACGAGCGCTGTCAGTAAGGCGACCAAGGCTCGCGGCCACCCTTTCATCACACGTTTCATGGTGTTTTCTCCTCGGAGGCTTGGCGTCTGACAGGATACCATCAGTGTCATGCCGGCGATCACGACGCTCGCCATGTGGTTTTAGTCCGGCCACTCACGGGATGCTCGAGTGACCGGAATGAATGGGCCGATCTTGCGCGGATTCAACAATCGCTCAACATAGACGCCAGTTCTTCGCGCCGCAATCATTTTTTCCAAAGGGGGTGGGAACGGGTCTCACAGCATCACACAAGATTGTGACCATCCGAACACTATGCGAAAGAAAAGAGATGGTCCTTTTTGGCACTATCCGGCAAGCTTTCGGCAAGTCCCCGACCTGGAACGCTCATTGGCGCAAAAATTGGATGCATCACATTGTCTCATCAGGGATTAGGATTTCTTCCGAAATTTTCGTTCGCAATCCTTGCTCGCACGCTTTTCGCGGGTTAAGGCCCTTGCGTTAAGCCGTCAGTGGCGCCGGCCTGGCAAGCTTTGCCCAAACACCCTTCCCACTCGGTTGGCCGAATCAAGCCGAGCTGCGAGTGCGGCCATCGCCCGCAAAGTGCGGTCGCGTTCCGTGCCATTCGTTATCGTCTTTTTTTGAAAAACCGCACGGCGGACCGATGCCGCTCACCGCGGCGATTTTGAGCAATCGTTGGGACGATGCACTGCTAATTCCCCGGATCCAATCGCGGACCTCCGAAAAGGTTTGCGCCGCGGTTCGAGTTGGCTGGCATTGAAAACCGGGCAGTGCTCGCTAGTATCTTGAAGTGGGGAGGGATGAGCCAGCGCCTCGCCGCAAGGCGCGTGCTTCTCGATTTCCCTCCAGCGGTCGTCGGGGGATTAGCTCAGTTGGGAGAGCGCTTGCATGGCATGCAAGAGGTCAGGGGTTCAAGTCCCCTATCCTCCATTATGATCCACCTCCTCAAGACCTGGAGTTCTTCATCAGCGCCGAGGTGCCAAGCGGTGGCTTTGCCTCGCCGGACGAGGCGATTGTCGAAGCCATTTCCCTCCTTTGGCGCGAACAACAGGCGACCTCGATCGGGAAGATCCTGACACCCGAGGACGTCGACCGGCAATTGCTCGAACGCGGATTGCTCAGCCGGCTGCCGGACCCCGCCGAGGACCTAGACGACGACGAGGAGGACGATCTCCCGGTCCCGGTCGAAGGGAGCCCGTCTCGGAAACCTTCATTCGCGAGCGACGCTGAGTTCCGGGAGGTCAACTCGACCTGCGCCGCTATCGCAGAAGCGCTGACGGTCGACGACCCATCTTTCCATCCTTGAAATTTCTCCTCCTCCGCAAGGGCATGCCAAGGGGCCAGCCGGAACCGCTTGGCGCGGCCCGACCACCGGTCGCTGATTCTGAATCAAACACTCGGAACCCCAATTTGTTATGGTGTTCCCGGAACCGGAACCCACACGCCGACACATGTCAGACGGATCCAAGGCTATCCGAGATCGTGGATGCATGGGATATGTTGCCTGACCGCGCTCGTGGCCCGATTATAGTGATAGTTCGATCAGTACCCGACAGAGGACCTGGCGATTGGCGGGAGTCGGTCGGCAGAGGAAATGGTGGAAGATCTGGCTCAGGTTCTCGAAAGTGCAGCCGATTAGGCTGCAAAATAAACACGGGCGGTGGGTCGGTCGTATAATTGGTGGCTGCGATCAGGTTTACCTGGGAATAGGAATCGAGTTTCGTTTCTAGGATACTTAGTCGTGCAGCGAGGTGGTCCAGCGGCGCGTCAGTTGCAGGTTGACGGTGAGGGTGTTTTGAGGTTAATATCGCAGCTTGCTGTTCTCGAACGGCCGATAAGACTTATACCACGCGTGATAGCAAAGCGTGGTTTTGCAGGACAGTAGGGGTGGGACCATGTCGGAAGAACTAAAATCGATGCTCGAGGAAGTGCGATACCACCGCATGACTCCAGAAGAACGGCGGAACCAAGAGATTGATTTCGCGTTCGGCAACGTGCATTACGAGAACATCAGGGTTACTCGCGAAATGGTGGCAGGGTCTCTCTCGCTGTCCACTCAGATCCAGCCGCTGAATTCAGACCTAAGCAGGTTGTGGTCGTGATGTGAATTCTCGCGCACCGCTATTCCGGACGCAATCCGAGAAAGACTTTCTGGAGGCTCGCAACGGACGCCTCCAATACCGGCAAACGTTAGCGATTGCCGAAGACTCGGGGCGAGGTTGAGGATGACGCCCGAGATTATCAAGTCCCTTCATCACGCCGCCATTAAAGACATCTACGCGTGCGCTGGGCAGTACAGAGAGTGGCCGGTGAGGATCAAAGGATCGGTGCATAAACCGCCTCATCACGCAAACGTGCCGGGCCTAGTCGAAAACATGTGCGAAACGGTCAACGGACGCACCGATTGGACCTCGATCGAAACAGCGGCGTACCTGCTCTGGCGGGTGAACTGGATACACCCCTTCGGTGGTGGAAACGGACGCACCGCGCGTGCGGTGTGCTATCTCGGGCTCTGCGTTCGCGAAAGCTGCGTCTTGCCAGGCGAGGCCACGATTCCCACGCAAATCGTCAACGACCGCGAGAACTTCCTTGCCGCACTCCGAGATGCTGACGAGGCTCTAAACACGACCAGTGTTTCTGACGTCAGCAAACTGGCGTTTTTAATGGATGGATGGCTCAGGAAGCAACTCGATTCCGTGCCTGCGGCAGTTCGTCCAGTAATAGCACGATCACCGGACGACCCTACGACGTTTGAGCCCGGCCGGGTTATTTATGAGGCGGGGCGACCCCCATCGCAATCAGTGTCCGAATAGATCGCGATTCGCCTATCTGCGTTTCGCGCATACGGCCAAGCTTGGGCCAGGTTTTCTCCTGCTCTGAAGCCGCGCGGATGGCACGACCTCGGCAGGCGTCAGCAATCCGCGCCTAAATGTGTCATCGATCGAACAACCGATCATTTTGTGCTCGGCGAGCGTTGCACCCTTCTTTCCCGCTATGCTCCCCGGGAATGTGTTACGCGCGATCCCTGTGCTTCTTCCGCCCCTGCGCCTCATCTCCTGGAGCGCCTTGCCCCGGGTCACCCCAGCCGGCCAGGGAAATCCGCGATATTGCGTCACACGAACCACGCCCAGATTTCGCCCCTCCCCTCGCTTCCGGCCGGCCCGCAAGGTCCGCGGATTTGCGTCACTTGCGTCATTTGCGTCACGGCCATTTTAAATCGCTAATCGGAAAAGATTTGCGCCGTGACGCAAACTGCCGGGCCCCTCGCCGTTTGCGTCCGTCGGTTCGCATTTTGCGTCACGGTGATGATCTTGCGCCCCGCGAGCTGGTCTTAGTTTGCCAGGTGACGCCTCCCGGGCGCCTCGTGGCTGCCGAACGGTCGGCCGTTCTTTAGCCTTTCCATCCGGACCTGATCTAACAAGCCCTCGCCGAGCAGGAACGCGCATCGGACGTAGCGAGTCATGCGGTAGTACCACCGAGCGATGGAAACATCGATCAACTCTCGGCGAGCGATTGTCACGGCGATATGAGTTCACCTCGATCCGGCCGCCATCGTCACCGAGCGCCGTATTGCGGTCTTGCCCCCTGGACATGGACGCCGTTGATCGCCTGCTCGAGGAGCTAGCGACGATTGGCAAGGATGGTGTCCCCACG